>JAFQRJ010000001.1 GCA_017410145.1 Tyzzerella sp.
AGCAAGACGATAAGCCGGGTTATGTCGTTGAACGGTCATCTATCTAGACCTGCTGTTGCCAACAGGCTCAAGCAACCTACCTAAAACGTGACGGGCCGCCACATTGTTTTTATTCGGTTTTGCTTCGGATGGGGTTTACATATGCCCCTCTTGTTACCAAGAAGGCGGTAGTCTCTTACACTGCCCTTCCACCCTTACCTCAGTGAACACTGAGGCGGTACATTTCTGTTGCACTATCCTTGGAGTCGCCTCCACCGGCCGTTAACCGGCATCCTGCCCTATGAAGCCCGGACTTTCCTCTCCTGCGGCCTTTCGGCACTTGCAGCAGCGACCGTCTGTCTTACTTCAATCCTTTGTGATTCTATCACTATTATTTTAGATTGTAAAGAATATGTTTTGCATTCATGTCATCAAAATTTACTCCATAATTACATCATCAATTAAGTCTTCTCCATCGGCTGCTGACGTAGCCAATACATCGCATCTTTCATTCTGCGGATGACCATCATGTCCCTTTACCCAGATAAAATGTACTTCATGTGGTTCTTTTGCATTTAATAACCGTTTCCATAAGTCAACATTTTTTACCGGTTCATTTTTGCCACGTTTCCAGCCCTTTTGCAGCCAGCTGTCAATCCATTTCTGATTAAATGCATCTACCAAATATTTTGAGTCAGAATACAATTCCACTATGCATGGTTTGTTCAGCGCTTCCAGTCCTACAATCGCTGCCATTAACTCCATACGGTTATTGGTAGTCTTCTTATATCCACAGGAATATTCTCTTGTATGAAGCTGTCCCTTTCCATCTACATACTCTAAAACGGTCCCGTATCCACCCGGTCCATCCGGATTTCCTCGTGCAGCACCGTCTGTAAATATTTTTACCAACATACAGTTCACCTACTTCATATCTTCTAATAATTGACGCACATGCTCTTCTTTGGTAGCCCAACTTGTGCAGAAGCGAACCACGCTATGTTCAGCATCGTAACGCATTTGATATTCATAACTATATTTTTCATCTAATTCCTGTAACTTTTTATCCGGCACAATCACAAACTGCTGGTTCGTCGGACTATTAGCATAGAATTTGTAACCCAGTTCTTTCAAACCTTCTTTTAAGATTTCCGCCATTTTCATTGCATGTGCTGAGATTTCAAAGTAGAGTCCATCTTTAAACAGTTCTAAGAACTGAATGCCTAAAAGTCTTCCCTTCGCAAGCATGCCGCCTTTTTGTTTGATGATATATCGAAAATCTTCCTGTAATGCCGGATTGGTAATCACAACCGCTTCACCAAACATGGCGCCCACTTTCGTTCCGCCGATATAGAACACATCACAATTTTTCGCAATGTCTTCTATCGTCATATCATTGTCTTTTGACATTAGTCCGTACCCAAGACGTGCTCCGTCTAAAAAGAGATACATGTTGCACGCATCACAGGCTTTTCGTATGGCTTCTAACTCTGATTTTGTATAAATAGTCCCAAGTTCTGTCGGATTGGAAATATAAACCAACTTCGGCTGCGCAATATGCTCATGGGAACCATCCTCCCAATGTAACTTATGTTGTTCTATGATCTGTTCAGCACAAAGTTTCCCATCTGTTCCTTCAATAGCAATCACCTTATGTCCCGTTGCTTCAATGGCACCTGTCTCATGTACATTGATGTGTCCTTCTTTCACACAAAGGACCCCTTGGTGTGGGCGCAAAATAGATGAAATCACGGTCAGATTTGCCTGCGTTCCTCCCACAAGAAAATGCACCTGCGCACTGTCACATTTGCACACCTTTTGAATCGCTTCTCTCGCAGCTTCACAATATTCATCCTCACCATAACCACAGGTCTGAACCAGATTGGTCTCAGTCAATGCCTGTAGAATACGTGGGTGAGTTCCTTCTAAATAATCACAATTAAAACGTATCATTTTTCTTTCCTCCTTGGGACATTATAACATAATGGCTTAAAATATAACACAATAAATTTAATTAGTAACGCCTTGAAATTCCCAATATATTTATAAGCGCATCCTGCAATATCCGCGAATAATTTATACCTATTTTTTCTGCCTCAACACTTAACCAATAAGGTATTGTACAATTTTTCTTCACAGCACGATTATCCACTCTTTTTCTATAGTCGACAAAGTCAACATCTACTAAGGTTACAATGTCATCCTCTTCCAATTCATAAGCTTTTGTATTAGACTCTGGCAACTCTTTTCCATCATCAATCATGTCAATTCCCATAAGTCCTATTGCATCTCTAGCCATTACAATACAATCTGCTATACTTCTGCCTTGTGTTGCAGTTTCAAAATCTGGGATTCTTACATAAAAACCATCTTTTTCTTTTGTAATAATAATTGGGTATACACTTCTTTCTTTCATATTCATGATTTCCACCATTTCTCTTAGAATACCATCCATTTCTTTCAAGTAATTTAATTAATTCTCTTCTCTTCATATTGTATTCCTTTCTTTATATTATACGCATTTACTACGCATTGTCAATATTGTAAAAAATGTTTGTAATACAATCATAGGCAATCTTCCAATATTAATTTTTCATCAACTTTGAATTTTTCCGACTGGCAACAAATTATTGGTTGCAAAGAAAATAAAAGTATGTTATTTTTTGGTAAGAAAAGATAGGAGGACGTGTAATGTTTAGCAAATATAACCTGTTCTTATTTGATATGGATGGTACTTTATATTTAGGTGACCAATTATATAGTTTTACAAAGGAACTTCTTGCCAAGATTCGTGAGAAAGGGAAACGTTATCTTTTCATGACTAATAATTCATCCAAGAGTGTTGCTGATTATGTGAAAAAATTAGCGAAGCTTGGGATTGAAGCAACCGAAGAGGATTTTATTACTTCATCACAGGCTACAGCCTACTATTTGAAACTGCATCATGCAGGAACAAGACTTTACGTATGCGGAACCAATTCACTCAAAGAAGAACTTCGTAAAAATGGTTTTGAAATCACAGAAAATTTGGATGAAGTAGATGTAATCGTTATGGGATTTGACACAGAACTTACTTTTAAAAAATTAGAAGATGTAAGCAAACTTCTACTCACAAGAGAAGGCATTCCTTATATTGCTACTAATCCGGACTATGTATGTCCGACAGAATATGGTAGTGTGCCAGACTGTGGCAGCGTGTGTGATATGATTTATAATGCAACAAAGAAACGTCCACTTGTCATCGGAAAACCCGAGCCTTTGATGCCACAACTTGCGATGCAGCAACATGGATATTCAAAAGAAGAAACCGCGGTTATCGGTGACCGTATTTACACGGATATTAAGAGTGGCTTAAATGCGGGAGTGACAGGCGTACTTGTTATGAGTGGAGAGACAACACAGGAGATTTTAGAGGCATCGATAGAGAAGCCGCACATTGTACTGAAAGATGCAGGCGAGATGATTGCGACAATATAACATTTTTTCTACTTGCATAATTCAACCATTCATGCTATACTATGTTAGAAATAATTAAATAAAATACCAAGAGACATGAGCAAGGTAAAATAAAGTGATGGGATCACTTTGTTTTTTCTTGCTCTTTTTGCTATTGTTCTGAGCCAACGTGTTTTCGAGGTGGCTCTGAACAATTGTATTTTATCAAAGAAAAAGGAGAACAAAACAATGTATGATGTAGCAATCATTGGTGCCGGCGTAATCGGAAGTAGCATAGCACGTGAATTATCCAGATATCAGGCAAACATTTGTGTCATCGAGCGCGAAGAAGATGTTTGTAACGGAACTTCAAAAGCAAATAGTGCAATTATCCACGCTGGTTTCGATGCAAAACCAGACTCACTCAAAGCGAAGCTTAATGTTCGCGGTAACGAATTAATGGATGGTCTTTCAAAGGAATTGGATATCCCATTTAAAAGAAACGGCTCCCTTGTTGTCTGCACAAAAGACCAAGACCGTGCAGGGCTTGACGAATTACTGGAAAAGGCGGCTGTAAATGGAGTTCCTGGATGTAGAATCGTAGAACGCGAAGAACTCGTGAAAATGGAACCTAATGTAGCAGATGATGTAACATGTGCACTCTACGCACCAACAGGTGGCATCGTATGTCCGTTCCACATGACAATGGCATTTGCCGAAAATGCATGTGTAAATGGTGTTTCATTCTTCTTGAATACAGAAGTAAAGCATATCGAAAAGACTGAAAACGGATATACAATTAAAACGTTACATACTGACAGTAATGAAGAAGAAATTTTTGAAGCAAAGGTTGTAATCAATGCAGCCGGTGTATATGCTGATGAACTGAACAACATGGTAAGCGAAAATAAGCTTCATATCACAGCAAGAAAAGGCGAATATTGCCTTCTTGATAAAGATGCAGGTACACACGTTACCCATACTATTTTTCAGTTGCCTTCCAAAATGGGTAAAGGTGTACTTGTAACTCCAACGGTACATGGTAACCTTCTTGTAGGTCCTACTGCTTTAGATGTAGAAGACAAAGAATCCTTGAACACAACAGGTGCTGGACTAGGTTCACTTAGCATGACTTCAGCTCTTAGTGTAAAAAATGTACCAATGCGTCAAGTAATTACTTCATTCGCTGGTCTTCGTGCCCATGAAGATGGAAATGATTTCGTAATCGGTGAAGCTGCGGATGCAAAAGGATTTATAAACGTAGCCGGTATTGAATCACCGGGACTCTCTTCCGCTCCTGCTATCGGAGAAATGGTTGCAGAACTTGTGAAAGATATGCTTTCTCTTGCAGAAAAAGATAACTTCATTGCAACAAGAAAAGGCATTCTTCACCCGGAAGAACTTTCATTAGAAGAACGTAACGAACTGATTAAGAATCAACCTGCTTATGGTAACATCATTTGCCGCTGCGAAATGATTTCTGAAGGTGAAATTTTAGACGCAATTCATCGTCCGTTAGGTGCACGTTCCTTAGATGCTGTAAAACGTCGTACACGTGCAGGCATGGGACGCTGTCAGGCAGGCTTCTGTTCTCCTCGTACCATGGAAATTTTGGAACGTGAATTAAAAATGAGCATGTTTGACATCACAAAGAACGGTGCCGCAAGTAACATTGCGATAGGATTAAACAAAGAGATTTAAGGAGGAGGACAAACGACTATGAAACAATATGATTTAGTAATCGTGGGCGGTGGTCCTGCCGGACTTGCTGCTGCTGTCGCTGCAAAAGACAACGGAATTGACAGTATTTTAATTATTGAAAGAGATAAAGAACTTGGTGGAATTTTAAATCAATGTATTCACAACGGTTTTGGGTTGCATACATTTAAACAAGAATTAACTGGTCCAGAATACGCTTCTCGATTTATTGACCAAGTTTTAGAACGTAACATTGAATATAAATTAAACACTATGGTAATGGATATTACAGCTGATAAAGTGGTAACTGTCATGAACCGCGAAGATGGTATGGTTCAGATTCAGGCAAAAGCTGTAATTCTTGCAATGGGATGTCGCGAACGTTCCAGAGGAGCTCTTAACATTCCAGGCTACCGCCCTGCAGGTGTATTCTCTGCGGGTACCGCACAACGTCTTGTAAATATGGAAGGTTATATGCCTGGTAAAAAAGTAGTCATCTTAGGTTCCGGTGATATCGGACTTATCATGGCTAGACGTATGACATTAGAAGGCGCTGAAGTAAAAGTTGTCGCGGAACTTATGCCATACTCAGGCGGATTAAAACGTAATATCGTACAATGTTTAGATGACTTTGGTATTCCTTTAAAATTAAGCCATACTGTTGTTGATATTGAAGGCAAGAACCGTGTGGAAGCTGTTACAATCGCTGAGGTGGGTCCGGATCGCAGACCGATACCGGGCACTGAAATTCGCTACGAATGCGATACCCTTCTTCTCTCTTGTGGTTTAATTCCGGAAAACGAATTAAGCAAGAGTGCCGGTGTTGCTTTAAACCCAATTACATCAGGCCCTATTGTTGGTGATAATTTAGAGACTAACATAGAAGGGATCTTCGCTTGCGGAAATGTACTCCATGTACATGACCTTGTAGACTATGTTTCACAAGAGGCTGCAACAGCAGGTAAGAATGCTACCCTCTACATTCAAAATGGTGTTGCAGCCAATGTGAAAACAGTGGAAATCGTTCCAGAAGGTGGCGTGCGCTACACAGTACCAAAGTTTATCCGTCCAACAGAAATGGAAGACAATTTAACCGTTCGTTTCCGTGTTGGAGATGTCTACAAAAACTGTGCCATTGCTACTTACTTTGACGAAGAATTAATCAGCAAGCGCAAACGTCCGGTTATGGCACCTGGTGAAATGGAACAAGTGATCTTAAACAAGAAGAAACTCGCTGAATATCCAGATTTAACGAAGATTACCATTCGTATTGAAGAAGTATAAAGGAGGCCCAATTATGAGAACAATTGAATTAACATGTATCGGATGTCCTCTTGGGTGTCCGCTGACTGTCACATTAGAAGGAAATGAAGTGACTGGCGTAACAGGAAATACTTGCCCGAAGGGTGATATTTATGCAAAAAAGGAAGTGACCAATCCAACCAGAATTGTTACTTCTACCGTTCGCGTAAGCAAAGGCACATGCTGTATGGTCAACGTCAAAACTGAAACTGACATTCCAAAAAGCAAAATTTTTGAATGTGTAGAAGCATTAAAAGGTGTAGAAATAACTGCACCTGTGAAAATTGGTGACGTGGTGCTTGCAGATGTTGCTGGAACCGGCGTAAATGTAGTTGCAGCAAGAAATGTTTCTGCGTTATAATAGCTATAGAGTCTGTCTTGACAGACAACAGATTGGAGTACACTTATGAAAAAAGAATTTAAAGAGGCGTTGGAAGACTCTCCTATCATTGCCGCAATTAAGGATGATGAAGGCTTAAAAAAATGTGTAACAAGCGATAGCCGTGTGATTTTCATCTTATACGGCGATATCCTTACAATTCCTGATATCATTGATGCGATTAAAAATGCCGGTAAGCTTGCTATGGTTCACATTGATTTAATCACCGGACTTAGTAGCAAGGAAATCACCGTCGATTTCTTGAAGAAATATACCAGAGCTGATGGTATCATCACAACAAAGCCAAACTTAATCAAGCGCGCAAAAGAGCTCGACTTTCACACCATCCTGCGTGTATTTTTACTTGACTCAATGGCGTATGAGAACATTGACCGTCAGGTAAAATCAGCGAAACCGGATGTGATTGAAGTACTGCCTGCACTAATGCCGAAAATTGTTTCTAAAGTGTGCAAGCTTTCACCTGCTCCTGTCATTGCAGGTGGGCTGGTATCAGAAAAAGAAGATGTAATGACACTGCTTCAGGCAGGTGCCATTAGCATCTCTTCTACCAATGAAAACGTATGGTTTTTGTAACAGTTCAGAGCTAAGCAAAATTTTATAAAACATCTAAAATGCTCGCATTTTTAGATGTTTTTAAAATTTTATTTGGCGGATACGCCACACCGAGGAAACACAACGTGTTTTCGAGGTTAGTTCTGAACAGTTACAAATATTTCTAAATAATAATACAAACCATTCCACCATTGCTGTCATTTACAATCTTCTGCATGGTGTCCTGTAGTTTCATCTGACTTTCGTCATTTATCATGGCAATCTTATTTTTCATGCCGTCAGAAATCATTTCTTCAATAGACTTTCCGAAGATATTGGTTCCCCAGATTCCATCTTCCGTCTGGCTATTATTTTTAATATAAGTCACCAAATCATTTGCCTGCTGCTCACTTCCAACAATCGGGGCAATCTCTGTTTCAATGTTTGCACGAATCATGTGGATGGACGGTGCTTCTGCACGAATTTTCACACCAAATTTATTGCCTTGTTTGATAAGTGTAGGTTCATCCACCAGAATCTCTTCCTTACGTGGATTCACAACACCGTAGCCTTTCATCCTTACGCATTCCATGGCATCCTTCACATCTTCATACGCCTTCTTCATCTCAGAGAGCTCTTTCATCATACGTACCAGCTCATATTCGCCACTAATGTCAGTGCCAACCAACTCGCTGAGCATTTCATAATAACACTTTTCATCTACTTGGATGCGAATGGTTACGCAACCGGTATCCATTGCAATATCATCCACACGCATATCTTGAATACAGCTGTTTTCCGGTTTTTCGACTCCTTTTACTGCATCTTTAATCTCACGTAAATCATCCAAAATACCTCGAATATATTTGAGAATTTCTTGTTTTACTTTATGTTCTCTTGGTAACATTTCCACCCATTTTGGTATGTAAAACTGAACCTCGGAAACAGGAAATTCAAACAATACCTTCTCCATAATATGATGGATATCTTCCTCACGGAGTTGCTCACAGTTTACTGCCATAACTGCCACATTATGACGTTCTCTGATTTCATCTACCAATTGCTTTGTTTCATTACTATATGGTTTCTGAGAGTTCACCAGCACAATAAATGGTTTCCCAAGTGTTTTTAGCTCCTGAATAGTCTTCTCTTCTGCCGAAAGATAATTGGCTCTTGAAAGTTCGCCAATACTACCGTCCGTAGTCACAACAATTCCGATAGTCGCATGATCTCTGATGACTTTCTGCGTTCCCACTGTGGCTGCTTTTGTAAATGGAATTTCGTAGTCAAACCAAGGCGTTTTTACCTTTCGTTCTTCTCCATTTTCCATGTGACCGGAAGCACCTTCTACCATGTAACCAACACAGTCAACTAAGCGAACTTTTACCTTAACATCATCCATAAGGCAGATTTCAGCCGCCTCCTTTGGCACAAATTTCGGTTCTGCCGTCATCACCGTTTTTCCGGATGCCGACTGCGGTAATTCGTCTTTCGCTCTTTCACGGCTTGGGATATCCTCCATTTTCGGCAATACCATCAAATCCATAAATCGTTTAATAAACGTTGATTTCCCGGTACGTACCGGTCCAACCACACCAAGATAAATGGCACCGCCTGTCCGTGCCTGAATATCTTTATACACATTAAATACTTCCATAGCAATCCTCCTCCATATTCTTGTATAATGTATGAGAATATGTTATGAAATATGACTATTTGGGGTTCTAGTTTTTCTACAAAACAGGGCCTATAGAGACAAAAATTCTCCATAGACCCCAATCATGCTCATAGAATGAAAAAGCTGAACTATTTCTTTACCACAAAAGTTCTGAGTTTTCCAATCTTCCATCTCTGTGCATCAATTCACGCACTGCATCTGCCGGATTCTTATCTTCAAACAATACCTGATTGATTTGTTCAATAATCGGCATAGATTCGTTATACTTCTTTGCCAATGCAAGACCAGCTTTTGCAGAGTACACACCCTCCACAACCATCTGAACTTCATCCATAGCCTCTTTCATGGTCTTCCCTTGTCCAATCAAGATACCGGCCCTACGGTTACGACTGTGCATACTTGCACAGGTAACAATCAAATCGCCAATTCCGGTAAGACCGGAAAAACTTTCAGCCTTTCCACCCATCTTTACCCCGAGGCGAGTAATCTCTGCAATACCTCTCGTAATAAGTGCTGCCTTTGTATTATCTCCATATCCAAGACCATCTGCAATACCAGCTGCAAGTGCGATCACATTTTTCAGTGCACCGCCAATTTCAATTCCAAGGATATCCGGACTAATATACACGCGGAAAAAATCATTTTTAAAAGCATCTTGTAAATAAATTGCCGTTTCTCTCGATTTCGCACCCACCACACAGGTTGTAGGAAGTCTTCGCCCTACTTCTTCTGCATGACTTGGTCCGGATAAAACCGCGACATCTGCCTCCGGCAATTCCTCTTCAATTTGCTCTGACAATGTCATCAACGTATCTTCTTCTATCCCTTTTGCCACATTTACAACAATCTGTCCCGGCTTAATATAAGGTTTCATGCTTTTGGCCGTACTTCTTGTAAAAATGGATGGCACTGCCAACACAAGAAAATCCTTATCTTTCATGCCTTCTTCCAAGTTGTTGGTAAATATCATTTCTTCCGCCAGTTTTACACCCGGAAGCTTTGTTTTGTGTTCTCTTTCTTTTTGTAACATTTCTACTTCATTGTTATCAATAGACCATACTGTTACATCGTGACCATTCTGAAACAACATCATTGACAATGCTGTTCCCCAACTTCCTGCTCCTAAAATACCTACTCTAGCCATTATGAACCTCCTACGATTTCTTTCCTATTTTTCTTAGGTCTGTTTTGTTTTCCGTTCCATTTGCCAAGCGTTTGATATTTGCCCAATGTCTCCAAAATGCCAATATGGCAAGAACAACGGCGACTGCGTAGAATTCATATAATTCTCCGGTTGTCAGTCCAAATCCACCCATTTGACCATGTATAATAACTTGAATCACAAATAATACCATTATAATTAAAGAGCCAAGTGATACATACTGTGTGAACCAGACAATACCTATAAATACAATGGCAACAATTAAAAACATCAGCGGATTTACTGCCAAGATAAGCCCTGCCGTAGATGCAATTCCTTTTCCACCTTTAAAATGTAAATAAAATGGAAAATTGTGGCCAAGCACCGCACCTAATCCTGCATAGATTGCAAGCAGTTCAACGTGGCTGGAGTCTGCATAAATCAGCCGCACCAAAACAACCGCCAGCACGCATTTCAAACAGTCGCCGATAAAGGTAATTACCCCTGCCTTCCAACCAAGTGTACGAAGTGCATTGGTTGTCCCAGCATTGCCACTTCCGTGCTTTCTTATATCCACATGATTTATCATACCGTAAATGTAACCTGTCTGGAAGAGTCCAAACAAATATCCGATTGCCACACAAATCAAGCGTTCCATTCTATTGCTCCTTTTCCTTTCGCTCACGAATAAAGAATTTCAGTGACGTACCCCTAAAACCAAACGCTTCACGAATCTTATTTTCCAAATATCTGGTATAAGAAAAATGCATTAATTCTTTGTCATTTACAAAGATAACAAATGTAGGAGGCTTCACAGAAACCTGAGTAATATAATAAAGTTTCAAACGTTTTCCCTTATCTGAAGGTGGTTGTTGCAATGCAACAGCTTCTGCCATAATCTCATTCAGCACACCGGTTGCAACTCGTAGTGTTTGATTTTCCATTACCATATCAATCATGTCATATAGTTTATTTAAGCGTTGCCCTGTTTCCGCAGAAACATACATGATTTCCGCATATGGCATGTAAGCAAGTGTATTGCGAATCTCTTTTTCATATTCGTTCATGGTTTTGTCGTGTTTTTCAATGGCATCCCACTTATTCACAACAACAATAATGCCTTTTCCACGTTCATGAGCAATACCTGCAATCTTTGCATCCTGCTCAGTCACACCTTCTGTTGCATCAATTACCATAAGCACTACATCAGCACGTTCTACCGCTGTGACAGTACGAATAATACTATATCGCTCTAACTCTTCCTTAATCTTACTCTTTCTACGAAGACCAGCTGTATCAATAAATATATATTCTTTTCCGTTGTGTTTAATTGCGGTGTCAATAGCATCTCTGGTTGTTCCGGCAATGTCAGATACAATGACACGGTTCTTGCCAAGAAGTTTATTAACAATCGAAGATTTTCCCACATTCGGCTTTCCGACAATTGCGATTCTCGGTCTGTCATCTTCCTCTTCTTCTCCACATCCTTCCGGGAAATGCTTTGTCACTTCCTCTAGCATATCACCGATTCCCAGTCTGGATGATGCAGAAATTGGAATCGGATCGCCGATTCCCAGATTGTAAAATTCATACACATCCGGCATGAACTTTTCAAAGCTATCTACTTTATTGACAACTAATATCACCGGTTTCCCGGAACGACGTAGCATATCTGCTACTTTCGAGTCCGAGTCCACCAACCCTTGTCTCACATCAGTTAAGAATACGATAACATCTGCCGTATCAATGGCAATCTGCGCCTGTTCTCTCATCTGTGATAAAATGATATCCTTGCTGTCAGGCTCAATTCCGCCCGTATCTATCAAAGTGAAATCTCGATTCAGCCAGGATACTTCTGCATATATTCTATCTCTTGTAACACCCGGGGTATCTTTCACAATCGAAATCATTTCACCCGCTAGTGCATTAAATAAAGTGGATTTTCCCACATTCGGTCTTCCAACAATTGCTACAATTGGTTTACTCATCTACTTTAATATCCTTTCCAATAAATCCCATCCGCTTGATTTTACAATATCTATATCTACTTGTAAAGATTCTTTTACTTGTGTCAGTGTTACATCATCTAAGAAAACTTCTTCTCCGTCCCTTAACAGATTGCAAGGGAGAAGCAATTTGCTGCCAAGTTGTTTGTCTTTTAACTGTGCCATCAAATCTTGCCCTGTAATGAGACCGGAAACCGTAATTGTCTCACCGAAGAACTCATTGCGTATCCAATATAAATGCACCTTTATATTTGGAAACTTTACTTGCAATTTTTCAATCATTTGTTGTAAATACGGATATGCAAGTTTTCCTGTTGCAATGGAGATTTCCCGTTTGCGGTCATCCCCTTCAATGTCTGAGAAAGCTTCATCAAATTCATCTATTAAAAGACGAAGCATACCCACACCATTTTCCAACTGCAGGTACCCATCATATCTTTCTTCTTCCGGCATTTCTCTCTCAGCAAGAATATACCATTCATCTCCTGCGTGAATGAAATGAAGACCGTGCTCATCATAAATTTTCTTCTGCCAATTTTCTATGATTTCTAAAACCTTGATTGCATCCTCTTTTGTAAACGGTTCTAATGGATATAATCCGTCCCGATACTTGGTAAGTCCAACCGGAACAACCGATACACTTTGCAAATACGGCAAATAGTTTGTCAAATCACGGATACTTCGCTCTAATTCTTCTCCGTCATTGACACCCTTACAAAGCACAATCTGCCCATTCATATGGATGCCTGCTTCATAAAGCTTGTCCACCTTTTTCAATGCCTCTCCGGCAAATCGATTATGAAGCATCTTGCAGCGCAATTCCGGATTGGTGGTTTGAAAAGAAATATTAATCGGCTCCAAATGGTATTGTATCATGCGTTCCACATCATGGTCACTCATGTTCGTAAGCGTGATATAATTGCCCTGTAGGAAGGATAACCTGGAATCGTCATCTTTAAAATATAATGTTTCTCTCATGCCCTTTGGCATCTGGTCTATAAAACAGAAAATACATTTATTTCTGCAAGAACGATATTCGTCCATGAGGCCCTGTTCAAATATAATCCCAAGGTCCTCGTCATAATCCTTTTCTATCTCTAATTCCCATTCTTCCCCGTTTGCTTTTTCTATTAGCACAACGAGTTCCTCATCATTCACCAAGTAATGATAATCAAAAACATCTTCAATTGTATTGTCATTGATGGAAATTAATTTATCGCCCGGCTCGATACCTAATTCCTCAGCGATACATCCCGTCTCAATTTCTTTGATTATATGTTCTTGTTTCATAATTATTTCCTCAAGTTTATTTTGCTCAAACAATATCATACTAAATTTAAAGAAAAAATGCAATTTTAAGACTATAAAATATTGATGAACTATTTATTTTTTGTTAAGATAGTTGTATTGATATACAAAATTGATTTTTGGAGGCCATCATGTCAAATATTACACAATTAGAAAAAACCCTTCCAACTGCTCCTCTTAAAATTATCGCACTGGACAGTTGCAAGGAATTGGGTCAAAAAGTAAATGATTACATTGTTTCTTTCAGACAAGGAGCAAGCAAGGAATTTCCGGACACGGCTCAGCTGGCTAACTATGAATGTGACAACTACTTAGCCGAAAGTGCATGCCCTCGTTTCGGTTCCGGTGAGGCAAAGGGTATCTTGAAAGAATCTATCCGTGGGAAAGATTTATTTATTATGGTTGATGTATGTAACTACAGCCTTACTTATACGGTAAATGGTTACGAAAATCATATGTCACCGGATGACCATTACCAAGATTTAAAACGTATCATTTCCGCTGCTACAGGAAAAGCTCGTCGCATCAGCGTTATTATGCCTTTCTTATACGAAAGCCGTCAGCATAAACGTACCAAGAGAGAATCTCTTGACTGTGCACTTGCATTGCAGGAATTAATGGATATGGGCGTTTCAGATATTATTACATTTGATGCACACGACCCTCGTGTACAAAATGCAATTCCGTTAAAAGGATTTGATAACTTCACCGCAAACTATCAGTTTATGAAAGCTCTGCTTCGTGCAGAACCTGATTTACAAGTAGACAAAGACCACTTAATGATTATCAGCCCGGATGAAGGTGCAATGCACCGTGCAGTTTATCTGTCAAACGTACTTGGTGTAGATATGGGTATGTTCTACAAACGCCGCGACTATTCCGTTGTAGTAAATGGAAAGAATCCAATTGTAGCCCATGAATTCTTAGGTACTGATTTGGAAGGAAAGAACGCTATTATCGTAGACGACATGATTTCTTCCGGTGAGAGTATGTTGGACGTTTGTAAGCAAATCAAAGAACGTGGCGCAAACCGCGTATTTGTATTCTCTACTTTTGGTCTTTTTACAGAAGGTATGGCGAAGTTTGATGAATATTATGAAAAAGGTTATATTGACCGAATCATCACAACGAATCTTACTTATCTTCCACCATCTGTGTTGGAAAAACCATATTTTACATTTGCAGACATGAGTAAGTTCTTAGCACTCATTATCGATTCTATGAATCACGATACGACCATTGGAAAGGTATTGGTTCCAACGGATAAGATTCATCAGTTATTGGAAAAACATAATGCGAAATTGAATAAATAATTCAAAATAAAATGGGAATTTGAAGATGTATCAAATTCCCATTTTATTTTCTAAATTCATAATACTTCTGCCCATTCTCCAGTGTCACACCTCTTGCTGTTGCCATCTCACTCACTGTCACAAGCTGATAGCCTCTATTCACCAGTTCCGGAATGACTTGCAGGACCGCTTGCACTGTAGTTTCATGGATGTCATGAAGCAGAATAATTTCTCCATCTTTAGCCATATTCAAAATATATTTTTTTACTGCCTCAGTATCTTTTAGCTCCCAATCTAAAGTGTCCACCGACCACATAGCCAAAGGAAGTCCTACCGCAGACTGCACCACTTCATTCACTGCTCCATAAGGCGGTCGCATGAGTGTTGCCGTTTCTCCTACCACACTTTGAATTGCCTGGTTCGTTACATTTATCTCGTTCTGAATTCCCGCAATATCTAATTCTGTCAGTCTAGCATGATTGGTAGTATGATTACCCAACTCACAACCAATTTCCTTCATCTTCTTCACAGTTTCCGGATATTTCGGCACATTTGTGCCAACCATAAAAAAGGTCGCCCTGGAATCATATGCTTCAAGTTGCTCTAACAGTTGCATGGTAAACTTACTCGGTCCATCGTCAAAGGTAATGGCTATCATCGGCTTGGCAGGGTTCACCTTGTTCTTTTCCCCGTCAAACTTGCCACTATTATCAAAATAATAAGTTGTGCCCAGTATCTCTTGTTTCCCCTCTACACGTCTGCCTTCTTCATCGAAATAATAGGTGTCCGGTCCAATATTTGTCCATCCACTTGCCTTTGTACCATCCAGAAAGGTAAAGGCATCATTGTCCCAGTCCCCGTACTTGCTTATAACCTCAAATATGCCATCTTCTATTTGATATTGAATGCGATTATGCCAATGTTTAGTCAATTTATCTTGCATAGCCGATTCTAATTCAATCTTCAACGGATAGATTCCTTCGGTTGCTCCATCTATATGATGACTAAGTTGGTATCCTTTTCTCTGATTCAGTTCGTTCACAAGATCACTGACTTTGTATCCGGTTTCTCTATTCAGCACAACATCTCGTTTGCCGGAAAATTCAGCATAGACATTGAACTCAGGAATCTCCTCGTCCTGTCTTATGGTTACATTATCCACTTTTAATGTTACTACAGGTAGAAAACTATAACAGTATCCAATGCCTGCAAATAAAAATAGTAGGGCAAATATTATTATAAGCCCTACTACAAAACTCTTTTTATCTCCAAATTCTTTGTTCATATATGTGTCCCTTATAATAATTTATCTCCGAAACACATTATATGACAAAAATCGACATTATGCAAGGTTGAGTAAATATTTGAGTCTGTATGTTTACTATTTGTATATGACTTTATTGGAGAAAAATATTTTTTTACGGCCTGACATTTTAAAATTATGATTTACACCGTAGGAAGAAAAATCAAAATATTTATTTTACGGTGCCAACTTCTAGTTTGTTGCACTACACCGTATTGATATTTCAAAAAAGCAGAGTTCAATAACAATTTTACGGTACAAAAATTACGTTTCTTATTTTGCACCGTATTCATATAACAAAAAACTACAATGCAACTTGTTTTTTACGGTGTGTAAACTAGAATTTATTTTTTATACCGTAAAAGAAAAAATGCAAAAAGTTTTGCTACGGTGTATTATTCAAAAACTGTTCTTTACACCGTAATTTAACCAAAACACAACCCAACTATTGACTTAGAGCCAAAAATATACGGTGTAGAAAGATAAATCTCCAATCCACACCGCATAATTGATTACTTTATCAAGTTTATGCAATAACCCGAACTCTTAAAACTTCTTTAACTTTCTTCAGGTCTTCTACAATTACATCTGTGACTTCGTTTTCCACATCAATCATTGTATACGCATACGCATTTCTACTCTTATTTGTCATGTTTGCGATGTTGATGCCATCTTCTGCAAGAATGGTTGAAAACTGACCAATCATGTTTGGTACGTTACGGTGCATAATGGTAATTCTGGTATATTCACCACGAAGTCCCATTTCACAGTTTGGATAGTTTACGGAATTGCGGATGTTACCATTTTCCAAAAATTCCATCACTTCTTTCACTGCCATCTTCGCACAGTTATCCTCTGATTCTTCTGTAGATGCTGCCAAGTGTGGTGTCACAATTACATTATCTTTGCCTGCCACAGTCGGATTAGCAAAGTCAGTCACATATTTTTTTACCTTTCCGGCAGCCATTGCTTCCAGTAAAGCCACTTCATCCACAAGCACATCTCTGGCATAGTTTAAAATGATGACGCCATCCTTCATTAAGCTTAAAGCCTCTGCATTAATCATGCCTTTGGTAGATTCCATTGCCGGAACATGAATGGTAATGTAATCACATTCCTTGTAAATTTCCTCTGTGGTCTTTGCATGATAAATCTGACGAGACAATTTCCATGCCGCATCTACGGAAAGATATGGATCATATCCATATACTTCCATGCCTAATTTAACTGCCGCATTTGCAACCAATACACCAATTGCTCCAAGACCGATAACACCAAGCTTTTTGCCTTCAAGCTCACAGCCTGCAAATGCTTTCTTTGCTTTTTCAGCGGATTTCGCAATATTGGAATCCTCTTTATTCGCCTTCACCCATTCAATACCGCCTACGATATCTCTGGAAGCAAGAAGAAGCCCTGCCAAAACCATCTCTTTTACACCATTGGCATTAGCACCAGGTGTGTTAAATACAACAATTCCTTCCTCTGCACAGCGATCTAACGGAATATTGTTCACGCCTGCTCCTGCCCTTGCGATTACTTTTAAGTTCTCGCCAAATTCAAGTTCATGCATCACAGCACTTCTTACAAGCACCGCATCTGCTTCATTCATATCCTCTACTGCAGCATATGTATCACTAAACTGGTTTAAGCCGATACCTGCAATTGGATTTAAGCAATGATATTTATACATTAGAGATTCGCCTCCTCAAATTTCTTCATAAAAGCTACAAGTGCTTCTACACCTTCCATTGGCATTGCGTTGTAGATACTTGCACGCATTCCACCCACACTTCTATGTCCTTTTAAGTTCTCAAAGCCTGCTTCTTTCGCTTCTTTCACAAACTTCGCATCCAAATCCGCATCCCCTGTCACAAACGGTACATTCATCAGCGAGCGGTCTTTTTTCTCAACTGTTCCTTTGAACAGCTTGCTTTCATCTAAGAAATCGTAAAGAATCTTTGCTTTCTTTTCATTTCTTTCTTTCATGGCTGCAAGTCCGCCCATTTCTTTAATCCATTTGAACACTTTACCACAAATGTAAATGCCATATGCAGGTGGTGTGTTATAAAGAGACTGTGCATCCGCATGAATCTTGTACTGTAACATTGTCGGTGTGCCAGGAAGCACATCCTCTGTAATCAAATCTTCGCGAATGATTACGATTACTACACCTGCAGGTCCGATATTCTTCTGAACTCCACCATAAATAATACCGTACTTGCTCACATCAACCGGTTCTGATAGGAAGCAAGAAGAAACATCAGATACTAAAATCTTACCTTTTGTATTTGGAAGCTCTTTAAATTTTGTTCCGTAAATTGTGTTGTTTTCACATATGTAAACATAGTCTGCATCTTCTGAAATCGGCAAATCGGAGCAATCCGGAATATAAGAAAATGTCTTGTCTTCCGATGTTGCAATCTTGTTTGCTTTTCCGTATTTCTGTGCTTCCTGATATGCTTTCTTTGCCCATTGTCCTGTTACAATGTAATCTGCCACTTTGTTTTTCATCAAGTTCATTGGAATCATGGCAAATTGTTGAGATGCACCACCTTGCAAAAACAGTACTTTATAGTTGTCCGGAATATTCATAAGTTCACGAAGGTCTGCCTCTGCTGTCTTAATAATCTCGTCATATGCTTTCGAGCGATGGCTCATTTCCATAACCGACATTCCGGTTCCCTTGTAATCCATCATTTCTTCTGCTGCTTCTTTAAGCACGCATTCCGGTAAAACTGCCGGACCTGCTGAAAAGTTATACACTCTACTCATTTTCTATTCCTCCTTTAAATCTTCTTCACTAAATGCTTCGCTAATTGCTGCTCCAGGTGCAACCATCGGCCATACCTTTTCATCACTGTCAATCTGGCAATCGATGACAACGGGTCTTCCAAGTGTCAGAGCTTCACTAAATGCTGCTTTAAATTCATCTAATGTGGTTGCTCTCATTCCCACAGCACCCATAGCCTCAGCTAATTTTACAAAGTCTAC
Source organism: Tyzzerella sp. (assembly GCA_017410145.1). Lineage (GTDB taxonomy): Bacteria > Bacillota > Clostridia > Lachnospirales > Lachnospiraceae > Faecalimonas. The sequence continues at coordinate 19,065 of JAFQRJ010000001.1, forward strand.
GGCATCGTTTAACACCGTTGCCGAATAACGCTGCCCATAGAATAAAGTCTGCCATTGACGAACCATTCCAAGCACGTGGTTATTAATTACCACCTGAATAATCGGAATATTGTATCTTGCTGCTGTTGCAATCTCATTCATGTTCATACGGAAGCAACCATCACCGGCTATATTGACTACCGTTTTTTCCGGAACACCCATTTTAGCTCCAAGGGATGCACCAAGTCCATATCCCATGGTTCCAAGTCCGCCGGAAGTTAGAAGTGTCCTTGGCTTTGTATATTTATAGAACTGTGCTGCCCACATCTGGTGCTGTCCTACTTCTGTGGAAATGACAGCGTCACCTTCGGTCTGCTTGTAAATTTCTTCAATCACTGCCGGACCTGTCAAAACGCCTTGATGATAGGTAAGCGGATATTTCTCTTTATAATCGTTGATTGTTTGCTTCCATTCACTATGGTCTTGTTGTTCTAATTTTGCGTTGATTCGTTTAAGAACCTCATCCACATCACCTGTGATACTTGCATCTGTCATGATATTTTTATCAATTTCTGCAGGGTCAATATCGATTTGAATAATCTTTGCCTTGCTTGCAAACTTGCTTGCATTTCCCGTTACACGGTCACTGAACCTTGCACCGATTACCACGAGTAAATCACACTTGCTCACTCCAAAATTGGAAGGCTTTGTTCCATGCATTCCAAGCATGCCGGTATACAAATCATCTGTTCCCGGGAATGCACCTTTTCCCATTAAGGAATCGGTTACCGGTGCATCCATTTTATGCGCAAATTCTACCAAAGATTCGCTTGCTCCGGATAAAACAGCACCACCACCAACAAAGATAAATGGTTTCTTCGCCTTTTTCATCATGGCAACTGCAGCATCAACCTCTGCTTCGGCAATCGGATTATTAATTACTTTTTCTGTATTGATTACGGTTTTCTCATATTCACAAACATTTGCTGTCACATCCTTTGGAATGTCAATCAGTACCGGACCAGGACGTCCTGTTCTTGCGATTTCAAATGCTTTGCGAATCGTATCTGCAAGTTTACTTACATCTTTTACAATATAGTTATGCTTTGTAATTGGCATTGTAACACCGGCAATATCAATCTCTTGGAAGCTATCTTTTCCAAGCAAGGAAACGCCTACGTTACATGTAATCGCAACGATTGGAATGGAATCCATATATGCGGTTGCAATACCGGTTACCAGATTCGTTGCACCAGGACCACTGGTTGCAAAACATACGCCGACCTTTCCGGTTGCTCTTGCGTATCCGTCAGCCGCATGAGATGCACCTTGCTCATGGGATGTTAAAATATGTGTAATTTCATCACTGTGTTTATATAAAGCATCGTAAACATTTAAGATTGCTCCGCCCGGATAACCAAAGACAGTGTCAACGCCTTGTTCTTTCAAACATTCGATTACGATTTCTGCTCCTGTTAATTGCATAAAAAGTCTCCTTCTCTATCTAGGTATTTCTAAGATTGCTCCTCTGTTGCCTGATGTTACCATAGACGCATATCTTGCCAGATATCCTGTAGTTACCTTTGGCTGTCTTGGCACCCATTTTGCTTTTCTTTCTGCAAGAACTTCATCCGATACTTTCAGTTCAATCTTGGTTTCCGGAATGTTAATCTTAATGATATCTCCTTCTTCAACCAATGCGATTGGTCCGCCTACTGCCGCTTCCGGCGAAACGTGTCCGATGGATGCTCCTCTGGAAGCTCCACTGAAACGTCCGTCTGTAATCAGTGCAACGCTAGCACCAAGGCCCATACCTGCAATTGCGGATGTCGGATTTAGCATTTCACGCATACCAGGTCCGCCTTTTGGTCCTTCGTAGCGGATAACAACCACATCACCTGCTACTATCTTTCCACCTTTGATTGCATCAATCGCATCTTCTTCGCAATCAAAGACTCTTGCCGGTCCTTCATGTACCATCATTTCTTCCACCACTGCCGAACGTTTTACCACGCTGCCGTCCGGTGCAAGATTTCCGGTAAGAACTGCAAGACCGCCTGTTTCACTATATGGATTTTCGATTGGTCTGATAACCTCTGGATCTCTATTTACACAATTTGCAATATTTTCTCCAACTGTTTTACCGGTTACTGTCATGCAATCTGTGTATAATAAGCCTTTTTTGTTCAACTCATTCATAACAGCGTATACACCGCCTGCCTCGTTCAAGTCTTCCATGTATGTAGGACCAGCTGGTGCCAAGTGGCAAAGGTTCGGTGTCTTTGCGCTGATTTCATTTGCAAATGTAATGTCAAAGTCCATGCCGATTTCATGTGCGATTGCCGGCAAATGAAGCATTGAGTTGGTAGAACATCCAAGTGCCATATCCACAGTTAATGCATTTAAAATAGCCTTCTCTGTCATAATATCTCTTGGACGAATATTCTTTTCTAATAATTCCATCACCTTCATACCTGCATGTTTTGCAAGACGAATTCTTTCGGAATATACTGCCGGGATTGTTCCATTTCCACCAAGTCCCATGCCAAGAACTTCCGTGAGACAATTCATACTGTTTGCGGTGTACATTCCGGAACAAGAACCACATGTTGGACAAACCTTCTCTTCAAATTCTGTCACATCTTCTGCTGTCATGGTTCCTGCTGCATAAGAGCCTACTGCTTCAAACATACTGGAAAGACTTCTCTTACAGCCTTTCACCTTACCTGCAAGCATCGGACCACCGCTGACGAAAACAGTTGGCACATTGATACGTGCTGCTGCCATTAAAAGTCCCGGTACATTCTTGTCACAGTTTGGTATCATAACCAATGCATCAAATTGATGAGCCATCGCCATTGCTTCCGTGGAATCTGCAATCAAATCTCTTGTTACAAGGGAATATTTCATGCCTACATGTCCCATTGCAATTCCATCGCAAACAGCGATTGCAGGGAACATAATCGGAGTTCCTCCTGCCATTGCAACGCCCATTTTAACGGCATCACAAATCTTATCCAAGTTCATGTGTCCCGGTACAATCTCATTATAAGAACAAACAATACCAACCAATGGTCTTTGGCGTTCTTCCTCTGTATATCCTAATGCATTAAATAACGAACGATGTGGGGCTTGTTGCATCCCCTTTGTTACTGTATCACTTCTCATATCTATTTCCTCCTTGCGTGTTAAGCAATTCTTATTTTATGTTTTCTGCGATAAGATTTCCAATCTCTGCCGTGTTCACTTGTGTTTTTCCTTCTGACATAATGTCGATAGTTCTGTATCCGTCTTTCAATACTTGGCTAACTGCGTTTTCGATTGCATCTGCCTCTTTATCCAAATCAAAAGAGAATCGAAGCATCATTGCTGCTGAAAGAATTGTTGCGATTGGATTTGCAATGCCTTTTCCTGCAATATCAGGTGCCGAACCGCCACTTGGCTCATAGAGTCCAAATTTTGTATCATTCAGGCTCGCTGATGCCAGCATTCCGATGGAGCCGGTAATCATACTAGCCTCGTCAGATAAAATGTCGCCAAACATATTCTCTGTTAAGATAACGTCGAATTGTTTTGGATTCTTCACAAGCTGCATTGCACAGTTATCAACCAGCATATGCTCTAAGGTGACTTCCGGATAATCTATTGCAACCTCTTCTACCACTTTTCTCCATAATCTGGAAGAATCAAGTACGTTAGCCTTATCTACGCTGATGACTTTCTTGTTACGCTTCATTGCAATATCAAATGCACGTATTGCAATTCTGCGAATTTCGTTTTCATTATATGTAAGTTCATCCTTCGCTGTGAGCACGCCATCTACTTGTTTTGTCTCCCTGTTTCCGAAGTAAAGGCCTCCTGTAAGCTCGCGCATAATCATCATGTCGAACCCGCCTTCTGTGAGTTCCTCTTTTAATGGACATGCGCCTTTTAACTCATCATACAAAACGGCCGGTCTAAGATTTGCAAATAGATTTAATTCTTTTCTTATTTTAAGCAAACCTGCTTCCGGTCTCTTGGATGGTTCTAGCTTATACCATGGCGAAACTTTCGCATCTCCTCCGATAGAACCCATCAAAACCGCATCGCAGGATTTTGCGATTGCAACTGTTTCGTCTGTCAGTGGAATCCCATGCACATCAATAGATGCTCCACCCATAAGTAATTCATTGTATTTATATGTATGTCCGTAGACCTCTCCAACTTTATTTAAAACCTTGATTGCCTCAAAAACGATTTCCGGACCTATGCCATCGCCCCTGATTACACCGATATTCAGTTCCATATCTATCTACCTCACGTATTAAAATATTTCTCTTTATAATATCGCATTTCACAAAACATTTCAACCCTTTAATGTGGAAAAGTGAAACTTTTTAGAGTGCACTCTGTTTTATTTTGCTAAAAAAAGAAGGAGATTTTTCATCTCCTTCTAAATTCTTATTCTGCACTTGGTTTTTCAACTTGTGTAATCGCTGCCTTTTGCATTGGAATGCGGCAGTTTTTGTTATTACCAAATTCAACAATAACATCATCTTCTGAAATATCAATTACTACGCCGTAAAAACCGCTTGTTGTAAGAACGGCATCACCAACTGCCATCTCTGATAACATTAATTGAAGTCTTTTTTGTTCTTTCTTCTGTGGACGCATCAAAAAGAACCACATAACCCCAATGATTACAGCATACATTAAAATAATTCCTAAACCTTCCATGTTACAAATCCTCCTAAATTCTAAACACTACGACCATCATACACAAAATGGCAATTTACTTCAAGTCGTTTTCCTAAATTTATTATCTTTTAATATTTTTTCCAGCCATGCCGGCAAGCTTCTGCTCTTTATACTCTTTATAACAGCCTTTATCTATGGCATCTCTGATTTCTTCCATCATGGTATTGTAAAAATACAGGTTGTGAAGCACACAAAGTCTCATGCCGAGCATTTCTTTTGCTTTAAGTAAATGACGAATGTATGCCCTGCTGTAAGTACGGCAAGCCGGACACTGACAACCTTCTTCGATTGGACGTTCATCCAATTCGTATTTTGCATTGAACAGATTGAGTTTCCCTTGATTGGTATATACATGTCCATGACGACCGTTTCTACTAGGATATACACAGTCAAAGAAGTCCACCCCTCTGTCAACAGCTTCTAATATATTTGCCGGTGTACCAACCCCCATAAGGTAAGTTGGCTTATCAACCGGCAGATGTGGAACTACTGCATCTAAAATGCGATACATGTCCTCGTGAGATTCTCCTACTGCAAGACCGCCGATTGCATATCCGTCTAAATCCATCTTTGCTATCTCTTTTGCATGAGCAATACGGATATCTTCATAAATGCCGCCTTGATTAATACCAAAGAGCATCTGGTGCTTGTTAATGGTATCTGGCAGTGAATTCAGTCGCGCCATCTCTTCTTTACATCTTGCAAGCCATCTGGTTGTACGGGCAACAGAATTCTCCATATATTCTCTGCTTGCCACACTGGATGGACATTCATCAAAGGCCATCGCTATTGTGGAACCTAAGTTGGACTGAATCTGCATACTCTCTTCCGGTCCCATAAATATTTTCTTCCCATCAATATGTGAATTAAAATACACGCCTTCTTCTTTTATTTTGCGAAGGCCTGCAAGTGAAAATACTTGAAATCCGCCGGAATCCGTCAAAATCGGCTTGTCCCAAACCATAAACTTGTGTAGTCCACCGAGTTTCTTAACTACTTCATCTCCCGGCCTCACATGCAAGTGATAGGTGTTTGATAACTGCACCTGGGTTTTGATACCTTGTAAATCCTCCGTTGAAACTGCACCCTTAATGGCTGCTATTGTACCAACATTCATAAATACAGGTGTCTGAATTACCCCATGAACCGTATGAAATTCGCCTCGTTTTGCAAGACCATCTCGTTTTAATAATTTATACATTCTGTTTCCTCTTTTTTAATAATGAATGACTACCGGACAGCCAACGGATAACATGCCGTAGAATTCTTTTGCCTTCGCCGGTGGCATATTGATACATCCATGGGAACCATTATTCACATATCTGTCTCCGCCAAAAGTCGGCTGCCATCCTGCATCATGAAATCCAATACCACTCCATGTCACACGCATCCAGTAATCTACCCATGTTACATAGGAAGGCTTTCCATTCACCAGTCTTCCTCTTAAGTATTTCCCTTTGATTTTTTCTAAAATCGTATATGTACCTGTTGGTGTATCATTCTTACCCTTTTTACCGGTTACAACATCTGTCTCAAATGCAACCTGTCCGTTAACAATATACCACATATGTTGTTCTGTAATATCAACCTCGACATAGGTGCTTCCCCATGCAAACTGTCCATCCGGAGTTGCCTGTCTGGAAATAATTGGTGATCTTGTTATTGTTTTACCTTCTTTAATCTCACTGATTAATTGGTTGCATTCTGCCTGACTTCCAACCTGACGACCATATCCAACGACTGCAACACTTGCCTCTTTCCCGGTAGGTGTAGTAATAACGCCGCTACGATTTGCAGTATTGTACTTCTTTCCTAATGTGTCCGTAAATGCTTTCACCTTTGCTGCATCAATAACCGGTGTCATATTGGCATCCACAGAAACCCAAGGAGCAATCTCATCTTTATCAACCACAACTACAATGTTATCCAGACTATATGTAATACTTGCAGAAATATATTTATTTGCTTCCGCTTGAGCTGCAAGAACTTCCTTGGAATCCTTTTTAAATACCGGCTGTACATAACATCCGGCTTCTTCTAAGTTGACTTCTTTCTCCATAGCGGATACACCTGCTTGGATGACTTCATTTACTTTTGTCATATCCAGTTGAGTTCCATATACTTCATCCTGAATTGTAAACGAGCCATCTTTATAAATAACAGCTGCCGATACCGGTGCTACTTGATTCTCCGGCTTTACGCATTCAAGTCCTGCTATCATTGTGTTCAATTTTTCCTGATCGTATTCAAACACAATCTCTGCTTTAATGTTTGTTTCTTCAAAAAATGCCTTTGGCCAATAATATGCATTCTGCTTATCAAATGCTTCCTTTAACTGTTTATAGCCACCATATTTGATACCCATGTCAGTACCTTTGATGACTTCAGATCCTCCATTTGTCAAATGGACGGTAATTGCATATTCTTCTACTTGTTTCTGCAACATCGATTCTACTTCAGCCAATGTTTTTTCCGAACAATCTATCCCATTTACATTGGTACCCATTACAAACTTGTCTTTAAAATAGGAAGAAATTCCCAGATAAGCCGCAACGATTCCAATCAATAATACACCTACTATTGATAACGTAATGATAAGTCCCTTTTTACTTTTCTTATTCGGTTCTTCTGTTTGCTCTTCAACAACAGGTTCTTCAACTGACGTTTCTTCTGTTGCTGGTTCTGCCACTGGCGTCTCTTCAACCACTGGTGCTTCTGTCGTAGCTTCCTCTTCAACCGGTTCTTCATCCGCTGTTTCTTCTGCAGTAGTTTCTTCTACAACCGCTTCCTCTGCCACCGGTTCTTCCACAACCGGTTCCTCAGCAGGATCCTCTAAGTTGATTTCCACAACTTTTTCCGGAGTTTTAGCAACTTCTTCGCCCATGCCTTCCGTCATCGCAACTGCCAATTCCTCCACTACTTTTTCCTTTGTATTTTCTTCATTATTCATATGAACAACTCCTTTTAGTCCTAATCGCGTATATTATAATACGAACCTCAAAAAAAGTACAGTAAAATATTATTGCACTTTTAATAAAAAAAAGGCATAATGTAGTTGATAACGCTCTGGCGATTTTTTTACACAGGAGGGCTCATAATGGCAAAAAAATTAATTGATATTTCACATATTTCAAAATCTTACGGTGACAATCTTGTATTAGACGATTTGAACCTTTTTATAAACGAAAATCGCTTCTTAACATTGTTAGGGCCTAGCGGTTGTGGAAAGACTACACTTTTACGAATTCTAGGTGGCTTTGAAACACCTGACGCAGGAAACATTATTTTTGATGGAGTTGACATCACAAACCTCGCCCCTAACAAACGCCAATTAAATACGGTATTCCAAAAGTATGCCCTATTTACCCATATGACAATTGCTGAAAATATTGCTTTTGGCTTGAAAATCAAGGGGAAATCCAAGGCGTATATCAATGACAAAATCAAATATGCTTTAAAACTTGTTAACTTGGATGGCTATGAAAACCGTATGGCTGACCAATTGAGTGGCGGCCAGCAACAACGTATTGCCATTGCGCGTGCGATTGTAAATGAACCAAAAGTCTTATTGTTGGACGAGCCACTAGGCGCACTGGATTTGAAGCTTCGCCAAGACATGCAATATGAATTGATTCGTTTGAAAAATGAACTTGGCATTACTTTTGTCTATGTTACCCATGACCAAGAGGAAGCCTTGACCATGTCCGATACCATTGTAGTTATGAATCAAGGTTATATTCAGCAAATCGGTTCCCCTGAACAGATTTATAATGAACCTGAAAATGCGTTTGTAGCTGACTTTATCGGAGAAAGTAACATTCTCCCTGCCACTATGGTTGAGGATAAATTGGTAAAAATTCTCGGCGTAAATTTCCCATGTGTAGATACCGGATTTGGACGTAACAAACCGGTAGATGCTGTAATTCGTCCGGAAGACATTGATTTGGTTAAACCAGGCGAAGGTTTACTTGATGGCGTAGTTACTCATTTGATTTTTAAAGGTGTTCACTATGAAATGGAGGTTACTGCCAACAACTATGAATGGTTGGTTCACAGCACGGACTTCTTCCCTGTCGGAACAGAAGTCGGTATCAAAGTAGACCCATTTGATATTCAAATTATGAAAAAACCAGAATCTGAAGATGAGGAGGCCATTCCAATTGAAGAATAGTAAAAAATTATTGACCGGCCCATATCTATTCTGGGCAATTGCATTTATCATCATCCCAATTATCATGATTTTCTTTTATGGACTCACGGATGCTGATAACAATTTTACGTTAATGAATCTGGCAGAAATTACTACGCCGGAAAACTTGAAAGCATTGGGCCTTTCTCTTCTGCTTTCTTTTATCAGTACAGTCATTTGTCTGATTCTCGCATATCCTCTAGCTGTTATTCTTTCGAATAAAAACGTGAATCAGTCCAGTTTTATCGTTCTGATTTTTATTCTGCCAATGTGGATGAACTTTTTGCTTCGTACCTTGGCTTGGCAGACATTATTAGAGAAAAACGGTGTTATCAATGCGGTGTTATCATTCCTACATTTACCGGAGCTTAACATCATTAATACACCATATGCAATTGTTTTGGGTATGGTTTATAACTTTTTGCCGTTTATGGTTCTGCCAATTTATAATGTTTTGATTAAGATTGATAAGGATGTCATCAATGCAGCAAGAGATTTGGGGGCAAATGCGGCACAAGTATTTACGAAAGTCATTTTACCACTCTCCGTACCTGGTATAATTAGTGGTATCACTATGGTTTTCGTACCTGCACTGACCACCTTTGTTATTTCTGATATCTTGGGAGGAAGTAAAATATTACTGATTGGAAATGTAATTGAACAGGAATTTACGCAAAGCTACAATTGGCATGTTGGTTCTGGACTTTCACTTGTCCTTATGATTTTCATCATATTCAGCATGGCTTTGGTAAGCAAATATGATAAAGATGGGGAGGGAACGGCATTTTGATTAAATCAATGATACAAAAAATGTACCTGGGGCTGATTCTTCTTCTCCTTTATGCACCGATTGTGACATTAATCGTACTGTCTTTTAACAGTTCGAAAACACGATCTAAATGGGGTGGATTTTCGCTCAAATGGTATGCAAGTTTATTTGAAAATGCAGATATTATGAATGCATTATATACAACCTTGATTATTGCACTTTTATCTGCATTGATTTCTACTTTAATCGGAACTGCAGCCGCTATAGGCATGCAGGCGCTGAATAACAAATTCCGCACTACCATGATGGCAATCACAAACATACCGATGCTGAATGCTGACATTGTAACCGGTATTTCTCTCATGCTTTTATTTATTGCATGCAGAGCATTTTACCCATCTTTTTCATTTGGCTTTGCAACGGTATTATTGGCGCACATTACTTTTAATATTCCGTATGTCATACTAAGTGTCATACCAAAATTAAAGCAAACAAACAAGTATACTTATGAGGCTGCATTAGACCTGGGGGCATCTCCGATATACGCCTTTTTCAAGGTGGTATTTCCGGATATTTTTCCTGGCGTTTGTTCCGGATTTTTACTTGCTTTTACCATGTCACTGGATGATTTTGTAATCACCCACTTTACAACAGGTGCCGGCGTGCATACGCTGTCAACAAAGATTTACAGTGAAGTGCGAAAAGGAATCAAACCTGAAATGTATGCCCTTTCCACTCTCCTGTTCGTAACGGTATTATTTCTACTTATTGTAGTAAATACTGCTCCGGAACAAAATACAAGCAATAAAAAACTAGTTCGAAAAGCACCAAGCAAGTTTAGTCGCATAGCCAATATCGCGTTTCGCCGTGTTGTGCCTGCTCTTTTGGTTCTTGTCATTGTGGGTGGCGGATTTTTCTACGGTGCACAAAACAGAGCCTCTGCCGGTGAACAAGTGGTTGTATATAACTGGGGTGAATATATTGACCCTAAAGTACTGGATATGTTTGAAGAAGAAACCGGAATTAATGTGGTTTACGAAGAATTTGAAACCAATGAAAGCATGTATCCGAAAGTACAAGCCGGTGCTGTTTCTTATGATTTGGTCTGTCCTTCAGATTACATGATTCAACGTATGTTAGAGAACAATCTGCTTGCTGAGATTAATTTTGATAACATTCCAAATCTCAAATATATTGGCCAACAATATTTGGAACAGTCAAAAGCATTTGACCCTGAAAACAAATATAGCGTTCCTTATTGTTGGGGAACTGTGGGAATCCTTTATAATAAAACCATGGTGGACGAACCTATTGATAGTTGGTCCGTGTTATGGGACGAAAAATACGAGGACCAGATTCTGATGCAAAACAGCGTGCGTGATGCCTTTGGGATTGCCTTGAAATACCTTGGATACTCGCTGAATTCAACGGACTTAGACGAACTGCAAGCTGCAAAAGAATTGCTCATGGAGCAAAAACCATTAGTACAAGCATATGTGGTAGATCAAGTTCGCGATAAAATGATTAGTAACGAAGCCGCCTTAGGCGTCATCTATTCCGGTGAAGCAATTTATACTCAATCAGAAAATCCTGATTTAGAGTATGTAATTCCAAAAGAAGGCTCTAATGTATGGATTGACTCGTGGGTTATTCCAAAGAATGCAAAGAACAAGGAAAATGCAGAAGCTTTTATCAACTTCTTATGTCGTCCGGAGATTGCAAAAATGAATTTTGATTATATCACATATTCAACTCCAAACACAGCGGCTCGGGATTTGATTGAAGACGATGCAATCAGAGACAGCACAATTGCATTCCCTAACGACAGTGAATTATCACGTTGCGAAACCTATCAATACCTTGGCACAAAATTTGATGAGATTTATACAGAATTGTGGCGAGAAATTAAATCGAAATAAAGGAATATTAGTTGAATTCTTATTTGGTTTAGTATTACGGTGCAGGAAGTAGACTTTACTTTTTGCACCGTAAATAATGTGGTTTTAGTGCTTGATTTAATTATTATTTTTAAGAACTACGGTTTGTTAAGAAGATATTCACAATTACACCGTAGCTTATTATTTTTCAGTTTGAATTTTACTGTATGATTTTCATAATTTAAATAGCACACCGTATTATTCATCATACAATGTTATGTTTTACGGTGAAAAATATCAAATCAATTATCTTAGCCGTATCATATAACTTTTAACCACACAGATTAATAATCAATCTACGGTGTAATCATTACAATTTTAGATTCGCACCGTAATAGCCCATTGCCATACTCAACCAACTACGGTGCAACACATACAATTATACTCATACTCCGTAAAAACCATAAAACAGGAGGCCCTATGAAGCGCATTTTCAATTATACTATTCCAACTGAATATGACGGACGTACTCTTTTATCCTTTTTAAAAGAAAAACATTTCTCTGCTCCTGTCATCACACATTTGAAACGCACAGAAAATGGTATCCTGTTAAATGGTGTATGGGGCAGAGTTCGTGATATTTTACACACAAATGACATTCTTACAATTAATTTAATTGAATCAGAAGTTTCCGAAAACATTGTACCTACTAATCTCCCATTAGACATTGTATATGAGGATGAAGATATTTTAATTATCAACAAGAGGTCCAACACTCCAATTCATCCTTCTCAAGGGAACTATGATAATACACTTGCAAATGCCGTTGCATATTATTTTCGGGAAAAAGGAGAAGCTTTTACCTATCGTTGCATCAACAGACTTGATCGTGATACAACGGGCCTTCTCATATTAGCAAAGCATATGCACAGCGCTTCTATTCTATCAAACATGGTGCAAAAACGAGAAATTCATCGAGAATACTTGGCTATAGCTACAGGCAAGGTCCCACAAGAGGGAACTATTGTTGCCCCGATTGCTCGAGTAGACGGCTCGACTATTGAACGTTGTGTTAATGAAGAAAACGGTGAATATGCTTGTACTCATTACAAAACTTTAATGAACAAAAATGGGTACTCTCTTGTTTCATTGAAACTTGAAACCGGAAGAACACATCAGATACGTGTTCACATGAAGCATATCGAACACCCCTTGCCGGGAGATTTTTTATATAATCCAGATTATACTGTTATTAACCGACAGGCACTTCATTCACATAAGTTAAGTTTTAAGCATCCTATAACTGGAGAAATGATGGAAATTATTGCTGAATTGCCAGATGATATGAAAAAGATTATAGAGTAAATTCTTTTAACATTTGTTCTACTATTTTCATATCTAAAGGTTTATGAAGTGTTTCAAATGTAACTAGAAGATTTTTGCCTATGTATATCCCGTTTTTTGCATAATCTTCTAGTTTTTTTATTGCTGTCTCGCTGTACGTTGGATCATCGTTCCGAAACCAGTTTGCTATTCTTTGCTGATATATATTTTCCTTTCTTTTGCAAACTTTCTTGTTTGTGATAATATTGCACTGAACCATTTGACTTTGAGAGTACCAAACTACCTTCTGGTGCCTTTTTTAGTGATTTTGCTACTCTTTTTTCTAAAACTTCTAGCTGTTTTCTCTTTTTTTGTAACGTTTCTTTTATTTTTTTCATATTTGAATACCTCCTAGATTATTGAAATTTGTAGAGTATACGGTTTGAAAAGCTTATTTTCTTATCTGCACCGTACTAATTTTAGATTTTAAATTTGATTTTTGGGAATTTACGGTGTGATGTGTTTCTTTGTTCTTTTACACCGTATATATTGAATTAATATAAATATGAAATTATAAGATTTACGGTGCAAACTATCATTTTCTATTTATACACCGTATGAAAATAAATTTGATTGAGAATTGTTACGGTGTACATCTAGAATCTTTAAACATACACTGTAATTTTCAGGAAAGCCCTGAATTAAACCATACATTTTACGGTGTGGCAATTCTTATTCTCTCACCACACCGCAAAAAACATGTTTCATCGCAAAGCATCAACTTCAACTGTTATATCTGAAAGCATCCGCCACCAATAAACTCTTTTAACAATGAATTTGCCGGCACATGCTCGCTTCCAATGCCCACGAAGTAATCCAAGAATTTTAACAAGCGTTTTGCTTCGATATATTCCTCGCAATCTTTTCCAATACCAAACAAAACCGGCTCAGCATACTGTTTCAAAACTGCCAATTCATAAATAAGTGCAGAATTAAACATTACATCTGCCTCTTCCTGATATGGGAATATATTTTCTTCTTCTCCTCTTCTAACGGAAGGCCACATTGCAATCGTTTCTTTTGCATTGGTCCCACGCGTTCTTGCATCACGCACCATTCGTCTCAAAAGTCTTCCATCCGTAGTTGGAATTCGATTGTGCTCATCAATATTCAACTGGGTCAACGCACTGATATAAATCTTAAACTTGTTCTCCTTTGGCAACTGATAGGTAAGTGCATCATTCAAACAGTGAATGCCTTCAATTACAAGAACATCATGTTCCCCAAGTTTTTTAGTTTTTCCATTATATTCTCGTTTTCCAGTTTTAAAATTAAAGTTTGGAAGTTCCACTTCTTTTCCTGCAAGAAGATCAGTCATATCCTTGTTAAACTGTCTTACATCAATGGCCTCCAAGCACTCGTAATTATAATTGCCATCCTCATCTCTTGGCGTGTCTTCTCTATTCACAAAATAATTATCAACTGCAATTGGATGAGGGATGATTCCATGTGCACGAAGTTGTATGGATAAACGGTGCGAAAAAGTAGTTTTTCCAGAGGATGAAGGGCCTGCAATCAAGATAAATTTCACATTCTCTCGATCCACTATGGTTCGCGCAATATCACCAATCTTCTTTTCCTGCAGGGCTTCCTGTACCAATATGGTTTCCTGTAACCTCCCTTGGGTAACTGCTTCATTCAAATCAGCCACTGTCTGAATGCCAAGCATATCTCCCCACTTAGATGACTCATCCAATACCTGGAACAGCTTCTGTCGCGGCTTAAAAGGCGGTACAACCGTCGGATTTTTACTTTCCGGCATCTGTATCACAAATCCATCACCATACAGATATAGTTCAAAATACGGCAAATAAGAAGCATCCGGAACCATATATCCATAGTAATAGTCTTCAAACTCATTCATACTATAGATATTTACCTTAGAAACCCGGCGGTATTCAAATAATCGTTCCTTGTCATGCATGCCATGCTGTTTAAACAAAGCAACCGCTTCATCTGTATGAACGCTCCGTTTCTCGATTGGCATTTTTGCCTCTACCATTTCCAGCATTCTTCTCTTTACCGCTGCAAGGAATTCCTCATTGATTACTACTCCTCCAGATACGGTGCAGTAATATCCCTTATCCACGGAAAAATCAATCCGCACCTTGCATGATTTATCATGATTACAAATATCGTGAATTGCCTTCACTAACATCAAACACAAACTTCGCTTGTAGGTTTGATTTCCTACGGAGTCTCCGGTTGTAATAAATTTCAGTTCACAATCCCGCTTTAATGTTTTCTTCAACTCGAAAAGTCGGTTTTTCTCACACCCAAGAACAATTGTATGCTCGTACTGGCTTTGAAACTCTTTGGCTATGGCCTCAAAAGTTGTTCCTTCATCATATGTGTGAATCATATCGTTTACTTTGACCTGATATTGTCTCTTTTCCATACCGTCTCCTCCTATTGGATTTAAATTACATGAAATGGATTCGTTTTTTTCGCTGTCACAACCCCAACGCCGCAAATCTTTTCTTTCATAAATTCTGCAACATCTTCGATAAAAATATGCTCCAAACCATAGTGTCCTGCATCGATGATAAATAATCCTCTCTCCACTGCATCAAGGCCCTCATGATGGTCGATATCCCCTGTTACGAGCACTTGTGCGCCCTCAGCAAGAGCAAATTCTGACATATGTTTTCCGGATCCCGGCGAAATTGCTACACGTTGTATCTTCTCATTCAGATTTCCAAACACCTTTACCGTATCTAAATGAAATCTCTCTTTCACCAATTCGCAGCACTCCTGCAATGACATCTCTGATTTCAACATCCCAACTCTGCCAATTCCTTCTCGGGTTTCATCATCTGTCACTTCCAGTACCTTCCTGTCATCCAGCCCTAAAATCGCACCTGAAAGTTCCGCCATACCAAGAACATCATAATTCGTATGCATGGCATAATAGGAAATATCGTGTTGTAATAATTTTACAACACGACTACCTATATAATCCTCATCTGTAATTGTTTTAAGTGGTGAAAATAGCAATGGGTGATGCGTAATCAACATGTCTGCTTTGCAGGAAATAGCATCCTCAATCACTTCATTTGTCGCATCTAATGCTACATAGATGGAATTCACTTCCTTATCCATGCGACCAACCAACAATCCCACATTATCCCACTCAAGGGCTGCATGCTTTGGATATGTAGTTTCAATCACCTTCATAATATCTCTGCAAAGCATACTCGATTGCCTCCAATTCTTCTTGTATTTCTTTTTTGCGAATTTCGATATGTTCACCAAAATTCGTTTCCAAATTTGATAAAATTGTTGTTTTTTTCTTTTTCTCTTTATTTAAAAATGCCTTTAAAACAAGATTCTTTTTTTCTAACAACAATTTTCCGTAACATAGTTCTATCTTATGATATGTTGAAGGATAACCGTTGATTACACGGAACATGGGATAGAATTTCCCTTCATCAAACACCATATCCTCTTCCACAATAACATATGCATGATTACACAAATATTCTCGTACCTTTTGTACTTCAGACTGTGGCTGAAGCACGAACTCTTTCAAATTTCGAAAAACTTCTTCTCCATCTTCCAAAATCTTAATCGTGAGCGCACCTCCCATGCCTGCAATCACAACACACTCACACTCGCCTACTTCTAAAGCACGAACTCCGTCTGATAATCTTGTCTCAATTCTAGAATTCATTCTGTAGGCTGCAATATGTTCTTTTGCTCGAAGTAACGGCCCTTTATTTACATCAAGAGCATATGCTTTTGGAGATTTCTCTGCCTCAATCAAATAGATTGGAATATAACCGTGGTCTGTCCCAACATCAGCAACAACCAGACCATCACTAATCAAATCTGCAACAGCCTGCAATCTTCTTGATAGTTCCATAATACACCTAGTCTAAATAGTCACGAAGTTTACGGCTTCTGCTTGGATGACGAAGTTTTCTTAACGCTTTCGCTTCAATCTGACGAATACGTTCACGTGTTACGTCAAATTCTTTTCCAACTTCTTCCAAAGTTCTAGCTCGTCCATCATTCATACCGAAGCGTAAACGAAGCACTTTTTGTTCTCTCTCTGTCAATGTATCCAGCACCTCATTCAATTGTTCTTTTAACAATGTCTGAGCTGCAGCTTCCGCAGGCACCGGCACATTATCGTCTTGAATGAAATCACCCAAATGACTATCTTCTTCCTCACCAATTGGTGTCTCCAGGGAAACCGGTTCCTGTGAAATCTTTAAGATTTCACGCACACGGTCCACCGGCATATCCATCTCTTTTGCAATTTCTTCCGGCATAGGCTCACGTCCTAATTCCTGTAACAATTGTCTGGAAACGCGAATTAATTTATTGATCGTTTCCACCATGTGAACCGGAATACGAATGGTTCTCGCCTGGTCGGCAATAGCTCTGGTAATGGCCTGACGAATCCACCATGTGGCATAGGTACTGAATTTAAAACCTTTTTGGTAGTCAAATTTTTCAACTGCTTTGATCAGTCCAAGGTTACCCTCTTGAATCAAATCAAGGAATAACATTCCACGTCCCACATAACGTTTTGCGATGCTGACAACAAGACGAAGATTTGCTTCGGCAAGTCTCTTTTTGGCATCTTCATCACCTTCTGACATACGTTTAGCAAGCTCAATCTCTTCATCTGCACTCAGAAGAGGAACCTTACCAATCTCTTTCAAATACATGCGGACAGGGTCTTCAATACTGATGCCATCCGGAACAGACAAGTCGATTTTTTCCATATCGACCTCCACCTCATCGTCTTCAGCCACCAGCATGAGTTCCATATCATCCGGCAAATCATCTTCTTCCACATTTGCCGGAATTCGAAGTATATCAATTCCTTGCGTTTCCAAATATTCAAAAATTTTATCCATCTGTTCTGCTTCCAGCTCTACGTCTGAGAAAACATCATTGATTTCCTGAATTTCAAGAATATTTTTTTTCTTTTTCCCAAGAGTAACCAGGTTTTTCAATTTTTCCTCAAATTTAATAGCTTGTTCTTCCATGTAGTAATGTCCTCCATAACTTGTTTATATTTTATCCTTAATCAATAGAAATATGCAATTTCTGTAAATCCTGCAACGCTCTTTTCGCTTCCATTAGTTTTTGTAGGCCCATAATATCCGTCGGGTCCAGATTTCTTGTAGCCTCTTCCACGCTATGTGTCTTTACACGAATAATTGTTTCTTTCAGTGCCTTCTCCTGCTCTGCCTTTGTCTCTAATTTCTGAATCCTTGTATGAAATAAAGAAGCTACTTCTCTGTGCTCCTCCTCATCCGTAAAGTGATTCATAACCTTTGCCGGATTTAGTTCGCCGGATTCATACTGTTCATATAAAAGATTTGCCACTGTTTGAAACAGTTCCTTTGTGAAATCATTTGGCGTAATATACTTTTTAATCTGTGAAAATATTTTATTATCTTCAATAATCCAAGTCAGCAATATCTTTTGTGGTTGTAAATTCGTATCTTCTTTCACTCGTTCTTTTGCTATTGAAGATTTTGGTTTTGCAACCGGAGAAGCTTGTCCTGCTTGAATTGCCATTTTAGAAACTTTTTTACGGAATTCTTCAATGGAAATTCGATACTTTTGTGCGATTGCTTCTATATAATTATTTCTCTCCAGATTATCTTCAAATTCCGTTAGACGTTTTGCAACCGCATTGTAGAAATCAGTCTTTCCTTCCGGCGAGTCCATGTCATAATCCTTTTCCATAACCTCAACCATAAATACAAACCAATTCTTTGCCTGATTAATTCTCTCCTCGTAAGCCTCAACGCCCATATTTTTAATAAATTCATCCGGGTCCTTATATGGTTCCATGGAAATTACTTTGATCGTCATTCCTGCTTCCCTTAAGATAGGGATTGCACGAAGCGCTGCCTTTATGCCTGCCCCATCACTGTCAAAGGTCAAGTACACCTTGTCTACATAACGTTTGATTAAAGAAGCATGTCCCGTCGTAAACGCAGTTCCAAGGGATGCAACCGCATTTGTAAACCCTGCCTGATGAAGTGCAATGACATCCATATATCCTTCGCATAACAGGAAATAATTCTTCCTTGATGTTCTGGCCTTGTTTAATCCGTACAGATTTCGACTTTTATCAAATAATTCCGTTTCCGGTGAGTTCAAGTATTTCGGCTCTCCCTCTCCCAATACACGTCCTCCAAAACCAATTACCCGACTATTTGCATCCATAATCGGAAACATAACTCTATTCCAGAAGTAATCGTAGGCTCCCTTCTTTTCATTCACCCTAATAAGTCCTGCTTTTAATAGCAGTTCATCCGAATATCCTTGTAATTTTAAGTATTTATACAAATCATCACTATAAATATTAGAGTATCCCAAACCAAACCCCGTAATGGTTTCTTCGCTTAGTCCTCGGTTCGTTAAATATGTATGCGCTGTCTTACCTTTTTCTGTTTTCAACTGCGCATAAAAATATTTTGCTGCCGTTTTATTAATTTCAAGCAAAGTAGCCTTTAGGTTGGCCTTTTCTTTCGCCTCATTGGAATATTCAATTTCCGGAAGCTCTACACCAGCCCGTTCCGCCAAAAATTTGAGTGCCTCCGTAAATGTGTAATTTTCATATTCCATTATAAAAGTAAAGACATTTCCGCCTGCCCCGCATCCAAAGCAGTAATACATTTGCTTCGAACGACTGACAGAAAAAGATGGAGACTTCTCATTATGAAATGGGCATAAACCAAAATAGGAGCTTCCCTTTTTTTGCAATTTCACATATCCGGAAATTACATCAACAATATCATTTTTCAAACGTATTTCTTCTACTAAATCTTCCGAATAATACATGTCTACCTCCTTTTTTATCCTTACTTTATATAATATTCGACAAACATCCTTGATTTCCTTTAAAATTTCCAAGATTCCGGAATAAAAATTTCCTGAAATACTTTTACTGCATAATTGTCCGTCATTCCGGCTATATAATCACAGATTACCTGCTCTTTGCTATCGCCGTAAAACTCCATTCTACGTAAATATTCATTCGGAAGTTTATCCAATTGTTCATAATAATAAAAATATAGTTTTCTAACCATTTCAATTGCCTTACTCTCCTCCTGTTTGGCAACTGAGTTTTTGTAGACGTTCTCAAACATGAACTTACGAAGTCCTTGCATGGCTTCATTTACTTCTTCCGACATCTGCACATTTGGTTTATCCATGCTATTAATAATGACATCATGTGTAATTGTGTTCAAACGTTCCTTTGTAGAATTCCCCAAAATCATTCTATACTTTGGCGGAATGTCTGCCTCGGACAGAATCCCCCCGCGAATGGCATCGTCGATATCGTGATTCACATAGGCAATCTTATCAGACAACCGGACCACCTGACCTTCTAGCGTCATCGGTTCACTTGCCGTCTGATGGGTTAATATACCATCTAAAACTTCCCTTGTCAGATTCAGCCCCTGCCCATCCTTTTCTAAACATTCTACAACACGAACACTCTGCTCCGCATGTTTAAAGCCCTGCGGACACAATTCATTCAGCGCTCTCTCACCCGCATGACCGAATGGTGTGTGACCCAAATCATGCCCCAGACTAATTGCCTCTACCAAATCCTCATTCAATCGAAGTGCTTTGGCAATAGTACGTGCATTTTGTGACACCTCTAGAGTGTGTGTAAGTCTAGTCCGGTAATGGTCTCCTTTAGGAAGCAAAAACACTTGTGTCTTTTGCTTTAAACGGCGAAACGACTTACTATGCAATATACGGTCTCTATCTCTTTGAAATACCGGCCTGATATCGCATTCTGTTTCCTCACGTTTTCTTCCAAGTGATTCTTTGCTCTTTGTTGCATATGGACTCAAATAATCCATTTCGCGCAATTCTAATTGTTCTCGGATTGTCATGGTATACCTCCTTATTTGCACCGTATTTTTCAAGGGAAACTAATCGAATTATTTTGATTTTACGGTGTGTAAATGTATTGTAGAACAGACACACCGTACTTTACAACAACTACACCGTATTTTTCAAAGAAAATTTATGAAAATTTTTAAGTTTTACGGTGTTTGATTGTATTATACCACACTTACACCGTAACAATCAGACTATAATTCTTGTTTATTACGGTGTTTAACTATAAAGCATGTTATCGCACCGTAATTCTCTAAAACGTAGTATTTTTATAAATAAAAAAATGCAGGAGATGGGACTTGAACCCACACAGCAAAATCTGCTACAAGATCCTTAGTCTTGCTCGTCTGCCAGTTCCGACACTCCTGCATAACGGTTACCCGTTAAATCGGGGTGACAGGATTCGAACCTGCGACCTCCTGGTCCCAAACCAGGCGCTCTAGCCAAGCTGAGCCACACCCCGCTATATTCACTTTTGTTCGCCAACGACAAGTCATATTCTATCGAATCGACACTGTTTTGTCAAGCGTTTTTTTACTCTTTTTAATATCTCCCCGAAAGTCCGAAAACCTTCGGGGAATCATTCATTAAGCTAAGCTTTTCTTTGCTACTTCTGCTAATGTTGCAAATCCTTGTGCATCATTTACAGCCATGTCAGCTAAGATTTTTCTGTTAATTTCAACACCTGCTACTTTTAAGCCGTGCATCAATTTGCTGTATGACAAACCGTTCATTCTTGCTGCTGCATTGATACGAGCGATCCATAATTGTCTCATTTGACGTTTGCGTTCTTTTCTACCAGCATATGAAGATGTTAAAGCTCTCATAACTGATTGTTTAGCAACTCTATATTGTTTTGATCTAGCTCCTCTGTAACCTTTAGCCAGTTTTAATACTTTATTGTGTTTTGCTCTAGCGTTCATTCCGCCTTTAATTCTTGCCATGTCCTTCTAATCCTCCTTCTTCAAATCTTATAAGTATGGTAATACTTTCTTCATGTTCTTAACATTTGTTGCATCTGTAATAGTTGCATGTCTAAGATTTCTTTTTCTCTTTGTAGATTTCTTAGTTAAGATATGGCTCTTATAAGCTTTGTTTCTCTTTAATTGACCTGTAGCTGTTTTTTTGAAGCGCTTTGCAGCTGCTCTATTTGTTTTTAATTTTGGCATGATATGTTCCTCCTTAATTGTGTTTCGTATTGTTTAACGTTTTTCAGTTAAAACCATGCTGATACTTCTGCCTTCGAGTTTGGCCGGCTTTTCAACCATTGCAACATCTTTCATCATATCTGCGAAATCATCTAAGATATGTTTACTTGTCTGCATGTGTGCCATTTCTCTACCTCGAAAACGTAAAGTAACTTTTACTTTATCACCTTTTTGAATAAATTTCTTGGCACTATTAACTTTCGTGTTCAAGTCGTTTGTGTCAATGTTTGGTGAAAGACGCACTTCCTTCACGTCAACAGTTTTCTGTTTTTTCTTTGCTTCTTTTTCTTTTCTTGCCTGCTCGTATCTGTATTTACCGTAGTCGATAATCTTACAAACCGGTGGCTTTGCTGTTGGAGCAATTTTAACCAAGTCCAGTTCAGCTTCCTGAGCCAATTTCATTGCTTCCTTTGCTGACATAATACCCAACTGTTCTCCGTCTTCGCCGATCACACGTACTTCTTTGTCTCTGATCTGCTCGTTAATCATTAATTCGCTAATGGTAGTGCACCTCCAATAAAATAAATCTTACTTTACTCGTTCCTCGCATAAAACAAAAAATGAATAGTCATAGACTATCCACTCATATCTGCACACTACAGCCAAAAATCTGCCCTTCGTTATGCTTCAATATCAACCGCCAGTCACTCAATTGTGCTGAGGTGAGAGTGGAACTCTACTTTCTTTTCCGCTTCACGCTTCTATGACTTTACCACATACACAACATGCTGTCAAGCACTTTAAAATATTTTTTTAACTTTTTTTCTTGCTATCATTTCCCTTGTGTGTCATAATAATGATTAATGTGTTTATATATACCAAGGAGGAAATTGTATTATGAATCAACGTAGTAATTTTACTAGTAAGATTGGCTTCGTTCTTGCTGCCGCTGGTTCAGCTGTTGGGCTCGGTAACCTTTGGCGTTTTCCATATCTTGCTGCTCAACATGGTGGAGGAACCTTCTTATTAGTATATTTGATTTTAGCAGTAACTTTTGGCTTCGCACTCATGATTGCTGAGATTGCCATTGGAAGGAAGACAGGATTAAGTGCCATCGGCGCATTCAAAGCTTTGGATAAGCGATTTGGTTTCTTAGGTGTACTTGCCTCTGCTGTTCCTATTATTATTTTGCCATATTACTGTGTGATTGGTGGATGGGTATCAAAATTTTTCGCCACCTATGCGATAAGCGGTGCACAATTAGTTGCTGAACATACTGTTATAAATGGGAAAGAACTTGCCTTTTTCCAAGTCTTTGTTTCCAAAATCGGCGAACCAATCGGCTGGTTCTGCCTATTCGTAGGACTGACTGCCATTATTGTGTTATTCGGTGTGGAAAAAGGTATTGAAAAGGTAAGCAAGGTCATGATGCCGATTCTCGTTGTACTAACAGTCGGTATTGCCGCATATGTCGTGACGAGACCAAGTGCTTTAGAAGGTGTTATCTATTACTTGAAACCTAATTTTAAGAATTTTTCCATAACAACTATTTTTGCAGCCATGGGGCAACTGTTCTACTCTATGTCTCTGGCTATGGGTATCATGGTTACATACGGTTCTTATATGAAAAAGGAAAATCATTTAGAAAGTTCTGTTCGACAAATCGAGTTGTTTGATACTGCCATTGCCTTTTCAGCAGGACTAATGATTGTTCCTGCGGCCTACTCCTCTATCGTAAACGGACAGACAAAACCTGGCCCAACCCTCATGTTTATTACTCTCCCGGAAGTGTTTAAAGAAATGCCTATGGGTAGTTTGATTGGAGCTGTCTTCTTTTTATTAGTATTCTTAGCCGCACTAACATCCTCCATTTCATTAATGGAAACGATTGTATCAATTGTGTTGGATAAGACAAAATTTGGCAGAAAAACAGCTTGTATCATTGTAACAGCGTTTACATTACTTGTTGGTATTCCTTCAGCTCTAGGCTTCAATATATGGAGTCATATAAGGCCATTAGGATTAGACGATATCCTAACGTTCTTTGATTTTGTGAGTAACAGTGTCATGATGCCTATCATAGCATTTTTCACCTGTGTAATCATTGGTTTTATCATCAAACCAAAAGCGATTGTAGACGAAGTGAAAGCAACAGATGGCACCTTTAAAAGCGAAAAATTATTCACTGTTATGATTAAATGGATTGCACCTGTTTTCATCCTCGGAATTTTATGCTTCTCCGTTGCAGAAGGCATGGGGTGGATTACCGTATAAATTGTAAGTCTATTAGATAATAAAGAGCAAATCACTTGGTATGTGTAAGTGACTTGCTCTTATTTTACTTTATTAAAAATATTTTTAATTTCGATTACCCATATAGAAAATCGAGACTACTCCAGGTCCGGTATGGCTACCGATTACAGTACCAAGAGGATTAATCATAATATTATGAATCCCGAATCTTTCCTCAATTAAGCCTTTTACATATTCCGCATCTTCCAATGCATCTCCGTGTGTAATCATCACAATATCATTTTCAAAGCCTTTTGACTTTTCTTCCATACGTTCCACTAAAGTCTGCAGTGCTTTCTTACGGCCGCGTTCCTTGCCGATTACAATCAATTTTCCTTCATCATTTACATGAATGATTGGTTTGATCTTAATAATAGTACCAAGAACAGCAGATGCCTTAGATACACGTCCTCCACGATGCAAATGGAATAAATCATCTACTGTAACATCATGACATACATGTAACTTGTTCTCTTCTACCCAAGTGACAATCTCATCAAAAGATTTGCCTTGTTCTTTCAGTTCAAGTGCCTTGTACAAAAGCATACCTCCGCCGGAAGCTGCACAAAGACTATCTACTACTATAATCTTTCTGTCCGGATACTCCTCACGAAGTTCTTCAGCTGCAATGCGACAACTGTTATATGTTCCGCTTAAGCCTGAAGTAAATGCAATATGAAGAACATCCTTTCCTTCTTTTAAAATAGGTTCAAACAAATCTCTTGCTTGCTCTGGATTTACCTGTGATGTGGTAGGCATTGCACCTTCACGAATCTTATCGTAAAATTCCTTGCTTGTTAAACCTTCCCCATCCTTATATGTAGCTCCATCTATAATATAAGATAAAGACACAACCGGCACCTGCTTCTTTTCCAAAAATTGTTTTGGTAAATCCACGGTGCTGTCCGTTGAAATAATAAATTCACTCATCTTAGCTACCCTCCCGTAGTTTTCAAAAAAGTGCCCGTGTGCCATCACACGAGCACCGATTTTTCATATTATAGCATGATTTTGTGAAAAAATGTTGAAATTTATAAAATTAATTTAATTTTACATTCAAATAATTTCGTCCTGATAACGTTTTGTTAAATGCAAGTGAACAAAATACAATAATTGTTCCAATTGCAAAACCCACCCAATTGAACAAAGCAGTTAAAATAAGCAAAAGTAATCGCATAAATTTCAGTGCATAACCAAGTTCAAAGTTCGGCTGTGTATAGTTTGACACCGCAACGAAGGCCATATAGACCAGAACATCGGAGTTGAACCATCCAGATTTTACCGCAAACTCACCCATAACAATACCTGCGATTACACTAAGTGGCGTGCTTAGCATAGTAGGGGTATTCATTGCTGCAAGTCGCAACCCATCGATTGATAATTCCAGTATCAAAAACTGAAAAATAATTGGAATATTTGCCGCATCCTTCAAAGCAACAAATTCAAAAACCTTCGGTAGCCAATTTAAATTCTGCATAAACAGCAGAAACAAAGGTGTTAAAAACACGGTTGCAATTGTAATCAATGCTCTGGTTACCTTTAAATACACATTTGTCAAGGTCGGAAAATAATAGTCATTTGCCTCTTCCACAATATCAAAGATAGAAGTTGGCAATACCATTGCAGAAGGCGAATTATCCACAAGAAGAATCACTTTCCCTTCCAGCAGACACACTGACGCCGTATCCGGTCTTTCTGTGAACTT
Source organism: Tyzzerella sp. (assembly GCA_017410145.1). Classification (GTDB taxonomy): domain Bacteria; phylum Bacillota; class Clostridia; order Lachnospirales; family Lachnospiraceae; genus Faecalimonas. The sequence continues at coordinate 45,034 of JAFQRJ010000001.1, forward strand.
AAACTTCGGAAACGGGTTAAACCATTTCCGCTTAAATAATGCATCCGCCAGACTCTGCTGATTCATACGCAAAGCATCCACATCTAGTTTTTCAATTCTACTAGATAAATTCTGTAGCAACTCATGGTCCACCCTGTCTGACATATAGCAAATAGCCACATCCGTCCTTGAACTTTTCCCCACATCAAACATTTTCATGACCAAATGCGGGTCTCGGATACGACGGCGAATCAGGGCCGTGTTAAACACAATGGTTTCTACAAAACCATCCCTCGAACCACGAAGGGATTTATCCTTATCCGGTTCATCCACGCCTCTTGCCGGATAAGTTCGACAATCAATTGCAAGACAAGCCTCATAACCATCTATAAAAAGACAGGTAACCCCCGACAAAATATTTTTCACTATCAAATCGAAATCTGCAATTACATCCACTTCCACATAAGACAGACACATCTTTGAAAATCCGGTTGCTGTACTTGGCATGTCATCCTTTTTAATCGCAAAAAATGACGACATTAATTTCTGCATGACCTCATCCTTCGTAAATCCATCTATGAAATAGAAGGTGCACTTTTTCTCTCCAATGATAATATCGCGCTGTATCAAATCAAAACTTTCCTTGACCGGTAATATGGCATTCATATGTGCCACATTTTCCTCCAAAGTAGGATAAATTGTTTTCTTTTCCCCTGACATAAAAAACCTCCGCATCTGCATACTTTATAGAAAGTATTTCCAGATACAAAGGTTTCAATACATTTATTTTGCGCACAGCCTATTTCCCTGTGGAGCCAAATCCACCGACACCGCGAACTGTTTCACTAAGTTCTGCAACTTCATCGAATTCCACACTTAAGAATGGTACTACAACCAATTGGGCTACTTTTTGACCCGGTTTAATTTCACGTACAACCTCTCCATCATTGTGAAGCGCTACTTTTACTTCTCCTCGATAGTCTGCATCCACTACGCCCACGCAGTTTGCCGGTCTAAGAGCTTCTTTAGAAGCCAATCCACTTCTTGCGAAAATTCCGCCAAAGTACCCTTCCGGAATCTCCATTGCAAGACCGGTCGGAATCATGGCCGTTGTATGTGGCGCAATCTCCAATACTTCTTTTACATCTGCAAACAAATCATAGCCTGCCGCATATGCACTTCCTCTTTCCGGAAGGATTGCTGTCTCTGTTAATTTCTTAATATTAATCTTCATATAACACAACTTTCCCTTCTGCTAATGTTCTTTGAACGTCAATCACTCTCTGGTTCGTACTCCCAACCCAATGCGTATTTTCGTCCTTTTTATCTACCTCGAACTCGCCGTCACACAGTACATCCAAGTAAGGAATCACTCGCATATGTTTTACCTCTTCCCATGTACCGCCTGTGTATAACCAAATGGTTTTGTTTGGATATCGTTGTCTGATTTCCTTTGCAAGTTCTGATACATCATAAGCGTTATTGATATGTAAAGGGTCACCGCCACTAAAGGTAATGCCATGAATATAATCTTTTTCTAGTTCATTGAAAATCTCTTGCTTTGCCGCATCATCGAACTCCAGTCCGCCGTTTGGATCCCAGGTAATCGGGTTATGACATTCCTTACAGCAATGGGCGCAGCCTGCAACCCATAGAACAACGCGCAGGCCGGCACCATTTAACATGTCATCTTTTGTAATATTATGGTATCTCATTACATACTCTTCCTTTCCGCAATTTCAGCCATCTTGGCATCATTGAGTCTCGTGTCACCTTTTACACGAGAGTATGATAAATATCCATTCATACGGTCAATCTTGGTCAGGTTCTTGCTTCCACATTTTGGGCACACATCCATAGACAACTCTTCATGGCCGCAATCATCGCAATATGCAAGGGACAGGTTGACACCTTCATAAAATCCAAGATCCATTGCACGGCGAACTAACGCCTTAATTGCCTCTTTGTTATAATTAATCGGATATTTTACATACTGAATCTTTCCACCATTTGAAAGCTCCCAGAAACGTCCTTCCAAGTCTTGTTTCTGAATTGGAGTAATATCTTCAGATACGTGACAGTGGAAACTGTTGCTTACATATTCTCTGTCAGATACATTTTCAATAATTCCATATTTCTTACGGAACTGCTGTACCTGTACACCGCATAAATTCTCTGCAGGTGTTCCGTAAATCGCATACAAGTGTCCATCTTCTTCCTTGAATTGATTTACTTTCTTATTAATGTATTCCAATACTTCAAGTGCAAACTGTCCGTCTTCTACCAGAGACTTCTTGTTATGGAGCTGCTGAAGCTCGTTAAACGCCGTAATTCCGAAGGATGCTGTTGCAGCTTTAAGAAGTGGCTTAATCTTGTCATACAAGCCTAAATTACCGCCATAGAAGCCACCTTCGCAGTATGCAAGCGGATTGGTAGACGCTTTGAGTTCACCCAAGTAGTCATAGGTTCTAATATGAAGCTGTCTGATTAACTCTAAATAGTAATCCAACACTTCATAGAAGTCTTTGCCTTCCTGTTTTGCCTTTGCATATATCATTGGAAGGTGAAGACTCACTGCACCAATATTAAATCTTCCGACAAATACAGGTGTGTCATTTTCATCTGCCGGATTCATGCCACCTCTTTCATACCAAGGTGATAAAAATGCTCTACACGATGCTTTCGCATCAGACTATATCATACACGTTAGGTCGTGTCCTCGCACTTCCCTATAGGCATTTCATCCTATAGGTACTCTACTCGGTTATTCACAACAGAAACCCTAATCAATCTGTTGCTATCCTTTCGATAGTCGTTTGACTTTTTTCGTCCTCTTCGCAATATCTAAAATAATAACCATTGTATGGGGATTTTGTTTTCCCTCTACATCTCATTGTAACCATCCCGAGAGTTGTTACATTAAAATATTCCTTAAGTTCCGTAAGCGTATCAAAATATTTTATATCCGAACCATCTACTGATACGGCTTTACACCTTTTTGCAAATGGATTTAATTTACCATTTTTTCCATACATTCCATTTCTAGGACCGTGTAAGCCTCCGTAAATTCTCATTGGGTTTTTGTCCCCCAATTTACTTTGACGTATCTTTTCTTTTATTTCATTAATATTTTGATGTTCTGACAATGTGTCTCCACCGCATTTTCCAATACTATCTTTCGAATTATATCCACTTTTTACTGAATCATATAAATTAATATAATATATTTCTTTTTGATCTAATTCTTCTTGTGTGTTTGCAAAATCGATGGATTCTATTTTAAAATTTTCTCTGCCATATTTTCGAATCGCTCTATAAAACTTGGTATCATGTTCATCTTTTTGGTAACCCATATGGCGGGCAAATCTCTTTTCTATCGTTTCGGATGTTTGCCCGATATATACTTTTTGATTAACTAAACATGTTATTTTATATATTGTTAAAATATAAATCACTCCTTTTAATTATTGCGAAGTGACGAAACTTAGCACAGGATAACATTTCTGCTTCCCCTGTTAGCACATCACCTAACTGTCATTTCCTACAGTTCCTAATCGTGTGATGTACACCCTAGATTTCTAGGTTCACGAGGTTTTAGATGGGCAGTAGTGTAATTTATTTACCCATCGGGCTGATTATCTTGCCGTATTGCTTGTACATACTTGCAACATACCCTTTTCCGGTCAAACTTAGCCAGTCCGGATACATTGTCTTTCTCGAGCACTCAATACCAGCTTCAAATACATCCTCTAATTCTTTTCCCGGTCCATGCAGATTCTCATCATACAGGAATACAATCTTAGGGAACAATACCGGTTTCTTGTGCCCTTCTTTTCCCTGTCCATTCATACGAACCTTTAACATGGAGATTGTGAGCAGTTTACCAAATCTTGAGGTGTTGGTTCCTGCTGTAACTGTGATGAACGGATAATCGCCTCGGCTTGAAGATACGGAGTTGAACTTGTATTCCCAACCTTGGAATCCTTGTTCCATTTCCTTTGTTAAATCCGCCAATGCAACTTCTTCTGCTTTTTCCTGAGAAAGTCCTAATTCCAAATATTTATTCACATGCTTCGCATATGATTTCTCTGCATATGGCTCCAAAATGTCATCTACACTTGGAACTGTGAATCCTCCATACTGCTGACTGGCAGCACTTAAAACAATATCTCCGATAACATCAAATGCCACATCCAAGGTCTTTGGCTCGTTGTACCAGAGATTTCCCATTTCAAATCCACCGCTAAGTACATTCTGAACGTCGAACAAACAACAGTTCATGGTATCTCTTCTTGCGGACATATCATGGATGTAGATATATCCATCTCGAATTGCCTGTATCTCTTCTACTGTAAGGAAGAACTTCTTATATAATTCCTTATTCAGTTCATTAAAAATGAGACTTCTCTTTGTAGAAACAAGTGCACTATCCGTATTACTGTTTTCTTTGTCTCCTATGTACATAATTGACTGGCTCTTTTTATACACCTCGTCTAACATCTGTACAAAATCCTGTTTGTAATTACGGTAATCCTTATAACTCTTCGCAACAGTGGGATTTACTTTCTCAAGTGCACCTTCTACAACATTATGCATCTGTGCAATCTGAATCTCAGTAAGACCCATTTTCTTTACTTCTTCCTCTACAAATTTGCAGATGAAGTCTAAATCTTCTTGTGTAAACTTGATTAATGCACGATATGCTGACTTATTAACTGCTACAACGACCTTTTGTACATTAAAATCTTCTTTTGTACCGTCTTTTTTGACAACTTTGATCACTTTGTTTTTCTCCTTTCCTTTTTCTCTATATTTTGTGTTTCATTATTAGTTGTGTTACTACATAATGTGTTTTGCCTATTTATATTAACATTCCCGTATACTGTCGTCAACATAATTTTAAGAAAAAGTGCATAACAAAGAGTTTGCTTGCAAACTCTTGCGCGGGGTGGGGTTGCGAAGCAACATTTTCATTGCACGCACCCCTGCGCATCCGTGCGGAGCGTTTTTTGCTTTATGGAAACTTTGTTCCCATAAAGCAGAAAAAGACTGCTAAAATTAGCAATCTTTTCTAAACAATTATTCATCATCCTCAAGCACATATGGTGTAGCTTGATATACATAATAATTGATCCAATTTGTATAAAGATTATTCGCATGTGAGCGCCATGTGAGAAGCGGTTTATTCTCACAATTATCATCCTTATAATAATTCTTCGGAACCTGGATATCCAAACCTTTTCCTTTATCTCGCATATATTCATTATGCAAGGTGACACGGTCATACTCCGGATGCCCCATCACAAAAATCTGTTTCCCGTCTTCTGTCATACACAAAAATACGCCTGCTTCTTCTGACTCCGCCAAGATAGTCATACTTGGTATGTTTCGAATCGCTTCCGCCGGTACTGTTGTATGGCGGGAATGAGGCGCCAGAAATACATCATCAAATCCACGAAGAAGCAATGTCTTTCTGTTCTGTACGTAGTGTTCAAACACGCCAAACATTTTTGCAGGAAGTTGTACCTTATCCACCCCATAGTGGTAATAGAGGCCTGCCTGAGCTCCCCAGCACAAATGCAAGGTGGATGTGACATGGCTTTTTGTCCATTCCATTATTTCCTTTAACTCTTCCCAGTAATCCACCTCTTCAAAAGGCATCTGCTCAACCGGTGCACCTGTAATAATAAATCCGTCAAATTTCTGTTTCTTAATATCTTTAAACGGAACATAGAATTTATTCAAATGGCTGGTCGAAGTATTTTTTGACACATGGCTGGATACATTTACAAAAACCACATCTACCTGCAGTGGCGTATTGGAAAGCATGCGCAAAATTTGAAGTTCTGTATCTTCTTTTAAAGGCATGAGATTTAAAAGCCCTATCTTAAGGGGACGAATATCCTGCTCCATGGCACGGGATTCATCCATTACAAATATATTTTCCTGTTCAAGAATACCTCTTACCGGCAAATCATTCTGTACTCGAATCGGCATCTTCTTTCTCCTCTTCTTTTTTAATCTCCTCTATAGAAATGAAGTTTCCTTCCTCATCCACATAATTTTTTTCCGTATAACAATCTGTATCTATCGGAAGCCTCTTCTGTTCCAACTTCTGTTGAATATACATCTTAACAACATAATAAATCAATGCAAATGTAGGCACACCGATTATCATTCCCACAAAACCAAACAGACCTCCGGATACCAAAATGGAAAAAATAACCCAAAAGGCTGATAGTCCGGTGGAGTCTCCTAATATCTTTGGTCCAATCACGTTGCCGTCTAATTGTTGCAAAAGCAAAACGAAAATTATGAAATACAATCCTTTGATTGGGTCCACCAAAATAATCAGGATTGCACTTGGAATGGCTCCGATAAAAGGTCCGAAAAACGGAATAATATTTGTCACACCCACAATAACACTTACAAGCAATGTATATGGCATTCTGAGGATACTTAGACCAATAAAACAAAGTACTCCGATAATTGCGGAATCAATAATCTTACCAATAATAAAGCCGCTAAAAATAGAATTTGCCTTTTTTGCTATATGTATCAAGTTATTAGCTGCTGTCGGTTTCATCATTGCATACACAATCTTCTTACTCTGGCTGGTAAATTTTTCTTTGCTGTAAAGAACATAGATAGACACAATCACGCCAACAAGTATATTAAGAACAACATTTACAACACTGATAACTCCGGTTGTAACGCCTGTTATAATCTGATTGGTCTGTTTAAACAGGTCATTCTGTATCCAACCCATCAAATCATTCTCCACCCAATTTCCTAAGGCATCTTTTCCTTGTATTAATACGCTCTTTACAATTTTATCAACGGTCGAATTTCCCTTAATAGAACTGTTAATATCTTTTCCCCATTGGCTCAGTTCTTCCGGCAGAGTAACTACCAAATCCTTGATGCTTTTGTATAGTTCCGGAATCAGCATGTTAAGAAGTGCCATAACCAAAACAATGGCAACAACAAGCCCTGAGAAAATTCCCACACCTCTGGCGCTTTTCAGTGCACGTTCATCTTTCTTAAACATCTTTTTCAGAACCGGTGTAACCCAGCACTCTACCCGCCTTACAATCGGATTCAACAGAAAGGCAAGTACAAATCCATAGATAATCGGTGCAAGCACTTCCGTAATCTTCTTATATGCATTTGCAATGCTTTCAAATCTTAAGAATACAAAGAAACAGATAATCCCTGCCAATATCACTAAAAATGCAGAAATGCCACGTTGTATGTAATCACGCAGCTTCGATCGTTCTTCTTGTACAAATTTAGGTTCTTTATCAAAAAAATTCATTCCATCATTCCCCTTCTTTGCTATGCAAAGCATATGTCTCATTATACATCCTTATGCCAATTCCAGTCAAGAATAAAGAGTCTATCTAGACAAACTCTCACGTAGCAAAAAAAATTAACGGCATAGCACCTACTACACCGTTAATCATAGACATCTGATTAAGATTCTTTTTTAAATGTTGCACATTCTGTTTCTTCTGTGCGATTTGCATCTGTACCCATTACGCTGATTTTCCCTGCATAACATTTACGTTCTTCATTGTACTTACATTCAACAGCCTGACATTTGATATCACTCATTGCAGATACTTCGTCTTTCGTTGTGTTGCCGTATTGTTCTCCCTTACGTTCTACAAAACTTCCACAACTTGTCTGCTCTGAAACCTGTGCCGAACTTCCTACAACTTCGATAGAATCTAATTCACAATAATTTTTGTAGTTATGAACACAAGTCACAACTCCACATTTTAATTCTGGCATGGCCATACCTCCTTTACTTTAATAAGCAATTTTAGTATGTCCTATTACCAAATTAATATACCTTCGCCGGATTATTTTCCACAACATTTTTTATATTTTTTTCCACTACCGCATGGACATGGGTCATTTCTTCCAATCTTCTTTTCCTTACGGATTGTTCCGGAATTCTTTTGTTCCTTATACAATTCTTTTCTCTTTTCTTCTGAAAAAATGTTTTCCCATTGTGGAAGTTCATATAACCACTCAGCTTTAGCATCCACCATGTTCTTATATAATTTTTCTTTATCAAATGCAAGACTAACAACTGTGTCTTCTTCCATTTCATCAATTGGGTTTGGTTCTTTCAAGCTGTCATTAATACCATCCAAGAATCCTGTCATGGTAAATACTTCTACACCGTATTTCTCAGCAAGTTCTTTTACCGTACCTTTTACTTCTTCGTCCGGATTTGTTAATAATTGCTCGTAAATTCCTTTTTCAATTTCAAAATAGGTTCCCCAGAATTTTTGTACTGTATTCTGATCCATATCCTGTGAATATGCTGTATCGCGCCATGTTTGTAATAAAGCCATTTTTTTATCTCCTTCATGTACATAATATTAGTTTTAATCTGCTTTGTATCATACCATTCACAAGAAATTTGGTCAATAGTTTTGTGCTTCTTCTACTTGACATCATGCATAAAAAATGACTATACTAATACTATTGTTAATGGGAGGACTAAATTATGGAACATTTAACCATATCGGAAGGCTATCATTCACCTCTTACAATCAGGGAGACTGAAGTTGCCATTAAAGAAATAAAAGACCATTTCGAACGAGCACTTGCGAAATCTTTACATTTAACCCGGGTTTCCGCACCGCTTTTTGTAAAGCCAGAATCCGGACTTAATGATAATTTAAACGGCATAGAAAGACCTGTTTCATTTGGAATCAAGGAACAAAATGATAATCCTGTAGAGATTGTTCACTCACTTGCCAAATGGAAACGTTATGCATTGAAGCGCTATGGCTTCCACTCAGGCGAAGGACTATATACGGATATGAACGCCATCCGTCGCGACGAAGATACAGATAACATTCACTCTATCTACGTAGACCAATGGGATTGGGAAAAAGTTATTTCAAAAGAAGAACGCAACATGGAAACATTGCAATATACAGTTCGCAAAGTATATGCTGCGCTGAAAGAAACGGAAGAATACATCTCAAAAAGATATAATTACATAGAGGCTATTCTGCCTGACGAGATATTCTTTATTACATCGCAGGAATTGGAAGATTTATATCCGAACCTGACTGCAAAAGAAAGAGAATATACCATTGCCAAAGACAAAGGTGCAGTATTCATTTCACAAATCGGAAAATACTTAGCATCCGGCGAAAAACACGATGGTCGTGCACCGGACTATGATGATTGGGAATTAAACGGAGATATCATTGTCTACTACCCTGTTTTAGACATTGCTCTTGAATTATCTTCCATGGGTATCCGCGTAGATGAAGAATCCCTGAAACATCAATTAGAATTAGCAGGCTGCCCGGAACGTGCAGAATTAGATTTCCAAAAAGCACTGTTAAACCACGAACTTCCTTACACTATCGGTGGCGGACTTGGTCAGTCACGAATCTGTATGTACTGTTTAAGGAAGGCACACATTGGGGAAGTACAATCTTCCACCTGGCCACAAGATATTATAAAAATGGCCACCGAAAACGGAATTCAATTGTTGTAAACATAAACTAAAAGCAAACCAAAGCAACTACTCTTAGAGATTAGGACATATGCTCCTAATCTCTTTTGTTTTCTTTGCTATATTGCTTACATCCAGTTATCTTTTTGGTTATTAGGCGTATATCAAAAAATTTGAGTTAGATTTTGTGCAAATATTTTGCATACGAACAATCGCCAATATTAAAACAGTTCTTCAATACGATAAAAATTCCTTTCCAAATAAAAGGGTTCAAGACACATTGTGTGCCTTGAACCTTTAATGCATCCTATATTAGTTCGTATAATTATCAAAATATCCCTGCACCAATACAACCGGAGTACCTTTGTCACCGGATCCACTTGTAAGGTCGCAAAGTGAACCGATAAGGTCTGTCAATTGTCTAGGTGTTGTACCTTGTGATGCCATATCACCAACAAGATTATCATTCTTTTCTTTGATACGTTTTGAAATTGCTTCTTTCAGCGCTTCTCCACTCAAATCAGCGAAATCATTATCTGCGAGATATTTTAATTTCAACTCGTTTGGAGTTCCAACAAGTCCTGCTGTGTATGCCGGTGATACAACCGGGTCAGCAAGTTCCCAAATCTTTCCTTGAGGATCTTTGAAAGCACCATCTCCGTAAACCATTACTTCAACATGTTTTCCTGTTTTATCAAGAATTTGATTCTGGATATCTTCCACCAACTCGAAACATTCGTTAGGGAACAATTTGATTGTGTCCTCTGTGGCTTTGTTTGAGCCTAAAAGACCATATTTGCTATTGTATCCACTTCCATTTACCGGAGCAGTTAAAATATCATCCAATCCACATACTCTCTCTGCGCCAGCTTCTTTTAAGATACGTTTGGTTCTTACGCGTGTGTGAATATCGCATGTCAGAACATTCTTTGTATAGTTTAAAATTACTCTTGGATTGTTTGCAAAAATAATTTCCACATCAGCACCGGCTTCTCTGATAATGTTTCCATAGTATTCCACATAATCTACACCTGTAAACTCATGTTTATTTTCGCCAAACAACTCTCTATATTTTTCTAAGGTAAGAACATCACTATATGGATTTATTCCCGCATGATCCAATTGGTCATATGTGAGCAATGCATTGCCAACTTCATCACTTGGATAGCCAAGCATTAATACAACCTTCTTAGCTCCCATTGCAATACCTCTTAAGCAAATTGCAAATCTGTTTCTTGATAAAATTGGAGTGATAACACCAATTGTTTCTCCGCCTAATTTTGCCTTTACATCTTCGGCAATTGCTTCAATTGATGCGTAGTTACCTTGTGCTCTTGCTACAATCGATTCTGTCGCAGCAATAACGTCTCTATCACGAAGTTCGAAGCCCTCGCTCTCAGCCGCTGCCAATACACTTTCAACAACAATATCCGCAAGATTATCATTCTCTCTAATAATTGGACATCTAATACCTCTTGAAATAGTTCCAACTTTTCTTTCCATGTGATCGTCTCCTATCTTTATAAAGTTTTTTCTCTTGAAATCACGGAATAAATTATACTACACTTTTTTTTAGATGTAAAATATTTTTTGCACTATTTTTCAGTATTTTTTTTACATTAATGGTGCGATTAACCGCAATACCCTACCACAGATTTTTTCCAGCCAGTTTCGGTTCTTCACATCCTGCATGGTAATTCTCTGACTTTTCTTCAAAGTCTCTTGAAAATCTCTTTCAATATCCCATACAACCGGATTATTATATATAAATGCGCCACACTCAAAATGATGATATAAACTGCGATAATCCAAATTGATAGTTCCCACTGTAGCTGTGTCGTTGTCTGAGACAAATACCTTTGCATGCACAAATCCCGGAGTATATTCATAAATCTGCACACCCGCTTTTATCAGACATTCATAGTATGTTCTTGCCACCGCAAAAGCATACCATTTATCCGGAATATGTGGCATGATGATAATAACTTCTACGCCACATTGCGCCACATATTGTAAGGTAGAAAGCATATCGTCACCGATAATCAAATATGGTGTCATAATGTGCACATATTTTTTTGCATGATTTAATATATGAAGATAAACATGCTCTCCTACATTTTGCTCATCAAACGGACTGTCTGCATATGGAATTACAAATCCCAAATCGCGCTTCATTTCACTTCCCTTTGGCATGAGATATCTTTCATAAGATTCCTCTCTCTTTTCCGTAATATTCCACATTTCCAAGAACATCATTGTGAAACTCTGAACCGCTTCACCTTCCACCATGATTGCGGTGTCTTTCCAATGTCCGAAACGTTCCTTCACATTGATATACTCATCCGCCAAATTAATTCCGCCTGTAAATGCTACTTTGCCGTCAATTACACATATTTTACGGTGGTCACGATTGTTTTGATAAGAAGTCAATACCGGGCGTACAGGATTAAATTGCTTACACTTAATTCCTGCTCTTCGCAATTCTTTATCATAATGGGTCGGCAGTAAATATAAACTACACATGCCATCATACATAAAACGAACTTCTACACCCTGCCATACTTTTTCCTTTAGGATATCCAAAATTTCTTGCCACATTAAGCCTTTTTCTACAATGAAGTATTCCATAAAAATATATTCTTCTGCTTGCTTCAATTGTTTCTTCAGTTCTTCAAACTTTTCTTCCCCGGAAGCAAAATATTTCACTGTCGTATTTCGGCAAGTCGGAAACGCAATTTGATTCGTCATATAGGATGCAAGATTCGCATTAGCAGGCTTTGACAGCCGAAGTTCCTCTAACACTTCCTTATCCTGATGCATATATGTTTTCGTAACTTTACTCAAATCCTTTAGTCTTTTTTTCAGAAAAGTTGTTCCTAACTCCATTTTCATATATCCATAAAATGCAGTCCCAACAATCGGTGTTATCAGAATAAGCAACATCCATGTGATTTTAAAGGATGTGTTCCCATCTCCATTAATGATAAATATAACTACGATCACACTCAGCACCAACAATAACGCATGAATGTAGTTTGCATAGTCTCGCAAAAATGTGACTGTTGCACCAAATGCGATTAGCTGAACAGCAACCAACACTACCAGCACAAACACGCGACTGAATATTAAATTTAAAATTCCTTTTTTAGCTTTTTTGACAGGCTGTATCTTCTTCATATCCATGTCAATCACTTCCTTTTATAATACATATATTTTAGTTTATCATACCCCTTTCCTTTTGTCACCAAAAGTATTATAATATCAGAAAAGGAGGTTGTTACTATGTGGAAAAAATTAGGTAAATTTTTACTTACTATCACTGCAATTGCCGCTTCTGCTGCAGCAATCTTTGCATTGTATAAAAACAAAAAGGCAAAATCTGAAGATGAGGATGAATTCTCAGACATCTTTGAAGACGAAGATGTTGATTTAGATGAAAGCTTATAACACATATTTTATACAAACAAAGGACAAAGCATAAACTGCTTTGTCCTTTCAGAGTGTAGACAAAGTTGTTGCTGGAGCACAAGCACCAGCAACACTTTTCTTTTCTGATTTAATTTTTGGATACAAATGACAAAAA
>JAFQRJ010000004.1 GCA_017410145.1 Tyzzerella sp.
ATTTTTTCAGCTTCTTCAATAGAAGCGATTCCATAACTATTTAATACCGCATTAATCTGATTAATACGTCTTTCATATGATTCAAATAAAGCCATTATGTATGTCCTCCTTCTATTATTCTTGTCTTGGGTCGATAATCTTAACAGCGTCAGCTACACGGCCATATTGACCTTTTGCTTTTTCCCAAGCTGTTGTTGGATCATCACCTTTTTTGATGAAGTCTGTTAATTTACCAAGACTTACGAATTGGTAACCGATGATTTCATTGTTTTCATCTAATGCGATACCTGTAACATAACCTTCAGCCATTTCAAGGTAACGAGGACCTTTTGCTAATGTTCCGTACATTGTACCAACTTGTGAACGAAGTCCTTTTCCTAAGTCTTCAAGACCTGCACCGATTGGAAGTCCGTCTTCAGAGAAAGCACTCTGTGTTCTACCATAAACGATCTGTAAGAATAATTCTCTCATCGCTGTGTTGATAGCATCACAAACCAAGTCTGTATTTAAAGCTTCTAAGATTGTTTTTCCAGGAAGAATTTCTGAAGCCATAGCTGCAGAGTGAGTCATACCTGAACATCCAATTGTTTCAACTAATGCTTCTTGGATAATACCATCTTTAACGTTTAATGTTAATTTACAAGCTCCTTGCTGAGGTGCACACCAGCCAATACCGTGTGTCAAACCAGAAATATCTTTTACTTCTTTTGCTTTTACCCATTTTGCTTCTTCTGGGATTGGAGCTGGTCCGTGATTTGCGCCAATTGCTACCGGACACATTGTTTTTACTTCATGTGAATAAATCATGATTAAAACTCCTTTCAAATATGTAATGTTCTTTCTATGGTTGTTTGTTAGATATTTAACATCCCATACGTTGTCATTGTCTCATAAACTCGTTAATTAGTCTAGTGATTTTTTGATTTTTCATGAATATTTTTGGATTTTCGTGCATATATGTGTGATGTTTTGTTTGATTTATTTGATACTTTGTTGTGCAATGGGTATATTTATTCTTTCATTAACTTATCCCACAACAATTGTAAGCATGCTTCCACTGCTGCATTACGATTTTCCTCTCGATTGCCGGTAAAATGACATTCTTTTACCGTCACATCCCCATTGATACAACAACCAACATAAACCAACCCCACAGGTTTTTCAGGAGTTCCGCCTCCTGGTCCAGCTATTCCGGTTGTGCTAAGTCCTACATTTGCATTTGCAACCCGGGCTGCTCCGACAGCCATCTCTGTAGCAGTTTGGCTACTGACAGCGCCATATTTCTCCAATGTGTCATGAGAAACACCAAGCAATCTTTCCTTTGCCTCATTGGAATAGGTGATATGACCTTCATTATACACAGCTGATGCTCCTGACACATTTAAAATTCTTCCGGCAAGCAAACCACCGGTGCAAGACTCTGCGGTTGTGATAGTGTAGCCTTTATTTTTTAAATCCTGTACTAATTTTTCTTCTAATGTCATAACTTATTACCTCTTTCCTGCATATATAGCCAAAAACCTGGCAAGAATTTCTCCCTGCCAGGTCAAACTTTAGTCTACATTCCGCCTTGTGTTAATACTTGCTTATTCTTCCATACATAATCTACGAGTGAAACCACTGTAAGAGCTAATCCGATTCCTACCACAACACCTGTAATGAACTGATAAATCGGATGTTGGAAATCTAAAATCAGCAGAATAATCATTGCCATATGTGACACCGTTTTAAACTTGCCCCAGTAACTTGCTGCAATAACAATTCCGTTATCTGATGCAACCAAACGGAAACCGCTAATGATAAATTCGCGTGCGATAATGACTAATACAATCCATGCATCCAATCTTCCACCCATGGTGTTCGAACAAAGACAAATCAATGCAGAACACACTAATAATTTGTCTGCCAACGGGTCCATAAACTTTCCAAAGTTTGTTACAAGATTATTCTTTCTTGCAAGATATCCGTCTAGGAAATCTGTAAAGCTTGCGATGCAGAACAATGCCAATGCAATGTATTTATTCGCTACTCCACCCAAGCTTGGAATCAGCATAAACGCTACAAAAAAAGGTACCATAATCACTCTTAATACTGTTAATTTGTTTGGTAAATTCATGATATCAACTCTCCTATCAAATCATATTCTAACGCTCCGGTTATCTTTACTTTCGCAAAATCACCGGACATTAGTTCCTCATTGGTTTCTACGAAGATGAGTCCGTCAACATTCGGTGCATCCATATAGGTTCTTCCAACATAGACATTTTCATCAGCCACTTTTCCTTCAAACATTACGATGACTTCTTTTCCTATCATTCGCTCTGCTAAGTCAAATGCAATCTCCTGTTGCAGCTCCATCAGTTCTGCCTGTCTGTCTTCTTTCACATTCTCTTCGATTTGGTCCGGCATGGTTGCTGCCGGTGTATCTTCTTCCGGTGAATAGGTAAATACCCCTAACCGGTCAAATTCCATTTCATCCACAAATTCCATCAATTCTTCGTGTTGCTCTTGCGATTCACCCGGAAATCCGGTGATGAGCGTTGTACGAAGTGCAATACCCGGAATCTCTTCTCGCAACTTCTTCACAGTATCAATTAACTGTTGTTTGGATGTTCTTCTTCCCATCCGTTTTAAAACTCCATCGCTTGCGTGTTGAATCGGGATATCTAAATACTTGCAGATTTTATCTTCTTCTTTGATTACTTGAATAAGTTCGTCTGTAATCTCTTCCGGATAACAGTATAAAATACGTATCCAACGAAGTCCGCCGATTTCGCACAATTTCTTGAGTAAAATGTGCAAGGATTTCTCACCATAAAGGTCTTTCCCGTAAAGCGTAGTCTCCTGTGCAACAAGAATAATTTCTTTTACTCCTTGTTCCACCAAATCTTTTGCTTCTTTTATTAAGCGCTCCATTGGCACACTTCTAAAATTCCCTCTTATCTTCGGAATAATGCAGTATGTGCAATGCTTGTCGCATCCTTCTGCTATCTTTAAATAGGCAAAATGTCCTCCCGTCGTCACAAGACGTTTACTGTCAACCGTCGGGAGTGCATCAATATCCGTCAGTTCAAGTGTCTTGTGTCCTTGTAATGCTTCCTCAATGACTTCAACGATTTTATCATACGATGTGGTACCTAGAACCGCATCAACTTCTTCGATTTCATCCATGATTTCCTGTTTATATCTTTGCGCCAGACAGCCGGTAACAATCAATGCTTTGATGGAACCGTCTTTTTTGTACTCTGCCATTTCTAAAATGGTCTGAATACTTTCTTCTTTTGCATCATTGATAAAACAACATGTATTCACAACAATGACATCGGCTTCTTCTTCACGATCCACCATCTGATGTCCTTTTTGCGCAAGAAGTCCTAACATTACCTCAGAGTCAACTAGGTTTTTATCACATCCCAATGACACGAATAATATATTCATTCTTTCACGTCTCCCATACATTTATTAAGGCAGATACGCTCTGCATCTGCCCCTCATTTCCACAAATTATGCTTCTTCACCAACGATTTTAATCTTCGCCTGATTCACTTCTTCAATTGCGATAGATAATGGCTTTTGGCCTGGTTTTGCCGACACTAAAACCTCTTCTCCGTCGATGATTTGTCTTGCTCTTTTTGCTGTTGCAAGTACGATAGAATAACGACTGTTTACTACCTTTGTAGTTCCTTCCTCAACGTCCTTATTTACCACTTGCATCAAATCTGTATAAGATGGATGTAACATACTATTATTCTCCTTTCACATTCCCTTTTAATTCTTTTTCAATTTGATCAATGAACGCAACATTTCTTGTGGTTCTGTAGTGTTCACTCTGTATAATGTTATGCATCTGAAGCACACAGGTTTGCAAATCATCATTTATCAAGATATAGTCATATGACGAAATGCCTTCTGCTTCCTCTGATGCGCGGCGCATCCGCTGCTCTACAACTTCCATAGTCTCTGTTCCACGTCCAACCAGACGTTCTTTTAAAATCGTCGCATTCGGCGGTGTTACAAATAAGAGCAAGGTCTCCGGAAACTGTTCTTTTACTTTCAAAGCACCTTGTATCTCAATTTCCAAGATGACATCTTTTCCCGATGCCAGTTGCTCCTCCACATAAGCCTTCGGTGTGCCGTAGTAATTACCCACGTAGTTAGCATACTCTATTAACTCGCCTTGTGCAATCATTTTTTCAAATTCTTCTGTTGTTTTAAAGAAATATTCTTTCCCATCAACCTCTGTACCTCTCGGCTTTCTTGTGGTAGCCGAAATGGAAAGCGCGTAATTATCAAATTGTGACATGATTTCTTTCATCAAGGTTCCTTTGCCTGATCCGGCAAAACCTGATACAACAATGAGAATTCCTCTCGTCTTCATATTGCCTCTCCTATTCAATGTTTTGTATTTGTTCACGAACTTTTTCAATACCGGTCTTCAAATCGATGGCATAATTGGATGTTTCCAAATCATTTGCTTTTGACAGAATGGTATTTGCTTCACGATTCATTTCCTGGGCGATAAAATCAAGCTTACGTCCAATTCCCTCCGCTGTACCTAAGGTAGCTTTCATCTGTTCAATGTGACTTCTTAAACGCACGGTTTCTTCGTCAGTACAAATCTTATCTGCAAAGATAACAACTTCTGTTGCAAGTCTTCCTTCATCAATCTGTACATCCTCTAAAAGTTCCTTCACCTTCGCTTCTAATTTGCCGCGATATTCTGCAACAATCTCCGGAGAACGTTTTTCCACACAAGCAACCAACTCTAACATCTCGTCAAGTTTTGCCACAATGTCTTTCTTCAGGTTTTCACCTTCTACAATTCTTGTATCTCTAAATTGCTCGAATGCACCTTTCAACGCTTTTTCAAGTCCATTCCACAGTTCTTCTTCATCCATCACCTGTTCTTCCATTGTCAATACTTCCGGACAACGCGATAAGGTCGAAACACGAATATCATAATCCAATTCGAATGACTCTTGCATCTGCTTAAAATAGGTAAGATATTCTTGAGCCAATGTGGAATTGTATTTTAAAGAAACTTGGTTCTCTGACGTATCTTCATATGTAATGAAAATGTCTACTTTTCCTCTCTGTGCATACTGCTTTAATAAATTACGGATAGAGGACTCAAAGAAATTCAGCTTCTTTGGCATACGGATATTCACATCTAAGTATCTGTGATTCACTCCTTTTAGCTCTACCGTAAATTTACGTGCCCCGTCTGTGATTTCGCATCTTCCGAAACCTGTCATACTTTTAATCATTTGTTTAACCTCTTTCTCTTTCTTCAGAATGTCTTTGTTAAAACCGAATATATTATAATTCATTTGTGGATTTACGTCAATGTTCATGTTATACTATCCTCATTGAAACATATGGAAAGGACACAACACGCATGGCATTTGATGGCATTACGATTGCAAATCTTGTAAAAGAATTAAAAGACAATCTTTTAGATGGAAGAATTAATAAAATTGCACAGCCGGAATCCGATGAACTTTTGCTCACTATCAAAACACCGAATGGGCAAAAGAGGCTTTACGTGTCCTCGAGTGCATCTCTTCCACTCATATATTTGACAGAAACCAACAAGCCAAGTCCTATGACAGCTCCAAATTTCTGTATGCTTCTCAGGAAGCATATTAACAACGGACGAATTACCAATATTACGCAGCCAAAATTGGAACGTATTATTCAGTTTGAAATTGAGCATCTGGATGAGCTTGGTGACTTGTGTAAGAAATATCTAATCGTTGAAATTATGGGAAAACACAGTAACATCATCTTCTGTAACAGTGACTATCGCATCATTGACAGCATCAAGCACGTTTCCGCTCTGATGAGCTCCGTGCGTGAGGTTTTGCCGGGGCGCGACTATTTCATTCCGGATACAATGGAAAAATCGAATCCTCTTGAAGTATCGTTTGCTGAATTTTCTCAAGTACTGCTTGCAAAACCAACTGGTCTTGCAAAGGCAATCTACACAAGTTTCACCGGTGTTAGTCCCGTTGTAGCCGAAGAAATTTGTTATATATCAGGGGTGGATTCGTCCATTACCCCAAAAGAGTTATCAGAAGATGTGCTGGTACATTTATATAAACAGTTTTCATTGTTCTTTGAAAATGTAGCTAAAGCAGCGTTCGCTCCTTGCATCTACTATCGTGCAGGAGAACCAAAAGATTTTTCAGCGATGCCACTTTCACATTTCGGACAATATGATGTCAAGCACTATGACTCCATGTCCGTTTTATTGGAAACCTACTACGCTACTAAAAACACCGTAACACGTATCCGTCAGAAGTCTGTTGACTTACGTAAGATCGTTCAAACTGCGCTGGAGCGAAATCGCAAAAAATACGACCTTCAGTTCAAGCAGCTTCGTGACACGGAAAACCGCGACAAATATCGTGTGTACGGGGAGTTGATTAATGTATATGGCTATGGTCTGGAACCTGACGCCAAACAGCTGGAATGTCTCAATTACTATACAAATGAAAATATAGTAATTCCTCTGGACAACACCAAAACACCGCAGGAAAACGCACAAAAATATTTTGATAAATATAATAAGCAAAAACGTACCTTCGAAGCATTGACAGAGCTAATTCAGGAAACCAAGGATGATATCACCTATTTGGAATCTGTCAGCAATGCTCTGGATATTGCGCTTAGCGAAGATGATTTGACACAGATTAAAGAAGAGCTGATTGGTGCAGGATATGTAAAACGTAAATTCACCAAGCAAAAGGTGAAAATTAACAGCAAACCGTTTCACTATATTTCAAGCGACGGATATCACATGTATGTTGGTAAAAATAACATTCAAAACGAAGAACTCACCTTCCATTTTGCAAATGGAAACGACTGGTGGTTTCATGCAAAGGGCTGTCCCGGCTCCCATGTGATTGTCAAAACAAATGGGGACGAACTTCCTGACAGAACCTTTGAAGAGGCAGGAAAATTAGCTGCCTACTATTCCAAGAATCGTGGAAATGAAAAAGTCGAAATCGACTATATTGAAAAGAAGCATGTTAAAAAACCAAGCGGCGGCAAACCGGGATTTGTTGTTTATTATACGAATTATTCCTTGATGATCGATTCGGACATCTCTGAACTACAGTTAATTGAATAAGCACCAGCATTAAATAAGCCAGACACATAACCAAATGTGCCTGGCTTTCATGTTCTATAATGCTCGTATCGAGTCTACCGGTTTCTTCTTTGCCGCATTCCATACCGGCAGGAATGTTGCAACCACTGTTGTGATAAACGCAATTTCTATTAGCACAACCAATGACGGAATACCAAATACAAAGAGGGACGCACCTAATTCTACTGCCAGCTCTGTATTTAAAATTCCACACACAATAATGCTTACTGCAGACGCAAATATCACACATAAAGCAGATATAAAGAATGATTCTGAGAAGAAGATTTTAAATACATCCAAGCTTCTTGCTCCAACAGCACGCAAAATACCGATTTCTTTCTTTTTCTGTGAGATGGACACCGAAATAAAATTCGACAGTAACAATGCTGCAAAGACAGCAAGAACCAATCCCACATACAGGAATACCTGCGATAAATCTTGAACCAAGGAATCAACCATTTCCAGCCTGTCTATAAAGCCTCCGGATGGTCGCACTCTGCTGCCATCTTCTCCAAAGGTATCTGTGCTATACATTTCCCAAAATTCATTCGTCTGTTCCACCGAATGATCGTATTGAAGGAAGATTGCACCATAGATTGCATTTGCATCATCTTTGTAATCACTTGTAGTGACGGAATAATAATCTACACTTGCTTTTTGCTCATTCCACCACGCTTCCATAACAGAATCAGAAACATACAAAAGGTCATCCACATTTTCTTTCGTACTGACAAGAACGCCTGCAACTGAAAACTCTCGCAAATCACCGTATACTGTTTGTGTATCGTCCGCAAATAGTTTTGCACCAATTGTCAATTGCACACCATCTTTTTTAATCGCCGCAAGAACCTGCTGTGTTTTTTGCGCCAGTTCCTCTTCTGTAAAAGGAATCAATTCTGTTTTTTTCGTTTCCTTATTTTCTTTCCAGATGCCTCGGTTGGAAACTTGATCAATCAAATCCATGGTTTTGCGCAGATTTTCACTGGTATTCCAATCCTCACGGGCAGCTGCCTCATCAGACTTTTCCATATAGCGCTCATAGAGCAGATTGGCAAAGACTCTCTGCGAAACCAACACTTCTCCATCAGCCAGGGTTGTTTTCTCTCCGTTTGTATAGACAACCTTTTGCTTCTCTGACAAATTCGCCAATTGCTCATAAGACGCATTTGCCCAATCTGGGAAATTATATTTCCCGGCATTGGTTTTGGAAGTCACACCAATACGTCTGTACATCACCAGTTTCTCACCTGTATATGGCTCATATTCCTCTGCAAATTTTGCCAATCTGTCCAGTGTTACGAACACTGTAAAATGCAAACCATCCGATAATTCTGTCTGAAGCTGATATGTAAGTTGATCATTATCACTCTCAGGTGATTTTAATTCATCATATTTTTCCGAAATCACTCCGCTATCCATGATGCCCACAATCTTATATGCACTGCCGCCGATAACCAACTTTTTACCAAGCAGTTCATCACGCGTTGTAACATCTACAACATTGCCACTATCATCATATGTTTTACAATTGATGATGACATCCGCCATATAAGAAGAAATACAGATTTCATCCTTATTAGCAGGATAATTTCCACTTATATTCTCACGTAGTCTATTATCCTCTGACAGGAAAGCAGCAACTTCAATCTGATTATTCCAGTAGTCAGACTGGGTTGAACGAATATTGTAATTCAAATAAACAGGCACTCCTCCAAATGCATCTTTATTGAATTTATTTCTTAAATCTTCTAAATCTGTCTCTGAAAAACGCCCTTCAAAAATCGTATCATATTCGTAGGACTCTTCTCCGTTTTGATAGATTGTTTCTTTCGCCTGATACACCTTGCCCACTCTAAACAAAGCATGGTTTGAATCCAACATGGTTTGTTTAAAGGTGGATTCGCTGTCATAAAAGCTCATAGTTGAAAGCAAGCCAAACAAAACAAAGGCTATGGTACACAATAGGATTGTAAAGAACAAACGTACCGGCTTTGTTTTCAAACTGGAAAGACCAATCTTGATTGCATGCTTCGCCGGTAATTTCGAACGTATAAACTTGCTGTCCTCCGGTTTGTATGCTTTTTTCTCTTGTTCTTCCACAGTGTCACGAAAAACTTCTTTTTCACCATCTTCCGTGATATGCGTTGCTTTTTTAAATGTTTGTACATCCTTTTCGTTGTTGGCGATAATAATATCACCACTTGATTTTTGTAAAAATTTCTTGATAGCATCAAAGTCTGTGTCACTCAACTTCTCGCCATTTTTAATACACAGTACTTCCCCTACTGTATGGATATTTTCACTAAGAGTTTGTTGCTTTTCTTGTGTCTTGGTAACATCTGAGAGCACTTGCCCATCTTTTAACTCAATAATACGGTCTCCATATTGTTCTGCAAATTCCCGGTCGTGAGAAACAACTAACACCAATTTATCCTCAGATAATTTCTTCAATGTCTCAAACACTTGTTTTCCGGTTGCAGAATCCAATGCACCTGTCGGCTCATCAGCCATAATAATCTCCGGCGATTTAACCAGCGCACGGGCAATGGCAATACGCTGCTTTTGTCCCCCTGACAGTGTGTTAGGCTTACGCTTCGCATAGCCTTCCAAGTCCACTTGTTTTAACAACTCTGCTACAGCCTTTTTATCCTTCGGTTTCCCTTGCAGTTCTAAGGCAAGCGCAATATTATCCTCTACGGAAAACTCGTTCAATATATTATATTCTTGAAAAATAAAGCCTACAAAGGTGTTTCGATAACTGTCAAAATCTCCTTGGGAAAACTTTTCACTACTTCTTCCCTTTACAATGATTTCACCAGTTGTTGGTGCATCCAATCCACCACAAACATTTAAGAGCGTAGATTTACCACTTCCACTTTTTCCAAGTAAAAATACCATGCCTTTTTCCGGAAATTGTATCGAAACATTGTCTAACGCCTTGACATCGGTTCCATTCTTTGTTTTGTAAATTTTCGATAGATTCCTAACCTCTAACATAAGCTTCCTCCCTCCTTAGGATTTTTCCCTAGCAAATAATCAATAAACTGCTGAGCCGTTCTTCCGGATAACCCACCGTGGCTTAATTCCCACTTATTTGCCTCCAAATATAATTCTTCTTCGCTCATCTGAATCTCGCTGCGCTCTGCAAGAACCTTTACAATCTTTTGGAATTCTTTCTTGTTCGGTCTTCCAAAATAAATGGTTACACCAAATCTTGCCACAAGTGACAATTTTTCCTGAACCGTATCATTGGTATGTAATTCTTCATCCCTGTCCTGCTTGTCCTTAAATGTCTCACGCACCAAATGTCTTCTGTTGGATGTTGCGTATATCAACACGTTATTTGGCTTTTTCTCCAATCCGCCTTCGATGACTGCTTTTAAATATTTGTATTCAATCTCAAATTCTTCAAATGACAAATCATCCATGTAGATTATAAATTTATAATTCCGATTCTTAATCTGAGCAATCACATCATTCAAATCTTGGAATTGGTGCTTGTAAATCTCAATCATGCGAAGACCTTTGTCGTAATATTGATTTAAAATCGCCTTAATAGAACTTGATTTTCCTGTACCCGCATCTCCAAAAAGCAGGCAGTTATTTGCCCTTCTGCCTTCTACAAAAGCCTCCGTATTTTCAATAAGCTTATTCTTGGCAATCTCATATCCAACCAAATCATCTAAATGTACGTGGGCTATCTTATTGATTGGTACAATCTCTGCACCGTCTTCTGTGTGTTCCACACGAAATGCTTTATGTAAACCGAATTTTCCAACACCGAAGTTCTTGTAAAACTCTGTTAAAATTGACTTGAATGTTTTCGCATCTGAACTTTCTGCCAAAGCCACTGCTAAATCACATATGCTGTCGCGGATTCTTTGGTTAAATACTTTTCCATGTCCTTTCACGTTTTCATAATTTTCTAACATGGAAACAAATGTAACATCCAACGCCTTTTCAATACGGTGCAAATCATATTCATATAGTTCACGGAATATCTGCAAATCGTGCAGTGCAATGTCGTTAATGCTGCCATTAACTGCTCCAACCACCTCGCATGCAGTACTGTAAGCATTTTCATCATTTGCAAGTAAAAATGTAAGATAGTTTTGCCACAAATTCCCCTCAAATCCATGACTTGCTGTCATTTCAAGAAGTTCATTCATGCAGTCAAAAAGAAGACCTACCATATCCTCTTTGTTGTAGTATTCATTTTCACAGTTTTCCATCAAAAATGTCATATCCTGTAGGAGTTTCTCATGCTCCATATGTTTATATAACATCAGTTGGTTTGTTCTCATAGCAAATACCTGCTTTCTATGTAATCTTCTAATAGTTTCCTAAAATTTTTAAACTTCTGGATTCCTCACGAAGTCCACGGATGGCATTCTTCACAGCACCATCAGCCATATTTCCTTCAAAATCGATAAAGAAACAGTATTCCCAATTTCTTCCTTCAATTGGTCTTGACTCAATCTTAACCATATTGAGGTCATTGTAAATGAAATGAGACAACAAGTGATACAGCGAACCACTCTCATGTGCTGCCTCAATGCAAATGCTAATCTTTGTTGCATCCTTAAGAAAAATCTTCTGGTTCGTAACCACTATAAAACGTGTGGCATTATTAGCGTTATGATTAATCTTTTCCTGTAAAACTTCCAATCCATAATATTCTGCCGCATAGGCGCTGCAAATGGCTGCCTTGGTAGGATTATTGTCCTCCAGTACCTTCTTTGCTGCAACTGCAGTATTTGCCACGCTGATTTGCTGCCAGTCTCTATGGTCGTCCAAAAACTTTGCACTCTGCATCAATGCCTGTGGGTGAGAATATACCCGTTCGATATCAGATAGCTTTGTTCCCGGAAGACCTGCCAATGTATGGTCAATTGGAAGGAATACCTCGCCTACAATGTAGTTTTCAAACTCCATAAGCAAATCGTACACTTCATTCACCACGCCTGCCGATGAATTTTCAATCGGAAGCACTGCAAAGTCAGCGGAACCTTCTTCGATTGCTTCCATGGCATCGCGGAAGGTCTGCACATGATAACTATTCAGATTATTTCCAAAATATTTTTCCATGGCAGCTTGGCTGTATGCTCCTTCTGTTCCTTGAAATACAATACGTGCGCCATCCACATCCAAGGTATCTACACCTATAAAAGGAAGGCGACCAAGTGCACCTTTTTTTGTCAAAAGTTGGTACTGCAATTTCCGGCTCATTGACATCAATTGTTCAAACAGTTCGGAAATTCCTTTTTTATGAAATTCGTCTGTCACTTTTTGTGTAACAGACAACAGTTTCTCCTTCTCACGCTGTTTATCAAAAATCTTTTTCCCTGCATCTATCTTAAATTCTCCGACTTGCTCACAGATTGCCATTCTCCGCTCATATAAGTCCACAATCTGCCTGTCAATTTCATCTATCTCTTCTCTGAGTTTTAATAACCTTTCCATTTGCTTGTCCTCCTCAAAAAAACGAAAAATTATTACCTATTATAATACAATTATTTTCTAAAATCTACTGTTGAAAAACCATTTTATTTGTTATATTATATTTTAAGAGGATTTTCTGATAGGAGGACCTATTGATGAACACTACAGAATGTATCAAAGGAAGAAGAAGTATTCGAAAGTTTAAGAATGATAAGATTAGTCATTCCCTTTTAGAGTCTATTATTTCCACTTCATCTTTTTCTCCTTCTTGGAAAAACACTCAGATTACTCGTTATATTGCAATTGAAGACACATCTATTATTCAAAAAATTGCAGATGAATTTACCCCAGAATTTAACGCGAATATTATCAAACAAGTTTCTACTTTAATCGCTGTGACTTTTATCAAAGGTCGCTGTGGTTTTGAGCGCGACGGTTCTTACTCTACGAAAAAGGAAGACCGCTGGCAGATGTTTGACGTAGGTGTGGCCTGCCAGACATTTTGTCTTGCTGCTCACGAAGCTGGTTTAGGTACCGTTATCATGGGAATCTGGGATGAAGACGGGATTACTGAGTTGTTAAATATTCCGGATAATCAGGAATTGGCAGCATTAATTGCCATCGGTTATCCTGACATTTCACCGGAGGCTCCAAAAAGAAAATCTGTAGAAGATTTATTAACATATCGATAAATGAGGAGGTTACTATGAGACATTTAATGAGTCCTTTGGACTTTTCAGTCGAGGAATTAAACGAGTTGTTAGATTTGGCAAATGACATCGAGAACAACCGTGAAAAATATGCACATGCATGTGCAGGAAAGAAACTTGCTACCCTATTTTTTGAACCAAGCACAAGAACAAGACTTAGCCATGAGGCAGCAATGTTGAATTTAGGAGGTAATGTTCTTGGATTCTCATCCGCAGATTCCAGTTCCGCAGCAAAGGGAGAAACTGTTTCCGATACCGTGCGTATGGTTTCTTGCTATGCTGACATTATTGCCATGAGACATCCAAAAGAAGGTGCACCAATGGTTGCAAGCCGTTACTCTTCCATTCCGATTATTAACGCAGGCGATGGCGGACACCAACACCCTACTCAGACACTGACAGACCTTTTGACAATTCGTTCCCTTGGCGGCAGACTTGACAACCTTACAATTGGTCTTTGTGGCGATTTGAAATTCGGACGTACCGTTCACTCCTTGATACAAGCACTCGTGCGTTATACAAATATTAAATTCATCTTGATTTCACCGGAAGAACTTCGTCTTCCTGGTTACATTCGTAAAGATGTATTAGAAAAACAAAACATTCCTTATGAAGAAGTGGAACGCTTAGAAGAAGCTCTTCCTCATCTCGATGTACTTTACATGACACGTGTTCAAAAGGAACGTTTCTTCAATGAAGAAGATTACATCCGCATGAAAGATTTCTATATCTTAGATGCAAAGAAAATGGAATTGGCACCGGAACACATGCTTGTACTCCACCCACTTCCACGTGTAAATGAAATTGCCGTTGAAGTCGATGATGACCCACGTGCAGCATACTTTAAGCAGGCACAATATGGCGTGTATGTTCGTATGGCATTGATTCTTACATTGCTTGGCATCAAAGTATCATAAGAAAGGACAGGTGAAACATCATGATGAAAAATTCCTTGAATATTAGTACTATTTCGGAAGGGTTTGTGTTAGACCACATTCAATCCGGAAGAAGTATGGAAATCTATAAACATTTGCAATTGGATAAATTGGATTGTTGTGTAGCGATTATTAAAAATGTCCCAAGTAAAAAAATGGGCAAAAAAGACATTATCAAGATTGAATGTCCGATTGACGTGATTGACCTTGACATCTTAGGATTTATTGACCACAACATCACAGTCAATATTATTCAGGACGATAAGATTATCGCCAAAAAGAGTCTGACTCTTCCTGAAAAAGTTACAAACGTAATCAAGTGTAAAAATCCTCGTTGTATTACTTCTGTGGAACCACAGTTGGATCATGTATTTGTCTTAACTGACCCTGAAAACATCGTTTATCGTTGTCAATATTGCGAAGAGAAATATAGAAGATAAGACGTTTTCATAGGACTGCTCATTGCAGTCCTTTTTTTCTGGTTTATTCTCCAGTACCACCTATACATTAGGCATAGGCGTAATTTCTTGTCTTTTACTTCCAACACGTTAGGCATAGGCGTAATTCTCGTGAAAATTTGCCTAATGAATTAGGCGTATTTAAAATAATGTGTGTTTTACATGATAAAATCAGAAATTATGTCAAAATTTTTAGGCACTGACCATAAGAAATGTTCTCTACGCCTAAACACCAAGAGAAAATGGACAGTTCTTTAATTAAAAACTTGCATATGCCCAACAACATTAAATTAAAAGCACAAACATAAAAACAAAAGTCCAGAAACAAAGTTCTGGACTTTTCCTCACATCAAACTTGGAATAAAATTTGATTCTAAGCTTTTAAATTCAAGCAAGACGATAAGCCGGGTTATGTCGTTGAACGGTCATCTATCTAGACCTGCTGTTGCCAACAGGCTCAAGCAACCTACCTAAAACGTGACGGGCCGCCACATTGTTTTTATTCGGTTTTGCTTCGGATGGGGTTTACA
>JAFQRJ010000005.1 GCA_017410145.1 Tyzzerella sp.
CATTCTGTGTTAAATTCATAATGAAACCTCCGTTTTGATTATTGTGTTTTTTCATCCTACCAAGATGACACCTTAATCATAACATTGAGGTTTCTTTTTATTCAATTGGCGTAATTACTGAATTACAGGAATGCTCCTCGTTTCCTTAAAATTTGTTAATCCAAAACAAACTATTTTTGATATTACACTGATAGAAGTAGTCAACAACTATACTATAGTTTCTGGAGGGACGGAATTTTTGTTAGGCTTAGTTATACAAGGCGTTTTTTGTTGAAAAGCAAATCTTGGTCACATTCCTTTATTCTGAAACCAGTTCCATGATCGTGAGTTCTACCATCTGGATATTGTCCTATTCGTAAGTCAACATATATTTTCCCTTCTTTAAGTAGTTGAATAAAATTCTCATAACTAAAGCTGTCACACAAATAGGCCTCTTTATAAAGAAACTCTTCATTTGAACCAGAACCACGGGCTTCGGCTTTGACATAAACTAGTTTATTAGGATACTTACGTAAGAAACTTTCTTTTAAGGAGTCGACGTCCCAATATGCATCACAACGCCCTTGTTGCGATTCTATATAAATAAGGTCTGAAGGTTCTGTGATCACATAGTCCACTCTTAATTTGTTGTTAGTATCAGAAATGTCTGTAAAAGTTTTGGCATTTAGGGTTGAATGCAAAACTTTTTCATCATTTCGATATGCGGCGCTTGCGTAGCCATACATTAACCTTAATTTTGTGTTGGAACCTTTTGGTAGAGGAGATTTCGTGAATAATGTTAACATGCTGTTGGAATTTATTCTTGAA
Organism: Tyzzerella sp.; assembly: GCA_017410145.1. Lineage (GTDB taxonomy): Bacteria > Bacillota > Clostridia > Lachnospirales > Lachnospiraceae > Faecalimonas. Next base: position 808 of record JAFQRJ010000005.1, read on the forward strand.
GCTTTGAGTTCATATTCACCAAAATCCGGCTCTTGAAGATTATTTTCTTGTATGCCTAATAAATCTTCAAGCGTTTTTCCAATACCGGTATTACCTGAACGATGAGTTTTAATCCATCCCATTGACTGAATTTCTTTAAATCGTAAAATAAAGTCGTCTAATGTTGTAATCATAATTTTCTCCTTGTAATCGTTTGAATTTTTGTTACAATTAAATTATAGGAAACTAAATATGAAATTTACACCGCATATATACGGTAAAAGGTAAAAAAATGAATGTTGGTATATTATTAAAATATTATAGGAAATTACGGTTTCTTACGCAGGAAGAATTAGCTAGTGGAGCAGGAGTAAATGAGAAATACTATGGTCGGATCGAAAGAGGCGAGAGCATACCGACAATAGAGGTGTTGTTTAAGATATGTGAAGCGATGTCTGTAGAAGCAACACAAGTGTGTTTTGCACTAAGAAAAGAAGAAGCATATAAATATTTGCTGATGGATAAAAGGGACAATTTATTAGATGGAGACTATATAAAAGAGATTCCACCTAGATTTGTTGCAGAAGTGAGTCTGAATGGATTGACACATCTAGTTTACACGGGTACGAATTCGAAGTTATCCAACTATGTGGAACTAGAAGGTCAAAAAGTATTATTACAAAAGACGATAAAACAAAGTAAATATTCGTTTTCATTATTTGCATTAGATAAAGGGGATATGTATTTGATGTTGAACTCCAATATAATAAATAATGTATTTGAGGAGTTATATTATATAGGTGCTTTAAAGGGATACACCATTTATGGGATAGGTTTACCTGAAAGAACTATAAACAATTATAAATGCGATTTCTTTTTTCCGGAGGAAAATTTATTAGTAGAAAACAAAACTCTGATGTGTAAGGAAAGTAAAATTATATATCCGTTAGAGTCCTCGGAACATATAAAGAAGCAATTAAAATCTATTAGGGATGTGTTAAGAAGTGGCTACAAAGTAAAATATAATTTATTTATTTTATTTCCATGGATTAATATGTTGTCATGGGCTGAGGATATAAAGGACTTAATTAAAGAAACACAAAGTATGGGGATGCAAATATTACTATATTACGTATATTATGAAAGTAATATACTGAAGGTGCAAGCAGCAGAACTTCGTGAAAAAGAGGAAAATTTATTTGATATTATCTTCTTGTAGATAAAACAGAACATGAGTTCGAAAATAGTTGCGCGTGTAAATGATATGTAGTATGATATATATAGTAAAACAAGTTTATAATAAAAGGTGATTTTATGGCGAGTAGAAATGCTTCGGCTTCAGCATTTGGCTGGGATTTTCAAGTGAATGCAGCAATAGTTTTAATGCTTGAAAATATAACAGAGGTGGACAGTATCCGAGTGGAAGGAGAAAGTGAAGATATTGAGTTGATTTTGCAAGATGGAATGAAAATCTATTCACAAGCAAAATCTGTTCAAAATGCAAGCATTGATTTCCATAATGTAAAAGCAAAAATGAATGCAGCAATCAATTCATTAGCTGATGCATACGAAAAAGGTGATTCTAAAAAGCTAATTTATGTAACAAACTCACCTAATCCGTTCAATGATGAAAATACAAGGAACATTTTTTATGGCTCATCCACAAGGGATTATAATACTTTGCCGGAAAGTTGTCAGCATGTTATACAAGGCATGATAGATAAACTTACAGATAAAACGATAGATGTAGAACAATTTGTGATCCGAGTAATTCCTTTTGAAACAGCTGATATGAATGAGAGATACAAAGTCATAAAAAGGTTTGTAGATGATTTTATGTATGAAGTGGCACCGAATATCTTGGGTGTAGGAAATACCGTTCTAAGGATTTGGCAAAATGATTTGTTTCATAATGCGACAATGCCTGATACAGATATTTGCATAAGCAAAAAAGAATTTGTTTGGTCAATTATTGTTGTTGCTACAGAGATAGAAAAAAATGGGGGAGAGTATTTGGATGACATCGATGTAGGAGATTATGATGAAATTGTATATACATATAAAAACATCATTAATAGTTGCACAGAACGATTTGAATTTGCTACGCGAGTCATTACAGACTATAATGAATTTTATTTTGTAGGAAATCAACGACAAAAAGCACAAGCGTTTATAGAAGAACGATGGATGACATTTGTCGATGAATTTGCTGGTAATAGCATCGATAGTGAAATAAAGGAACAGTTGATTAAGATAATTCTTTTCAACATCTTAAAACAAAAAAGAGTTATAAGTGAAATTAAAAAGAGGGTGAATTTGTGAAAATACTCAAAACATATATTAGAGAGGGGCTATTCGAACGTAGTGTATTATGGGATACAGACGTAAATTTAATATTTAGCAAGAAAAACACTTGCGGAAAAACAACGCTATTGCGGGCATTGCTTTATTCTTTAGGATACCCTATTCCAAATACAAAGAAAATTAGATTTGAAAAATGTATTATTATTACCGAGATTTTAAAAGGGAATGTTTGTATAAGCATTAAACGGGAAGGAGAATATCTACAAGTTTTATACGCAGATAAAGAAGAGCAGTATTTTTTGCCACATGATCAAAATGAATTTCACAAGAAATTATGGGGCACTGAGAATCTGGATTTATTGGCTAATATATTAGGAACAATTTATATTGATCAAGAAAAAGGTTGGACACTACTGAATCGTGGAAAGGTAATTGGGAATATTAGGTATAATATTGAACAATTATTACGAGGATTGACGGGAAAGGATTGCTCTGACTTGGTATTCAAAGAAAGGCAATTATCCACGGAACTGAAAAAATATCGTCAAATGTTAAGCGTTTCTAAGTATAAGGAGGAAATTAACGAGTTTAAGGATGAGCTATTCGTGGAGTCATATGATGACGAACTTAGAAAGGAATTAGAATTATTAACTTACGAATTATCGGCTCATAATAAGGAACTAAAAAGGGTAGACAGTGTAATTAAAAAGAATGAATCGTTTCGCAAATACATAGAAAATATGAAAATACGAGTTCGTGCATCAAACGGAGAAGAAGTTCCAGTGAATAAAGATACTATTATTGATATGAATGAATACTCAGATATGCTACAGGCAAAAAGAAGAATGATTGTCAGTGATATAGCAAGGTTGAATAATAAAATCGATAGGGTAAAACTAGAATTACCTGTACAGGATGATCAATTGTCATTTGTGGAATCTAACTCGCTATTGCACGAATTTGATAAAAATATGATGAAATTTAACATTGATGCAATTTCTGTGAATGGAATAATAGCAAAAATTGAGAAAGAGCATAAAGCAGTAAAAGAGGCTATTTCAGAGGCAACAAAAAAAGACAATCATGTTGTCGACAATATGTATAAATTAGTTTTGAAGTATTCAAAAGAACTCAATCTAGAAATGGATGAAAAGACGACATATTTGTTTACTAGCAATTTGAAAGAATTGTCAGGTGCGGTGCTACATAAACTCGTTTTTGTATATAGACTCGCAGGTATTCTTGAGGTGGAAAAAGTACTGGGCTATAAACTGCCTATTATCATTGATTCGCCTAGCGGTAAAGAAGTTGATAGAGAAAATGTGGATGCGATGATGAAAATACTGGCAAGGGACTTTAAAGATAATCAGATTATTGTGGCGTCAATATATGAGTATGATTTTCAAAAAGTAAATCGAATTATACTAGAAGAACGTTTGGTTGATCAAACAGTAAAAGAATTCTAGTACTGTGTTTGTAACGGCGAAATTGTGTAGTGCATAGTCTCACGTCAGTCTCATGAGATTGGTGAGACTATTGTTAATTATGAGGGCAATTTTTGGTGGATTTACACCTTAGTCTCAATTCGATTGTGCGATTATGAGACTAATACGCATAAAAAGTAACCAATATCCACAAAAAAATAAGCAATGCCTCGCGAAAAATGAGCAATGCCTCATAAAAAGTAAGTAATGCTCAACAAAATATAAGCAATGTAAAGATAAATGCCACAACAAAAGGAAATACATATGGATAAACTACAAGAATTGAAGGAAAGAGTTGAATTCTTAGAAAAAGAAAATGAACATTTGAAATTTTTACTAGATAAAGCGGGTATTGCATACGAAAGTATAGCCCATGAGCTAGTAGATTTGTATGAACCAAACCAAGGTGCAAGAATTATTCACAGAGGTATCACATCTGAAGATGCCAACAAGTTTTTCAGTATGTTTTGGGGACGTACAGATGTGTATAGCAAACGTACAATCAAGAAGTCTACCGGAGAAGTGAATTATTATACTCAGTGCTACAATTTTTGGCGCAATGGTTGTCCGAGAATGCAAGGAAGCAAGATTAAATGTCAAGATTGCGAGAAGCAGGCGTATAAGAAGCTGGAAAGGAAACAGATTATAGCACATCTAAAAGGTGAGGCAGAGGATGCAACAGATGTGATAGGTGTGTATCCGCTTTTGGAAGATGAGACTTGCAGATTTATTGTGTTTGATTTTGATAATCATGAGAAAGATGCCGAGAAATCTGATTTTGCTAACACAGATGATGTATGGAAAGAGGAAGTTGATACTTTAAGAAAAATATGTGTATTAAATGGCATAGATCCACTTGTGGAACGTTCAAGGTCTGGTAAGGGTGCACATTTATGGATTTTCTTCCAGAAACCGATAGAAGCTACGCTTGCTAGGAAGTTTGGAAATGCTTTGCTGCGAAAAGGCGCGGAGTCCGTTAATTTGAAATCATTCAGTTATTATGACCGGATGTTACCGATGCAGGACCATTTGCGAAATGGCGGTATTGGTAATCTGATTGCACTTCCTTTGCAGGGACAGTCTTTGAAGGAAGGGAACAGTGCTTTTGTAGATGAAAATTGGAATGCATATCCAGATCAATGGAAAGTTCTGCTTAGCAAACCAAAACTTACAAAGGAGTTCATAGAGGAGAAAATAAAGGAATGGAAGCTGTCCACTGCTTACGAAGCAGTAAGTTTAAATGAGCTAACGCTTAAAGATGGCGAAAAACCTTGGGGCAAGACAAAACATTTTCTGAAAGAAGATGTTAATGGAATTATGAAGATTGTCTTGGCAGATGGAGTGTATATTCATACTGCAAATCTCGGAGCTAGGATACAAAATAGAATCAGAGAATTGGCGGCATTCAGCAATCCCGAGTTTTATAAGAATCAAGCGATGGGATTATCCAATTTCGCAAATGCGAGATATATTTATCTTGGAAAGGATGAAAATGATTATATAAAGGTACCGAGAGGTTTGTTGGAGAATGTAACGGAGCAATGTGAACGAGTAGGTATTGAATATCACATTGAAGACAATCGCTGTGTAGGTAGAGAAATCAATGTTACATTTGAAGGACAATTAAAGGAATCACAAGTTCCGGCGGTAGAATCATTAACGGAGAATGAGAATGGAATTTTGAATGCAGCAACAGCCTTTGGAAAAACGGTTGTGTGTTGTAACATCATAGCAAAGAAAAAGGTTAACACCTTAATCTTGCTTCAATCATCTTCTTTAATAGAACAATGGGAGGGTGCATTGGAGAAGTTTTTGATAATAGATGAAGAACCACCGGAATATGAGACACCAACTGGAAGGAAGAAACGAAGGAAAAGTGTAATAGGAAAACTTCAGGGAGCACATGATTCCACGACAGGAATTATTGATATTGCGATGGTTGGCTCACTCTGCAAGAAAGGCGAATATCATAAAAGACTCAAGGATTACGGTCTTGTAATTTTAGACGAGTGCCATCATGCGGCTTCAGATACGATTGTAGATGTTTTACAAGAAGTAAACGCAAAATATGTCTATGGGGTAACGGCAACACCGCTTCGTAGTGACGGATTGGAAAAAATCAACTATATGCTTCTTGGTCCAATCAGATACAAATATACCTCGAAGGACAGGGCGAAAGAACAGAGAATTGCACATTTGGTATATCCAAGATTTACGAGAGCAGTTGCACCAAGATTTGCACAAGACAAGATGCATCCAAATGAGGCGTATGCTATTGTGAGAGAAAACGATGACAGAGACAAACTAATTATCAATGATGTTATCAAGTGCGTACAGGACAGAAGAACGCCTGTTATTCTTTCCAAATATGTGGACCACTCAAAGAAACTGTATGAACGTTTGAAAGACAAGGCGGATTATGTATTCTTGTTATCAGGCGAGAACTCAAAGAAAGAACATAAAAATATCATAGGTCAAATGAATCAAGTACAACCAAATGAGACCATGATTTTGGTTGCAACGGGAAAATTAATTGGTGAAGGTTTTGATTTTCCAAGATTAGATACGCTGATAATGGCAACTCCGGTGGCTTGGAAAAGTGTTGTTGAGCAATATGCCGGACGATTGAACAGAGACTATGAAGGCAAAGAAAGTGTTATTATCTATGATTATGTAGACAGCCATATTTCTATGTTTGATAAGATGTATAATAAAAGGCTCAAGGCTTACAAGCAGATTGGATATGATGTATATGCAGGAGAGGAATCAGTTAAGCAGGAAGCAAATGCTATTTTTGACATAGATAATTACATGGAAGTTTTCAAAAAAGACTTGCTTGAAGCCAATAAAGAAATTATTATATCAAGTCCAGCGATTAGTGGAAAGAAAGTAGATGAAATGATGCGTTTACTAAAGGAAAAGCAAGAAGCGGGATTACGAATTGTAATTGTAACATGGAAGCCAGATATGTATGGATTTGGTGATAGCGAATACTGGATGGAATTACAAGAACGAATGCGACGAACTGGCTTCGAGATGAATCTGGTGGAGGATTATTGTCAGCATTACTGCATAGTTGACCAAGAAATCGTGTGGTATGGTAGTATGAATTTCCTTGGGAAAGAAGATAATGAAGACAATCTCATGCGTGTGTGTAGCAAAACAATAGCTACAGAATTATTAGAAATGACATTCGGTGAGCCGAAACATTATGGCGAGCAGATGTAATCGTGTTAAAAGAGAGGAGTACTTATGGATAAAACAAGCGCTAAAATAGCAATGGAAGAATCGACAATCATGTTGTTATATCTTTCTCGTTTTACAGAAGAGGACAGATTCTCAGATGGGAACGATTTGTATGCATGGAAAGGTTATAATTTTGATGTGCTTAATAAATTGGATGATAAAGACTATATTCGTCAGGGTTCACATCCCTCCAGAACAAAGTCTGTATATATAACAGAAGAGGGTATTAAGAGAGCCAAGGAATTGATGGAGAAGTATGGAGTTGAGGATTGGTAAGGCAAGGCACATGATTTGGTCGGTGTCTAAAAATAAATTAGTAACAGAAATGAAATCTTGTTACTGATTTATTGGATATGACAAATTTTATTCACTCATTCCAATGAGCGAATTATGAGCGAAAAAGCCAAACAATGTTTAGCCAATTTAAAATTCGTATAAATTACTTGACATTTTTGGAAATAGGCGCATAATGTAATGATTTGGTTATAAAACTAAATGGGTGGATTTGGGGAGCAAAAGGAGAAAAAAGATGTATAATTTTGAGTATGTAGAAAAGTCGACTTGGGCTCCTGTAAAAGAGAATATTGAAAGCATCCTGCATGAAGTCCAAAATCTAGTCAGACACAAATTCACTTTTTCGTACACCTTTATCGGAAGTGCGAGCAGAAACATGGTGACATGTGATTTTAGTTCGAATATTGGTTTTGATTTTGACATTAATATTTACATTAATGATGATGACGAACAATATTCGGCAAAGGACCAAAAGCAAATCATCATGGATGCACTCAATCAAATAGCATGGAGATATGGTTATAGTCGTTGTGAAAATTCCACGCGGGTAATCACCATAAAAGTAAAAGATACCCCGTTTTCTCGGATTCTTCACAGTTGTGACATTGCAATTGTCCATGATTATATAGGGGTAAAGGGTGAGAAAAAACAGGAGTATATTCGTTTCAATAAGGACAAACAAACATATACGTGGGTGGAACAACCTAAAGGATATAATCTTGAAAAAAAGGTTGGTTGGTTGAAAGAACAATCCTTATGGGGCGAAGTGAGATATATATATTTGTATAAGAAGAATGCAAACATGAATCCAGATAAACACTCTCGTTCTCTGTTTGCGGAAACAGTTAATGAAGTTTGTGTTCGAAATGGTTATACTAAATAATAATTTTGCACAGAGGAAAAGACAATGATTACCTTACGAAATTTTGCCGAAGCGGATGCATTAGACCTACAACGAAATAAATATAGGCATAAAACCATTTCTGAAGTTCAAGATATGATTCGAGAAATGAATAGGAAGTGCTATAATGACAAATATTTTGAAATGTTTGCTGTTGTGCACAAGGGGAGTATTGTTGGTATGATTTCCTTGTATGAACATTCAAAGTGGGTTGTTAGTTGTGGGCCTGAAATATTCGCGAGTGAATGCAGAAAAGGATATGGATATGAGGCGCTTTTACGAACTTTACTTATAGCACGAGAAAAAGGTTATAAGATTGCGGTAGCACAGATACGAACAGATAATATTGCAAGTATAGCATTACATGAGAAAGCAAGATTTGAAATGGAGCATGAGTATGTGAATTCAAAAGGAAATGCGGTATACTTTATGATGCGACCGACGGAATTTTCTTGTGAAGAACATTATGATATGTTGGTTGATGAGGGTAATGACCCCGTGTGTGATTCGGATTTATTGCAAAAACACATGAACAAATGGGATGGCAATGAATTCATCGATGAGTTGCAAATTGGAAAGGATAAAAGAGTTCTTGAAATAGGAGTTGGAACCGGTAGGTTAGCTAAAAGAGTTGCACCACTATGTAAGGTGTTTACAGGTGTAGATATATCATCAAAAACAATCAAACGTGCAAAGGAAAATTTAAGGGAATTAGAGAATATAGAGTTGTACTGTGCAGATTTTATAAAATATGAATTTGACTGTTCTTTTGATGTCATATATTCATCATTAACATTTATGCATATAAAAAACAAACAAGAGGCGATTAACAAGATTGCAACATTATTAAATGATAATGGACGATTTGTATTATCAATTGATAAGAACAAAAATGAGTATATTGATTATGGAACGAGAATAGTAGAAATTTATCCGGATGATTTGAGCATAACTAAAAAATATATTAAAAAGTCAGGGTTACAACTTGAAAAAGTCATTGAAACGGAATTGGCATATATCATTGTTGCAACAAATAGATATTAGTGGCATAAACGACATAAAATCCAATTCAGCACACAGTGTGTTCCGAATTTGAGACGCACTGAGTCCTATATTGCTTTATGTTTACTTTGTGTAAAAAATGGAAAGAGAATATGTTTATTGGTGACCTTGTAAACGTAGTTACAAGGTTATACAAGGTAATTACAAGGTTAGAAGACGTTTTTAAAAAGTGTTGAGATCGAGAAATTAAAGTGATTCTATTTTGATTCTAATAATTTAAACAACCACAAGTAACGCAAAATAATACAACGAAATCCTGTACCAAACCCCATAAAAAAGATGTCATTTCATCAAAAGTGAAAACCAAGGGACAGAGTGGGAATAGTCACGTTAGCTACGAGCAGAGTAAAAAGGTATATAATAGGTCGGTCAGAGTGCTTGCACTTTAGGCCGACTATTTTTTGCCTTATTATTAAGTAGATATTTGTCGAGAAGTATGTTATACTCAACAATATATGGGCTAGAACGAGGAGGAAGCGTTATGCGAATTAAGAAAGGTTTTGTACTTCGTGAAGTTGCAGGGCAAAATATGGTGATTGCAACAGGTGAGGCAAGTAAAGATTTTCATGGTATGATTAAGTTAAATAGTACAGGAAGAGATATTTGGCAAGGATTGCAAGAAGGCTTGTCAGAAGTGGAAATTGCAAAGGGGTTGGAAGAAAAATATCAGATTGATGAACAAAAAGCCCTTGCGGATACAAAAGAATTTGTGAATAAAATGTTGGAAATGGGATTTGTAGTAAATGAATAATATCAAACAGATAGAAGAAGTGATAAAAGAGCAAGGAATGCTCGTGTGCACTACAGCCGGAACAAGTATGTATCCCATGTTACGTGACAGACGAGACACTATTATCGTAAAACCTTATGAAGGTCGTCTGAAAAAATATGATGTACCATTATATAAAAGTGGTACACGTTATATTTTGCATAGAATTGTGGAGGTTTGCCCGGATTCTTATGTGATATGTGGGGACAATTGTGAACGGAAAGAGTATGGCATTACAGATGAGCAGATATTGGGTGTTTTGACAGGGTTCTATAGAGGCTCGAAACTGATCGATATGAATAGTTGGCAATATAAACTGTATGCGCGTATTGCATGTGCAGCATTTCCGCTTAGAAGAGTAAGAGGTATTGCGCGTAGTATCGCCAGAAGAATTTGGCACGTATTTAAGAAGGGAGAAAAATAATGTATAAGAAAATAATACCTATTGTAACGATTGTGCTTGCAATAGGTTTGTTTGCTTTTATTTGGGGTGTACAAAAAGAGGAAAATAAAAAGGCAATACAGCATGAAAAACTGTATGAGCAACGTAGACCTTTGACTGTAAAGCAAGAACAATTACAACAAGAATTAGAAACTTTAGAAAAGAATTATGAAAAAAGTAAATCGCCAAATGCTGTGGTTCAGGTGATTTTTACGGAATTGAATGAGCAGGTGTATAGTCAGTGTTTCCCGATCATGAAGGAGTATGAATATACAGGAACGTTGTTATTGTCCGACACACAACTTCCGGGTCAAGAAGGCTGTATGAGTATGGAACAGTTTCAGGAGCTTATGGATGCCGGTTGGCAGGCAGCCATTACATGGAAACAAGGTGCTGCAGCCAAACAGTGGTGGACTAATTTGCAAAATCGTTTAACTGTACTTGGTATCAAAAATGAACCGGTTTTATATTTCCCAAAAGGCACCTATGATGCGGAGTTGGATGCTACCATTCAGGAACTTGGTTTTTCAATTGCAGTTATAAATAAAGGGGAAGAAGAACAGCCATTGCAACTGCAAAACGAAGAGGGTGTATGGCATGTTGGTGCAGTTGGAATGATGACTTCTAAGCCGAGATTATGGCTGAGAGAAGCAGTTGCGCAAGATGCCAATCTGGCCTATTTGATAGGATTTACCTTGGAGGAAGAACTTTATAACGAGAAATCTTTCCGTTCCATGTTAAATTGTTTTGATGAATACGAGGCAACGGAAGAGTTGGTGACTACGAATATTGTGGAAGCGAGAGAACATTTCCGCAGTCGAAGTGCGGGGGTTGCTCCGGAAATAGAGAGCCAATACCAAGAAAAGAAAGCTGCGCTGGAAAAAGAATTAGCAGAAGTGAAGAAAAAATTGGAAAAGATAGATGCGAAGTACTAGTCAGTACAAGCGGGAGAGAGAATGAATACATTAAGATGGATAATAAAAGCTTTAAATAAGCGGAAATGGATGGTTGGCTTATTAACCATTGTTCAAAGCATCATGGCAATCAGTGGAATTGCATTTGCTCTGCTTATGAGAAGCGTAATAGATCATGCAGTGTCAAAAGAATATGAGGAATTTTGGCAATCAGTGGTAGCGTTGGCAGTTTTAATTTGTCTACAGTTGCTGCTTCGATTTGTCAATCGATTTCTGGAAGAAGATACGCATGCAGCAATCGAGAACCGATTACGCCAGAAAACGTTGCATGGGATTTTGCAAAGCAATTTCTCACGTGTGAAAGAATACCACACGGGAGAGTTGATGAATCGCATTACTTCAGACGTAGGGGTTGTAACAGATGGTGCCGTAACATTGGTTCCAAGTCTGACATCTATGGCGGTTCGAATTGTGGGCGTTTTACTTGTTATGGGATCCATTGATTGGACAATGGCTTTGGTGTTTTTAATTGCCGGCTGCTTTGTTGCCGCATTGTCGGTTCTGCCGCGCAGGTGGCAAAAAAGATTACATAAAAAAGTACAAGAAGCAGATGGAAATGTGAAGAGTTATATTCAGGAATCGCTGGAAAGTCTGCTTGTGATACATGCCTTTGGCTGTGAAGATAAAATAGAAAACTCCAGTTTGTATAAAATGAAACAACATAGACATATCAGACGGAAGAGAACGAATCTCTTCAATGTGATGGGAACGGGACTTCGACTTTGCATTCAAGGAGGCTATTTATTTGGACTCGCTTGGTGTGGGTTGGGGATTATAGAAGGAAAAATCACATATGGTACTCTCACAGCAGTGATTCAGTTAATCGGACAAATACAAACGCCGTTTGCAAACATCGGAAGTACATTTCCCAAGTATTCATCTATGCTTGCAAGTGCGGAACGATTGATGGAGATTACTGAGCAGGCAGAATGTTTGCAACTGGCAGAAGGAAGTCTGAGCCGGGAAGAGATTTATCAGGACATGCAGTCCATTCGTTTTGAAGATGTATCCTTTGCCTATGATGCGGATCGTCCGGTTCTTCAAAAGGAATCCTTTGCAGTACATAAGGGCGAATTTGTAGCATTGATAGGAAGCAGCGGTATTGGGAAAAGTACAATTATGAAGCTGTTGTTATCTGTATACCAGCCACAAGAAGGAAAGATTGAGATTGAAACCAACCAAGAAAAACTTTCGTTATCACAGCTGCCTGCCGGTATGTTCGCTTATGTACCACAGGGGAATTATCTGATGAGTGGCCCTATTTGGGAAGTGGTTGGATTTGCGGAAAAGTCGGAAAACATCGACAGACATAGAGTAGAAGAAGCGTGTAAGGCGGCTTGTGCCCATGAGTTTATCTGTGAATTACCAAAAGGTTATGATACCGTTTTGGGAGAACGCGGAGATGGTTTATCAGAAGGACAGATGCAAAGACTGGCAGTTGCAAGGGCTGTTTACAGTGGCTGCCCGGTTCTTCTGTTGGATGAAGCAACTTCTGCTTTGGATGCTGATACGGAACGGCGGATGATTACGTCGCTCAAACAAATGTCAGAGTATACTGTGTTTTTGGTTACCCATAGAAAAGAGGTATGGGAACTATGCGACAGAGTGTTAGAACGTAAGGAATAATGAGGTAGGCTAGATGAATAAGACACAAATAAGAAACTCATTTTTATTATTATTAACTGCAATCATTTGGGGAAGTGCATTTGTTGCACAGAGTGTAGGTATGGAGTATGTGGAGCCTTTTACCTTCACTTTTACCCGAAGTATTATAGGTGGAATTGTGCTGATACCTGTTATTGCCTTGCTTCGCAAGGCACGCTCCGCGGGGATGCGCAGAGATGCGTATAAGGAAGATGTTGCTACGCAACCGCATCTCGCGCGAGAGTCTGTCAAGACAGACTCTATAAAAGGCAAGGCACGCTCCGCGGGGATGCGCAGAGATGCGCAAAGAGTAGTGCGAATAACGAAATCCGAATGGTTGGGTGGAATCTGTTGCGGTATTGCACTTTGCGCCGCAAGCAATTTCCAACAAATTGGGATGCTTCATACCACTGTTGGAAAGGCGGGATTTATCACTGCTTTGTATGTAGTGATTGTACCGATCTTGGGATTATTTTTGAAAAAACGTGTGCCGATTCTGATTTGGTTTTGCGTCGTGCTTTCTGTAGTGGGCCTTTATCTGCTCTGCATGCCGAAGGGGGCGTTTACACTGGCACAGGGAGATCTTCTGGTATTAATCTGTGCGGTACTGTTTTCATTTCATATTTTAATCATTGATTATTTCTCACCAAAGGGTGATGGAGTGGTAATTTCGTGCATACAATTTTTTGTATGCGGAATACTCTCCGGAATTATCATGTTATTTCTGGAAAACCCGAGTTTGGCAAATATTATGGATGCAAAATGGTCGATTTTATATGCAGGTGCGTTGTCAAGCGGTGTTGCATACACGTTACAGGTGGTGGCTCAAAAGGGAGTGAATCCTACAGTTGCCTCCCTGATTCTTTGCTTGGAATCAGTTGTAGCTGTTTTGTCAGGCTGGATAATTCTTGGTGATAAATTAACGTCCAGAGAATTGGCAGGCTGTATGTTTATGTTTGTCGCAATTGTGTTTGCGCAGTTGCCGACACCAAAGAAAGAGAGGAAGTAGAATGGGAGCGTTTTCGGACATAATTAATTCTAGTATTTTATATTTAATTGCAGCAGGCGTGCTATTATTTATTACAGTAATGTGTGTAGTATTTTTGGTAAAAAGTTATCGTGCAGGAATTAAAATCGGAATGGATAAAGCGATACTTCGCAAAACGATTATTTCCAGTGCCACCTTTACCTTATTGCCGTCCATTAGTATTTTGCTAGGTGTAATTGCTTTGATGGTACATTTGGGTGTACCACTGTCATGGCTCCGCTTGTCAGTAATTGGTTCGTTACAGTATGAACTTCAAGTTGCAAATACAGCGGCTGAAGGTTTAAAGATTACGCTGGAAGAATTAGGAGATATGGATTCGTTTGTTACAATTGCACTTGTGATGACGGCAGGTATCCTTGGTGGAGTTGTTTGTTGTCTTTTCTTTCTAAAAAAATATTTAGGTAATCTTCAAAAGACACCAAAGAAAGAAAAAAGCGGAAAACCGGGATTTGGCGCATATGCAACAGTTGCTATGTTTGTAGGTCTTTGTGGTGCTTATATTGGTGCTTTTGTTGGTGAGGCAGTTACTGGAAAAGTGGTAGAGATTGATGGTGTAGACACATTGGTAAGAGATTATATGCCACTTGTTGTTGCTCTTTTTTCAGCTGGTGCAATGGCTGTGTTTGAATACTTTGTTCAGAAAAAAGGGAAAACCGTATTGGAAAATTTCAGTCTGGCGTGCAGCATGTTGATTGCAATGGCAACAGCAGTCTTAATAAGCTTGATATAGGGAGGCATAAAGAAATGAGTGAAAAAGAAAAGTATTTTAAAGAATTTAATAATGGCCTCCATAGAATAGGAAAAGTAACGATGTTTTTCACACTCTGCATTCTTTTGGCAGTGCCCTTTTTGATTGCAGTAATCTATGACGCATCTGTTGATGTGGGAGGATTTTGGAAGGGCTTTTTAAAAGTTGCAGCGGTATACATTCCGGTGTCGATTGTGGAGTTTTTAGTCTACACGCCGATGCTAGGAGCAGGCGGAAGTTACATTTCCTTTATTACAGGCAATGTAACGAACATGAAGATTCCGTGTGCAATTAATGCACGTGATATTGCAAAGACAGAAGTAGGAACCCCAGAAAATGAAATTATTTCTACAATTAGTACTGCAACTAGTGCTATTGTCACCATGTTGGTAGTTGCAGTCGGAGTTCTATTGATATCGCCATTACAACCGATACTTGAACAAGAAGCATTGGCTCCGGCGTTTAATAATGTTGTCGCGGCACTATTTGGTGCTTTGGCGCTTAAATATTTTTCAAGGAGTCCAAAAATAGCAGTCATTCCAGTTGTATTGATGTCTCTTTTGTGTATCATTGTGCCGGATATGATTACAGATACAGGTACATTAGTCATTGCAAGCGGGGCACTGGCTCTTTTGATTGGATTTCTATTATTTAAAAAAGGAAAACTATAAGAGAGAAGGTGCGTTGAAATGGAAGTTTTATGGATTGTTTTGGCATTGGTAGTATTATTGATTGCAGTGGTACTCCTGCGAGCAGTATTATTAAAACCAACATCTGCACAGACAGCGAAAGTACAGTTAGATGAGACCTCGCGTGCCCGGGAATATGGGAAAAAACTTGCCAAATTGGTACAAAAAGAAACGATTTCCAGCAGATTTGAAGAAGACAGAACGAAGTTTTTGGAGTTCCATGAACTTTTGGAAGAAATGTTTCCAAATGTACATAACAATTGTGAGAAACATGTATTTAACGGAAGTTTATTATTTAAATGGAGTGGGAAAGGAACCCACGAACCAATCCTGTTCATGAGCCATCATGATGTGGTAGAAGCAACGGGTACATGGGAGCATGAAGCATTTTCAGGAGATATTGATGAAGAAGGCCGCGTCTGGGGGCGCGGCACAGTGGATACGAAAGCCAGTCTCTTTTGTATGCTGACCGCAGTGGAAGAACTAATGACCGATGGTTTTGAGCCGGAGGGTGATGTGTATATAGCAAGTAGTTGTACGGAAGAATGGAGCGGTGAAGGTGCCCCATTAACAGTGGAATACTTGAAGAATCAAGGCGTGAAATTATCCTACCTCATGGATGAGGGCGGCATGATATTGGAAGAGCCGGTTGGTGGTGTTAAGGGAACCTACGGCATGGTTGGTGTTTTGGAAAAAGGCTACGGCGATGTAAAATTTATTGCAAAAAGTACCGGTGGACACGCTAGTGCACCGAAGAAGAATACACCACTTGTTCGTCTTGCAAAATTCATGACAAACGTGGAAAAGAAAAATCCGTTTGTGAACAAGTTTAATCCAACCGTAAAGGAAATGTTTAAACGAATGGCTCCGAATATGGCCTTTGGAATGAAACTCATTTTTGCAAATATGTGGCTGTTTGAAGGGTTGCTAAAAAAACTGCTTCCCGTGATTAGCTCGGCAGCAGGCGCCATGCTTCACACCACTTTGGCATTTACCATGGCAAAAGGCTCTGATGGGCTCAATGTGCTTCCGCAGGAAGCCTATGTAACCGGAAATATGAGATTTATTCCACACCAGGATACCGATGAGAGTGTGGAACTAATTTCAAAAATTGCAAAGAAATATGATATTGAAACGGAAGTAATCTATAAAGATTACGCGTGTCCGGTGGTGGATTACGAAAACACACCATTCCATTTGGTGGAAAAAGTGGCTTCGGAAGTTTATCCGGGAATCGGTATCTGCCCATATGTCATGACGGGCGGAACGGATGCAAAGTTTTATCGTGAACTGAGTGAAAACTGTTTGCGTTTTGCACCACTTTATATTAATGATCAACAATATGCCAGCATTCATGGTTTAAATGAGAATATTTACCAAGGCGCTTTGCCTTTAGGTGTGGATTTTTATAAGAAAATGATTGAATTATCATAAGAAAATGTTATGGAGAGGTACACGATGAAGAAAATAATTGCATTGATTATCACAGGAGTTATGTTACTCACATTGGGTGGCTGCAAAGCAGCAGACTTTGATGCAAAAGGTTATGTGCAGGCTGCTTTGGATGCAAAATTCCATAGAGAATATGATGCCTATGCTAAAATAATAGGTGTATCAGTGGAAGAAGCAAAGGGACAGATGGAAGAAGAATTTAACGAGTCTTTGAAAACATCCATGAATGAGTCCGGTCTAAAGATTACAGATGCGCAAATGGAAGAATACCTGAAATTAGAAGCGGAAATTCGTGCAAAAGTCAAGTATGAAGTAAAGGCCGCAAAAAAAGATGGAGAAGATAACTTTGTGGTTGAAGTTGCCATTACTCCAATTCCGGCATACGAAAAATTGAAAAACAAATATTCAGAAAAATTAATTGCCGCAGTTCAAAATGGTGCTACAGAAAATGAATACATGGGCATCCTTTTGGAAGCAATGAAGGAATGCATTGCAAACGTAGAGGCAGGAGAAACAGTAATCACCAGCTTACATGTAAAAAGGCAAGAAAAAGATAATCAAAAAGTTTACAGTATTGATGAAAAAGAGTGGTTAGATGTAGATTTAATTGCTACCGGTGAAAAATAGCATATCCTGATAATCCTTTGGTGAAATTCCGTATTCTTTTTTAAAGGCGCGGTAAAAACTTGAATAATCACCAAAGCCAAACAGTTGATATGCTTCGGTAATACTCATTTTGCCGGAAATAGCATCCTTACATAAATCAAGGCGTTTCTTCGTAATATATTGATGAATGGATAAGCCATAGTTATCCTTGAATACATGGGCGATGTGATATTTGCTGACGAAAAACTTTTTTGCTAGTTTATCTAAGGACAAATTCTCATCCAAATGGTCTTCAATATATTCTGCCAGTTGTTGATAAAGTACATATTCAGAATTTTTCCGCTTTGGCGTGTTTTGCTCGTATGCCAGGCGGTTCATACAAAGAATGAGGTCGTTGATGCAGATGGAAATCTGTGCATCGCGGCCGAATTTTTTTGCGTGCATTTCTTCTAATATACGCAAAAGTTTGGATTGCACAGAGTGAAACTGCATCTGGTCTGTGTGGAAAATATAGCATTTTTCTGTCTCTGTATATTGCATAATATAAGCGTAATCAGGGGAAGATTGAAGTAAGTGATTGCAATAATCCTGACTAATCCAAAACACAAAACGACGGTATGGTTTTTCATGGCTTTTAATAATAGAGCGATGGGGAAGATGAGGCGGAATTAACATAATATCTCCGGAAAGAATGGTATATTCTTCCTTTCCAACTTGCATCACAATATCACCCTCCAAAAAGAAGCAGAATTCATAGTAATCATGTGTGTGTATATCCACATTAGGCAGGGCGCGGTCTTCGTAATAATAAAGTTCAAAATCTTTTGACAACATATATTGTCTTGGCTGGAAAGCGGTTTGTAATTTCTTTCTCATAGTGATACTCCTGAAATAAAATGTTCTGTTGTTTTGCGGGCAAATGATTGCTCTTTGTAAAAGAATAACACGAAACAACAACTTTTGCAATGTATACAACAAACAGACCAATCGATTTAAGAAGAAAGATTTTTTATAATAAAATCATATCAAGTACAGAAGAAACGAGACGTAAAACAAAAAAGAAAAAAGGTAGGTAATGTATTATGGAAATGACATTAAGATGGTATGGATCAAAGTTTGACACAGTAACGCTCAAACAAATTCGCCAAATCCCAGGAGTAAGAGGTGTTATCACAACTCTTTATGACACACAACCGGGTGAAGTTTGGACACGCGAAGCAATCCGTGCACTCAAAGAGGAAGTGGAAGCAGCAGGTCTTCATATTGCAGGTATCGAAAGCGTAAATGTACACGATGCAATTAAGACAGGTGCTCCGGACAGAGATTACTATATCGATAACTACATTCAATGTTTGGAAAACTTAGGAGAAGAAGGCATCAAGTTAGTATGCTACAACTTTATGCCTGTATTTGACTGGACAAGAACAGAGTTGGCTCGTGAATTGGAAGATGGTTCAACAGCACTTGCTTACACGCAGGATGCAGTAGATGCATTAGATCCGGAAAAAATGTTTGAATCTATTGCAGGGGATATGAACGGAACAGTAATGCCAGGCTGGGAACCAGAAAGAATGGCACGTGTAAAAGAATTATTCGAATTATACAAAGACATTGATGATGAAAAGTTATTCCAGAACTTAATCTACTTCTTGGAAAGAATTATGCCTGTTTGTGATAAATATGACATCAACATGGCAATTCATCCGGACGATCCTGCATGGAGCGTATTCGGACTTCCACGTATCATCATCAACAAGGAAAATATTCTTCGTATGGTAAATACAGTAGATAACGTACACAACGGTGTGACTTTTTGTGCGGGTTCCTACGGTACAAGCTTAAAGAATGACCTTCCGGACATGATTCGCTCATTGAAGGGAAGAATTCACTTTGCACACGTTCGTAACTTGAAGTTCATTACACCAACGAACTTCCAGGAGGCACCGCATCTTTCTTCAGAAGGAACTTTCGATATGCACGCAATTATGAGAGCGTTATATGATATCGGATTTGACGGACCAATCAGACCGGACCACGGACGTATGATTTGGGATGAAGTAGCAATGCCAGGTTACGGATTATACGACAGAGCACTTGGAGCATGCTATTTACAAGGACTTTGGGAAGCAATTGAAAAAGAAGACAGAGCCAATCAATAGGAGGCAAAGAACGAAATGAGATTAAATGAACTAGGACTTCTTGATAGAAAGCAATGGGAAGAAAAAGGGTACAACCTTCCACAGTTTGACAGAGCAGCTGTAACAGCAGCAACAAAAGAAAATCCATTCTGGATTCATTTTGGACCGGGAAATATTTTCCGTGCATTCCAGGCAAATGTAGTACAGAATCTTTTGAATGAAGGACTTCTTGACAGAGGTTTGGTAGTAGCAGAAGGCTACGACTATGAAATTGTAGAGAAAATGAATCATCCACATGATGACTACAATCTTCTTGTCACATTAAAAGCAAATGGAACAGTAGAAAAAACAGTGATTGGTTCGGTTGTAGAATCTTTGACAGTAAACTCAGAAAACGAAGCTGACTGGACACGTTTGAAAGAAATTTTCGGAAAAGATTCCCTTCAAATGGCATCTTTCACCATTACAGAAAAAGGCTACAGCCTTGTAAATGGAAAAGGTGACCCGCTTCCGGGTGTGGAAGATGACTTTGCAAATGGCCCTGCAAAAGCAATGAGCTATATGGGTAAAGTGGCAGCGCTTGTTTACGCAAGATATGAAGCAGGTCGTAAGCCAATTGCCATGGTGAGTATGGACAACTGCTCACACAACGGGGATAAGTTATTCGCTGCAATCAGCACATTTGCTGAGAAATGGGCAGAAAACGGCGTGGTAGATGCAGGATTTAGAGACTATGTAAATGACAAGAGTAAGGTTTCCTTCCCATGGTCTATGATTGATAAGATTACTCCAAGACCGGATGCTTCTGTAGAAGCAATCTTAAAGGCTGACGGTGTGGAAGAATTAGAGCCAGTTGTTACTTCAAAGAACACATGGGTTGCTCCGTTTGTAAATGCAGAAGAGACAGAATACCTTGTTATTGAAGATGCATTCCCAAATGGAAGAAATGCAGCACTTGAAAAAGGCGGCTTAATGTTCACAGAACGCGAAACTGTAGATAAAGTAGAAAAGATGAAGGTATGTACCTGTCTGAACCCACTTCACACCTGTTTAGCAGTCTTCGGATGTATCCTAGGATATGAAAAGATTTCCGAAGAAATGAAAGATGCAGAATTGAAAAAATTGGTAGAGACAGTTGGATATGTGGAAGGTCTTCCGGTAGTTGTCAATCCGGGCGTACTTGATCCGAAAGAATTTATCGATACCGTGCTTAACGTACGTATTCCAAATCCATTTATGCCTGATACACCACAACGTATCGCTACAGATACTTCGCAAAAGTTAGCAATCCGTTTCGGTGAGACAATTAAAGCCTACGCAGCAGCAGACAACTTGGATGTAGCAGATTTGAAATTAATCCCAGTGGTATTTGCCGGATGGTTAAGATATCTCATGGGTGTAAATGATAACGGCGAAAAATTCGAACTCAGTCCAGACCCACTGCTTGAGGCTGTATGCCCATACGTGGCAGGCTTGGAATTAGGCAAAGAAGCTGATGTAGAAGCAGCAGTGAAACCACTTCTTGAGGATGCGAAGATTTGGGGCGTAAACCTATACGAAGTAGGTATGGCAGAAAAAGTAGCTGGTTATTTGAAAGAAATGATTGCAGGGCCGGGCGCTGTTAGAGCGACACTAAAAAAGTACGTGTAAGCGCGGCGCAAACAACTAAAAATATATATGAACATGATGAGGTAAAATGAGATGAAAGCATTTATGGATAAAGATTTCTTGCTGTCGACTGAGACAGCAAAGAAATTATATCATGAATATGCAGCGGTAATGCCGATTATAGACTACCACTGCCACATTAATCCACAGGAAATCTATGAGGACAGAAAATTTGATAATATCACACAGGTTTGGCTTGGCGGAGACCACTATAAATGGCGTCAAATGCGTTCTAACGGTGTGGAAGAAAAATACATTACAGGCGATGCAACAGACCGTGAGAAATTCCAAAAATGGGCAGAGACATTGGAACTTGCAATCGGCAATCCACTCTATCACTGGAGCCATTTGGAATTAAAAACCTACTTCGGATACGAGGGAAATTTGAACGGTGATACAGCAGAAGAAGTATGGAACCTTTGTAATGCCAAGCTTGCAGAAGACAGCATGACTGTAAGAAACATTATCAGACAATCCAATGTTACATTGCTTTGTACAACAGATGACCCAATCGATTCTCTCGAATGGCACATCAAAATCAAAGAAGATGATAGCTTTGACGTTCAGGTACTTCCAACATGGAGACCAGACAAGGCGATGAATTTGGAAAAACCAGATTATTTAGATTATCTAGCGAAGCTGAGTGATGTGAGCGGCGTTTCGATTAACAACTTCAAGAGTCTTCTTGCAGCACTTCAGGTAAGAATGGATTTCTTTGAAAAAGTTGGATGTAAGATTTCAGACCACGGTTTGGAATACATCATGTATGAACCTGCTTCAGACGAAGAAATCGAAGCAATCTATGCGAAGAGATTAAAAGGCGAAATGGCAAGCAAAGAGGAAGAAAGAAAATTCAAAACCGCTTACATGATTGCAATGGGAAGGGCATACAGCAAAAAAGGCTGGGCAATGCAGCTTCACTACGGTGCAAAACGTGATAACAACCAAGTCATTTACCGTAGCTTAGGACCAGATACAGGTGTGGACTGCATCAATACTTATGCACCATCTTCTGAGATGGCAGATTACTTAAATGCGTTAGTTGTAACAGATGAACTTCCAAAGACCATTATTTATAGCTTGAATCCAACAGACAATGCTGCAATCGGAACCATCATCGGATGTTTCCAAGGTACAGAAGCAATTGGTAAGATTCAGCAAGGTAGCGGATGGTGGTTCAATGACCACAAGCAAGGTATGATGGACCAGATGATTTCTCTTGGAAATCTTGGTTTACTTGGAAACTTCATCGGTATGTTGACAGACTCAAGGAGTTTCTTATCATATACAAGACACGAGTATTTCCGCAGAATTATGTGTGAATTAATCGGTGGATGGGTAGAAAACGGCGAATACCCAGCAGATTATAAAGTATTAGAGAAAATCGTAAAAGGTATTTCTTATAACAATGCAAAGAGATACTTCGGTTTCGATTTATAAAAGGAGAAGAGAGATGAACGAATTATTAACAAGAGTACAAGACATGGGTGTTGTACCGGTAGTTGTATTAAATGATGTAAAGGATGCGGCTCCACTTGCAAAAGCACTTTGTGATGGTGGACTTCCATGTGCAGAAGTAACCTTCCGTACAGAAGCAGCAGAAGAGTCAATCCGCATTATGGCAGAGCAGTTCCCGGAAATGCTGATTGGTGCAGGAACTGTATTAACAATTGACCAAGTGGATCGTGCAGTGGCAGCTGGTGCGAAATTTATCGTTAGCCCAGGATTTGATCCAGAAATCGTAGATTACTGCTTATCAAAAGAAATCTTAGTTTTACCTGGATGTATTACTCCTTCAGAAGTAGCACAAGCTGTAAAACGTGGTTTGGAAGTAATCAAATTCTTCCCTGCAGAACAGTTTGGTGGAGTAGCAACAATCAAAGCGTTGGCAGCACCATATACAAATGTAAAATTCATGCCAACTGGCGGTGTAAGTGCGAAGAACCTTGCAGATTATCTTGGATTCAAGAAAATCGTGGCATGTGGCGGTAGCTGGATGGTAAAAGGTGACATGATTACAGCAGGCGAATTTGATAAGATTAAAGAAATGACAGCTGAAGCAGTGGCATTAGTGAAAGAAATTAGAGGATAAGGAGAAACACTATGAATTTAAATTTAAGACCAGCAAATGAATGTAAATTTGATGCAGTTTCATTAGGTGAAGTAATGCTTCGTCTTGATCCGGGCGAAGGACGTATCCGTACAGCTCGCAGCTTCCGTGCATGGGAAGGCGGCGGAGAATACAATGTTGTTCGTGGACTTAGAAGATGTTTTGGATTAAAAACAGCCGTTATCACAGCATTTGCAGATAACGAAGTTGGTATGTTAATGGAAGACTTCATCCTTCAAGGTGGAGTTGATACATCATTAATCAAATGGATGAAGACAGACGGTATCGGAAGAACTTGCCGTAACGGACTTAACTTTACAGAAAGAGGATTTGGTATCCGTGGTGCAGTAGGATGCTCTGACCGTGCGAACACAGCAATTTCTAAAGCAACACCAGAAGATTTTGATTTCGATTACATCTTCGGTGAACTTGGAGTACGTTGGTTACACACAGGCGGTATCTACGCTGCATTATCAGAACAATCTTGTGAAACTGTACTTGCAGCAATTAAAACAGCAAAGAAATATGGAACAATCGTTTCTTATGACCTCAACTACCGTCCATCTATGTGGAGTGCAATCGGCGGACACGCGAAAGCTCAAGAGGTAAATAAAGAAATCGCAAAATACGTAGACGTTATGATTGGTAACGAAGAAGACTTCACGGCATGTCTTGGATTCGAAATCGAAGGTAACGATGAAAACTTAAAAGAGTTAAACATCGAAGGTTACAAGAAGATGATTAACGAAGCAGTGAAGACATATCCAAACTTCAAAGCAGTTGGAACTACACTCCGTGAAGTTAAAACAGCGACTGTAAATGACTGGTCAGCACTTTGCTGGGCAGGTGGAGAAATCTACAAAGCAAAAGACTACAAGGGACTTGAAATCATGGACCGTGTGGGTGGCGGAGATTCCTTCGCATCAGGTCTTATCTATGGTCTTATGACAACAGGCGATGCTGAAATCGCAGTAAATTATGGTGCAGCACATGGCGCACTTGCTATGACAACTCC
Organism: Tyzzerella sp.; assembly: GCA_017410145.1. Classification (GTDB taxonomy): domain Bacteria; phylum Bacillota; class Clostridia; order Lachnospirales; family Lachnospiraceae; genus Faecalimonas. The sequence continues at coordinate 25,381 of JAFQRJ010000005.1, forward strand.
TGGTGACACAACAATGGCAAGCAAGAAAGAAGTAGAAGCAATCATGGGTGGAGCCGGCGCGAGAGTGCAGAGATAATGGTAAACACTTTATGAAGGGGCTGTCGCATTAACGAATAAAAATTCGTGAGTGCGGCAGCACTTTTTATGCCCTAAAATACATAAATCCCAAGCTTCGAAAAGCTAGGG
>JAFQRJ010000002.1 GCA_017410145.1 Tyzzerella sp.
ATCAAAAGGTAAACTCTAAATTTTCGTTTACAAAACGGGATTTTTGCTTACAAAAGGGGATTCTCGATTACAAAAAGAGAATCTTATTTACAAAATGTCAGTTTTCGTCTTACAAACGGGACTCTCGGACTACAATTCACCTCTTTGTCATATTTATACCTCCTTAACGTCTATAATTATAGACAAAATATATAATAATGTCAATAATTATAAATGTTAGTATTTATTCTCACCCCATAATCGATGCCTTATACTCGCTTGGTGTCATATTCGTAACTGCTTTAAAGCATTTTGAAAAATACTGCGGATTATCGAACTGCAGCATATCGGAAATCTGCGTCATATTATATTTGCCTTCGCGGATGAGCTTACGGGCCTCTTTAATCTTGAGGGCATTATAATAACGGATAATCCCGCCATCACGGTACTGGGCGAAGAGCTGCTTCACGGTGCTTTCGCTCTTGTCTAAATGTTTGGCTAAGTCTCGGATGGTAACCTTGCCGTAAATATGTTCCTTCAGATAGTCAAGGATTTCCATCACATTATAAGGAACATCCACGCCGTCAATCACATAACTCTGGCGCATTTCCTTTGTGACAACATCCGTGTTACGACATAACTTAATAAGGAAAATTTCCAATAAATTTTTGGTCATCTGGCTACTTCCAAGAGGAGAAGGCTCGATGACCTTTAATTTTTGCAGGAGAGGATTCCGCGCATCCTCCAATTGATAGCAAGACAAACCTTCTGAAAATAGCGTGGATAACAAAGATTTTTCTTCTGCGTTCAGCCTGAAAATCTTTCCTTCAAAATGCTTCATGGCACGGCTTTTGCATTCAAAGGTCAGAATGCTGACATTGGGAGCAACGCTACTGTCGCCGGAAAGATTATGAAATTCATTTGGCTTGTGAAAAGTCATTTCTCCACTTTTTAATACAAATCTTTTGTCATCAGCGGTACAAATCATTTCCCCTTTATCAATGTATACCATTTCCCAAAAATCATGTTTTTCCCCTTCGTAATAGAAGTTTTTAGACAACTCCATATAGAAAATGGTTATAATCTTGTCTATATTAAAAATTTTTTCAAAACTTAAACGTGTAAAATTATCTTTCATAAATAAACCTCATTGTCTGATTTTGCAAATATTATAACTGATTTTGCACTCTCATGTAAAGTGGGAATTGCTATAATAGAGGCAGAAAATATTGTACAGGATAAAGGAGGTATAGTATGTATACGGTTTTAGTAATCTCATGTCACCCGGATGATATGGAAATTGCATGTGCCGGAACTCTTTTGAAATGTAAAGAGCGTGGAGACAGAGTTGTTGTTTGTCATCTATCTAGCGGAAATCAAGGCCATGAAATCATTATGCCGGATGAACTGACGGAAATGAGAGCAAAAGAAGCGAAGAAGAGCGGAGAACTTGCCGGATTTGAGGTTATTTGGGGCGGTTTTGACGACCTCGAAATCTATGATAACAACAAGGAATCCAGAGACAAGGTGGTCCGTGTGATTAAGCAGGTAGACCCTGATTTCATTATTACACATGACCCAAACGATTATATGCCAGACCATGTGGCTACATCCAAGTTAGTGTTTGATGCATGCTTCACAGCTACACTTCCTCACTATGATGTGGGAGTGGAAGGTAAAGCAAGACTTACACCAATTTATTACATGGATACATTGTGCGGAGTGAATTTCCAACCGACGGAATATGTAGATGTAACACCGTACATTGATAAGAAGTTGGAAATGTTAAATTGTCATGAATCGCAGATTGTATGGATGCGTGATCATGACGGTATTGATTTCCCTGATATGGTGAAAACCTGTTGCAGATACAGAGGTTTCCAATGTGGAGCAGAGTATGCAGAAGGATTTACACAATGTCAGGTATATTTAAAAGGTACGACAAAACGTTATCTTCCATAATTGGAATTGGTGAAAACGGAACTATAAAATATAATTAAGAAAAAGGAGAAGGATTATGAATTTTAATTCAACAGTAAAAGGTTCAGCACTTGAAGGATTTTACCCAGCAGGATGGGATTTTGACAAGATTGATGCATGTATCGATGCACCGGAAAAGATTACAGAAAGACAAGCACACTGGAATGAAGGTTTCACACCAATTAAATGTGAAAGCCTTGGAGAATTTGAAACATATATGGGACATGAAATTGCAATGCAGATTAAGCTTGCAAAAGAAAGAGGAGAAAAAATCGCATTCATTCTCCCTGTAGGTCCTATGGGAATGTACAAATGGGTTGTTTACTTCTTACAAGAATGGAAGGTTTCTTGTGAACACGTACATACATTTAACATGGATGAATGGGCAGATGCAGAAGGAAACACATTAGCTCCTGATAATTCAGGTGCATTCCAATATGCAATGGAACAAGCACTTTTCAATCCACTTGGAGACTTAACTGTTCCGAAAAACCAAAGAAATTTTGCTACAAAAGAGAATCTTCCTACTTATCCGGAAAAAATTGCTGCATTAAAAGCTGAAGGAGCAAAATTAGTACTTGTTTATGGAATCGGAAGAATGTGTCATATCGCATTCTGGGAACCACAATTTGCAGGTGAATATGCAACAGAAGAGGAGTGGAAGGCACAAGCCTATAGAATCGCAGCAAAGATTCACCCACTTACTGTAGAACAAAATGCATTTACAAGCTTCAAATCAAGAACAACTTTAGTACCATGTCGTGCTAATACAATCGGACCTGGACTTATGTTCCAAGCTGATTATGCAATCGGTGGTGCAGACGGAATTTTAGGGCGTGGAATGCAATGGCAAGGAATGTCACTTTGGATGACACTTCGTTATGGCACAACTCCATGGATTACATCTTCTTATATTCCTACAATTCCTGGTAGATTATTCTTCTTAGGCGAACTTGCAGGACCACTTGTAGCGGAGTGCAACTAAGAATATGGGAAATACAGAAAGAAACGGGATTGCTGTCGTTGGCAGCATTCTCGTGGATAAAATAAATGAAATAAAAGCATATCCGCAAAGTGGTGAGCTGACACAGATTGTAGGTCTTGAAAAAGCCGTTGGCGGATGTGTTCCGAATGTGGCATTGGATTTGAAAAAGATTTGTCCGGAGTTGGATGTAAAAGCTATCGGTAAAGTAGGAAATGATGAAGATGGTGTATATGTTTCAAACGTGCTAAGCCAAGGCGGCGTGGATGTCAGCGGTTTTGTAGTGGATGATAGTGACAAGACCAGCTTCACAGAAGTTATGAGTGTTATTAACGGACAGAGAACCTTCTTTACTTATCCGGGAACAAGTGCGGATTTTGGTTTTGCGGATATGGATTTTGATAATTTAAATACAAAGATTTTACATTTGGGATATTTCTTGCTTTTAGAGAAAGTGGACCGTGGAGACGGCATCCTTATTTTACAGAAAGCAAAAGAACTGGGGATTAACACTTCTATTGATTTGGTCAGTGAGAACTCTGATAGATACAAATTAGTACTGCCATGTTTACCATATACCGATTATCTCATTATCAATGAAAATGAAGCAGGAAAACTTACCGGAATGGAACCGACAGATGAGAATCTTGAAGAGATTGCACGCAAGTTAATGGAACTGGGTGTAAAAGAAAAAGTTGTCATTCACAAGCCGGAATTTGCAGTTTGTTTGTCAAAAGATGCATATACGCTTGTACCTTCCTACAAACTGCCGGAAGGTTATATTAAGGGAACAACAGGAGCTGGAGATGCTTTCTGTGCCGGAACTCTGATTGGTATTTATGAGGGATGGTCAGACAGCGAAATCTTAGAGTTCGGTTCTGCATGCGCAGTTATGGCTCTTGGAAAAGCAGATGCGACCAGCGGACTTATAACAAAAGCAGAGATTAAAGACTACTGCAAACAATTTGAAAGACAAAACTAGGAGGTGTTGTAGCACATGTTAGTAAATATGAATGATGTACTGTATGATGCGAAAAAAGGCAAATATGCAGTTGGATTATTTAACGCTGTAAACTTAGAACTTGCAAGAGGAATTATTGCGGCGGCAGAACAAACCGGTTCTCCGGTTATCATGGGAACAGCGGAAGTTCTTTTCCCATACGGACCATTAGAGGAAGTATCTTACTATTTACTTCCAATGGCAAAGAAAGCTAAGGTTCCGGTGGTTATCCACTTAGACCACGGTTTAAAGAAAGAAACTTGTTTAAAAGCTCTTGAACTTGGATTTACATCTATTATGTACGATTGCTCGACAGATTCGTATGATGATAATGTGAAGAAAGTAAAAGAAATGGCAGATATCGCACACTCTTTCGGAGCAACTATCGAAGGTGAGCTTGGTCACGTTGGAGATAATGAAGGTTCTGCAGAGGGAAGTTCGCATTTGGCAGACCCATCGAAATTCTTTACAGATCCAAAGATGGCAAAAGACTACGTACAAAAAACAGGTGTAGATGCACTTGCAATTGCAGTAGGTAATGCACATGGTGCTTACAAATTACCACCTAAGTTGGATTTTGAAAGAATTCGTACCATTGCCAAAACAGTAGATGTACCGTTGGTTCTTCACGGTGGTTCCGGTCTTACAGACAATGACTTTAAACAGGCAATCAAAGAAGGTATCAGCAAGGTAAATATCTTCACTGATATCAACGTAGCAGCTGTTAAAGCAGAGTTTAGTCGCTTCACAGATATGAACAAGGGTATCATCGATTTGATTCCTGCAGCTGTAGAAGCAATTAAGCAGGAAAGTATGAAGAAGATGGAACTTTTCGGTTCTGTTGGAAAAGGTGGCGTAATGCCGAAAGCTGATACAGATGCAATTGTGCGTCGTGTAGTAGAAGAAGTTTTAAGAACAATGGGTAAATAGAAAATAGCAGGATGCTTTGTGAAGGGCATCCTGCTTTTTTGCGTGATAATCCTATTTACATATTCCGCAACCAAGACTGCATCCGGTCGGTGTGCCGGCTAAGCCGCCCATTGCAGTTTCACGAAGTTCAAAAGGTAGACTTTTTCCTACACGCAGCATGGCGTGAGCGATTTCATCAAACGGAATGTGGTGTGTCACACCGCTGAGAACGAGCTCAGCAGAGGTAATAGCATTTGCCACACCGATTGCATTTCTGCTCTGGCAAGGTGCTTCTACCAATCCGGCGATAGGGTCGCATACAAGTCCTAGTAAGTTGGAGAGTGCAAAGCTTGCGGCATCCAGACACATTTCCGGTGTTCCACCCATGATTTCAACAATGGCACTTGCGGCCATAGCACTTGCGGCACCAACTTCGGCCTGACATCCGGCTTCGGCACCGGATACAGAAGCGTTTCGCATTAACAAGTATCCAATAGCACTTGCATTAACAAGTCCTTTACAAAGGGTTTCATCATCAATGTTGTGTTCGTCAGCAAGAGCCAGCAGTACACCTGGTACTACTCCGGATGAACCGGCTGTAGGAGCTGCTACAATCAGACCCATGGAAGCATTCACTTCCAAAACAGCCATGCTATAGGAAATAGCTTTGGATAGCATGGAGCCGCAAACACAATTCGATGTCTTACCGTGTTCTGCTACTTTCTTCGCTTCGCCACCTATGAGACCACCAATAGATTTGCTGGGATTTGTCAGAGGTTTTGTTGCAGAGTGCTTCATAATTGAAAGTGCTTTTTCTAGTTTCTTTTCAAATTTTTCAGGAGGCATTGAGCCGGTTGTGATTTCCCTAAGTCTCATAATCTCAGAGATAGGAAGTTGCTGTTCTTGACATTTTTTTAATAATTCTTTTCCATTATAAAAATCCATCCTTCTTTCCTCCTACATCTGAATCAGCATCAAATTATCCACGTTTGGATTGGTACGAATTTTATCCAAAACATCTTCCGGAATCGGTTCATCGGATTCCACCACAGTATAAGCATTTGCTCCTTTGTCCTCACGGAATAGCCGCATAAATGCAATGTTTACTTCCTGTTCGCTAAGTGCCTGCGTAATGTGAGCAACAACGCCAGGCTTGTCCTGCTGGTGAACGATAAGGGTGCTGTATTCACCGGTAAATTCCACGTCAATGTTGTCAATACGCACAATCTTCATTTTGCCGCCACCGATGGACTCGCCGCGGATGGATAGCTTGTGCCCATTTACACCAACAATATCAATATCCGCTGTGTTTGGATGGTTTGTCTGTGTTTGCTCATCAATAATATATTCATATTCCACGTTCATTTCCTTTGCATAATCAAAGGCATCCCGAATACGTTCGTCATCTGTTGCAAAACCAAGAATGCCGCCGAGGAGTGCTCGGTCTGTTCCGTGGCCACGGTATGTCTTGGCAAAAGAGCCGTATAAGGTAAAGGTCACTTTTGAAATGGCTTCCGGAAACATCTTGCGAGCCATAAGTGCAATGGAAACGGCACCGGCTGTGTGAGAGCTGGAAGGACCAATCATATTTGGACCTATGACGTCGAAAATACTTAAAAAGTTCATAAAAATATCCTCCTTAGGATGTATCTAACGCTAGTATAACAAGAAAAGTGGAAAAAATCATCGAAAATAAATTATTTTTGACAGAAAGTATGCTATACTCTGTTGAGAAAGTATTAGGTGAACCAATGTTAAAATTAATCGATAAATTAAAAGAAATGAATCATCTTACAAAAGAAGAATGGATGGCGCTGATTGAAGGACGAACTGCGGACGTGGCAGAATACTTATTTACCCAAGCACGGGCTGTTCGGGAACAGGTATATGGAAAGGATATCTACATTCGTGGCTTGATTGAATTTACAAATTATTGTAAAAATGATTGCCTTTATTGCGGAATTCGAAGAAGTAATACAAATGCATGCCGTTATCGTTTGGATTTGGGTGAGATTCTGCAATGTTGTGAAAAAGGATATGAATTAGGATTTCGCACCTTTGTGCTGCAGGGCGGTGAGGATGCGTATTTCACAGATGAACGACTGGAGCAAATCGTGAAGGCCATTCGAGGTCGATATCCGGAATGTGCAATTACGCTTTCCGTGGGAGAACGTTCCTATGAAAGTTATAAGCGTTTATTTGATGCGGGGGCTGACCGCTATCTGCTTAGGCACGAGACATATAATTCAGAGCATTACGCAAAGTTACATCCGGCAGAGCTGTCTGCCAAAACCCGTCAACAATGTTTACGAAACTTGAAGGAGATTGGTTATCAGGTGGGCTGTGGATTTATGGTGGGTTCGCCATATCAGACAGCAGAGTACTTGGCGGAGGATATGATGTTTATTGCCGATTTAAAACCTCACATGGTCGGAATTGGGCCATTTATTCCTCACAAGGATACACCGTTTGCAAAGGAACCTTCGGGCACATTGGAGCTGACACTTTATATGCTTGGACTGATAAGGTTATTGCTTCCAAATGTTCTTCTTCCGGCAACAACAGCACTTGGAACCATTGCACCAAATGGCCGCGAACTTGGAATAATGGCAGGGGCAAATGTGGTCATGCCGAATTTATCTCCAAGTGTGGTTCGAGAGAAATATTTGTTATATAACGATAAAGCCTACACTGGTCTGGAGGCAGCAGAAAGCGTACAAGAGTTGCGAGAGAGCATGCAGCAAATTGGCTACGAGGTGGTTGTGTCAAGGGGCGACTGGTTGGGCGAAAGGAGCAAATAAGTAATGTATAAATACAATCCTGCATCGAAAATAGCAGAAGAATTTATCAATCATGAAGAGATTCTGGAAACCTTGCAGTATGCAGAGGATAATAAAAATAATGAACAGCTAATTGCAAGGCTTATTGAAAAGGCGAAGCTTTGCAAAGGTCTTTCCCATAGAGAAGCCTCTGTGTTATTGGCCTGTGAGATTGAGGAGAAGAATCAGGAGATTTATGAGTTGGCGGCAAAAATCAAGCAGGATTTCTACGGGAATCGTATTGTGATGTTTGCACCATTGTACCTCTCAAATTATTGTGTCAATGGCTGTACCTATTGTCCGTATCATGCAAAGAATAAAACCATTCCGCGTAAGAAACTATCTCAGGAAGAAGTGCGAAAAGAAGTGATTGCGCTTCAGGATCTGGGACATAAGCGATTGGCGTTAGAAGCAGGAGAGGACCCAAAGAATAATCCGATTGAATATATTTTAGAATGCATTGATACGATTTACAGTATCAAACATAGAAACGGGGAAATCCGCCGAGTAAATGTGAATATTGCAGCAACAACAGTGGAGAATTACCGAAAACTGAAAGATGCAGGAATCGGAACTTATATTTTGTTTCAAGAAACTTACCATAAAGAAAGTTACTTGGAACTCCACCCTACAGGACCAAAGCATGATTATGCCTACCACACAGAAGCCATGGACCGTGCCATGGAGGGCGGCATTGATGATGTGGGACTTGGGGTGTTATTTGGACTTGATAAATATCGTTACGAGTTCGCGGGACTTTTGATGCACGCAGAACATTTGGAAACCGTTTGGGGAGTGGGCCCACACACCATCAGTGTTCCGCGTCTTCGCAATGCAGATGATATTGATATCAATGCATTTACAAATGGAATCAGTGATGATATTTTCGCAAAGATTATTGCCTGCATTCGTATTGCAGTTCCTTATACGGGAATGATTATCTCCACAAGGGAAAGTAAAGAATGCCGTGAAAAAGTTTTAAAGCTAGGTGTATCTCAGATTAGCGGTGGCTCGAAAACCAGCGTCGGTGGATATGCGGAAACGGAATCAGAAGGAGAAATGGGTTCTGAACAATTTGAAGTTAGTGACACGAGAACTTTGGACGAAGTCGTGAAATGGCTGATGGAAATGGGCTATGTGCCGAGTTTTTGTACGGCATGTTATCGGGAGGGTCGTACCGGCGACCGATTTATGCAGTTATGCAAGAGTGGGCAGATTCAAAACTGTTGTCATCCAAATGCACTTATGACACTAAAAGAATATTTGACAGACTATGCTTCAAAAGAGACAAAGCAGGTTGGCGAACAGTTGATTGAGAAGGAATTGCAGACCATTCCAAAGGAAAAGGTTCGTAAGATAGTAATAGAGAATTTACGTGCCATTGAGGAAGATAATCGACGAGATTTTCGGTTTTAGAATCAGGAGGGAGTATGAATCACACACCAACATCAGAACGTATACATATCGGAATATTTGGGAAACGTAATGCAGGGAAGTCCAGCATTATCAATGCAATTACCGGACAAGACCTTGCTATCGTGTCGGATGTAAAAGGCACAACCACGGATCCGGTTCTAAAGGCAATGGAACTTCTTCCGTTGGGACCAGTTGTATTTATCGATACGCCGGGCCTGGACGACGAGGGCGAACTGGGTGAACTGCGCGTAAAAAAAGCGTACCAGATGTTAAATAAGACAGATGTTGCGCTTGTTTTGATAGATGGAGACAATGGAATGACCGTAGAGGATGAAAGTGTTTTAGCCAAGATTCAAGAAAAAGGGATTCCATACTTTGTCGTTTATAATAAGAAGGATTTGATTGTAGATGATGCTGTCGGCAGACCGTCAAACTTGCAGAAAAGCGGAATTGTAGAAAATGACACAGCTTGTGTTTGGGTTAGCACAGCAACGGGTGAAAACATCGAGCAACTAAAAATAATGATTGCAAACGTTGTTCCAAAAACAGATATTTGCAAACCGATTGTAGCCGACTTAATCAAACCTCTGGATTTCGTGGTGTTGGTTGTTCCGCTTGATGGTTCAGCACCAAAAGGGAGACTTATTTTACCACAACAGCAGACCATACGAGATATTTTGGAAGCGGGGGCAGTACCAGTTGTAGTAAAAGATACTGAGTTGGAAGAAATGCTTGGCAAGTTGCAGGTGCAACCAAGTCTTGTCATTACCGATAGTCAAGTGTTTGGAAAAGTAGCACGGATTGTACCAAACGAAGTGCCATTAACTTCATTTTCAATCTTAATGGCTCGCTATAAAGGAGATTTAAAAACTGTTGTGAAAGGTGCCTATGCATTAGATGATTTGCAGGATGGAGATATGGTTTTGATTTCTGAAGGTTGCACCCATCATCGTCAGTGCGAGGACATTGGAACCGTGAAACTTCCAAAATGGATTCGTGAGTATACGAGAAAAGATATTCACTTTGCATTTACCAGCGGCACAGAATTTCCAGATGATTTATCCATGTATAAAACGGTCATTCACTGTGGCGGATGTATGCTGAATAAACGTGAGATGCGGTATCGCTTGAAATGTGCAGAAGATGCGGGTGTGCCGATGACGAATTACGGAACTGCCATTGCGCATATGAAGGGGATATTGGAGAGAAGTATTGAGATATTTATTTGAGGTGAAATTATAACATGAGAATACAAGGTTTACAAAGATTGACATTATTGGATTTTCCGGAAAGGACAGCGTGTACAGTATTTACTGCAGGCTGTAATTTCCGTTGCCCATTTTGTCACAACGCTTCCTTAGTGGTGGATATTCCGAAAGATGCAGAACTCAGCGAAGAAGAATTTTTTGCTTTTTTAGGTAAACGAAAAGGAATTCTTGACGGGGTGTGCATTAGTGGCGGGGAGCCATTGCTGCAACCGGACATTGAAAACTTTATGCGAAAAATCAAAGACATGGGATTTGCCATTAAGTTAGATACCAATGGAAGTTCCCCAGATAAGTTGATTTATTTGGTGGAGCAGGGGCTTGTGGACTATGTTGCAATGGACATTAAGAATTGTCCCGAAAGCTATGGAATTACTGCAGGTGTAGAGGTACTCGATATTGAAGCTATTAAGAAATGTGTTTCTTATTTAAAAGAAGGACATGTGCCGTATGAGTTTCGGACAACCGTTGTGAAGAATTATCATTTCAAAGAAAATTTTGAATTGATTGGAAAGTGGCTTCAGGGCACAGAAAAGTACTACTTACAAAACTTCGTGGATTCAGGAGATTTGATTGGAAAGAAAACGAGAGGATGCAGCGAGGAAGAAATGAAAGAGTTTCTTGCAGTAGTACAGAAATACATACCAAGTGCAAAGTTGCGAGGGATGTAAATGAATAAGATAAGGATAAGGTGCGACGAGAGTTGCGCCTTTTCTATTGGCTAAACAGATTCAATATATGTTGAAATATAATTGAAATAATGATAGTATGCTTATACATCAAATTATCAATATATCTATGAATTTTCTGACGTTTCTGTCAAAGAATTCCAAAGTTGATGAAAACAGAATAAGGAGGTTGGATGCCTATGATTGTTTTTGGCCTACTTACAACTTGACAATATAGGATATATCCTATACAGTAAAGAAAGGAGAAGTAAGATGCCAGTTATATCACGTTTTGAAGGCATAGTAATCAAAATGTACTTTAGGACAAAGGAACATAACCCGCCACATATCCATGCAATATATGGAGAGTACATAGGTGTGTTTTCTTTAAAAGATGGAGAGATGTTTCAAGGAGATTTACCCATTAAAGAGCAAAGGCTTGTAAAAGATTTTATTGATTTTTATCGAGATAAATTGCTTGTTATGTGGGTAACACAAAAGTTTGAAATGTTGCCATCAGTTGAATAGTTTTAAGGAGGGAGCAGAATGACACATAGAATTACACAAGTGGAAACATTAGAAAAATATATCATAATAGCAGTATTTCAAAATGGGGTGGAAAAGAAATATGATATGTGTCAACTGTTTTGCACTATTCCACAGTTTGAAGCACTAAAGGTGGAACCTGGTTTGTTTGAACAAGTAAGAGTGGATGTTGGTGGCTATGGAGTATCATGGAATGATGAACTTGATTTGTCAGCTGAAGAAATCTGGCAAAATGGAGTCATAACAGGGAAGACTTATGAATTTGATATAAAAACTTCCGTCGGTGATAAGTTGACTAGTGCGCGGGAATTAGTTGGTATGAAACAAACAGAACTAGCAGAAATCACCGGAATATATCAAGCTGATATAAGCAAAATAGAAAGAGGTTTGGCGAATCCCTCGCTACTTACTCTTAAAAGGCTTGCTGATGGAATGGGAATGAAACTGAATATTGAATTTATTGCAAAATAAACTGAAACGGCATGGTACACGAAATACCATGCCGTTATATATGTTCTACCGTTTTTTGTTTGATATTCCTAATAGGTAATCGGCTGAAACGTCGTACAGTTTACATAATGAGATAAGATGCCGAATAGGTAGCTCGTTTGCCCCTCGTTCGTAGCGAGCATACATTGTCTGGGATGTGCCCAAATAATCTGCTACATTTTGTTGAGTTTTATCTGAATCTTCGCGAAGGTCTCGCATTCTTTGAATATAATTTGTACTGCTCATATCCTTATACTTCCCATGTTTTGTTTATCTTATCACAGTAAAAAAATTTACTATTGAAAATAGTAAAGAAGTGTACTAAAATACATTTATCTAGTAAATAAGTGTACTAGACAAATAAAACTAAAATAATTATGAAAGGTGAAAAGGGATGAAAGAGATTAAAAAGAGTATATCTATGATTTTGGTAGTGGTTATGTTGGCTTCGGTTGTTCCGTTTGAGGCAAGCACAGTGAAGGCGGCATCATATAATGCCTCGGCGGCTATTACATATGCTAACTCCCATTGGAATGATGGAGTAGGGCTATGTGCAGAATTTGTTTCAAGATGCTTGGCGGCAGGTGGTGTAGGTATACCAAACAAATCGTATTATTCATCATCAAAACAATCATATGAAAATAATAGCGGTACATTAGAAGGATATACGAATCCATACAAATGTTCAGCGGCATTACTATTGTATCTATCAGAAAATTATACAATTATAACTAATCCATCTATAGCAGATATTAGTCTCGGTGATGTTGTTTTTATGTACGGTGGCAGCAGTGGGCAATGGCGAGACGGACATGTGGGAATTGTTATCAATGAAGATGGTGGAGCACCAATTTATGCTGCGCATAATAAAGCTACAAATTCAGGAAAATTCAGTAGTAATTATCCATGTACATATGTTGCTAAAATGAACGGTAATTCATCATTAAAGGAATCCACCAAATTTTCAACCCCAATAAAAGCTTATACATTAGCGACAGGGAAAACAACTGTATATAGCTCTATTGGTGGAAGTGCTAAGGTCAATAAGATTTATGATACCGACCGCTGTACCATAAATGCAATTTACGAAAATGGATGGTGTAAAGTCACGTTTCCATTAGATGCCGGTGGGACAGAAACTGGTTATGTAAAAACAGCAGTATTCTTTAATCCGGATTATGACACTTTTAATGCTACAGCAAGTAAGAAAATGTCTGTTTATACAAGAAGTGATTTGAGTACAGAGATTGGAAAAATAGCAGCAGATACAAAACTGCAAGTGGTTGGTCACACTTCTAAAGCGGTGCAAGTTTTATATCCTCGTACAAGTGGAGGATATGGCGTTGCTTGGGTTCCGATTTCTGCATTTACATATACCATTGCTTACAATGCAAACGGTGGAAGTGGGACTATGGCAAGTACTACCGCAAAGTATAATGGAACAATGACGCTTTCGGCTAACAAGTTTGTCAAGACTGGTTATACATTTAAAGGGTGGAATGTATACAGAAGTTCTGATAAGACATGGTATGTCAAGGGAATAGGGTGGCAAACATCCAGTCAAATTAGCTCCAATGGATATACGAAAAGTGTATATAAGGATGGGCTAAGTTGCACTTTTGACAGAAGTTGGGTAAAAGGTAGTGCGACAACTGATACCTTGACTTTTTATCCTGTATGGGAGGCAAATGTGCTTTATGTGTATTTTCATGCAAATGGGGCGGCAATTGACTCAGATACATACAAGTTAAGTAACGAACTCGTTTGTTACCAAAGCGATGGAAGCAAGGTATATAACAAATGGGTATATAATGAGAAGAAGAAAAATGGTTTAACTAATGTAACCACGCTTGGTTTGACCAAGACAGGACATACATTTGCAGGATGGGGAAGCTCAGCAAGTGGTGGCACAATATTTGACCAAAATGATACAGATTTAGTACCAACCAGTATTACTTCAGATATTAAAACTGGAAGTTGCAAAAAAACACTTTATGCAATATGGAAACCGAATACATATGCAGTTAAATATAACGCTAATGGTGGAACGGGAGCACCTTCTACTCAGACTAAAACATATGGGACTGCGTTGACTCTTAGTAGTACTACTCCAACAAGAATTGGTTATACATTTGTTGGATGGGGAACATCAAGTGATACAACTACAGCAAAATATCAACCAGGAGCAAGTTACACGTCGAATAAGGCTGCAACCTTATATGCTGTTTGGGAAATTGATAATTCTCAAACTACTCATACACATGAATGGGCTTCAGATTACACAGTAGATATCGAACCGACCTGTACAGAGGAAGGTGTAAAATCCATACATTGCGTAACTTGTAATGAATCAACTAAGGTCACAACGATTCCGGTTGCAGAACATACTTTGAAAGAAATAGTTGTTCGGGAAGCAAGTTGTAAAACGGTAGGACAAAAAGCATTTATGTGTTCTGTATGTGATTCGATAACAGACCAAGCAGAAATTCCAAAGGAGGAACACCATTATGTTACAACTGTGATAACAGAGGCAACTTGTTCCCAAAAAGGAGTCAGAGCTGATGTTTGTGCCGAATGTGGAACTCAGGAAAATGAGATAGTAATTTCAAAAGATGATCATGAATTTGGAGAGTGGACAGTAGTTACAGAAGCAACAGCAAGTGGTGATGGAGTGGAAAGTAGAAAATGTGTTGCTTGTCAACACGAAGAAACAAGACCAATACACTATGTTCCAGTTTATGACGAAAGTTCGTCAATGATAACATTAGAACATGTACAGGTCAATGGCCAACAAGAGATAAAAATGTCTGTTGATTTGGCAAACAATCCTGGTTTTTGTGCTCTCAATATAGCATTTATATATGATGCAAATTATTTTACACTTAAGTCTATTCAAAATAAAGTTCCGTCAATGGTTATGACTGCTGATACAGCGATTGTTTGGGACTCAGCAGAAGATTATTTATCAAATGGTCAACTTGCAGAATTGACTTTCGAGGTTTCAGAGGATACACCAAGTGAGAAATATGAAATCCAGATTATATTCATGGGAGCATCAAATAGTAATTTTGAAGAAGTACCTATGTTAGGAGTTAGCGGTACGATAACGGTGAATTCGGTAGTATACGGAGATGCAAACGGAGACAAACAGGTTACGACTGTTGACTTGGCAATGATTAGAAAGTATTTGGCAAGCAAGGATCCGATTACAGGAGAATCTTCTATTGTAGTTCAAGGAGGGGCTGACTGTAATGGTGATGCATCTGTAGGAACAGTAGACCTAGCAATGATAAGAAAGTACTTGGCCAGTAAGGATCCAATTACAGGTGAGTCATCCATTGTCTTAGGACCAAAATCATAAATTAAAGGGAGAAAATGAACAATGATAACAAATAAAAAAATATGGGCTATAGTATTGAGTATATTAATGTTAATTGCAACCTTTATTCCAAGCCCTTATACAAATGCAGCAGGTGAATTTACAATAACAGGAAACTCTGTAAATGTTAAGGCGGGAAAAGAAGTTTCTGTAAATGTCAGCTTAGTAAACAATCCAGGTATTTCTGCAATTAATTTATACTATACTTACGATACAAATTATTTAACTTTAAAGAACGTAGAAAATAAGGTTTCTAAATTCACAATGACAAACGATGTAACAACGGTGTGGGATGCGGCTAGTAATTACACAGAAGACGGAATACTTGCTACTTTGACTTTTGAAGTTGCAAAAGCAGCACCTTCCGGAGATTATACAGTTGGAATCAACTTTTTATCTGCATCAAATGATAGTTTCCAATCTGTTACAGCACAGACAACAGCGGCAACCATTACTGTAGAAGCGTTACCTGTGGCTACGACTGGCGTGACTCTAAATAAAAACAGCGTTTCTCTTGTCACAGGCGACATGGAAACCTTAATTGCTACGGTGACTCCGGACAATGCAACAAACAAAGCAGTTTCATGGAAAAGCAGTGACACAACGGTTGCAACAGTTGACAGTAATGGTAAAGTTACAGCAATGAAGAAGGGGACGGCGACTATTACAGTAACCACGGAAGATGGTAGTTTTACCGATACTTGTGAGGTGAGTGTTGCTTGTTCTCATGCAAATACTACTGTTCATCCTGCTGTTGAATCTACATGTTTGATTCAGGGAAATAACACATATACAACATGTAATGATTGTGGTGTTATAGTATCTGGTTCAGATGCAAAACTTCCTTTTGACTCTCATAAAGGTGGTACCGCTACCTGTAAAGATAAAGCTGTATGTATCGTGTGTAATAAAGCCTATGGTGAATATGCAGGACATCAACTTACCAATCACCCTCATAACGAATCTAATCACAGTAAGGCAGGTAATATTGAGTATTGGACCTGTGATATTTGTAACAAGTTTTTCAATGATGCAGCAGGTAAAAATGAGATAGAACAAAAGGATACAGTTATAGACAAAGAACCACATAGTTATAACACGGAATGGTCGTATAACGGAACACAGCATTGGAAAGAGTGTGCTTGTGGAGAACAGACAGAGTTAGCAAATCATCAATTTGACAATGACTGCGATACTACATGTAATGCGGGCTGTGGATACACGCGTTCAATTACACATCAATGGATGTCCGCTTACTCTACGGGTGATAACAAGCATTGGTATGAATGTGAAATTTGTGGAGAGAAAAAAGACGAAGGCAACCATTCTGGTGGTACAGCAAGCTGTAAAGAAAAGGCATTGTGTGAAGTGTGTAATAAATCTTATGGTGAACTCAAAGCACATGTTTTAGTAGAAAAAGTGGATAATAGATATTTGAAAGCAGAAGCAAATTGTGTTGCAAAAGCTGTGTATTACAAGAGTTGCTCAGTTTGTGGCACTGCAAGTACAGAAACATTTAAAACAGGTGAGTTAGATTCTAGTTTCCCTTTGTTATATATGTTCTGAAAAGTAAAATCTACGGTGTGCCTTGCTAAATATAATCATCTCACCGTAATTTATATTGAAAGAAGAAAACGTAATACAGTAAATTACGGTGTATTTCAAGAAAGAGCACTTCTACGCCGTAACTCGCCCCAAAACCAGTAGAAGCAATCCAAACAACTACGGTGCAATGCACTCAAGAGCACTTCTACACCGTAACTCGCCCTAAAACCAGTAAAAGCAATTCAAGCAATTACGGTGCAATCCCCAAAAAGCAACATTACGCCGTAAAAATCAAAAACGGCATGGTATCACCCCGAGATGTAGGGAGGTAAATACCATGCCGTTTCTAATGTAATTGTTTAAAATAGCAAATACAAAAAGTATGCCAGATAACAAATCAACATAATGATTCCGCCTGTTCTTGTAAGCTTCCTTTTGCGGAATGTACATAGCCACAATACAATTCCTGCCAAGATTGCTACAATACAGTCAATCACAAAACTTGATACGAAAGCAACCGGAATAATAACTGCGGATGTTCCTACTACGAATAAGATGTTGAAAATGTTACTTCCCACAATATTACCAATTGCAATGTCAGCTTTTCCTCTGTGGGCTGCTACGACTGAGGTAAATAACTCCGGAAGTGATGTTCCAAGTGCTACAATGGTTAGCCCAATAAATCTTTCACTCATTCCGAACATTTTTGCGAGTGAAGTTGCAGCATCAACTGTCACATCGCTACCCCAGATAATCAGTACCAGACCAATGACACCCATTAGGATCATTTTCCAGATAGGGGACTCTTTCGTTTCTAGTTCCTCTGCCTGCATTTCTCCTTTTTTCATCAACACAAACATGTATGCCAAATATCCAAGGAAGCACACCCACATAATGATACCTTCTAATAGGTTGATTGTTCCGCCCGTTGCACCGCATACTAATAAAAGCAATGTGGCAGCTAACATAATCGGAATTTCGTAACGTATGGTAGTCTTTGCAATTGCAATGGACGTGATGACAGAAGCAATTCCAAGAATAATAAAGATATTCAAGATATTACTTCCAACAACATTTCCTACTGTAATATCCGCATTGCCTTTTAAAGCAGCAGTAATACTGACAGCAGCTTCCGGTGCACTGGTTCCCATGGCGACGATAGTAAGACCAATCACTAATTGTGGGATGCCGAATTTATCAGCAATCCCTGACGTACCTTCCACGAACCAATCCGCACCTTTTACGAGTAGTACAAAACCAAGTGCTAACAATAGTAACTCAACAAATAACATATCTTTCTCTCCTATAATAAAATATGTGGCGAGAAGTCATAACTTTGCTGTAAGCACTTTTATTCCAACAAAAAAGAGACTTCATCGCATAAAAAATGTGCAATAAAGTCTCGTTCTTATCTCAGTATGCATCCCGGCTTTTAAAAGCGTGGTGACGTTATGCATAACACTATCTCTAGTGTGAACTACTCCCTTGTATTGATATTATTATATGCATCCCTTCGCAGAATGTCAACCTTATAAAAACTTTTTTCGTGGTTGTGTTTTCTGCAAAAAAAATATATAGTGAAGTGGCAGATGTATTTTCTAATAATCACAAATAATTTCAACAAGATATTGTGTCTTTAAAATCATAAAAAAGCACAATATCTTGTTGTTTTTTATATTGACGAACACAAATCTTAGTGTTACAATGATTAAACGAGGGTTGTATTTTGTACGGAGGAAGAAAGATGTATCAAGTAAAGAAGAGAGATGGAAAGATTGCAGATTTTAATCTGCAAAAGATAGCAGCAGCTATCACGAAAGCATTTGAAGCACAAGAAATGGACACACATCCGGATATTATCGATATGCTTGCATTGAAAGTAACAGCAGACTTTAGTGCAAAGATTAAAGATGGATTTGTACGTGTGGAAGACATCCAGGATAGTGTAGAATCTGTGCTCATCCAAGCAGGATATAGCGAAGTTGCGAAGGGCTATATCTTGTATCGTAAACAAAGAGAAAAGATTCGTAACATGAAGTCAACGGTTCTTGATTATAAAGAAATCGTGGACAACTATGTAAATGTCAATGACTGGCGCGTAAAAGAGAACTCTACAGTAACATACTCTGTAGGTGGTCTTATCTTAAGTAACTCCGGAGCCATTACAGCAAACTACTGGCTGTCAGAGATTTATGATGAAGAAATCAGCAATGCTCATAGAAATGCTGATATTCACATTCATGATTTATCTATGCTTACAGGGTACTGTGCAGGATGGTCACTGAAACAATTAATTCAAGAAGGACTTGGCGGAGTAGTTGGAAAAATTACATCTGCACCGGCGAAACATTTATCTACGTTGTGTAACCAGATGGTAAACTTCTTAGGCATTATGCAAAATGAATGGGCAGGAGCACAGGCATTTTCTTCATTTGATACTTATCTTGCACCATTTGTAAAAGTAGATAACTTAAACTATGAACAAGTAAAGAAATGTGTGGAATCATTTGTATACGGTGTAAACACACCGAGCCGTTGGGGAACACAGTCACCATTTACTAACATTACTTTAGACTGGACAGTACCAAACGACCTTGCTGAACTTCCGGCAATCGTTGGCGGCAAGGAAATGAATTTCAAATACAAAGATTGTAAGAAAGAAATGGATATGGTAAACAAAGCATTCCTTGAAATTATGATTGAAGGCGATGCAAACGGACGTGGATTCCAATATCCAATTCCAACATATTCAATTACAAGAGACTTTGACTGGTCAGACACAGAAAACAACCGCTTGTTGTTTGAAATGACAGCAAAATACGGTACTCCATATTTCTCAAACTATATCAACAGCGATATGGAACCAAGTGATGTAAGAAGTATGTGCTGCCGTCTGAGATTAGATTTGCGTGAACTCCGTAAGAAATCAGGTGGATTCTTCGGTAGTGGTGAAAGCACAGGTTCTGTTGGTGTTGTTACAATCAACATGCCAAGAATTGCATACCTTTCAAATGATGAGAGCGAATTCTACAGAAGACTTGATCGTTTGATGGATATCTCAGCACGTTCACTGAGTGTAAAACGTTCTATCATTACGAAACTTTTGGATGAAGGTTTATATCCATATACTAAGAAATATCTTGGAACATTTAACAACCACTTCTCAACAATCGGTTTGGTTGGTATGAATGAAGCTGGTCTTAATGCAAAATGGTTACAAGCAGATATGACACATGAGAAAACACAAGAATTCTCAAAACAAGTGTTGAATCACATGAGAGAAAGACTTTCTGATTATCAGGAAATGTATGGCGACCTTTACAACTTGGAAGCTACTCCTGCTGAGTCAACAACATACCGTCTTGCAAAACATGATCTTGCAAGATATCCGGATATTATCACAGCAGCAGAAGAAGGCGGAGCTCCATACTATACAAACAGCTCACATCTACCGGTTGGATATACATCTGATATTTTTGAAGCACTTGATATTCAAGATGAACTTCAGACATTGTATACATCAGGAACTGTATTCCACGCATTCTTAGGAGAGAAACTTCCTGATTGGAAGGCAGCAGCAGACTTGGTTCGCAAGATTGCTGAAAATTATAGGTTGCCATATTACACAATGTCACCAACATATTCTATCTGTAAAGACCACGGATATTTGACAGGTGAGCAATATACGTGTCCACATTGTGGTGGTGCAACGGAAGTTTACAGCCGTATTACAGGTTACTACAGACCGGTGCAGAACTGGAATGATGGTAAATCTCAGGAATACAAAGAACGTAAAGTCTACGACATTGCAAACTCAAAGTTGACAAGATGCGAATGTGAAGAAACAGAGGATGTGACTCCAGGAAATGTTGCAGAGTCACCTGTAGCAGATGCACCAGTTAACAAGACCATGTTATTTACAACAAAGACATGCCCGAACTGCAGAATCGTATGTGCAATGTTAGAAGATGCCAATATTGATTATGAAAAGATCGATGCAGATGAAGCGCCGGAATTGGTAGCAGAGTTCGGTATTAGACAAGCACCTACTTTGGTAGTTGTAAAAGATGGACAAGCTGCAGTGTATGCAAATGCATCAAGCATTATCGGATATATTGGGGAGATTTAAAATATATAAAAACCATTGACGAACGGGAAAACTAATACTATAATATCCTTATATTTGAAAAGCGTTGACGGAACGAGTAACTATTTGGAAGTATCCAGAGAGGGAAGCATTTGGTGGAAGCTTCTTATATGAAAGAATAGCGAAGACCACTCCCGAGCTGTGCGCGACATAAGCGTTACCGTAATTCTGCGTTAAAGATATAAGAGTGAAATATTAAGGTGGAACCGTGTGTTGATATGATGTGACGCACCCTTAAATAGCTTTAGCTATTTAAGGGTGTTTTTTATTTCGCTAGCACTTGTTCGTATGCAAAATAATTGCACAAAAACTAACTCATATTGTGTTGTTTTGGGTTAGGAATATATAAATTATTTCATACACGAACAAAATTTCATAAAAAACAGGAAAATTAGCATAAATTGGGTTAGTTTTTGGTGGTTTTTTTGAAATACACCCCAAAAGATTTACAAAAATTGAAACAGGAGGAATGACAAATGAAAGTAATGTTAAAAGATGGTTCAAGCAAAGAGTTTGAAAATGGTGTTTCCGTGCTTGATATTGCAAGAGAAATCAGTGAAGGCCTTGCAAGAGCAGCATGTGCCGGAAAAGTAAATGGAGAGGTAGTTGATTTAAGAACAGAAGTGAGTGAAGATTGTGAGTTGGAAATTCTCACATTCAGAGATGACGAAGGAAAGAAAGTGTTCAGACACACAGCATCCCATGTTATGGCTCAAGCTGTGAAGAGATTGTATCCAGATACAAAGTTAGCAATCGGTCCAGCAATTGAAGATGGATTTTATTATGATTTCGATAGAGCGAGTGCTTTTACACAAGAAGAACTCGCAGATATTGAAAAAGAGATGAAGAAGATTGTGAAAGAAAATATTAAATTAGAAAGATTTACACTCCCGAGAGAAGAAGCAATCAAATTTATGGAGGAAAGAGAAGAACCATATAAAGTGGAGCTGATTCAAGATCTTCCAGAAGGATCAATTATTTCATTCTACAAGCAAGGTGATTTTGTAGACCTTTGTGCCGGTCCGCACCTTATGAGTACGAAGGGTATTAAAGCATTTAAGTTGATTTCTTCTTCCATGGCTTATTGGAGAGGTGATTCCAACAAAGCGCAGTTACAACGTATCTATGCAACTGCATATGATAATAAAGAAGATTTAGCAGCACACATGGAACGTTTGGAAGACATTAAGAAACGCGACCACAATAGACTTGGCCGTGAAATGGAATTATTTACAACCGTTGATGTTGTAGGACAAGGACTTCCATTAATGCTTCCTAATGGTACAAAGATGATTATGAAACTTCAAAGATGGATTGAAGATTTAGAAGACAAAGAGTGGGGTTATGTTCGTACAAAGACTCCATTGATGGCAAAATCTGATTTGTACAAGATATCAGGCCACTGGGATCACTACAAAGACGGAATGTTCGTATTAGGGGATGAAGAAGTTGATAAAGAAGTGTTTGCACTCCGTCCGATGACATGCCCATTCCAATACTATGTGTACAAAAACTCACAGAAATCATATAGAGACCTTCCATACAGAATGGGTGAAACATCTACTCTGTTCCGTAACGAAGATTCGGGGGAAATGCACGGTCTTACACGTGTGCGTCAGTTCACAATTAGTGAAGGTCACAATGTGATTCGTCCGGACCAAGCAGAAGAAGAACTTCAAAACTGTTTGAACCTTGCAATTTATATTTTAACAACATTAGGCTTACAAGACGAAGTGACATACCGTTTATCAAAATGGGATCCTGAAAACAAAGAAAAATATCTTGGGGACGAAGCGTATTGGGAAAGTACACAAGATGCACTTCGCCAAATCTTAATTGAAAAAGGCATTAATTTTGCTGAGGCAGATGGCGAAGCTGCATTCTACGGACCAAAGATTGATATTCAAGCTAAGAATGTATATGGTAAAGAAGACACTATGATTACCATTCAATTAGACTGTGCAATCGCAGAAAAATTTGATATGTACTATATTGACCAAAATGGTGCAAAGGTTCGTCCATACATTATTCACAGAACATCGCTTGGATGTTACGAAAGAACACTTGCATGGCTTATAGAAAAATACGCAGGTAAATTCCCGACATGGTTATGCCCAGAACAAGTACGTATTTTACCAATTTCTGAAAAATATGCTGATTATGCAGAGAAGGTTCGCAAAGAACTTGCTAGAAATGGTGTAGATGTTACAGTTGACAATCGCTCAGAAAAGATTGGTTACAAGATTCGTGATGCAAGACTTTCAAGACTTCCATATATGCTTATTGTTGGTGAAAAAGAAGAAGCAGAAGGACTTGTTTCTGTAAGAAGCCGTTTTGCAGGAGACGAAGGACAGAAATCTATCGATGCATTTGTAGAACAGATTTGCAAAGAAATCCGTACAAAAGAAATTAGAAAAGAAGAAGTTCAAGAAGAAAAATAGAGGTGGTCGTATGAAACTTGGATTTATCGGATGCGGGAATATGGCAAGTGCCATTATGAGTGGTATCATTTCCAACGGACTGATTCAAGCAGAAGAAATTATTGGGGCAGATGTATTTGCCCCAAGTAAAGAAAAAGCCAAAGAGAATCTTGGTATTCAGATTGCAGAAAGCAACATCGAAGTGGTACAGAAGGCGGATGCGTTTGTCTTATCAATCAAACCACAATTCTATGCGCAGGTAATTTCTGAAATCAAAGATTATGTAAAAGAAAATCAGATTATCATTACTTTGGCACCAGGTAAGACATTAAATTGGTTGGAAGAACAATTTGGCAAACCGGTAAAAGTCGTTCGTACCATGCCGAACACTCCGGCTATGGTGCAAGAAGGCATGACAGCCGCATGTGCAAGTGCATCTGTTACCACAGAAGAACTGGCATATGTATGTGACATTTTAAAGGCCTTCGGTGAGGTAGAAGTTGTTCCAGAAAAATTAATGGATGCAGTGGTGGCAGTGAGCGGAAGCTCGCCAGCTTATGTATTTATGATGATTGAAGCTATGGCCGATGCAGCAGTTGCAGAAGGTATGCCAAGAAATCAGGCTTACAAATTTGCAGCCAAAGCTGTGATGGGAAGTGCTAAGATGGTTCTTGAAACAGGAAAACATCCTGGTGAACTGAAAGACATGGTATGTTCTCCGGGAGGTACTACGATTGAGGCAGTGAAAGTGCTGGAAGAAACCGGATTCAAAGGTGCGCTTATGCAGGCAATGGAAGTTTGTGCGGAGAAATCGAGAAGTTTATAATGAAAAAAGTTAGGGGTATATCGCTAGGATATACCCCTGTTGTTTTACATCAAAACCCCATCTAAGTAATGTGAGATAGAACGTCTGATATTTTCCTTTAAGTCTACTTCGCCATTTCGTAATGCCCATTCAAATGCATTTCCAATCACCAGCATACGAATATCTGTGACAACTTCCTCGATAGATAGTTTCAACTGAATGGCATTGGCTGACACAGCCTTTTCTAAATATTTTTGCACTGTGACAATTGGATAAGGGCGTTCGGTACGAATGTCTGGATTGAGCGCTTGGTTTTTTGTATGGTAGTATCCGGCAATAAAATCCACACCCAGTACATAACAGTAAGAGGCGTAGTTGAGATACACTTCCAGGATAGCTGCCTTTGCACTTTCTTTGTCGGTCGGAATATCCAGAAGCTCCGGATTGATAGCGGGTTGTTCTTCTACGTGATACGAAAGTAGGTCATCCTTGCTTTGGAAATGGTGATAAAAACTTCCGTTAGAAACTCCGGCTTCCTCACATATATTTTTTATAGATAAATTCTCATAACCGCTTCTTTGTAAAATGTTTTTAGCGGCCTGGAAAATGCGTTCTTTCGTCTCTTTTGATTTCAATTGTTGCTTAGATAATTCACTAAATTTTTCCACAGGAATATCTCCTTTGCTTGACATACTAAAAATATTATATCACACCAATATGGAAAAAACAAGAAAACAGAGTATGCTCTAAAACTTTGTTTTATACATTGTAAAGTTCTTAGAAATATGGTATTCTTAAGAAAGTATTTTTGACAATATGGAGAGGTTATATTACATGGACATTATTCAAAAACTGACACAAGAATTAGAAGTACAGAGATGGCAAATAGAAGCCGCTGTACAATTGATTGATGAAGGGAACACGATTCCTTTTATTTCAAGATATCGTAAAGAAGTTACGGGTTCGCTGAATGACGAGCAACTTCGTAAGTTGCATGAGAGACTGCAGTATTTACGTAACTTAGAAGAAAAGAAAGAACAAGTGCTCGCGACGATCGAGGAGCAGGGTAATCTGACAGAGGAATTGAAGGCTCAGATTCTTGCTGCAGAAACCTTAGTAGTAGTAGAGGATTTGTATCGACCATATAGACCAAAGAGAAGAACGAGAGCGACTATTGCAAAGGAAAAAGGACTGGAACCTTTGGCAGCACTCATCATGCTTCAAAAATTGGACATGCCTTTAGAGGAAGCAGCAGCAGAATATATTTCAGAAGAAAAAGAAGTTGCCACAGCAGAGGAAGCTATTGAGGGAGCAAAGGATATCATAGCAGAACAGATTTCAGACGAAGCAGACTATCGTATCTATATTCGTGATTTAACAACTAAGCAGGGAAAAATTATTTCTGTGGCAAAGGACCCGGAAGAGCAGTCTGTTTATGAAATGTACTACGAATTTGAAGAACCGATTACCAAACTTGCAGGACATCGTGTTCTTGCCCTTAATCGCGGTGAAAAAGAGAAATTTTTGACAGTGAAAGTGGAAGCACCAGAGGATAAGGTTTTAGGATATTTGGAGAAACAGGTCATTGTTTCAGATAATCCATACACAACGCCGGTGCTAAAAGATGTGATTGCAGATAGCTATAAACGACTTATTGCTCCTGCGATAGAACGTGAGATTCGAAATGATTTAACAGAAAAAGCAGAAGATGGTGCAATTGTTGTATTTGGTAAGAACTTAGAACAACTCCTGATGCAACCACCAATTGTCGGACAGACCGTGCTTGGCTGGGACCCGGCATTCCGTACGGGATGTAAACTGGCGGTAGTGGATGCCACAGGAAAGGTGTTGGATACAACGGTTATTTACCCAACAGCACCGACTACACCACAGAAGATTGCAGCAGCAAAAGATACACTGAAGAAGTTAATTCGTAAGTACAATATCACATTATTTTCAGTAGGAAATGGTACAGCATCCCGTGAGTCAGAACAGATTATTGTGGAACTGTTCAAGGAGATTCCGGAAAATGTACAATACATTATAACAAATGAAGCAGGTGCATCTGTTTATTCGGCAAGTAAGCTTGCAACAGAAGAATTTCCAAACTTTGATGTAGGACAAAGAAGTGCGGCTTCTATTGCCAGAAGATTGCAGGACCCGCTGGCTGAATTAGTTAAGATTGACCCGAAATCAATTGGTGTTGGTCAGTATCAGCATGACATGAATCAAAAGAAACTCAGTGAAGCACTTTCAGGAGTTGTGGAAGACTGCGTAAATAAGGTTGGTGTAGATTTGAATACTGCGTCTGCTCCATTACTTGCATATATTTCCGGTATTTCAGGAACGCTGGCAAAAAATATTGTTGCCTACCGTGAAGAAAACGGAAGTTTCACAGACCGTAAGCAGTTACTGAAAGTGGCAAAGCTTGGACCAAAAGCATACGAACAATGCGCAGGTTTCATGCGAATCCAAGGCGGAGATAATCCATTAGATGGAACCAGCGTGCATCCGGAAAGCTATGAAGCTGCAGAAAAACTATTGGCTAAACTTGGATATATTACAGAAGATATTGTTGGTGGAAAACTAAATGGACTTTCAAAATCAGTGAAGGATTACGCAAAACTGGCAGAAGAATTAGAAGTTGGTGAAATTACTCTACGAGATATCGTGAAGGAATTGGAAAAACCGGCACGTGACCCGCGTGATGAAATGCCAAAACCAATTCTCAGAACAGACGTATTGGAAATGAAGGATTTGACAGAAGGTATGATATTGAAAGGAACAGTTCGTAACGTGATTGATTTCGGTGTGTTTGTAGACATCGGTGTACATCAAGATGGATTGGTTCACATTTCTCAAATCACAGATAAGAAATTTATCAAACATCCACTGGAAGTAGTGAGTGTCGGGGACATTGTAGAAGTAAAAGTTATGAGTGTAGATTTGCAAAAGAAGCGAATCCAATTGACAATGAAACTTTAGACGAGATATAATAAGAAAAAATCAATAAGGATTCTTCGGGGCGAGGTGTGATTCCTCACCGGCGGTAAAGTCCGCGACCCACGAAAGTGGCTGAACCGGTGTGATTCCGGTACCGACAGTTAAAGTCTGGATGAGAGAAGAAAAGCAAGAAATGCTATGTTTATGCCCTGAGTTTATGCTCGGGGCATTTTTGAAGACTCCTTTAATAGACAGAAAGGAAAAAAATATGAAAACACAACAAAAAACAAAATTTGGTGTCAGAGAAATTGCAACCATAGGAATGCTGGCGGCTGTCTCCATTGTGCTGACGTTAATTGGGCGTATTTCAATTGTTCCTCCAGTGTATGATCTGGATTTTAGTGAGGTTCCTGTGTTGATCGGTACGTTTGCAATGGGGCCTCTGGCGGGGGTGGCTATAGAAGCAATCAAAGCCTTTGTGGATTTTTTGATGGGTTCGCATACAGGGGGCGTTGGTGAATTTGCACAGTTTGTTATGGGATGTTCCTTATGTGTTCCGGCAGGACTTATTTACAAACGCAAAAAGACCAAATCCACTGCGATTGTAGCATTGGGCGTTTCTGTTATTATATTAATTATTGTTGCTTGCATTATGAACAGATATGTGATGTTGCCATTGTTTTGGGGAAGTGATATGCAGGCAAATGTGATTGCAATGGGGCTTAGGGGTATTGATAGTGTAACGAAATTTATTTTGCTGGTGTGTGCCCCATTCAATTTGCTCAAAGGTGGTTTAAATGCACTGATTGTTGCATCAATTTACAAAAAAATCAGCCCAATAATAAAAAGACATTAGTTGTAACAATGAAAATGCTGTGCTATACTCAAGGGTGTGTACAGCATTTTGTATGCAATGGGAAAAGATGTATTAATCGGAGGGATATAGATGCCGGTAAAATTTAATGTGAAAATGACAGCAGAATACATGTATGACTTTATGCTATACCACAATTACACGCACATGAGCGGATTGATGACAGCAATCGCAGGTGTTCTTTCTTTTGCAGTTTTTATTCAGAAACTAATGGATGGGGAAATGCAAGCGTGTGCAGTATGGTTTATGTGCGCGGTTTTGTTTTTGGTTATTTCTCCATCGTCTATGAAGGCGAAGGCAAAAAGTCAGGTAAACAATACAGAAATGTTTCAAAAACCATTAGAATATGAATTTACGGAAGAAGGAATTCTTGTAAGTCAAGAGGATGCAAAGGCAGAAACAAAATGGGATGAAGTGACAAAAGCAGTCAGCACACAAAAAAGTGTGATTTTGTATCTAGGGAGAGTGCGTGCCTTGATTTTGCCGAAAGCAAGTATGGGTGATCAATATGAAGAAGCATTGAAAATGATTCATACCCATATTCCGCCGAATAAAGTAAAAATACGCCACATTCATTAACAGAGGTTTGACATGATTATAGAAACAAGAAGTGCAGAACAAACTTATCAATTAGGTCGGGAACTTGGCAGCAAGGCCAACAAAGGACAGGTGTTCACCTTGGTTGGGGACCTGGGTGTTGGCAAAACTGTTTTCACACAAGGACTGGCAAAAGGATTGGAAATCCAGGAGCCTATCAACAGCCCCACATTTACCATTGTGCAAGTGTATGATGAGGGGCGTTTGCCATTTTATCACTTCGATGTGTATCGCATTGGAGATATCAGCGAGATGGATGAAATAGGATACGAAGATTATGTATATGGGGAGGGTGTGTCCCTCATTGAGTGGGCAAATTTAATTGAGGAAATTCTTCCTGCACGCAGAACTTCTATCATAATAGAAAAAGATTTGGAACAGGGATTTGATTATCGAAGGATTACAATTGAAGAGAGGAAGGCATAAGTATGCGTATACTTGCTTTGGATAGTTCCGGTTTAGTTGCGACAGTAGCCATTGTAGAAGATGAGCAAACAGTAGCAGAATATACAGTGAACTATAAGAAAACACATTCACAAACTTTGCTTCCAATGTTGGATGAGATTGTGAAAATGACAGAATTTGATTTAAATACAATTGATGCTATTGCAGTAGCCGGAGGTCCGGGTTCGTTTACGGGACTTCGCATCGGTTCGGCAACAGCAAAGGGATTGGGATTAGCACTTAACAAACCGCTTATCCATGTACCTACTGTAGACGGTATGGCGTACAATCTGTTTGGCTGTAAGGGTCTGATTTGTCCAATGATGGACGCAAGGAGAAATCAAGTGTATACCGGTATCTATCGTTTTGAAAATCAATTTGAAGTGGTAGAAGAGCAGATGGCTATTTCCGTAGAAGAATTAATCGAGAAACTGAATCAGTATGGAGAACAAGTAACCTTCCTGGGAGATGGTGTGCCCGTATACGGAAAACTTTTGGAAGAAGGTTTGAGAATACGGTACGCTTTAGCACCGGCACATGTGAATCGTCAGAGTGCCGCAGCGGTTGGAGCACTGGGCATGCAGTATTTTACAGAAGGAAAGATTGAAACGGCAAAGGAACATCAGCCGGATTATCTCAGACTTTCACAAGCGGAACGGGAGCGTGCAGAGAGAAATGCCAATAATTCGTAAGATGACAGAAAAAGATATTGCACAAGTTGCTGAATTAGAGAAAAAGATTTTTTCTGACCCGTGGACAAGCCAAGGAATCTATGATACATTCTGCCAAAAACAAGCCTTTATTGCGGTGGCTGAACAGGATGAAAAAGTAGTTGGATACAGTATCATATATTATGTGCTGGATGAAGGCGAGATTGCCCGTATTGCTGTGGATGAGACAGTGCGTCGTCAGGGCGTAGGGCGTGGCATTTTGGATTATGTTTGCGAATGGTGTAAGAAAGAAAATGTAAAACGTCTGCTATTAGATGTGCGCGAGAGTAATGCGAGTGCAAGGGCATTTTATGAGCAGTATGGATTTATTGTAGATGGAATTCGTAAAAATTTTTACAAGGGACCAAATGAGAATGCAGTCTTGATGAGTAAGGCATTGGCATAAGATGCAATGTTTTCCACTAGGATAGGTTTTTTGAAAACGATATAATAAGACGTAGCAAATTCAAAGGAGGAAATTGTATGCGTCAAATGAAGATAGTATGTAATAAATGCGGACGGGAAATTACAAATGAAGATATCCTCACGGTAGAAAAGAGATGGGGGTATTTTTCAAATAATAAAGATAATGAAGTGCATAGTTTCGATTTGTGTGAGAAATGCTATGATGAATTCATATCGACCTTTCAAGTCCCGGTTGAAATAAAATAAGTGAGGAAAATTCATGTTAGATGTTTGTTTGTTAGGGTGCGGTGGAATGATGCCGCTTCCATATCGTTGGTTAACTGCATTGATGACTCGTTTTAATGGGAGCAGCCTTTTAATTGACTGCGGAGAAGGAACCCAGATTGCAATTAAAGAAAAAGGCTGGAGTTTTAAGCCGATAGATGTGATTTGCTTTACCCATTATCACGGAGATCACATCAGTGGACTTCCGGGTCTTCTTCTTACGATGGGAAATGCAGATCGAACGGAGCCGCTGACTTTAATCGGCCCAAAAGGTTTAGAACGGGTGGTAAATGCACTGCGTGTCATTGCACCGGAGCTTCCGTTTGAGCTGAAGTTTATAGAGATCACGCAGCCGGAAGAAATAATTGAATTAAATGGTTATCGTCTGAAGGCCTTCCGAGTGAATCACAATGTGCTGTGTTACGGGTATACATTGGAGATTGACCGTGCGGGCAAATTTGATTTAGAAAGAGCACTGGCTTTGGATATTCCAAAGCAATATTGGAAATATTTACAAAAAGGCGAGACGGTTGAACTAGAAGGGAAGACCTATACGCCAGATATGGTTCTTGGTGCACCACGAAAAGGTATTAAATTGACCTATTGCACAGACACTAGGCCGACCAACTCCATTCGTGAAAATGCGAAAGGTTCTGACCTTTTTATTTGCGAGGGAATGTATGGCGAAACAGACAAGGATGCCAAGGCAAGCGAATACAAGCACATGACATTCTATGAGGCGGCGGATTTAGCGAAGACTGCAGAGGCAAAAGAATTGTGGCTGACACATTACAGTCCGTCACTTACTTGGCCGGAAGAATATATGGAAGCAGTGCGCGAGATTTTCCCAAACGCTAGAGCCGGAAAAGATGGGATGACGGCAGAACTTACATTTTTGGAAGAGTAGAAGCCAGAAATGGCTTCCGGACAAAGAGGACAGGAAACATGGAAGAACAGAAAGATGTATTGATATTAGCAATTGAAAGTTCTTGTGATGAAACGGCAGCTTCCGTTGTGAAAAATGGGCGAGAAGTATTGTCAAATGTAATCTCTTCGCAGATAGAACTGCATAAATTATACGGCGGTGTAGTTCCGGAAATTGCATCTCGTAAACATATTGAAAAAATAAATCAAGTTATTGAGGAGGCATTAACAGAGGCGAATGTTACCTTAGATGACTTGGATGCAGTTGGAGTGACTTACGGACCGGGGTTGGTAGGGGCACTCTTAGTTGGTGTTGCTGAGGCAAAGGCAATTGCATATGCAAAACAACTGCCACTAGTTGGAGTTCATCATATCGAAGGACATATTTCTGCTAATTATATAGAAAATAAAGAACTGGAGCCGCCATTCATATGTTTGGTTGTATCCGGTGGACATACGCATTTGGTATGTGTAAAAGATTATGGCAAATATGAGATTATCGGAAAAACCAGAGATGATGCAGCAGGAGAAGCCTTTGATAAAGTCGCTCGTGCAATTGGACTTGGATATCCGGGTGGTCCAAAAATTGACAAGTTGTCCAAGGAAGGAAACCCAGATGCGATTGTATTTCCAAAGGCAAATGTTGCAGATGCACCATATGATTTCAGTTTCAGCGGTGTCAAATCAGCAGTACTTAACTATATAAACGGTTGTCAGATGAAAGGTGAAACATACAACAATGCAGATATAGCGGCATCCTTCCAAAAGGCAGTTACAGATAAGCTGGTAGAAAATGCAATGCGGGCAGTGAAGGAATATGGGCTTTCTAAATTTGCAATTGCAGGTGGTGTGGCCTCAAACAGCACGTTGCGGGCGGCTATGAATACTGCGTGCGAGGAAAATGGAATTGAGTTCTATTATCCTTCACCGATATATTGTACGGATAATGCAGCAATGATTGGGACAGCAGCTTATTATGAATATATCAATGGAACCAGACATGGATGGGACTTAAATGCAGTTCCAAACTTGAAATTAGGAGAACGATAAGATGCAAAAAGCAAAATGCACAGCAATTGTATTGGCGGCAGGTCAGGGAAAACGCATGGGGACCAAAACACAAAAGCAGTATTTAGAAATAGGAGGCAAGCCAGTTCTCTATTATTCTTTGCGTGCTTTTGAAGAATCTGAACTCATTGATGAAATGATTCTGGTAGTAGGCGCCGGTCAAATGGACTATTGTGAAAGAGAAATAGTTTCAAAATATGGATTCAGTAAAGTGAAGCATATCGTTGAAGGCGGGGCCGAGCGGTATCATTCTGTCGCAAATGGTTTGCATGAGGTGGAAGATGGATATGTGTTTATCCATGATGGTGCGAGACCATTTGTAAATGAAGAAATTTTGCGACGCGTATATAATGAAGTAATTCTTCACAAGGCATGTGTAGTTGGGATGCCGGTGAAAGACACCATTAAAATTGCCGATGCGAATGGGTTCGCAGACAGCACGCCGGATAGAAATTTTTTGTGGCAAATCCAAACTCCTCAAGTGTTTGAATCTTCTCTTATAAAAGAGGCGTATAAAAAACTCATGGGAAGCGATACTATTAAAGTGACGGACGATGCAATGGTCGTAGAACAAATGCTCGGACAAAAAGTAAAATTGGTTACAGGTGATTATGAGAATATAAAGATCACAACACCGGAAGACTTGAAAATAGCAGAAATTTTTTTGAAAAAATAAATTTAAAAAAGTGTTGACAGTGTCCGTTTCGCGTGCTAAGATAAATTACGTCGCTGACGGACGCGACAATAATTTTATATTTGCAGAGGTATCGAAGTGGTCATAACGAGGCGGTCTTGAAAACCGTTTGTCCGAGAGGGCGCGTGGGTTCGAATCCCACCCTCTGCGTTGAAAACCATCAAAAGGATTTGATGGTTTTTGTTTTGAAAATGTGTTTTGGAGAAGTACCCAAGAGGCTGAAGGGGCTCCCCTGGAAAGGGAGTAGGTCGTTAATAGCGGTGCGCGGGTTCAAATCCCGCCTTCTCCGTTTAGAATCGGCAATTGTATAATTGCCGATTCTTTATTGTTTAATAAGAAATTTCGCAATTTTTTATTAAACAAAGCTCCGCACGGATGCGCAGAGGTGCGTGCAATGAAGATGTTGCTTTGCAACCGCACCTCGCGCGAGAGTTTGCAAGCAAACTCTTTGTTTTCTTAATGGTAATTTAATCATCACATCTTGCGATGCATTTTATCAGACAAGCAGTTGTCAGTAATATAAGCGAGAAAGAAAATACAAGTAAGCCGACCAGAATGGAACCAATTACGCTGGTAGCGGCCACATCAATTATCAGAAGTATAACAGCAAATAATACGCTTCCTAAAATACCGAACAAAAGAACCGACAATACAGAACATAAAGTTCGACAGGCAGTGGAAGTTTGCGTTAGGGAAATTGCAATCAGTGTTACAGCAAGATAGACAAGGGCAATTATAACAACCCCTGCAAATAATACAGGTGGTATTGTTAGCACTGCAGTGATTTGCAGAAATGCTGCAATGATGCCTAGAATTAAACTTGCGACAATTGCGATTCCGGTACAATTGAATTTTGTTTCACAATTTGAAATAGTCATTGATGATTCACCTCCTAATATAATGTATGAATGGACTATATAATAAGTGAAAAAACACACGGCATATATTGATGTTCATTAGGAGAAAAACACTATATTTAGATATAGAAAAATTAGGCATAAAAAAAGGTAAAAAAATTGAAAAAAGAGTGTTGACAATTAAAAATAAACTATGATATTCTTGTAAAGCACTCACAAAACGACTGTTTGAAGTTTAAAAATAAAAAAACTTAAAAAAGTTGTTGACAAAGGCTTGGTTGGTGTGATATTCTAACTAGGCTGTCGCAAGAGAGCAAAGAGAACATTGATAATTAAACAATAGATGACAATAAACGAATTCCTGAAAATTTCTAAGAGAAAAATTCAAGAAC
>JAFQRJ010000006.1 GCA_017410145.1 Tyzzerella sp.
GAGGATGGAAGTGCTATTTATATTGACAGCTCATGGGCAGGTAATATTGTTGATAAGAGTACCTATCAAATACCAGCAGTAAGTGCAAACATTGCGGGAGTGGATTCTTTCATAGGCGAGGAATTCCTGTTGCAGTTAAGCTTTGAATACGGCGAAGTAGTCAGCGGAAGAGCAGACCTAACACTTGGCGTATATATTAATGGAGCATTATATAACAATGCAGCATTTGTTATTCCGGGATGTAACGTAAGTGCAATGGGAAGTCACCTTGCGCTATATCGTCAAGTAGATAATTCCGGCATTATCTTGGATAATGTAATCATCGAGGAAGAACCTGATACACCAGATACACCAGACGAACCAGAACCACCAGTTGAATCACAGAAGCCAAGTGAAGACCTTGAGAAAATAACATTCTCTCAATATGGAATTGTGGACGGCAAGTATGAATACAATGGAGATCTGGTTGTACAGGGTGTACTGAAGGATAAAACAAGCATTGCGGGAACCGTACTTTGTGGTGATATAGAGTTATCAGGGAGTGGATATTTCCACGTAATTCTTGGTGGTGGAGACAACGCTTGGGATGGTATCCGTTTCATTACAGATAATACAAATGCAATGCAGGTATGGTGGTATGAAGGCACAAATGGGCAACATTGTGCTAGTTTCAATGCGGCTGATGCAGGCGTGAACTTCCACAATGAAAAATTCAACCTGATGATTAGCACAGAACTTGAAGGAAATGATATCAAACTCGGTGTTTGGTTTAATGGTATTCTTTATAATAACAAGTATATTACAATTGCTGAAAAAGGCGATAAACTAGCGAATAAGTTTGCGGCATATTGTAATGGTGAAGATGTATCTGTTATATTGAATTCCATTCCTGAATTACTACCGGAACCGACACCTCCTAAGAAACCAAATGAAAATTTTGAAAAGATTACCTTTGAATATTTTGGACTTAAGGATGGAATCTACAAGTTCGATGGAACAGGTAATCCTATCTTCGAAGGAAAAGGTGCGAAAACTCTTGACCAAAAGGTACTTTGTGGTGATGTTCTTTTCTCTGGAGAAGGTTATAATCACCTTATGGTAGGTGGAGGCGGAAATGTCTGGTATGGTCTTCGTTTCATTACACAAGCAAACGGAACGATTGAATTGTACTGGATTGATGAAGATGATATGATACTTATTGATATATTTAATAAGACAGTAGCTGGAGCTACATTGATTGACGAGTGGTTAAATCTTATGATTAGTACTGAGATTATAGATGCTGACAAGGATGGAGAAAAAGACGATATTGAACTAGGTGTTTGGTTCAATGGAGTTCTATACAAAGAAGAATTTTATACCATTATTGATAAGGCATCCGGTCTTGGAAAACAGCTTGGCCTTTTCTGCTCGACAGAGGATAATTCGATTGCAATCCGTTCTATTCCGGAATATGTGAAAGGATTTGATTATTCTGTATATGGTTTGACAAGAGATTGGGAAACAACTGTTATGACAGCTCATAAGGCGGAAATTGCATCGGGAGGTAGTAGAGATGCGGAACCATTTACAGGCGATTTGCTTAAAGTCGGAAAAGTGTGTCTGCTTAGTGTGGCTGGACTTATAGCGGTTGTAGCTGGAGTTTATATGGTGCTTCAATGCAAAAAAAGAATCATAGAATAAATGAGTCAAGGTTTGGAGGATAAAGGCATGAATAGTTTGCCGGAAATTTCTGATGTAAGAGCAATTCAATATGAGTATTTTCCAGCTAGATGGCAAGCGGTTGTCTGGCGAAACTGGGGTTATGTACCAGTGAAGAGAATTGCAGCTGCATTAGGTACTTCCTGCGAGGAAATACAAGATGCGGCTGCCACTCTTGGTTTAAATCCGAAGGAGCAGGTAAACGAGGCTTGGGAGAAAAGAGGATATCTCACCATTATTCGTAATAATTGGCATTTATGTACATACAAACAGATTTTAACATTATTAAATATATCTGCAGAGGAATTGGCGTTTATTCTGAAAGAGGACGACTTTATGTGGATTAAACTTGGGAGTTTGAAACCGTTGGTGGATGCCCCTAAGTATACTCCTTTGACAGATGAGGAATTGCAACAGACGAAGAAAATAGTAGAATTATTAAAGGATAGATTTCCTGCTGGTTATGGGAAAAGGGATAATGCATTTGCGTTTGTGGAAGAATTCCATAAGCCAGTGTGCGAAGCGCAGTGTGTACCCCTCCAATTGCATAACACAGAGAATCTTCGAATGATTTATCCGTACTTTGCATTATATGGAGATGCACTGATTGATGAAAGTATTGACCCGCTTCCGGAGCGCATCTTGAAGGAATATGCAGATGCCGGTATCAACGGAATCTGGATGCAGATGGTACTATATCAATTGGTAGAGTTCCCTTTTGAACCGTCTTTATCTAAGGGATGGGAAAAGCGAATTGAGTCACTTCGGAAGTTGGTTGCAAAGGCAAAGAAATATGGAATTGGCATTTATCCATATTTGAATGAGCCTCGTGCCATGTCGGATGCATTCTTTCAGAAGTATCCGGAATTACGCGGGGAATCAGAAGGTGATTTCTATGCCATGTGTACTTCTACAAAGGAAGTTCAGACTTATCTTTATCAATCTGTGAAACATTTATTTGAGATGGTTCCTGATTTAGCAGGATTCTTTACGATTACTATGTCGGAGAATCTGACGAATTGCTATTCACGTTCTTATTTGGCTGAGAAGGAAGGAACCGGAAACATAGATTGTCCAAGGTGCAGCGAAAGAAAGCCATGGGAAGTTGTTGCAGAGGTAAATAATCTCATGGCAAAAGGGGCACATGATGTAAACCCCGATGTAAAGGCAATTGCCTGGACTTGGGGTTGGCCAGATGAATGGGCAGAGAAAGTTGTTCCGCTTCTTACAGAAGGTCAGATTTTGCAATGTACCAGTGAAGAGGCTATGAAATTCTGTATTGGTGGTGTGGAAGGCAGTGTACTTGATTATACCATGTCCTTATGTGGACCTGGTGAGAAGGCAAAGAAAATGTGGAAGGTTGCCAGAGAGCATGGACTGCAAATGTCTGCAAAAGTGCAGATGAACAATACATGGGAGATGACAGTTGTACCATACATTCCAGTGCTTGAGAAGGTTGCAACACATATTAAACAATTGAAAGAGCAAGGAATCCAGCACTTGCAAGTAAGCTGGACACTTGGTGGTTGTCCAAGCCCGAATCTTCGCTTGGCAGAATGGCTGATGGAAGATAGGGGAACGTTGAAGGATTTCCTGGGTGATTGGTTGGGAGAAAATATTGCTGAAGGTGTTTTTGCAGCACAACAGAGGCTTTGCAATGCATTTTCGCATTACCCATTTCATATGGAAACCTTATACTTCGGACCGCAGAATTCAGGACCAATGGCACCATTCTTTTTAGAAAATACAGGATACCGCGCGAGTATGGTTGGTTATCCGTATGATGACATAAATGGTTGGCGTAGTATTTATCCGGCAGATGTGTATGAGGACGAGTATCGACAGTTAGTGAAAGGCTGGGAAGAAGGAACTACAGAGTTACTTGTATATATGGGGCAAAATGGAGAATTGGATGATATGATTTTGATGGCGCAAGTTGTACTATGTCAGTATGAAAGTGCTTATCATCATATTCAGTTTGTCAATCGCCGTGATAAGATGTTGGAAAACACCGTTTCTTCGGCGGAAGAGAAGGAGAAGTTGCAATGTGAAATGCTTCGCATTGTGCGTGAGGAGATGGAAACAGTTCAAACGCTGATTGATTTGCGACTTCAGGATTCTCGCATTGGATTTGAATCAAGCAATCATTATTTCTATACTTTGCAGGATTTAAAAGAAAAGATGATAAATCTTGCTTATTGCGAGAAGAAATTGGCATTTTAGAAAATGGGTATGAGCCCCAAAAAAAGAAACTAAGAGGGCCTAAGAGGGCATAACCGATTTGTTTCATGTAGGAGGTAGATTATGACTAGGATAAGTTTAAATGGTATTTGGCAGCTGAAAGGAGCAGGTTATGAATGTGAAGGAACAGTGCCTGGTTCCGTGTATTCCTTTTTATTAGGCAATAATCTAATGGAGGATCCTTTCTATCGAATGAACGAGTTGGATGCGCTGAAACTCATGGAAAATGAATTTGAGTTCTCTAAGACTTTTGATTTTGTGCCAACTGTCGATAAGGTGATTTTGCATTGTGATGGACTGGATACTTTGTGCGATATTTATATCAACGGGGTTTATGTTGCACACGCGGATAATATGCATCGTACATACGAATTTGATGTAACGAAGTTTTTACAAGCAGGTGAAAATGAGATTCGTATTGTGTTCTATTCGGCTGATACCTATATCAGAGAAAAGCAAAAAGAAGATATGCAGTATGAGCCATGGCATTGTACAGCGGGTGCAGGACATCTTAGAAAAGCACATTGCATGTTAGGATGGGACTGGGGTCCGAGACTTCCGGATGCAGGTATCTGGAAAAATATTGAGTTACTTGTAATGGACAGTGCCAGAATTACTGATTTTCATATTATTCAACATCATGAAGATGGCAAAGTATACATAACTCCGTTTGTGGAGACTGATAGGGATGCAGATATAACTGTAACAGTGACCACGCCAAATGGCGAGAGTTATAATGTGCCGGTAAATAATAAGACAGAGATAGCTAATCCGCAGCTTTGGTGGCCAAATGGATTGGGTGAACAACCATTATATACAGTCCGTGCAGTTGCAACAGAGCAGGGCATAGATGTGGATGTACAGGAAAAGAGAATTGGTCTTCGCACCTTGAAACTTATTCGAGAAAAAGACCAATATGGAGAATGCTTCTGTCATGAAGTAAATGGTGTTCGTTTCTTTGCCATGGGAGCAGACTACATACCGGAAGATAATATTTTATCTCGTATCACCCCGGAACGTACATATAGGTTAATCAAGCAGTGCCGCGATAGTAATTTCAATGCGATTCGTGTATGGGGTGGCGGCGTGTACCCGCAGGATTTCTTCTTTGATGCCTGTGATGAATTGGGAATCGTTGTATTTGAGGATATGATGGTGGCCTGCGTTACAGTCTGCAATACCGAAGAAATGAAAGCCAGTATGAAGGCAGAGGTTTATGATAATCTTAAGAGAATGAGACATCATGCGTCACTTGCCC
The DNA here is from genome assembly GCA_017410145.1 of Tyzzerella sp. Taxonomy (GTDB): domain Bacteria; phylum Bacillota; class Clostridia; order Lachnospirales; family Lachnospiraceae; genus Faecalimonas. The sequence continues at coordinate 5,201 of JAFQRJ010000006.1, forward strand.
TTATTAGCGGTAACAACGAAGTAGAAGAAATGTTTGCTTATGGAGTAGCGGGTGAATATCCTAAAATGGTAGAAATGTATCTGTATCTTTACGAGGAAATGATGCCGGAAGCTATGAAGGAACTTTGTCCTTATGTTCCATATATTCCTTCTTCACCAACAACCTGTGGACATTTTGTGGATCCACGTAATGAAAATTATGGTGATGCACATTATTGGGAAGTATGGCATGGTGAAAAACCATTTACCGATTATCGCAACAAATATTTCCGTTATTTGAGCGAGTTCGGATTTCAGTCTTTCCCATGTGAAAAGACAATCAATGCATTTACGGAAGAAGAAGATAGAAACATTTTTAGCCGTGTGATGGAAATGCATCAAAGAAACGGTGTGGCAAATGGTAAGATTTTGAATTACTTATCACAGACTTACAAATACCCAAGAGAGTTTGGAACACTGCTTTATGCATCACAACTTTTACAGGCTGAGGCAATGCGTTATGGCGTGGAGCATTTAAGAAGACACCGTGGCAGATGTATGGGTACACTTTATTGGCAGTTAAATGATATCTGGCCGACTGCTTCATGGTCAAGCATTGACTACTATGGAAGATTTAAGGCACTTCACTATGTGGCAAAACGTTTCTACAATCCGATCATGATTAGCTGTAAGGAGACTGGAGAAGGAACGACGCGTTATTTTCCAACCTTGCATCCAAGTGTGGATTATGAGACGAAAGCGCTGCTTTGTGTGACAAACGAGACACGTCAAGATGTAATAGGTGTGGCAAAATGGGCATTAAGAGATACTACCGGAAAAGTGTTACAATCTGGTGAAACAGAAATGAAGGTGCCTGCTTTATCGTCCGTATGGCTTGACGAAATGGATTTCTGTAAGACAGATGTAGACCATAATTATATGAGTTATGAATTCTGTGTGAATGGAGAAGTAGTATCAGAAGGAACTGCACTATTTACAGTACCAAAATACTTTAAGTTCAAAAATCCGGAATTAACTTATGAAATAAATGGTGATGAGATTACGGTACATGCCAATGCCTACGCATCTTATGTAGAAATTGATTCACCGGATTGTGACTTTATCTTAAGTGACAACTATTTTGATATGAATGCAGGCTGTAAGATAGTGAAAATCTTAGAGGGCAAAGTAGAGAATGTTCACTTGCGTTCCGTATATGATATAAAATAATCTGGGTTTGTTGCAGAGTATACAGAAGGAGGATTGCAACATGGAGTGGAAAATTGTATATGCACACCATGATGATTGTTTTGAAAAGAAATACTGTTCAATTTCTGAGTTGGAGAGATCAGGATTTGATATTTTACCTGCTAAAGTTCCGGGTAATTTTGAAATTGATTTGATGGAAACAGGTAGAATAAAGGACTTATATTTCGGAACAAACACTTTAGAAGCACAAAAGTTAGAAGATGTTCATGTTTGGTACTTTGCAAAGGTAAAAATAGAAAAGGAAAACCAATATCTTCGGTTTGAAGGAATTGATACATTTTCTGACATTTATGTAAATGGCAAACTTGTGAAATCGACGGACAATATGTTTATTTCATATGATGTGGAGGCAGATTGGATACTTGGAGAGAATGAAGTGGTTGTCCACATTAAACCAATGATGTTGGAGGCGAGGAAATATACGCCTCCTGTAGTATGCCATACTATGAGATACAATTATCCGACCCTATATGTAAGAAAAGCTGCACATATGGTTGGATGGGATATCATGCCAAGAATCGTATCGGCAGGTTTGTGGAAAGAGGTTCGTCTCCTAGAGAAAAAGGAAGATAGTATCGAGGAAGTTTATTTTGCAACACACAAGATTGAAGAATGTGCAAACGGTCAGCATAAAGCAGAGGTGCGTTTTTATGTTCATACGAATCTAAAGGGTGTATTTACAACAGATTATAAGGTGAGAGTAGAAGGACGCTCAGGTCACAGCAAATTTTTAAAAGAACAGAAGTTGTGGCATAACACAGATGCTATGTTTTTAGAGATTGAAGATTGCCAGCTGTGGTGGCCAAAACATGCAGGAAATCCAAATCTCTATGATGTAACAGTTACACTTCTGCGAGATGACATAGTATGTGATACTTACCAATTTCAAGCGGGAATCAGAACTGTGGAATTGGAGAGGACAGATGTTACTGATAGAGATGGAAATGGAGAATTTTGTTTCAAAGTAAATGGAAGAAAGATATTTGTCTTAGGAACAAATTGGGTTCCGTTGGATGCATTACATTCAAACGACAGAAATCGCTTGCCAAAAGCATTGGAATTACTGGATGAGATTGGTTGTAACATGGTTCGTTGCTGGGGTGGCAATGTTTATGAATCAGATGAATTCTTTGAATATTGTGATCGTCAAGGCATCCTAATTTGGCAGGATTTTGCCATGGGATGCGCGGTTTATCCGGATGAGGATATTTTTGCGAAGAAATTGGAGCAGGAAGCCATTTATCAGATAAAGCGTCTAAGAAATCACCCGGCATTGGCATTGTGGGCAGGTGATAATGAATGTGATATGACGTTGATTTGGGGTGGAATCAATCAGAATCCAAATCATAATCGTTTAACACGAAATGTGTTGAGTCGCTTAGTGGAATTGCATGATTATAGCAGACCATATTTGCCAAGTTCTCCTTTCATGAGTGATGCGGCATATAACAAAAAGGGTTTGATGCCGGAAGACCATTTGTGGGGACCGAGAGACTATTTCAAAGGTTCATTTTATAAGGATACATTTGTTCATTTTGCCAGCGAGACGGGATATCATGGCTTTCCATCACCGAAATCACTGAAAAGGTTTTTAGAACATCCGGAAATAATCTTTGACGAAGAAGGAAAGGCTACAGATGAATATATAGTACATGCAGCGAGTATGGAACTGGAACCAATGGCTCCATACGTTTACCGAATAAAACTGGCATATGATCAAGTAGTAACACTGTTTGGAAAGGCAGCAGAATCATTGGATGATTTTGTCTGTCAGAGTCAAATTTCGCAAGCGGAGGCAAAGAAGTATTTTATTGAGAAGTTCCGTGTTAGGAAGTGGAAATGTACGGGAATTATCTGGTGGAATTTATTGGATGGCTGGCCACAGGTTTCGGATGCCATCGTAGATTACTATTATACGAAGAAATTGGCATTTCATTATATTAAACGTTCTCAAGAACCAGTGTGTCTCATGTTTGCAGAACCGGAAAATGGAAAAATTCAGTTGATGGCAGCAAATGATTTGTCAGAAGATAAGGTTGTTTCTTACACAGTAAAGAAATTTTCGGATACTGACCATGATGACGAGGTAGTTCTTTCGGGAGAAAAAGTAATTGCAGCAGATACGACAGAGGCATTGGATTCCCTTGAGATTACCAATGACGAAAAGAATTTCTATTATATTGAATGGACCATGGATGGTGAAAGATACAAAAATCATTATTTTACCAATATTATTAATATTGATTATGATGTTTATATGCAGGCTTTGAAGAAGTACGGCATGGATGAATTTGAAGGATTTTTCGACTGATACGAAAGGATAAGGGCGATATGAGTATGTGTCGCCTTTTTGCATGTGGTAAACAAGGAATAGGATGTCGAAACCTTAAAAAGTATCATGTTGGAATAGTACGAGGGAGAATGACAATGAAAAACAAAAATGAATACAGACCGCTTCCATTTTGGTCATGGAATGATAAACTTGAGAAGGGAAAATTAATCGACCAAATTCATTGGATGAATGAAAATGGAATGGGTGGCTTTTTTATGCATGCCCGTTCGGGATTGATAACAGAGTATTTGTCCGAGGACTGGATGCAGTGTATTGAAGCCTGTGCAGATGAAGCTGAGCAACTTGGCATGAAGGCATGGATTTATGACGAAAATGGGTGGCCAAGTGGCTTTGTGGGTGGAAAACTTTTAGAAGATGAAAAGAATCGCGACAAGTATATTTTGACAAAAGAAGGTGCCTATGATGCGAATGCAACTGTAAGTTATCTGCTCACAGAGAAAGCACTTGTGCGTGTATCGGGAACAGAAACCGTGGCGCAAGCTGAATCTCAAGAGAAAACAGATGGTGAAAGGTATCTCAATCTGTATATTCATACCTCAGTTTCTACTGCCGACATTTTGAACCCGGATGTAGTGAAACAGTTTCTAGCACTGACACATCAGGCATATAAGGAACGGTTTGGAGATAAGTTCAGTGAGAAAATCGAAGGATTTTTCACAGATGAGCCTCAATATTATCGGAATGCCACACCGTATACAGATATGGTTGCAAAGTATTGGCAGGAACAGTACGGAGAAGATATTTTAGAAGGTCTTGGACTATTGTTCGTAGAAAAGAAGGGGTATCGTTCATTCCGTTATCGTTACTGGAAGGCCATGCAGAACTTGATGGTGAATAACTTTGCAAAGCAAGTTTACGACTGGTGCGACAAGAATGGCGTGAAGCTCACCGGACATTATGTGGGTGGCGGGTCATTAATTTATCAGATGGTAACTTGCGCTGGAATAATGCCTTTCTATGAGTATGAACATATCCCGGGTATTGACTGGTTGGCAAAACGTACAGATGCGGCACTTTCTGCAAGGCAAGTTTGTAGTGTGTCGGCGCAACTTGGAAAGAAACGTGCCCTGACAGAGTCTTTTGGTTGCTGTGGCTGGGATGTTAAACCGTCGGAACTGCGACGTATTTTGGGCATCCAATATGCAAATGGTATTAATATGTTGTGTCATCATCTGATACCATATACGGAACGGGGAACGAGAAAATACGATCACCCGGCACATTATTCAGATGTCAATCCATGGGTAAAAGAGGATTTTGCAAGTTTTAATAACTATTATGCAGAATTGGGATATTTGTTGGGTGAAGGAAAGCAGAGTGTGAATGTAGCGGTGCTTCATCCGATTCGCAGCGTATACTTTGATTATAAACGCGAGGCTGACTATGCATTTGGTGTGGCAAAATGGGAAATTGATTTGTTTGATACGATAGGTACTTTGGCAAAACACGGCGTAGAGTACCATTTTATCGATGAAACCTTGTTTGAAAAATATGGTTTTGTGGAAGGCCAGAAGTTAGGATGCGGAAAGTGTGCATATGATTATCTGATTCTACCGTCTATGCTTACAATGGATGTTCCAACAGAAGGATTGCTTCGTCAGTATATAGAGCAAGGCGGAAAAGTATTGCTTTTCGGTGACAAACCACAGTTTCTCGAGGCTGAACCATATAACTACGATTACTTGGAAAGTAATGTTACATTTGATGAAATCGTGCAAGCACAAAAATGTCAGGTGACAAATTTTGATACAAAAATCTATAGTACATATCGCTTGTTTGAAGATAAGGAATACTTGTATGTGACAAACAGCTCAGATAGCGAAACATATTCACAAAGTTACCACTTTAAAGGAAAACAATTTGATGTCACATTGAAGCCGGGTGAAGACAAATTAATCTGTTTGAGTGAGAAACCTGCGCCACAAGCAACTTCCTTGCTGCCATATGTACTTCGTTTCGCAAATGCAGAAGTGACAGTGAAGGAGAATTACTTGCCGGTAGATATGGTTCGTTATTCTATGGACGGCGAGCATTATTCTGAGTCTTGGCCTGTTATGGCACTGTTTGAAAAGTTGATTTGCGAGAAGTACCAAGGTCAAATCTTCTTTCAATATGAGTTTGAGATAGAGGAGCTTCCGACAGAAATTCGTCTGCGTGCAGAACAAAGCAATGATGTGGCAGCATGGTTGAATGGCATACAGTTGACAGAGTGTGTAGAATCACAGCAGGATGGTATTCATTCCTATGATATCTCTTCGGTAGTGAAAAAAGGTATGAACACCTACACTGCGAAGGTTGACTGGTACGAGGACGAGATGGTACATTATGTCCTTTTTGGCGAGAATGTAAATGAAAGCTTGAGAAACTGTATTGTCTACGATACAGAATTACAACCAATTGAGTTGGTGGGTAAGTTTGGTGTCTATTCCAGAAAAGAATATCAGCCAGATGAAGATGAGCGCTTTGTGTGCGGGGAGAACTTTTTTATTGGCGCATTACCAACCGTTGTGAAGGCAGAACCCATAATAGAAGGATTTCCTTTCCTTGCAGGAGAGATGACACTTAAAACAAATGTAGTATTTGATACATCAGATATTTTGCTCCAAATTGATGGGGAATATCAGATGGCATTCGTCAAAGTGAATGGTATGGAAGCAGGAAAACTTCTTTTTGACACTGAACTCGATATTTCTAATTATGCAAAGCTTGGAGAAAATGAGATGGAGATTCGATTTGTATTGAGCAATCGAAACCTTATGGGTCCACATCATTTAGTGGGACCAAAGGACAGATATATTGATCCGAATTGTTTCCAATTGTTTGGTGATTGGAAGGGAAGAGAGAGTGAACGCTATCATTCATTCTATGATCTTAAGAAATTTTATGTCTAAGTGAAATACACAGATTATACGAGTAGGAGAAAATGAGATGAAAATGAATGTGTTTTTAGTATTGGTAGTAGCGGGGCTTTTGGTTCTGACTGCTTGCGGTGGGAAAGAAACAACGAAAAAGCCTACGATTAAACTAATCACTGTTTTCGATGGAACTACAGTCGATTTGTGTGAGCCTGAAGTGAGAGCATATTTGAATGCAGAAACAGAGGAAGACCAGGTGAAAGCGATTCGGGAAATGGAAAATGTCAGCTACCAAAATCAAACCGTATTGTTTGCATGGGAAAGTGATGGAAGCAGTGAATACACAGTGTACATAGCGGACAACCAAGAGTTTGAGGATGCGTACGAGTTTAAAACAGCAAAGACAGAGCTGAAAAAGGAAGCAGAAATCCTGATTCCGGGAACAACTTATTACTGGAAGGTTGTTGGGGAACAAGAAGGAAGTATGTCAAGGGTGGATTCATTAAAGACATTAGATGCGCCGGTTCGATTTATTACTACAGATAGCATTCCAAATGTGCGTGATATAGGTGGCTGGAAGACAGTAGATGGGAAAAAGGTAAAATATGGATTGGTGTATCGTGGCGGAAAAACCAATAATGCCGGCGTGAATTCTTGTTCTTTATACGATAACCACCTGTTCTCTATGACGCTTGGTGTAGAGACAGAGATTGACCTGCGTACACAGGATTCGGATGATGGTGGACAATCAAACAGTGTGTTTGATGATGTATTCTATTACAAAACCACACTTACTCAATATAGTTATATCTTCCCTAGTTTCGAACAGAACGAACCGATGAGCAGAAGTTATGATAAACGTTCAAAGTACTCTATCAGAGAAATTTTCAGAGTGCTTGCTGATGAAGAAAACTATCCAGTCATGTTCCATTGCAATGCGGGTGCTGATCGAACTGGTACAGTTGCATTCCTAATAAATGGTGTATTGGGTGTGCCTTATAAAGATTTAACACGAGATTTTGAACTTACATCAGGACGTTATCGCAGTGCCATTGTGGATGGTGCGTTTTCCGAAGGTGGTGTTATGCAGGACAATGCAGACAACTATATCGCTTGGGATAAAATGTATCAGACTATGATGACAGAATATGGTACAGAAGACAAAACATTGGCATCTGCAATTGAAAATTATTTGGTGACGGTTTGTAAAGTAAAAGAAGAGGAAATCGAAAGCCTTAAGAATATTATGTTAGAATAATGGAAACAGGTCTGACTTTTGCTAATAGGATCCGTTAACGTAAACCCAAAGCGTGAATTCTTTGTGAATTTACGCTTTTTTTATAAACATATTTTCTTAAATATGTTAATATAAAGAAATGGATAATACTAGAGAAGGAGGAACAGCATGTTACGATTATTACTAAGTGAAGTAAAAGAATATAAAAAAGCATCCATTGCGACGCCTATCTGCATGATTTTTGAAGTGGCGATGGAGATGTGCGTTCCGTTTTTAATGGCATCGATTATTGATGATGGTGTGGAAAAGGGGAATATGACACATATTTACCAAGTGGGAATCGTGATGTTTATTGCGGCTGCCCTTGGACTTATTGCAGGGCTTTTGGGAGGACGTTTTGGTGCAAAGGCATCCACCGGATTTGCAAAGAACCTGCGAGAAAGAATTTTCAACAACATTCAGACATTTTCTTTTGCCAATATTGACAAATTCAGTACAGCTGGTCTGATTACGCGATTGACAACAGATGTCACGCACATTCAGATGGCATATCAGATGTGTCTTCGTATGTTTACGAGAGCACCATCCAGTTTGATTGTGGCAATGGCGATGGCATTTTATATTAACAAAAGGATTGCAAGCATTTATCTGATTGCAGTTGCTTTATTGGGAATTGCGTTGTTCTTCATTATGAAACGTGCAACTGGATTTTTTCAACAGGCATTTCCGAAATATGATGAGATGAACGCAGCGGTACAGGAAAATGTCTCAGCCATTCGTGTGGTAAAGGCTTATGTACGTGAAAAGGAAGAAACTTCAAAGTTTAAACGCACAAGTGAAAATATTTATAAGATATTTGTGAAGGCAGAAAAGAATATCATTTTCAATGGACCAATCATGCAATTGACAGTATATAGCTGTATCTTGTTAATTAGCTGGCTTGGCGCGAAGATGATTGTATCAAACACGCTGACAACAGGGGAATTGATGAGTCTTCTTGCGTACTGTATGAATATATTGATGAGCCTCATGATGCTTTCTATGGTATTCGTTATGATTACCATGAGCACTGCAAGTGTGAGGCGTATTGCTGAGGTACTTCGTGAGACGAGTGATATTACAAATCCGGAGAATCCGATTTATGAGGTGCCGGATGGAAGCGTAGAATTTAGAAATGTAAACTTTTCATATAAGGAAGATTCGGAAGAACCGGTGCTCAAAGACATTAACCTGAGTATAAAATCCGGTGAAACCATCGGTGTAATGGGCGCAACCGGTAGTGCAAAAACCAGTCTTGTAAACTTAATCAGCCGTCTTTATGACGTGACCGATGGTGAGGTTTTGGTTGGTGGACATAATGTGAAAGAATATGATTTGGAAAGCCTGCGTAGTCAGGTATCCGTTGTACTTCAGAATAATGTACTTTTCTCCGGAACGATTTTAGATAACCTGCGTTGGGGAAAAGAAGATGCGACCCTGGAAGAATGTCAAGAGGTTTGTCTTCAGGCATGTGCTGACGAATTTATCCAGAGATTTCCAGATGGATATAATACTTATATAGAACAAGGTGGAACAAATGTATCGGGTGGTCAAAAGCAGAGACTTTGTATTGCAAGAGCCTTGCTTAAGAAACCAAAGGTATTAATTTTGGATGATAGTACCAGTGCAGTGGATACTGCCACAGATGCGAAGATTCGAAAGGCCTTTGCGGAAGAGATTCCGAACACCACCAAATTTATCATTGCGCAGCGTATTTCAAGCATCCAGAATGCAGACCGTATTATTGTGATGGATAATGGCGAAGTTCATGGATTTGGTACACACGAAGAGTTGTTGAAAAATAACGAAATTTATCGTGAAGTATATGAGACACAGACACAAGGTGGCGGAGATTTTGACGAAAGGGCAGGTGAGTAAATATGGCAGGACCTATGGGAAGACAACCACGTGGGATGAAACCACAGGTGAAAAATCCAGGGAAACTATTTATGAGGCTGATGAGTTATGTATTTCGCACCTATAAGTGGCATTACATTTCAGTTATCGTCTTGATATTTATCAGTGTATTGGCTAGTGTGCAGGGTACGTTATTTACACAGACTCTGATTGATGATTATATTGCACCATTACTTTTATCTGACACACCGGATTTCGGTCCACTAGCTATGGCAATTTTGCGAGTAGCAGGCTTTTATTTAATTGGTGTTGCAGCTTCGTTCTTACAAAGTTTAATTATGACTTATGTCACACAAGGCTGTTTGCGAGATTTGCGAAATGAACTCTTTGAGCATATGGAAAAACTTCCGATTAGATATTTTGATACCCATGCTCATGGCGATATCATGTCTGTTTACACCAATGATATTGACACTCTTCGTCAGATGATTAGTCAAAGTATTCCGCAGCTAGTGAACAGTGGCGTGACGATTGTCAGCGTATTTGTCAGCATGGTGATTTTAAGTATTCCATTGACTTTAGTGACACTGATTATGGTCGGGGTGATGCTTTTTGCAACCGGGTATGCAGCCGGAAATAGTGGAAAATATTTCGTGAAGCAGCAAAAGAACCTTGGTAAGGTAAACGGCTTTATTGAGGAAATGATGAACGGCCAGAAGGTAGTTCAGGTATTCTGCCGTGAGGAAGAGAACAAAAAGCGTTTTAAAGAACTCAACGATGAATTGTTTGAGAGTGCAGATAAAGCCCATGCTTTCACAAATGTGCTGGGACCGATTAACGCGCAGCTTGGAAATGTAAGTTATGTTCTGTGTGCCATTGTTGGTGGTGCCTTAGCACTTGGAAATGTGTGGGGATTTACCCTTGGTAAATTGGCGAGTTTCTTAACCTTTAATAAAAGTTTTAGTATGCCAATCAACCAGGTGAGCCAGCAGTTCAACTCCATAGTTATGGCACTTGCAGGCGCAGAACGTGTATTCAACCTATTGGATGAAGAAGTGGAAGTAGACGATGGCTATGTAGTGTTGGTAAACGCCAAAGAGGTGGACGGTAAACTTGTGGAATGTGAAGAGAGAACCGGACGATGGGCATGGAAGCACACGCATCAGGCAGATGGTAGTGTGGATTATGTAGAGGTAACCGGTGACATTGTATTTGACGGTGTAGATTTCGGATACACCGATGAAAAGATGGTGCTACATGATATCAAACTTTATGCCACACCGGGACAGAAGATAGCATTCGTTGGTTCTACCGGCGCAGGAAAAACGACGATTACCAATTTGATTAACCGTTTCTATGATATTCAGGATGGGAAAATCCGCTATGACGGAATTAACATCAACAAGATTAAGAAAGCAGATTTGCGGCGTTCATTAGGCATTGTATTGCAGGATACGCATTTGTTTACCGGAACAGTGAAAGATAACATTCGTTTTGGAAAATTGGATGCAACGGATGAAGAGATTGTGGCGGCTGCAAAATTGGCAAATGCGCATGGATTTATCAAGCGGCTTCCAAAGGGATATGATACCATGTTAGTGGGAGATGGGGCGAACTTAAGTCAAGGGCAAAGACAGCTTCTGGCAATCGCACGTGCTGCAATCGCCGACCCACCGGTACTCATTTTGGATGAGGCTACAAGCTCCATTGATACCAGAACGGAGCGTATTGTGCAGGATGGTATGGATAAATTAATGGCAGGCAGAACAACCTTTGTCATTGCTCATCGATTATCCACTGTTCGTAATTCGGACTGCATTATGGTATTAGAGCAGGGAAGAATCATTGAACGCGGTACCCACGACCAATTGATTGAAGAACAAGGAAAGTATTATCAATTATATACAGGAAATGCGATTAGGGCGTGATGGACATCCGTTCGCAGGCTAAAAAAAGAGGTTGAATACTTGGTGGTATTTCAACCTCTTAATTTATATCCTCCTGCATTGCATTAAAACAGGAAGTTAGGTGTATACTGTTAGAAGCAGCGATGATTACCTCGCGGAATAATACTTTTTCGTCGCTTTTTGTTCTTCCGATATCATCGATTCTATCCTTAAGGCCAAATACATAGAATAAAATATTCTCAAATTCTGCACAAAGATAGTCATAGGCAATTTCCTTTGGATAGGATTTCTCCTGCATTTCGCGCAGAGCCACAATGTGTTCAAGAGATAGCACGTTCTTAGCAATTGCGATGTAGAACAGATAAGCGATTTGCTCTGCATAGTAGAGCTTCTTTATTGGCGAAGCAATAATTCCTTTCTTTACATAATTACTTATCATGGAAGAAGTAATAGTTATGCAACTAAGGGGTGCTAATATATTGTTAATGTATTGAGTTGTCTGTTCCAAATACAGGCCTTCATTTGGTAATTCATGATATCTAGGCATGTGGAACTTTTGGATGTTTTCAGCCATCTGCTGTTTTAATATTTCGTTCATAATATTTATTTTACTTTTATTTCTTTTTTTAGTCAACCCCTTGACGTATGTATGAGTAAGTGATAAAATAATTAATGGTATCGGTTTTTGAAAAACCGATGAAATAGTTTTGGATATGATTAAACAGGAGGATAGATATGAAAATAAGAATTGTTGCAGATTCTAGTGCAGATTTAGTTACACTTGAAGATCATAATATTGTGTCTGTTCCGATGAAGATTATGACAGATTATAAAGAGTATGTTGATGATAGTACATTGGATGTGAAGGGGATGACGGATGAGTTGGCATCTTACCGCGGGAAATCCGGTAGTGCCTGTCCGGGAGTTGGTGATTGGATGGATGCCTTCGGAGATGCGGACAGAGTATTTTGCATTACAATAACGAGTAATTTATCCGGTAGTTATAATTCCGCAATGGTGGCAAAAGAGACATATGAGTCAGAGAATCCAGGAAAGAAAGTGTGTGTCATTGATTCTCTGTCAGCAGGTCCTGAATTGAAAGTGACTGTGGAAAAGATACAAGAACTTCTTGCAGAAGGAAAAGAGTTTGAAGAAATTTGTGCAAAAGTTTCAGAATACCAAAAGTCTACATATTTGGTATTTATGCTGAAATCTTTAACAAATCTTGCCAATAATGGACGTGTAAGTACGGCAGTTGCAAAGATTGCAGGGGTACTTGGTATCCATGTGATGGGGATTGCAAGTGCAGTGGGGACTTTAGAACAAAAGGCAAAATGTCGTGGAGAAAAGAAGTGTATTCAAGCAGTTTGGAAGCAGATAAAAGAGTTGGGCTATCGAGGCGGAAAAGTTCGGATTGATCATTGCTTTAATGAGGAAGCTGCGAAGCAGCTAAAGGCAATGATTATCAATGAATTTGCAAACGCGGATGTTATCATCGGTACAACAAAAGGTCTGTGTAGTTTCTATGCAGAGCAAGGCGGTATGCTTGTCGGAATTGAATGTTAATGCTTTCAGCAGGTCGAGATGGAATCTTAAAAAGATGCTCGGCCTGTTTATTTTTGCACTAAAATCGAAAATTCATGAAAAAACCTATAAAAACAATTTAAAAATTTGTGAAAAGATGATAGTATATGGTAAACACTTGATTGTGAAGGGCGGAAATGCTTATGGAGTATATAATACCACATTATTTCGACAGATTCCGATGTGTTGCGGCAGAGTGCGAAGATACCTGCTGTGCCGGCTGGGCAATTATGATAGATGAGGAATCTTTAGAAAAATATAAAAATATGGAAGGTTCATTAGGGAATCGCATTCGCAATTCCATTGACTGGGAGAATGGTTCCTTTTGTCAGTATGAGAAGCGTTGTGCATTTCTAAATGAGGACAATCTTTGTGATTTACATATGGAAGCGGGAGAACACATGCTTTGTAAAACATGTAAAGATTATCCAAGACATATGGAAGAGTATGAGGGGTTAAGGGAAGGCTCGCTGTCCCTGTCTTGCATTGAGGCTGCAAAAATTATTCTTGGTTGTAAGGAGAAGGTTCAGTTTCATCACTTTGAAGACGAGGTAGAAGATGAAGAATACGAAGATTTCGATTTTCTTCTTTTTACAAAGCTAATGGATGCAAGAGATAAGATTATTGAAGTCCTACAGAGAAGAGAGATTGATATCATGATGCGCATGAGTTTGTGTCTTGATTTGGCACAAAGGATGCAGGATGCGTTAGATAAAGAGGAGTTATTTCAGATTGATGAAATGTTAGAACAATTTGGAAGTATGGATGAGATTCTTGCATTTCAAAAAAAGGCGGATGGAAATCTAATAGGTGAGAATGAGTATTGCCAGACGGTGCGCAAGATGTTTCGCATCTGGGGGCAATTGGAAGTATTAAAAGAGGATTGGCCGGATGACATAAAACGAGCTGAAAAATGTCTTTTTGGCGAGGGCCAGTCGGGCTTTGAGAAAAATCACAAAGCGTTTCATAAGACCTATGGGTTGAAAAGCGGACACAATGAGGAATGGTCTATCTGGTTGGAACAGTTGATGGTATATTTTGTGTTTACCTATTTTTGCGGTGCTGTTTATGATGACAGCATTCTTGGGAAAATGCAGATGGCGGTTGTGGCAACATTTTTAATTCAGGAGCTTACAATTGCCAAATGGATAGAGAATGGCGGAAGTATGGATTTTAATCAGTTTGTAGATATCGCGCATCGAGTTTCCAGAGAGTTAGAGCATTCAGACGTGAATCTGGTACGTTTTGAAAAAATATGCAAAAAAACATTAATTTTCCAATCACAACAACTACTTCGTGTGGTATTGTATTAAGGGAGAGGAGATTAAAGCATGAAAAAAATAATTGAAAGTTCACTGGATTTAATCGGGAATACGCCCATTTTAAATGCCAGTCGATATAGTGCAAATGCAGAAGTAAATGCTACGATTTTAGCAAAATTAGAATATTTGAATCCGACAGGTTCCGTGAAGGACCGTGCTGCACTTATGATGATACAAGATGCAGAGGAAAAGGGGATTTTAAAGCCGGGTGCCACCATTATTGAGCCTACCAGTGGCAATACAGGTATTGGTTTGGCATCAGTCGCTACTATTAAAGGATATCAGGCGATTTTAACCTTGCCGGAGACTATGAGTGTGGAAAGACGAAACTTGTTAAAAGGCTATGGTGCAAAACTTGTGCTCACAGAGGGAAGTAAGGGCATGAAGGGTGCAATAGAAAAGGCAGAGGAACTACAACAAACCATTCCAAATGCCGTAATTTTGGGACAGTTTGTCAATGAAGCAAACCCCAAAGCGCATGAAGTAGCAACCGGTCCGGAAATCTGGGAGCAAACGGATGGAGAAGTTGATATTTTTGTTTCTGCAGTAGGAACAGGGGGAACACTTTCCGGAACCGCGAAGTATTTAAAAGAAAAGAATGAAAACATACAGGTGATAGCAGTAGAACCGGCAAATAGTCCGGTACTCAGCGAGGGGAGAGCCGGTACACACAAGATTCAAGGAATCGGTGCAGGATTTATTCCCAATACTCTCGATACGGATATTTATGATGAAGTTGTAACAGTTACGGATGAAGATGCATATATGGAAGCAAAGAGATTCGGAATCTGTGAGGGCATCCTAGTCGGGATATCATCCGGTGCGGCGTTAAAGGCTGCAAGGATTATTGCAAAGAGACCTGAAAATGCAGGGAAGAAGATTGTAGTGATTCTTCCGGACTCTGGGGATAGATATTTGTCTACGGAGTTGTTCGCAGATTAGCGTGTAATATTGGAGGCATGGACTATGAAAGATAAGACAAAAGATACTATTTTGGATATTGCAAAACAATTAACATCAAATTATGAAAAACAAGAGGTGGCAAGTGCTGCAATGAAGACAAAACTTCCGGATGTGGAGGTTGTGTACAGCATCATAGATGACTTGAGAAAACTTACCTTTCCGGGACACTTTGGAACGGAAAAGTTTCTGTCAAAGGAAGCCTTTGCAGAAGGAGTATTGCTTTCCTTGTATGAAAAAATGAAATCCCAAATGAAAGTGATTTTGTGCGACAAGCCGAAGGCGGAGGAACTTACAGCACGCTTTATAGAAGCGATTCCAAGGGTGCAGGAACTTTTAGCCAAGGATGTGGAAGCGCAACTGGCAGGTGACCCTGCAGCGAACAGTAATAGTGAAGTAATTCTGGCTTATCCGGGAATGTATGCCATATTTGTTTATCGGTATGCCCACGTTCTCTATGAACTTCAGGTGCCACTGTTGCCACGTATTATGAGCGAATATGCACATGGAAAAACCGGAATAGATATCAATCCGGGTGCCACCATCGGTGAATATTTCTTTATTGACCATGGTACCGGTGTTGTAATCGGTGAAACTGCTATCATTGGAAATGGTGTAAAGATTTACCAGGGTGTTACAATCGGTGCACTTTCCACAAGAAAAGGGCAGGCGTTATCCGGTATCAAACGTCATCCAACTATTGAAGATAATGTTATCATCTATGCAAATGCAACCATTTTAGGAGGCGATACGGTTGTAGGTGAAGGCGCAACCGTGGCAGGTAACACCTTTGTAACGGAGTCCGTGCCTGCAGGCGCGAAGGTCAGTGCCATGCATCCGGAGTTGAATGTGAGAATTTAAGGCGTGCGAAAGCACGCCTTTTTTGTGGGTAACTGTATCTGTAAACATGTAAATATACTAGGTTTTATGGAGCGGAATTTCTGTATACAGAAAAAGTTGTTAACAATACCCGTTATCATGTAGACATACTAGTTTATAGCACGTGAAATTTCTATATACAAGAAAAATATTCTCAAATACCCTTGGAGTTGTAACAAAGTGGGTATTTGAGAATATTTATTTTACATATAGAAAATCAATACGAAAAAGTAAAATAATTAAGGGTATTGCAAACAAATTTCTGCCTATATAGAAAATTTGAACAATTCTAATTGGAAATGACAAAAATTGTGGGTATAGCGAAGATATTTTCTTGCATATAGAAAAACAGGAACACGGAAAAAATCCTGTAAATATCTATAATTTACCAAAGCACATGACAGCAATTTTATGATAATATCATTTTGGCTACTGAAAAATTGTTCTATAGAAGGTGCGACACATCTACATATTCGTGGTGTACGTCTTTTACACCATCTCCCGTAATTCGAAATACCGTTCCGCCGTTTAAAACCGGGTTCCAATAACATCCCGGACCGGTATTTAAAGCGAAAATCAGTTGAATTCCTTCATAGCGAATTATCCAGTTGTTCACATGGTCATGACCTGCAAGAATATGCGTCGTCAACCCCATTTCTTTTACGGCTGAAAACACTCCATCGTCTAAAGGAAAAGAGGAGATGTCTTCGTATTGCACGCCGGTGCTTTCTTTGTAGTCCGCCTCCCAACATTCGTCTCCCAACGCCTGTGCCGGAGTGAGTTCCTTTAGGTTGATATCTCTCTTATACGCACAGGCAGATGCTTTGCGATAGGCGTTTATCGGAATGTGTGTGATTAAAATTGCATCCTTACAGCCATTTTCTTTCAAATGCGATATCTGTTCTTTATACCATTCAATCTGTGCAGGTGTCAGTTTAGACCATGCCTCATATTCTTTGCCATCTACGTTTACATATTTTTCTCTGTCGTGAGTATCCATAAGAAGAAGAGCGGTTATTAACTCGTCTTTTTCTGTAATTGCAACCACATAATTTCCATTTCCTAAAACCGGGTCACCTTTTTCGAAAAGGCAATATGGACGTTTCATGTACCTTGTAGCTACATTGTCTACCAACTCAGAACCACCTTGATTGTCGTGATTTCCGAAGATAGGAGCCCAAGGAATATGAAAACTTTCGATAAAATCCGCAAATTTGTCATACGCAATATCATTTCCGGCCCATGCAATATCGCCGGAAATGGTAATAAGGTCGGGATTACTCCGTTGAATCAATTCCGTAATGGTATATTCCAAGATTTGACGGTTTGGATGCCCTTCATCCCATTCCTCGTTTGACAATTGGGTGTCAGTCAGATTGAGGATAATAAAGTCCTTTTCAGGACATTTATGTAGTGTTTTATTTGATGACATTTTAGTTTTCTCCGTTTTTAGAATCGCTGTATTATTCATATCTGTGTTTCCATAAAACAAATCAAAAAATAATTACAGTTTTATTTATGTTAACCAAAAAAGATAGAAAAGTCAATTTGAATGCAGAGTTTGTGATAAAACCATTTGAAATAAAAACCTTTAAGTTCTATTTCTAATTAAAAAGAGACGATGATGTGGTTTGTTGGACCACGCCATCGTCTCTTTGTTGTTGAGCGATTTATATCAATCTGGTTACGGTGTTGGAGTGGTGGTTGTTGTGTTACCACCTGCGGCACCTTCTGCAGTTCCTGCATCCGGTGTTTCACCATGTCCCGGACAGGTCTTGCTTGGACCGGTTCCTTCCGCAAAATATTCGCTGTATTTTGTGCAGGCATCACTGCTTGCAAGTAGTCCGGTTTCTTTACAGATTGTTTGTCGTTTTACAGATTCCGGCATTTCAAAATTCACAGATTCATAATCCATTTTGTCGTGAATCCGTTGCATGACTTTTTTCCATATTATTTTGTGATAACTGCTAGATCCGTCAATTCCCTGATTGTCATCATAACCGCTCCATACAGAAGCTGTCAGATAAGGAGTATATCCGGAGAACCACAGGTCACGGGTATCCGTTGTTGTACCTGTTTTTCCGGCTGCAACATAGCCTGATAATTTGGCCACTTTTCCGGTACCTTTGGTGAGAACGTCCTGCATTGCACTTGTAATCAAGTATGCAGTAGAGTCTTTCATTGCAGTGTGAGTAGCAGGAGTATTCTCAAACAATAAATTTCCAAGATTATCGTAAATCTGTGTATAGAGAATTGGCTCTGTATATGTTCCTGCATTTGCAATAGCTGCATAAGCTGCCGTTAATTCAATGTTATATACACCCGTCGTAATACCACCTAGTGAGGTGGCTTCACCGGCATCATTTGAGGAATGCAAAGTAGTAAAACCAAAGTTCTTTGTTAAATATTGCATTCCCACACTTGGAGTAATTTCCTGATATTTTCTTACGGTACAAACGTTGGCAGATTGTTCTATACAATAGCGGATAGTTAAATTTCCTTTGTATCCACCCCACCAGTTCTTTACGGCTTTTTTCTCACCGGTTGTATAGTTCAGCGGTGCATCCTTAATAGTGGTTGATAATGTATCCCCATTCATATCTAAAGCAGGTACATAAGTGGAAAGCACCTTAAAGGTAGAACCAGGTTGTCTTCCGGATTGGGTGGCACGGTTTAAACTCATGTTAGAGGTTTTTTCTCCACGGCCGCCAACCATCGCTTTCACATATCCGGTATATTGATCCATAACTACAATTGTTGCCTGTGGCTGAGGAGAAAGTGTAATGTTGGTGAAAACAGTATCATTCTCATCCTTTTTTAGAGTTTCAATATATTGCTCTAACAGTGTGTTTGCTCTTTCTTCGGAAGGGAAGGTAATTCCCAATGGTCCGTATTTTTCTTCACCGTATAGTTTGATTACATATTTCCCAAATGTGTTATGGTCGTAATGTTTTTGCGTGCCGTCCTGGTGTACGATAGAGATGGCACCATTGACAGTCCAGTTTACTGTGGAAGGGTAGTTGTCTTTACGATTCAATTCCTCGTCACAAATCTTCTGCATGGTTAGGTCTTGTGTTGTAATAATTTTTAAGCCCCCGCTATACAGCGCCTTGTATGCCTGATCCTCGGTGTAGCCTAATTTATTCACAAGGTCTTTTTGTACTTCCTTAGCAACCTCGTCCAAGAAGTAAGAGTTTACAGTAATGCTTTCCTTGTATTCTGCATTTGCAGTCTGGATTCTTTTGTAAATATCCTCTGTGTCTGCAAGAGCTGTGTCAAATTCTTCCTGTGAAATCTTTTCCTGTTCCAGCATATCCTTGAGCACTTTTTCACGACGCTTTTGATTGGCTTCAGGGTTCGTGATTGGGTTATAGCCGGTTGGACTTTTAGTAATTGCAGCGATGGTAGCACATTCTGATAAAGTAAGTTCACTGACATCCTTGCCGAAATACCGTTTTGCCGCAGCTTGTACACCAAGGGTGTTTTGACCGAGATTAATTGTATTTAAGTAGTTTTCCAGAATCTCCGGTTTATCAACAATTTTTTCAATCTGAACGGCTAAATACAACTCTTGAACTTTACGTTCAATTTTCTGCCAAGTGGTTTCCCTGCTAAAGTTTGGGAAAACACTGTTTTTAATTAACTGCTGTGTAATGGTACTGCCACCCTGAGAAAAATGTCCGGAGGTAAGACCCTTTACAAATGCTCTGGTGATACCTTTTACATCAATACCCTTGTGGTCGTAAAAACGAGAGTCCTCTACCGCAATAAAAGCATCTTGTAAATATTTTGGAATATTTTCAAGGGAAGTATATACACGATTGGAACCGGCACTTACAAAAGTACCCAAAACGGTTTCGCCATCATTGGCATATGCAGTTGTTGTATATGCAGAAGGTTTAATACTATCTGCCGTAATCTGTGGTGTATCATCAATTATTTTTTTGAACAGAAGACCACCGCCGGCAAGTGCTAAGATTCCTACTCCAAGGAAAAGGAGTAATAATACTTTCAGCCAACGCATTCCTGTTCTTTTTTTCTTCTTAGACGTACGTGATTGTAGCTGTGCACGTTGTTTAGAAGTGTTCTTTCTACCATAATTCATGAGTGTAGCCTCCTTTATTTCGTATGATATTATACCAAACTTACATATTTAAATAAAGGAAAATAGGAAAAATTTAAGAAAATATTGTGAAAATAGATGTAATACTGTTATAGTAATAGAAAAGACGTAAATAGGTGAAACATATGTTGAGTCAATATAAAACAGTGTATTGCGGCGGTGAGGCCGAAATCATAGAGAAAAAATCCAGATTCATAGCGACGGTTCAACCGGTGAAAAACGAGGAAGAAGCGATTGCATTTATTGAGCGCATGAAAAAGAAATATTGGAATGCAACCCATAACTGCTCTGCCTATGTTCTCGGAGAGCATTTCCAAATTCAGCGTTGCAGTGATGACGGAGAGCCAAGCGGGACAGCAGGGAAACCAATGTTGGATGTGCTCTTAGGAGAAGAAATTCATGATGTCGTCGTTGTAGTGACCAGATATTTTGGTGGAACTCTTTTAGGCACAGGTGGACTGGTAAGAGCATATTCAAGTTCTACAAAAGAAGGCCTTTTGGCAAGCAAGGTGATTACAAAAATGTATGGTCAGAAGTTCTCCATAGAGACCGATTACACAGGACTTGGAAAAATTCAGTATATTCTGGGGCAGAGAGGGCTTACGATTTTAAATTCCACTTATACGGATAAAGTGGTACTTGAGGTACTTCTTCCGGAGGCTCTGATTCAGGGTGTTCTTGCTGAAATCAGAGAGGGAACCAATGGACAGGCGAAGATGGAACAAATGGAAGAATGTTACTTTGCAAATATAGATGGTGAGATTCGAATATTGTCTGAAAATTCATTGCATAATCCTTGAATTTTGTGTATAATATACATATAAATTGAATAAAAAGGAGTTGAATTGCATGAATTTTATCATTAGTGGAAAAAACATCGACGTAACAGCTGGTTTACGGTCGGCAATTGAGCAAAAATTAGGAAAGCTGGAAAGATATTTCACTCCTGACACTGACATTATCGTAACGCTCAGTGTTGAAAAAGGTCGTCAAAAGATTGAAGTTACGATTCCGGTTATGGGAACTATCATCCGCTCGGAACAAGTAAGTGATGACATGTATGTCTCTATTGACCTAGTGGAAGAAGTCATTGAGCGTCAACTTCGAAAGTTTAAGAATAAGTTGATTGCAAAGCATCAAGAGGGCGGACATTTCAAAGATGCATTTTCAGAGATAGAGGAAGATGAAACAGATGACGAGATAAAAATTATCCGCACCAAGCGATTTGGAATCAAACCAATGTTTCCAGAAGATGCCTGTGTACAAATGGAACTTTTGGGACATAGCTTCTTCGTGTTTTGTAATGCGGAGACGGATGAGGTAAATGTGGTATACAAAAGAAAAGATGGTGCTTATGGTTTGATTGAACCTGAGTTTTAAAAGTGGGGCGTGCCAATGTTGGTACGCCTGCGTAATTTGTCGAAAAGTTTTTGTTATATATTGTTCTAAATACGAATCTCCCTTCATAGACTGTTTATTGAATGAAAAGTACAAGACAGAGGAAGGGAGATTTTAAATTCATGTCAGATAAGATTATCGAAAACAATCAAGTAACTATTATTGGAGAAGTGGCTTCGGAGTTTACCTTTAGTCATGAGGTGTTCGGAGAGGGCTTTTATATGGTGGATGTTCTGGTAAAACGTCTAAGTAATTCCGATGACCGAATCCCTCTTATGATTTCAGAGCGTCTCATTGATGTTCGCCAGAATTACATAGGTGAATATATTGAGGTAACAGGTCAATTTCGTTCCTATAATCAGCATGAGGAACATAAGAACCGTTTGATATTATCGGTTTTTGTGAGAGAAGTATCATTTGTGGAAGAAGAAGTGGATGGGGCTAAGACAAACACGATATTACTGGATGGCTATATATGCAAACGTCCAATTTATCGAAAAACTCCGCTTGGCAGAGAAATTGCGGATTTATTATTGGCGGTGAACCGTCCATATGGAAAATCGGATTATATTCCGTGCATTTGCTGGGGGCGTAATGCAAGATTCGCATCAAGCTTTGAAGTAGGAGAACACGTGCAAGTTCTTGGAAGAATTCAGAGTCGTGAGTATGTAAAGAAGTTGACGGAGACGGAAACAGAAAAAAGAACGGCATATGAAGTATCTGTTAGCAAACTTGAGTGTGTCATAGATTGACAGAACGAAAGAATGGTGCTAAAATCCTCTAATAGAAAGGTTTTCAATTGGAAACTAAGGAGGTTAAATTATGGCGATTTTTACAGGTTCGGGAGTGGCGATTGTTACACCATTTCATGCAGACGGAAGTATTAATTATAATAAATTAGAGGAAATGATTGATTTCCATTGCAATAACGGAACAGACAGTATTGTAATTTGTGGAACGACAGGTGAGTCTGCGACGATGACAGAAGCAGAACATGTGGAGTGCATCAAGAAAGCAGTAGAGTTTACAAAAGGTCGTATTCCTGTTGTTGCAGGTACCGGCTCAAACTGTACACAGACTGCGATAGAATTATCGAAAGAGGCAGAAGCGGCAGGAGTAGATGGGCTTTTGATTGTAACGCCATATTACAACAAATGTACACAGCAAGGTTTGGCACAACATTACACTGCAGTTGCGAAGGAAGTAAAAACTCCGATTATTATGTACAGTGTTGCAAGTAGAACAGGTGTGAACATTGCGCCGGAAACAGTTGCTTCATTGGTGAAGAATGTAGACAATATTGTAGGTGTTAAGGAGGCATCCGGCAATATCGGCCAAGTTGCCAAAATTATGAATCTTACAGATGGAAAAATCGATTTGTATTCAGGAAATGATGATCAGATTGTACCGCTTATGTCACTTGGCGGATTGGGTGTTATCTCTGTGTTGGCAAATGTGGCACCACAGGAAACACATGATATTTGTGCGAAGTATCTTGCAGGAGATGTGAAAGAAAGTGCGAAGCTTCAATTGAAAGCGATTCCACTTATCGATGCATTGTTTAGTGAAGTGAATCCAATTCCGGTTAAGAAGGCGTTGAACTTGATGGGGATGGAAGTTGGTCCATTGCGCATGCCTTTGACAGAGATGACCGATGCAAATGCAGAGAAGCTTGCAAAAGCAATGCGAGACTTTGGAATACTATAAATAACATTTATGAAAATGACCTCGATGCAGTAAGCACGAGGTCATTTGTTATGATTTACATATTATTGCAATAATGTATGTTGCCTACAATCGTAATAATACACATGATTAGATAAAATATCCTCTGGACCAACCTGGGTTTCATTGACCTCTAATACCATATCATTTAAGGTATCTTTATCGGGAGCATGAGTTTCCGGAATAATAATTACTTCGTGAATACTGCTTGGAAGGATGTAAAAACTATCCTTTAGAAAATTGCAGATATGGAATAAAATGTCGTCATACAAGATACATGCGGCACCGAGATTCCGCAGAGAATTGGTCAGGACAAACATGATATCGTCTGCCCGAACGATGTTATCACATGGGTTTCCTAATAATTCTTCAATTACAATTCGCATAGGTTTAAAAACTGCCGGAAGTAATTGAGGTGTGTTTTGTTTTGCAATCTGATGAATTTCGGTTAAAGAAGTTTCCCAAAGGCGAACTAACTCATTGGTAACAGGAATCGTTGCGGTACCCTTTTCATCTACTTCAAACAGAATGTAGAAAACAATTGCAAAATCCAAATAAGGTACGAATGGAAGTTCCTTCAGAAGGGTTTCATTTTGTTTTTCATGTATCACTTTATATACGATTTTTTCCTTGATGGCGTCAAAATCAGAAATACTATGAACATCCCAGGAATGTTCAAATTTTACCTCGTGATATACCTCCAAAATACACTCTGCAATATCTTCGATGGTTTCTCCGTCCTGATAATGTTTGTAGAATTCTTCTAAATAGATTGTAGGGGATAAATTGACACTTTTATCAGAGAAGGTTAATCCAACTCGCTCATTCCCATTGTTTTTAAGGGCTGTATGAAGCTGAACGTCGGTGGTTTCTCCTAGGATAGAAAACAGTTTTTCCCTGAGTGTCGAGACAAATTGTTGATAATTCATAAATACTCCTTTCAATAGTTAGAGCATATTGAATCAATTGTAAGTACGTGAATATCGACAGAAATGTCAAGAAAAATGAATGGATAAATATTATGGTTTCTTGATTATAACCTATCAGAAAACAAAAAGCAACTTAAAAAGCAACTTCTTTACATTTGAAAATAAATATGTTACGATGAACAAGGTGTTTTCATACCGTTGTATGTCTCTGTAGCTCAGTGGATAGAGCGCCGCCCTCCGGAGGCGGGTGCGCAGGTTCGACTCCTGTCAGAGACGTTTGAAAAGTCGCTGTAAGCCTTGAAATTAGGGTTTGCAGCGATTTCTTTGTAAAAAAATAGAAAAAACAGTTTTATCGCTGAAAATAGAAAAAAACTTTCTTAAAATGCATATAAAACTTGAAAAAATGAAATAATAGTGATATATTAGATGCAGAAAAGAAGGAGGCGAGAAAAATGCTTTGTCAGTTTTCATTTCAGAATTTTAAGTCCTACAAGGACGAAACAACATTTGATTTACAGGCGACAACTATTTCAGAGTTTAAGGATAGTTTGATTAAAAGAGCGAAGTGTAGTGAACTTTTGCCGATTAGCGTTATCTATGGTCCAAATGGCGGAGGAAAGAGTAATCTATTGCAAGCATTGGCAAGTTTGATTACTACAGTTGTAAAGCCTGTTCATGAATTGGGAAACACAAGGAAGTCGATTGTCATACAACAGAGATTTTTGGCTGAGCCATTTCTGTATGATGCAGTTTCAACGAATGAACCAACGGAATTCCAAATATTTTTCAGAACAGACGAGTATGAATATCGTTACTACCTAGCTCTTTTAAAGGATGAGGTATATGCGGAGACGTTGGATAGAAAAACATTTGGTGGAAAGAAGCCGGCTCGTATTTTCTATCGAGAAGGAGAGGAAATCACGCTTGGCACCATTTTGAAGAAGGAAAGTGTAAATACCAAGGTTAATGAGAAGATGCCATTTTTATCATTTTTGGCTATTAACTATAATATTCCGGTTATTACTGATGTACAGGAATGGTTTGAATCATGCATTATTCGTAGTTATAGCAATCCCATGGCAGAAATGGAAATCATGTTTTCCGAGGATTCAAAGGTTAAGAAGCAGATACTTATGCTTTTGAATGATATGGGTATTGATGTCGAGGATTACCGATATGACAATGAGGAAAAGCAGTTATTCTTGAAGAGAACAATTGATGGAACAGCTTATGAGTTGAAGTTGAGTCAGGAATCAGATGGTACGAAGAAGTTAATTGCTGCATTGCCGGTAGTTCTTGTGGCATTGCTAGAAGGACGATTGGTGATTATTGATGAATTGGATGCAAAGTTACACCCAAAGCTTTTGCGATATGTAATTTCGATGTTTAAGAATCCAAAGATTAATAAGCGTGGAGCACAGTTGTTATTTACATCACACGATATGGCAACAATGAAGAATACAGTATTTCGTAGAGATGAAATATGGTTTGCAGCATTAAATGCTAAGCGAAGTAGTGAAATTTATTCTCTTTATGAGATTCGTCGTGAAGATAATGAGAGAGTAAAGAGTACAGCTGCATTTGATAAGCAGTATATGGAAGGCAGATATGGCGCTGATCCATACTTGCAAAATATGCTAAGCGGAGGTGACTGGATTTGAGTTTAAAACCTCCAAAGAAGAGTGACATGAGTAAGTCATGGATGAAAAAGAAACCGGATCGAGGAATCAAGATACATCCAGAGTACCATTTGATTATTTCAGAAGGAACAGATACAGAACCAGCATATTTCGGAACTATTAAGGATATTATCAACAAGCAATACCCAGAGAAAATACAGCTAGACGTATCTGGTGCAGGAGATAATACAGTTCATCTATTTGAAAAAGCAAAGGCGTTAGCTAAGAATAATCCCAATCAGTATCGACATGTCTGGGTGGTTTATGATACAGATGATTTTCCGGCAGAACATATTGACATGGTAGTACATTTATGTAATGAAAATAGTACAGAAGAAACGGAATATCATCCGATATGGTCTAATCAGTGTGTGGAACTTTGGTTTTTATTACATTTCTGTTTTATGCAATCGGACATTCATAGAACAGAATATTGGCCAAAGTTAACAGAGTGGCTAAATCAAATAGATGCGGGAGCATATGTTAAAAACCGAACAGATATGTATCAGATATTACGTCCTTTTATGGATACTGCAATTGCCAATGCGAAAAAATTGAATGCAATTAATGAAGGAAGATTACCATCAAAAGCCGCACCGGGAACGAAGGTGTATGAGTTGGTAGAAATGTTAAAACCGTATTTGACGGAATAGAGGACAAAAGATGTATAGATAAGTTTGTATGATGTCAGTAGTATAACTACGCATAAAGCGAGTTATGTACTGACATTTTTGATAAAAGGGGTAGAATTAAATAATAAAATGAATAGCAAAGATAATTGAATTTTCACTTCTTTCATGATAAAATGTCGCCTAGATGTTAGAAAAGAGGACGAAAAATGTCGGAATATAAACAGGCGTTTAAGAAGGCATTTCCATATACGATTCCTGTTCTCACAGGCTATCTGTTTATTGGAATTGCTTTTGGAGTAATGTACGCAGAAAAAGGATATTCTTTCTTATGGGCGATACTTATGAGTGTCATGGTGTACGCAGGTTCAGGACAATATCTGGCAGTCAATTTTTTTGTGCCTGGTATTTCTTTTATTCAGGTTATTTTCCTGACCTTTATGGTAAATGTGCGACATGTCTTTTACGGGATATCGCTGTTAGAGAGATTTAATAAAATAGGAAAAAAGAGATGGTATATGATCTTTGCATTGACAGATGAAAGTTATTCTCTGCTTTGTACAACCAAGGTGCCAAAGGGAGTCAATGAAGCCAAGTTCTTGTTTGCAATTTCAGTGCTTGACCACTTATATTGGATCTTGGGTTCTGCCATAGGTGCAATTGCAAAAACTTTGCTCCCAATCAGCTCGGAAGGCATTGAATTTGCCATGACAGCACTGTTCGTTGTTATCTTTATTGAACAATGGATGGAGAGCAAAAACCGAATTCCGGAGTTGATTGGAGTGGTAGTTGCTGTTAGTAGTTTGTTAGTCTTTGGTGCAAATAATTTTGTATTACCCGCGATGCTGGTCATTGTGTCATTGCTTTTTGTGGGAAGAAAACAATTAGATAAGGAGGGAGCCGTATGCCGTTAAGTGCAGGAATGTCGTTTCTGATTATTGTTGTAGTTGCAATTACAACATTTGCAACACGTGTGATTCCCTTTCTTGTTTTTCCAAAGGGAAAGGAAATTCCTAAGACCGTGCAGTATTTAGGGAAGGTTTTGACACCGGCGGTTATCGGTATGCTGGTGGTGTATTGTCTAAAAGGTACAACCATACTTTCCAAACCGTATGGAATACCAGAGGCAGTTTCCGTACTGGTTGTAGCAGTGTTACATATTTGGAAACGCAACAATCTACTCAGTATTGGGGTTGGAACCGTACTATATATGTTTTTGGTACAGGTCGTTTTCTGATGCAAAAAAGGAAACTAAGTATTGTTTGAGAGAAAAGCATGTGCTAAAATGACTAGATAAGGAAATTTAGGAGGAAGTATGAAGAAATTAGTTGATTTACTAACATTCGAACTGGAAAATGCGTTTGAAAAAGCAGGTTATGATAAACAGTATGCAAAAGTAACGTTGTCAAACAGACCTGATTTATGTGAATATCAATGTAATGGCGCAATGGCAGCTGTGAAGGTTTATAGAAAAGCACCAATCATGATTGCAAATGATGTAGTTGCTGCGTTGGAAGGCTGCGTTTGCATTGAAAAAGTAGAGGCGGTAAATCCGGGATTTATCAATATTACATTGGATGCAGCATTTGTTGCAGAGTATTTGAAAAATATGAATGCCGAGGAGAAACTTGGTGTATCAGAACCTAATAAGGTGAAAACGATTGTAGTTGATTATGGCGGAGCAAATGTTGCAAAAGCGCTCCATGTAGGTCATCTTCGTCCTGCTATTATTGGCGAAAGTGTGAAGCGTATTGGAAGATATGTTGGGCATCAAGTAATTGGTGATGTGCATTTGGGTGACTGGGGCTCTCAAATGGGGCTTGTCATGATGGAATTAAAGAGGAGACAGCCAGAACTTCCATATTTTGACGAGTCATTTGAGGGAGAGTATCCAAAAGAGTCGCCATTTACAATTGAAGAGCTTGGAGAGATTTATCCGACAGCAAGTGCCTATGCAAAAGAAAATGAAGCATTTAAAGAAGAGGCACTTCAGGCCACATATTTGTTGCAAAATGGGCACAGGGGTTATACGGCTTTGTGGCGACATATTATGAATGTATCTTTGCCGGATTTAAAGAAAAATTACAGTGCATTAAATGTAGAGTTTGACCTTTGGAAGGGTGAGGCAGATGCAAAGCCTTACATTGCAGATATGGTGCAGTATCTGAAAGATGAAGGATACGCTCGTGAAGACCAAGGTGCTTTAGTAGTTGATGTTAAAGAAGATACTGATACGAAAGAGGTTCCACCGTGCATGATTTTAAAATCCGATGGAGCGGCATTGTATGCGACAACAGACCTTGCAACCTTGGTGGAGCGCGAAAAATTGTATCAACCAGACCAAGTGGTTTATGTTACAGACAAGCGTCAGGAAATGCATTTTGAGCAGGTGTTCCGCTGTGCAAAGAAGACAGGCATTGTACGTCAAGAAACGGAACTGAAACACATTGGTTTCGGTACCATGAATGGAAAGGACGGAAAGCCGTTTAAGACTAGAGATGGCGGCGTAATGCGTCTGGAAGAACTTGTTGGTGATATTAACGATAAGATGTATGAGAAAATTATTGAAAATCGTGCTATCGAAGAGGAAGAAGCAAGAGAAACTGCTAAAAAGGTTGGTTTGGCAGCATTGAAATACGGCGACTTGTCAAATCAGGCAGCAAAGGATTACGTATTTGATGTTGACCGTTTCATTTCCTTTGAAGGAAATACAGGTCCGTATATTTTATATACCATTGTACGTATCAAATCTATTCTGGCAAAATATGTAGAAAGCGGTAAGGAAGTTGCACTTTGTGAAATTCAAAAAGCAGAGTCGGCAAGTGCAAAAGCATTGATGCTGGAAGTTGCGAAGTTTAATTCCGTCATGGAAGGCGCATATGAAGAACTGGCACCACACAAGATTTGTGCATATATTTATGATTTGTCAAATGCGTTTAACCGTTTTTATCATGAGACAAAGATTTTATCGGAAGAAAACGAGGCAAGAAAGGCAGGTTATATTGCACTGCTTTCTATTACAAAACGTGTGTTAGAAACATGTATCGATGTGCTTGGTTTTGAAGCACCGGAAAGGATGTAACAACCGATGACAGAAAAGTTATTTTATGAAGACAGCCATATGATAACCTTCTCTGCAGTTGTGGAAGCTTGTGAAAAAGTGGGAGAATATTATGAGGCGGTTCTAGATAGAACTGCCTTTTTTCCTGAAGGCGGCGGACAATTTGCAGACACAGGTGTAATTGATGGAGTAAAGGTGTTGGATGCACAAGAAAAAGAGGGAATTATTTATCATAAGATGGAGGCACCTTTAGAAGTTGGAAAACAAGTGAAAGGCATGATTGACTGGGAGGAACGTTTTTCTAAAATGCAACAGCATTCTGGGGAACATATTGTATCCGGACTTGTGCATGCGGCCTATGGCTATGACAATGTAGGGTTCCATATGGGAACAGATGCTATTACCATTGATTTTAACGGGGTACTGACAAAAGAGCAGTTGAAAGAGATTGAAAAAAAGGCCAACGAAGCAGTGGTTGCAAACCTAGATGTGCAGGTACAATATCCGACAAAGGAAGAATTGGCTCATATCAAGTACCGCAGCAAAATCGAAATTGAAGGTCAGGTGCGACTTGTGACTGTGCCGGGCCATGATGCCTGCGCTTGCTGTGCACCGCATGTAAAAAAGACCGGGGAAATCGGTTTGATTAAGTTGATTGGTCTACAGAACTACAAGGGCGGAGTCCGTGTGTCCATGTTATGCGGGACTCGTGCCATTGCAGATTTTGATGAAAAGTCGGAAAGTATGAAGCGGTTATCCGTGATGCTTTCTGCACCGGAGACGGAAGTTGTACAGGAAGTGGAGCGATTGAAAGAAGAAATTTCCGGATACAAATATGAGATGGCAAAGCTACAGCAGAAGATTTTAGAATACAAAGCAAGCCTTTATGAAGGGGTACAAGATTCGGTTGTTTTGTTTGACAGTGAACTAGAAGGGAATGCACCGAGAGAATTGGTGAATTTAATTCTGGATAAACAGGTGAAAGTTGTAGCAGTTTTTGCTCGGACAGGTGAAAATCAATATCGTTATGTAATCGGAAGCAGAGTGATGGATGTCAGACCATTTGCTAAAATCTTGAATGAAAAATTTCAAGGAAGAGGCGGTGGAAAACCGGAGATGGTACAAGGCTCTGTAACTGGAACCGAAAGAGAAATTTGTGATGCGTTTGATTTGTTTTTGTGAGTATCACCATAATTTGGATGTTACAAAAATGTTAAAAATATATTGCAAATACATGTCTGATGATATATAATTTTTGTATAAGGTAGATGGTATTATGCAATTACATCTAGTAAGAGAGTCTGTTTGGTCAGACTCTTTTTATGGGAAGAAATAAAACATAAAAAGGTGTTATAAATGAAAAGATTATATAGAACAATGTTACTACTTGTTATGGCGTTTGTGATGCTGGGAACTACTGTGTTTGCTACGCCGGCAAGTGATAAAGAAAAAGCAGAAAAAGAATTAAAACAAGCCAAGAGCACGATGACAAGTCTTATGAAGAAAATCAATAAGGCAGAAAAAGACTTGGTTGAAGTCGGTGCGGCGATTATTCAGGCAGAAGAGGATTTAGAAGAGACAGAAGAAAAAGAAAAAGAGCAATATGAGGCAATGAAACGTCGTATTGTTGTTATGTATGAAAGTGGAAATGGTTCCATGCTTGCAAAAGTTCTTGAATCCGGAAACTTCGCCGAGATGTTGAAGCAGATTGAAAATGTGCAGACGATTCATGAGTATGACAGAGCGCAGTTGGAAGAATTTGTGAAGACAAAAGAAAAGATAGAAGATTTAAAGGCTTCTCTGGAAAATGACATGGCAATCATTAAAAAGAAGCAGAAGCAATACAAGAAAGATAAAGATGATTTGAATAGAACTATTGCTAATCTGGAAGGAAAGATTGATGATTTGGAAGACCAGATTGCAAGAGCTGCACAGAATGCATCCAATTCAGGTGGTTCTTCAAACAATTACGTTCCACCGGTTGGAACAGGTGGTGGCGGAGCCATTGTTTCCGCAGCATATAAATACATGGGAGTTCCATACAGATGGGGTGGGACAAGCATGAAAGGGATTGACTGTTCCGGACTTGTTATGAGAGCTCACGAAGCAATTGGTGTCAGATTGGCACATTATTCCGGCTCTATCGGAAGCGGCGGACGAAGAGTTTCAAAGGCTGACAGACAGCCGGGAGATGTAGTATGTTATTCCGGTCATGTTGGAATATATGTGGGTAATGGCATGATGATACATGCACCACAGACAGGAGACGTTGTAAGAGTAGTAAAAGTATACGGCTCACCTTGGTATCGTAGATATTGGTAGAAACGTAGATGTTAATTAAATAGGTGGTTTAGACCTTATGAAAGGTTTAAACCACCTATTTTTAATGTGTTATAAAATCTTTGATTTGGTGATAAATAATATCCATCAAATTCGTACGAGCTTCCACACTTGCCCAAGCAATATGTGGGGTAATTAAAAGACGTTTGCTGTCCTTGAATGGAAGGAATGGGCTGTTTGGCCTCATCGGTTCTTCGCACAGTACATCCAAACCAGCTGCAGCAATTGTTTTGTTATCTAAAGCGCTGGCAAGGTCTTTTTCTACCACAATGGCTCCACGACCTAAGTTTAAGAAAATGGCGGTTTCTTTCATTTTTGTGAAAGCCTCTGCATTCATTAACCCCTCTGTTTCAGGAGTGAGTGGTGCGTGTACAGAAATAATATCTGAAGTGTTTAGTAAGGTGTCAAAATCGACACGGGCATAATTCTCCTGATTATTCTTGCCTGACGTTGAATAATAAATCACATTAGCTCCAAACATTTTTGCAATATCTGCAACTCGGCGGCCAATGGCACCAAGGCCGATAATACCCCAGGTTTTTCCATTTATCTCGTGGAAATGTTCTGCAAAGTGCGTAAATAAGGTATCGTTTGCATATTGTTCGTTTTTGACATAAGCATCATAATAACTTAATTTCTCTAAAAGGTAAAATAACATTGCAAAGGTGTGTTGGGCAACTGACTCCGTGGAGTATCCAGCCACGTTTCTCCATGCAATATTTCTTTTGGCTAAATATTCTTTGTCTAGGTTGTTTGTTCCTGTTGCAGTAACACAGACTAACTTCAAATTTTGTGCGTTTCCGATGCTTTCTTCATTAATCACACATTTATTTGTAATAATCACCTCTGCATCGAAGCAGCGTTCGGGAATCTGCTCCGAGGTGGAAAAATCATAGGTTATAAATTCGCCTAGGTTATTATATTTTGACAAATCAATGTCTTCACCGACACTTTTTGCATCTAGGAATACTATTTTCATGAAAAACCTCCGTAATTCTTATTTTATATCATTATAGGGAGTCCGTGTAAGTATGTCAAATGTTGACTTGCATAGGAAGAAAATATATAATTCATGTATATGTAATTTGAGCGAAAAAGAGAGGATAAAAAGTGATGCTAAATAAGCTGAAAGAAAATATTGAAAAAGTAATTATTGGAAAAGGTGAAGTGATTGACTTGGTGCTTACGGCACTTATTGCCGATGGTCACGTACTGTTGGAGGACATGCCTGGCACCGGTAAAACGATGCTTGCCAAAGCCCTGGCACGTTCGCTGAATGTTCCGTTTTCAAGGGTACAAATGACACCGGATTTACTTCCTTCTGATGTTACAGGTCTTTCTATATATAACGTAAAGAGCGGAGAGTTTGAATTTCACAAAGGTCCTGTGTTCACAAACATTTTGCTGGCGGATGAAATCAATCGTGCAACGCCAAGAACACAGGCGAGTTTGTTGGAGTGTATGGAGGAGAAACAGGTTACGATTGACGGTGTGACAAGAAAATTAGAGAAGCCGTTTTTTGTGATTGCAACTCAGAATCCGTTAGAGACATCCGGAACCTTTCCTTTGCCTGAGGCTCAATTGGACCGTTTTACGATGTTGCTTAGTATGGGACCGATGGAAGCCTTGCAAGAACGTATGATTTTGGAGCAGTATAGACTGAAAAATCCGATTGATGAGATTACTGCTGTAGCAGGTGTGGATGAAATTATAGAGTTGCAAAAGTCCTGCAGAGAGATATATATCCATCCGGAACTTTTGGAGTATTTGCAGAACATCTGTGTGGCAACCAGAAAACGCAAAGAAATTCGAGTTGGTGTCAGTGTGCGTGGTGCCTTGGCATTTATGCGTACCGTACAGGCTTATGCTTGCCTGAAGGGTAGAACCTATGTTGTGCCGGAAGATATCAAGAAATTGGCGATTCCTGTGTTGGCACACCGCTTGGTACTTGAAGGAAGTTTCTATCTTCAGGATGCGGCAAGAACGCAAATGGAATTGATTTTAAAGGAGATACCGGTGCCTACTGAGGAATGGGGTAACGCGAAAGGATAGCTATGACACTTGTTTATTTGGGGATTGTAGCGGCAGTTTGCATTTTCGCTACGCTTTCTGTCTATAGTAAATTTTGGGATTATGGACTTACGGCAGATGTTTCATTTTCGCAGAATGAAGTAGAAGAGGGGCAAGCGCTGCTTATAAGAGAAAAGGTTGAAAATCGAAAAATGTTGCCGCTTCCGATGTTGATGGTGAAGTTTGAGATGGACCGCAATATCAAATGTGTAGATTCGGTCAATACCAGTGTCACTGATAAGCAATATCGAAACGATTGGGTATCCATCATGCCATATAAAAGGGTGACTAGGAAGATTGAAGTGATTGGCACCAAACGTGGATTTTACAGTATTGATGGTTTGCGACTTGTTACTTCCGATATTCTATTTCACAGTTTGCACAGCAAAGCCATTCAGAATTACTCTTGGCTTTATGTATATCCTGCAAGGTCGCGATTTATGCAGTTGCCGGAGATTTTCTGCCGCATGTATGGGGAATATCTTGTCAATCGACAGCTTCAGGAGGATTCCATGGAATTTAAAGGAATCCGAGATTATACACAGAGTGATCCTATGCGAAAAGTGAACTGGAAGGCATCTGCACGGACAGGAAATTTAAAGGTGAATCAATATTTTGATAGTTCAAGTCAGAGAATCACAGTATTTCTAAATATTAGTCAGAAGGGAATTCTGCGTTATTATGATTTGATAGAGGAGTCCATACGTATTGCGCGCAACTTCATTGAAGGATTTGTACATAAAGGGATACCTGTGCGCATCATCAGCAATAGTGTGGATAAATTGACGGGACAAGAGATTTATTTAAAAGAAGGAGCTGGGCTTTCCCACATAGATGCGTGTCTGAAACAGCTTGCAAAAATGGATATTTATGCACCGGCACGTAATATGGAGGAGTTAATCAGAGAGCAGAATATGAAAGAAAATACTGCTTCCTATAAGGGAGAAGTCTCCTTGCTGATTTCGGCAGAACAGACACCGGAGCTTGCCCAGGCATATCTGGATTATGCCGGAGAAGATGGAAGTGCGAACTGGCTGATACCGATTCATGAATCTATGAAAAGTTATTTGACGAAACATGTGAGCGATAAGAAACTTCGTGGAACCAGCGGGAATTATATCCATACGGAGTACCTTGTTATGGAGGAACTGGAACGATGAAACAGGTAATAAAAATAGGTACACATATGATAATCAGCGGGGCTCTTTTGCTTGCTTTGGCAAATGCATTTGAAAGTGTGTGGGAGCTTTTGGCTTATAGTTTGGCAAGCATGATTTTAGGGGTTGTCTGCTGTGTGATAAGACAGAAAGAATGGTCTTTTTGGATGTTTATCGGAAGTCATTTGCTTCTGATTTTCGGAGGAGTTTTGGGCATAGCTGTGGCTGACTTTAGAGGGTGGTATCTATTGATTTGGATAACCCTTATATTATATTCTGCCATTATACGATTGGTGCCACAGGCCCACTGGCTAGACGAACCAGGATTGGCTTATGTGGTAATACTCATTCTTAATTACATGCTCGTTTGTGCTCTTGATGGAAGCGCTCGAATACAAAGTGTAAGTATTTTGACTGTACTGCTTTGCTTTTTATTGTATTTGTTATATAGAAATTTGGATTGCATGGATGAGTTTATTGTGTTGCAAGGTTTTTCTACGAAAGTGGACGAACAAGGTGTTCGCAAGTTAAATAATCGTCTATCAGTGCTGTATACAGCTGTGCTGGGCATGATTCTTGGATTGTTTAGTTTGTTTCGTGGGGAAAAGTTGTGGGAAGTTCTTGCTGGGTTACTTAAAAAAGTACTTCGGTATTTGCTGAGTTTCCTTCCAATAACAGAGCAGGTGCAACCGGAGGAAAAAGAAGAAATAAAAAATGGTATGGGCAATATGCTCCACGAGATGACAGAGGAACAGGATCCTTCCATGTTCATGAAGATTTTAGGGGAAATCATGTACGTGTTGTTTACGATTTTGATTGTGGCAGGTGTTATTGCTGCAATTGTTTATGCTGCATTATACATCTACCGAAATTTCTACAATAAACAGAGTGGCAGAGATGAAAACAAAGTGGTAGAAGCGCTTTCGTATGGTGATAAGGTTACGAAAGAAAAGAAAACCAGATTTTTTGCAAGAGGGGAACAAACTCCTGCCAGAAGGATTCGAAAGATATACAAGAAGAATATGAAACGACTGGGGGCAAAACGTATTTCGGGATTTTCTTACATGGCACCGAAAGAGCAGGTGAAACTTCTGCGGGAACAGGGGACTGACGCGGACACCGTTAGAAAGATTAGGATGTTGTATGAGAAAGCGCGGTACAGCTCGGATTTTGTAACAGATGTCGAAGTGGACTATATGCGACGGAACATGTAAAAAAATGTCAATTTGGTATGCGTATCCAATTGACAATTTGTGTAATTTTTTTGTATAATAAGTAATAATGCTGTAACAAAGGGGAAGTTACATTATTAAGGGGAGAAACGAATGAAAATTTTGGGGAGAAATGTAAGTAGAACTTGTCTTAGTATACTAATGATTATAGTATGCCTCGGGACAAGTTTACTTTTTTTAGGTATAAATGCGGATGCGAAGACAGTGATTCGGACAGGGACTGTCGAGGTAAGCAGTAGTTTGAATCTTCGAAGTGGTCCGGGCACGGAATATAGTGTCGTTGGTTATTTGAAAAATGGTGATACAGGGCAAATCATTGAGGAGAAGAAGGCTACTACCGGTAAGATATGGTACAAAATGATTGTAAATGGAAAGACTGGTTGGGCATCATCTTCTTATGTAAAGGTAACGGAAACAATCGTAGAAGAAGATAAAGACTTTGATGCATATTTAGCAGCGCAAGGATTTCCGGAAAGTTACCGAGCACAGCTTCAGGCATTGCATGCAAAGTATCCAAATTGGAAATTTGAGGCCCAGATTACAAATCTGACTTGGGATGAAGTTATCAAAGGTGAAAGTGCCCTTGGTAAAAACTTAGTACATGATAGTGCAGATTCTTCTTGGAAATCGACACAAACCGGCGCCTATGACTGGGAGAAAAATGAATGGAAAGAATTTGATTCCGGCGGATGGGTAGCTGCATCAACTGAGATTATCCGATATTACATGGACCCAAGGAATTTTCTGGATAGTACAAATATTTTTCAATTTATTAAACAAAGCTATAATGCTTCAGCATTAAATGCAACACAACTGGCGCAAAAAAAGGCTGACCTGACAAACATGGTTAAAGGTACATATCTTGCTGGTGGGTGCGATAACAGTACTTACGTAGACGTAATTATGAGCGTGGCTGCAAGCACAAAAGTTTGCCCGTTTACTTTGGCTTCCATGATGATTCAGGAGCAAGGAATTAATGGTGACGGTAGAAGTATTTCAGGTAAGGTTCCGGGATATGAAGGATATTATAACTATCTGAATATCGGAGCATACAAGACAAGCAGTTTTGCTTCTGCTGTAGAGCGTGGATTGTGGTATGCGAAAGGTGGAGACAGTGGTTCCACATCATATGGGAGACCATGGAATACAAGAACCAAAGCTATTAAAGGTGGTGCATTGTATTACGGTGAAAATTTTGTGAATGTAGGACAAGATACCTTGTATCTAAAGAAATTTAATGTACAGGGTTCCAATCTATACGGACATCAATATATGACAAATGTTGGCGGTGCGGCAAGTGAAGGAATTCACATGTCAAAAGCATATGATGAAAATGCGAGAGAGGCGGCATTGATATTCAAGATTCCGGTATACAAAAACATGCCTGCCGCGGTGAGTAAAAAGCCATCAGGTGATGACAATCCAAACTATATGTTGAAATCATTATCAGTAAGTGGTTATAATTTGACACCAACCTTTAGTATGTACGAAACCTCCTATTCGTTGATTGTACCGAATAGCGTTACAAGCATTACAGTTAGTGCACAGGCGGCATCTTCCACAACTACAGTTTCAGGAACAGGTGCAAGAAGTTTGAATGTAGGTACCAATGCTATTGCAATTACGACAAAAGCACAGAATGGTAGTACCAGAACCTATACCATTAGTGTTGTTCGTCAAGCTGCAAGTAACACAGGCGGCGGAAATGGTGGAACAAACAATGGAGGCAACAACGGAGGAACAACAGTTGTAACTCCAAGTGTTAGCAGTACCACCTACAAGGTAAATAGCAATAATACGATTACCGGAATTACAAGTTTTCCAATAAAGGCATCAGATTTCACAAAGAAATTTGCTGTTGCAAATGGAAGTGTAAAGATTACAAAATCAAATGGTACAGCAGAAACGGGTAATGTAGGAACCGGAGACCAAGTGAGAGTGTATGATTCGACAGGTGCGCATAAGTTTACTTATAACGTTGTCATTTATGGGGATACCAATGGTGATGGAAGAATAAATGCTCAGGATCTGTTGCTTATACAAAAGAATAATATTCGTGTTAGCACATTAAACGGAGTATTTTCTTCAGCGGCAGATGTAAATAAGAATGGAAAGGTCAATGCACAAGATTTACTTTTAGTGCAGAAACACAATATCAAGATATATACCATTAAACAATAGGGGAGAATTAAATGAATAATTTTAAAAAAATAGGGGGATTTTTCTTAAGTATATGTTTACTTTTCGTGCTACTTTCAGGAGAGGCGTTTGCAGCGTCAGCAAAAGTAAGTGTATCTAGTGCGAGTGGCAACGTTGGTAATACTGTTACGGTAACATGTTCAGCGACTACATCCGGGACTGCGATTGGTGGTGCAGATATTACATTGAAATATGATCCTTCTGCGCTGACAGTTGTAAATTGTTCAAGTGGGGCAAGTGGAAGTTCAGGAAGTGTGTACTACAGTGGATATGCTACTAGTGGCGGATTGACCAAGTTAAGTTTTACAGTGAGTTTTAAAATTTTGAAGGCAGGAACACATAGTATTAGTGTAACATCTGCAGACGTATATGATTATGAAGCAGCAAGTTCTGTTTCTACAAGTTCAAGTGGTGGTAAGATTACCGGAAAAGTTCCTACAACTAACAACAATAATAACACAAACAACAATACTAATAATAACAAACCACAGAACAACAAAGACACGAATAACAAGTTAAGTGCTCTTCAAGTGTATCCGGGAAATTTAAGCCCGGCATTTAGCGGGGATACTACTTCTTATACAGTAAGTGTTCCGGGAGATACAACAGAAGTGACAATTTCTGCAACTCCGGCTAGCAGTAAATCAACGGTAAGCGTTTCGGGTGGAAAAGATTTGAAACTAGGTCCAAACGAGGCAAAAGTTATTGTTGTCTCTGAAAGTGGCTCGTCCAGAGCATACACCATTACAATCATGTGCGGAGAAGCAGAAAAGATTCAGATTGGAAACGTCGAGCATACGATTGATGAGAATTTTAAAGACGACCAGATACCAACAGGATTTAGCAGAAAGCAAGTGACATACAACAACAGACAATATGAAGCAGTGACGAATACAAGTGGAAGTCTGGTGCTTATGAATTTAAAATCCGGTGAGAACACAAGCTTTTATATTTACAACCAGGAAGCAAAAGAATTCTATGATTTTATACAAATTAAATTTGCAGAAGGTAAATATATTATTCCACTGCCACTTAATAAAGAGGTGGCAGAGTTTGCAGAGTATGAAACTGTAGCACTTCAGGTGCAAGGAAAGCGTGTGGATGCTTGGAAACTGGATGAAGAATTTAGTGTTGCTTATGTGATGAATCAAGATGGAACAGAAGTCTTATACAAATATGACAGTTTAGATGGAACCTTCCAAAGATACAACGATATAAAAGTCGAAGATGTGGAACAGGCACCAGTTGAAAAAACTTGGTTCCCGAACGAGTATTATATGTATGCAATCGTAGGGCTCGGTGCACTTTCTTTTATTCTCTTAATTGCGATGATTTACTTTATCGCAAGCAGAAAAGCAAGACATGAGGGGAGAAAGAAAAAAGCAATGAAACGCCAGGAAAAGCAGAAAGCAAAAGAAGAAAGACAACGAGAAAAAGAAGCACGTGAACTTGAAAAACATAGACAGATTTTAGAAGAAGAACGTGAAAAACAACGCCAGAAAGAAGAAAAGAAATTGGCGAAACAACGGGCTAAAGAAGAAAAGAAGAGAGAAGAATAAAAACAAGTGCGGCTCAGAACACATCGATGAGTCGCACTTGTTTTATATTGGTCATACCAACTGATTTCAGTATGGGTATATGCTGCTTTTTTTTATTTGCTATACCCTTATGTTTGCCTGATTCCATGTGGTTTTGGGAGATTTTTTCTATATGAAAAATAAGTGTTTTGTAATACCCTGCTTTTTCACAACCTATGGGCATGGCAAGCAAGTTTTTTTGCGTATAGAAAATTCTAACCACCAAG
This sequence comes from Tyzzerella sp., assembly GCA_017410145.1. GTDB lineage: Bacteria > Bacillota > Clostridia > Lachnospirales > Lachnospiraceae > Faecalimonas. Next base: position 45,787 of record JAFQRJ010000006.1, read on the forward strand.
GTACCCTTTGGGGTCTGAATTTGGGGTATAGGAAGCAAGTTATTATGTATATAGAAAAAAACACCCCGAAAGTGTTTTTGCATCCCTGCGTTTTGGGTATGGAGAGCCAATTATTATGCATATAGAAAAACGCCCCCCAAGTGCTGCTCATAGCCCGAATTAAGGGTGCGCTATATTCTACTTAAAAAACTATTATGATATAACCTGCTAAATGTCACATCTTCTGCAAACCAATCAGGGGCGATGAATGCCTTTGCCTCTTCTTCGGAAGCAAATTCCACCTCTGCAAGTGTGAGAGGAGCTAAGTCTCCTTCAAAAATGTCTAATTCAATGGTATATTTTTCAAACGGAATCATGTAACGTTTTTTAGTAATGAGTCTGCCGTCTATTTTCTCTTTCAGGTGTTCATAAGCTTCTTTTGTAAGTGGAAGATTATATTCCTCGCGTATCATCATTCCTTTTGCTTTATACGTGAGTTCGTATTTGTCATTATCCTTTCTGATGCGAACCACCGGACCGGTACACAGGTAGCCTTGTTCTAAGTGGCGCACAGGGTATTTTTCTAAATCATTTGGTAATTCTTTTAATAAAAATTTGCGTTCGATTTCCATATTTATATCCTCCAGACATATTTATAGTAATATGAAATGCTAAAAAAGTAAACAAATTTGCATTTTCTCTATACTTTTGTTACAATCAAAAGAGTTGAAAAAGGAGGACTTTTTATGAAAAAAGTAAGTGTTTTTCTTGCAGACGGATTTGAAGAAATTGAAGGATTGACCGTAGTGGACTTGCTTCGCAGGGCCGGCGTGGAGGTTACAACTGTATCGATCACAGGAGAAAATACGATTCACGGCGCACACGGGATTGACGTACAAGCAGATAAATTATTTGAAGAAATGAACTTTGAAGGAGAAGATATGTTGGTGCTTCCGGGTGGAATGCCGGGAACTTTAAATCTTGGCGCACATAAGGGATTAGAAGAATTACTGAACAAAGGTTATGACGAGAAAAAATATCTTGCAGCAATCTGTGCGGCTCCAAGTGTTTTTGGAAAGTATGGGTTTTTAAGGGGAAGAAAAGCCACCTCCTATCCGGGATTTGAAGCCCAATTGTTGGGAGCAGAGTGTGTGGAAGATTCAGTCGTGGTGGACGAGTTTATTGTTACAAGCAGGGGAATGGGAACAGCGATTCCGTTTTCGTTAGCCTTAATTGAGTTGTTATTAAGTTCTGAAAAAGCAGATGAAATTGGGAAATCAATTATTTATTATCAATAGAAGGGGTGTAGTATGGATAAGAAAAGGAAAAATGTAGTATTTGGCATAGTTGTTAGTGTAGCAGTTGTGATGCTTATTGTTTTTGGAACACTTGCGTGTCTTGGCGTGTTTCGTGGGTTTAACGCGCAAGGTTATGTGTCTGCGATTTTAGACCAAACAATAAAAGGTAATGTTGAAGTTGCAGCAGAGATGACAGAAGGGACGACGGAAGAAGCATTATTAGCACAATATAATGCCGGAATAGAATCATTTGTAAAAAATACGCTTCTTAATAAAATGACGATTGATTCAGAATTAGAGGAAAAGTATATTGCACTTTGCAAAAAGATTTTTGCAAAACTAGATTATAGTGTGCAAGAGGCTGAAAAGGTTAGTGATGATGAGTTTCATGTACTAGTGAAGTATCGTCCAACAAATATTATGAATGTGTATGTTGAAGCGGTAAACAGTGAAGTACAACGTGCAAATGAGAAAAAGGAAAAAGGGGAATATAGAGGTACTTATGAAGAGATATTTGCCCAAATGACTTCAGATACGATGGCGAACGCATATACAGCATTAGAAGAAGCTTATAACAACATGGAATTTGGAGAAGAACAAAAGGTGATTTTTAAGGTCATAAAAGAAGAAGACGGGTTGTACAAGTTAGAAGAGTCTTCAATTACCAAATTTTTAGTAAAAATCCTGAGTTTAGATGTAAAACAAGACTAGATATTTCGAAAAAACTGTGATATAATCAAGCGATGAGCGTCATGTAAAGATAAGCCGATAGGCTTTTCGTATATATAAGGAGGAGAAAGTAATGAGCTTACAAGTAGAAAAATTAGAAAAAAACATGGCAAAACTTACAATTGAAGTTTCTGCTGAAGAATTAGACAAAGCAATTCAAGCTGCTTATCTGAAACAAAGAAAACACATCAGCGTACCTGGATTCCGTAAAGGAAAAGTTCCACGTCAAATGATTGAAAAAATGTATGGAGTGGAAATTTTCTATGAAGATGCAGCAAATGCATTGATTCCGGATGCATATGCAAACGCATACGATGAAAGTGGTTTGGAAATCGTTTCACAACCAAGCATTGATGTTGTTCAATTAGAAAAGGGAAAACCATTTATCTTCACAGCAGAAGTAGCTCTCAAACCGGAAGTAACACTTGGTGAATACAAAGGATTGAAAGTAGACAAAGTTTCTACCAGAGTAACTGCAAAAGAAGTAGATGCTAGATTAGAAGAAGAACAAAAGAAAAATGCAAGAACAATTACAGTAGAAGACCGTGCAGTACAAGACGGAGATGAAGTAATTTTCGATTTTGAAGGATTTGTTAACGGTGTTGCATTTGAAGGTGGTAAAGGCGAAAACTATCCATTGACAATCGGTTCGGGAGCATTTATTCCAGGATTTGAAGAACAATTAATCGGTGTAGAAGTTGAAAAAGAAGTGGAAGTAAATGTGACATTCCCAGAAGAATACCATGCAGAAGATTTAGCCGGAAAAGAAGCTACATTTAAATGTACCGTACATGAAATCAAAGTAAAAGAACTTCCGGAATTAGATGATGATTTCGCTGCAGAAGTTTCTGAATTTGATACATTAGAGGAATACAAGGCTGATATCAAAGCTAAGATCAAAGAACAAAAAATTACAGAAGGTAACAGACAAAAAGAAGATCAGGCTGTAGAAAAAGCAGTTGCAAATGCTACAATGGATATCCCGGAAGCAATGATTGACACTCAAGTGGGACAAATGACACAAGAATTTGCACAAAGATTGCAGTCACAAGGTCTTTCTATGGAACAATACTTCCAGTTTACAGGTTTAACTGCAGATAAGATGAAAGAAGAAATGAGACCACAAGCTGTGAAGCGCATTGAGACAAGATTAGTTCTTGAAGCAATTGCAAAAGCAGAAAACATCGAAATTTCTGATGAAAAATTAGATGCAGAATTAACAAAAATGGCTGAAACATACCAGATGGAAGTTGACAAACTGAAAGAATACATGGGTGAAAGCGAAAAAGCACAAATGAAGGCTGATATGGCTGTTCAGGAAGCAGTAACATTGTTAGTTGACAACGCTGTAGAAGAATAGAACTTAAGGGAGGCATTTCATGAGCGTAATACCTTATGTCATTGAACAAACAAGTCGTGGAGAACGTTCTTATGACATTTATTCAAGACTATTAAAAGAGAGAATCATTTTCTTGGGAGAAGAAGTAAGTGATGCTTCTGCAAGTGTAATTATTGCACAATTGTTATTCCTTGAAGGTGAAGATCCGGAAAAAGATATTCATTTGTATATTAACAGTCCAGGTGGTTCTGTTACGGCAGGTATGGCTATCTATGATACAATGCAATACATTAAATGTGATGTATCTACAATCTGTATTGGAATGGCTGCAAGTATGGGTTCATTCTTGCTGGCAGGTGGTGCGAAGGGTAAGCGTTATGCACTTCCGAATTCTGAAATTATGATTCATCAGCCATCCGGCGGAGCAAAAGGACAGGCAACAGAGATTAAGATAGTTGCTGAACATATCTTGAAGACAAGAAGTAAATTGAACCAAATCCTTGCAGAGAACACAGGACAAAGTTTAGAAAGAATTGAAATTGATACAGAACGAGACAATTTCATGTCTGCACAGGAAGCAAAAGAATACGGTTTGGTAGATGAGGTAATTACCAGCCATTAATGAAAAACAAGGGGGATGTTCTGGAACAAAGAGCAGCCCCTTTACGCTTGAAAATGAGGAGAGAGTATGGCAGGAAGAAAAGGTGAAGATATCGTTAGATGTTCATTTTGTGGCAAAACACAGGCACAAGTACGTAAACTGATTGCAGGACCGAATAATACATTTATCTGTGATGAATGTGTGGAGGTTTGTGCAGAGATTATTGACGAGGAACTGGAACAGGATGAGATTAATCCTGTGGCAGAGGATATTAACCTCTTAAAGCCGGAAGAAATCAAAGCATTCTTGGATGATTATGTAATTGGACAAGATGAGGCCAAAAAGGTTCTTTCCGTTGCAGTTTACAATCATTACAAAAGAATCCTTGCTGGAAAAGACTTGGGAGTAGAGTTACAAAAGAGTAATATTTTAATGTTGGGACCAACCGGCTGCGGTAAGACTTTATTAGCACAGACACTAGCGAAGATCTTGAATGTGCCATTTGCAATTGCAGATGCAACAGCACTGACAGAGGCTGGTTATGTTGGCGAAGACGTGGAAAATATTTTGTTAAAGGTAATCCAGGCAGCAGACGGTGATGTAAAACGTGCTGAATATGGAATTATCTATATAGATGAAATTGATAAGATTACAAGAAAATCTGAAAATCCATCCATCACCCGTGATGTATCGGGAGAAGGTGTGCAACAGGCGCTTCTTAAGATTATCGAAGGAACTGTGGCATCTGTACCACCACAGGGCGGTAGAAAGCACCCACACCAAGAATTGATTCAGATTGACACTACAAATATTTTGTTTATTTGCGGTGGAGCATTCGAGGGTATTGAGAAAATTATTGAGACTCGTTTGGACCGCAAGTCTATGGGATTTAATTCCGAGATTATGGGGAAGGCCGAGAAGAGAAATGGTCAGTTACTGAAACAGATTTTACCACAGGATTTAATCAAATTTGGTATTATTCCGGAGTTGGTAGGTCGTGTTCCGATTAACGTAACATTAGATACACTCGACCGGGAGGCGTTGATACGTATCTTGACAGAACCAAAGAGTGCAATTGTAAAACAATATAAAAAGTTATTGGAACTTGACGGTGTTGAGTTGGAGTTTGAAAAGGATGCTTTGGAGGAGATTGCAGATATTACATTAGCAAGAAAAACCGGAGCAAGGGGACTTCGTGCAATTATGGAAAATATCATGATGGATACCATGTATCACGTACCATCCGATGAAACTATAAAAACTTGTTTAATCACAAAAGATGTGGTGCTTTGCAAGGAAAAGCCAGTTTATAATTCCAATGCAGTTGCAACACAAAGTGCGTAAATAGGGAGCGGGTACAGATAATGTGCTCGCTTTTTGTTGTGTGAGAGTTTGAGGGGAAACTCGAAAAAAGGAGAAGGATATATGGAAAAACAAACGATTAGTATGCCGATGGTTGCTTTGCGTGGAATGACGGTTTTACCGGAAATGGTGGCTCATTTCGACGTAAGCAGAACACGTTCTGTTCAGGCAGTCAAGAAGGCAATGCAGGGGAAAGAACAGAAAGTATTTCTCGTTGCCCAACGAGAATTAAGTATAGAAGAACCAACACAAAAAGATGTTTATGAAATAGGTACCATTGCTACAATTAAGCAAATTGCAAAAATGCCAAAAGATATGTATCGTGTCTTGGTGACGGGACAAGAACGCGCCAAACTGGTACAAATTACAGAATCAGATCCATTTTTGCAGGCAGAGGTAGAAGTTGTGGAAGACTACAATGACTATGAGCCGGAGCATTTGAATGAAATGCCGGAGGTAAAGGCATTGCAGGAGATTTTCTTTGAATACTCATTGAAAAGCGGAAAGATTCCAAAAGAGATAACAGCACAGATTGCAGATATCAAGGAGTTTAAGGCCTTAGTCAATAAAATAGCAGCAGTTTTACCATTCGATTATCTCAATTTGCAGGATATTCTGGAAGAAAACGATTTATACAAACGATGTGCACTTTTAAGTTTTAAAATAGCCAATGAAATTGCTGTGTTAGCGATGAAGGATACCATTCAAAGCAAAGTAAAGGAACGCATGGAAAAACACCAAAAGGAGTTTATTTTAAGAGAGCAGTTAAAAGTGATTCGTGAGGAATTGGGTGAGGAGAATCTGGTCTCTGATGCAGAGGAATTTACGGATGCAACCAATAAATTAAAGGCTTCTCAAGAAGTAAAAGATAAATTAATGAAGGAAATTCATCGGTTCAAAAGTGCGATGCAAAATTCCGCTGAAAATGGGGTTTCTCGTACCTATATTGAAACCATGCTGGAAATGCCGTGGGATAAAATGGTGGAGGATAAGGTGAATATTGCAGAGGCAAAGAGAATTCTGGATGAAGACCATTACGGCTTGGAGAAGGTGAAGGAGAGAATTTTAGAATTTCTTGCAGTACGCACATTGACGAGTAAAGGGGAGAGCCCGATTCTTTGCTTGGTAGGCCCACCGGGAACGGGAAAAACTTCCATTGCAAAGTCTCTTTCAAAAGCATTGAACAAACCTTATGCCAGAATTTCACTTGGCGGGGTAAGGGATGAAGCAGAGATACGAGGACATCGCAAAACCTACGTGGGAGCTATGCCGGGACGTATTGCAAATGCATTAAAATCAACAGGTGCGAAAAATTCACTCATTTTGTTAGATGAGATTGACAAAGTAAGTAATGATTATAAAGGGGATACATTCTCCGCACTTTTAGAGGTGCTTGACAGTGAGCAAAATGTCAAGTTCCGAGACCATTATCTGGAAGTGCCGTTGGATTTGTCAGAAGTTCTGTTTGTTACTACAGCCAATAGCTTGCAAACAATTCCAAGGCCACTTTTGGATCGTATGGAAGTGATAGAAATCAGCAGTTATACGGAAAATGAAAAATTGCACATCGCCACCAGACATTTGGTTCCAAAACAGCTTCAAAAGCATGGATTGACAGAGGAACAGTTGAAAATTACAAAAGGTGCCATTTGGAAAATGGTGAGTGGTTATACGAAGGAAGCCGGTGTGAGACAATTGGAACGTACCATCGGTGAAATTTGCAGAAAGACAGCAAGAGAGATCCTCGAAGGTGGGAAGGCAACTATCCGTGTAACGGAACGCAATCTTGAAAAATATTTAGGAAAAGAGAAATTTCACTATCATTTGATTAATCAAACTGATGAAATCGGGATTGTACGAGGGCTTGCGTGGACCAGCGTGGGAGGAGACACCCTGGAAATAGAAGTAAATATCATGCCGGGAAAAGGTGAAATTCTATTGACAGGACAACTGGGAGATGTTATGAAAGAATCAGCAAGAGCCGGAATTAGTTACATTCGTTCTGTGGGAGAAGAATATCATATTTCAGAGGATTTCTTTGAGAAACATGATATTCACATCCATATACCGGAAGGAGCAACCCCAAAAGATGGTCCGTCTGCAGGAATCACTATGGCAACCGCTATGCTTTCGGCAATCACAGAGAGAAAGGTGCGTGCCGATGTAGCAATGACAGGTGAAATTACTTTGCGTGGACGAGTGCTTCCAATCGGTGGTTTGAAGGAAAAATTGCTTGCTGCCAAAAATGCAGGTGTAAAAATTGTGCTTGTTCCGGAAAAGAATATGCGGGACGTGGAAGACATTTCAAATGAGATTACAAATGGATTGGAAATTGTACCGGTAGGCACTATGACAGAAGTTCTGGAAAAAGCCTTGGTATGTGAGGACTAGAGTATGAAGATTAAGAATGTAGAATTGGAAATTGTTTGCGGAATTACAAGTAAGTTGTCGGAGACAGACAAAGTGGAAATTGCGTTTGCAGGGAAGTCAAATGTGGGTAAATCTTCTTTGATTAATGCCTTAATGAATCGCAAGGCACTTGCAAGAACATCGGCCACTCCGGGAAAAACCCAGACCATTAATTTCTATAATGTAAATGATGTAATGTATCTGGTGGATTTGCCGGGATATGGGTATGCAAAGGTGTCTGAACAAGAAAAAATCAAATGGGGACAGCTGATTGAACGTTATTTGAATACATCGAAGCAGTTAAAAGCTGTTTTCTTATTGATTGATATCAGGCATGACCCATCTGCAAATGATAAGATGATGTATGAGTGGATTGTGGCGCAAGGCTATCATCCAATTATCATTGCAACAAAGCTGGATAAATTGAAACGAAGCCAAGTGGCAAAACATGTGAAAATGATTAAGGAAGGATTAAAACTCCTTCCGGGAACAACGGTTATTCCTTTCTCGGCGGAGACAAAACAAGGCCGGGAAGAAATTTGGGAACTCATGGAAACTTACCTACAAGAAGAAACTGAGGTGGAGTAGATGGAAAATACACGTCCATATTGGAAAGTGATAGTCAGTTTAATATTTAGTCTGCTTGCAACGGCTTTTGTTGTGGGAGTGGGTGTAGGATTGATTCGATTTCTAATGCCATTTGTGATTGGTTGGATTATTTCTTGTATTGCAAATCCGGTAGTCTGCTGGCTGGATAAGAAAGTGAAGATTCAGAAGAAATTTGGCTCTGCAATTATGATTATTGTTGTAATTGGAACAGTTGTTGGACTCTTATATTTGCTCGGAAGCATGATTGTAAAGGAACTTGGTGGCCTTGTCACAAATCTTCCGGAAATGTATGAAGAAATTGAACTTCAGCTCAAAGAAATTGCAAGTAACCTGGCAGGTTTCTTTGATAAATTACCAAAAGGTGTTCAGAATGGCTGGAATGCGATTGTATCCGGTATAGGAAATGCAACAGGAGGGTGGATCGAAAAAATAAGCGACCCGACAGTGTCCTTGGTTGGAGATATTGCAAAATCTATTCCAACCATTATTATCGGAACTTTTGTTACGATTCTTTCGGCTTACTTTTTTGTGGCAGACAGAGAAAATGTGGTTGCTTGGTTTAAGAAAGTGATTCCACAATCTGTATATCAGAGACTGACCATGGTAGTCACCAATTTCAAATTCTCTGTAGGAGGATATTTCAAAGCGCAGTTCAAGATTATGGGAGTCGTGGGTGCCATTTTGTTGATTGGTCTTAGCATTCTAAGAATCAAATATGTGATTGTTCTTTCGATTATTATTGCATTTTTAGATTTCCTCCCGTTCTTAGGGACAGGAACTGCATTTGTACCATGGTGTATTTATACGTTTCTAGTCGGAGACTATAAGCGATTGATTTTCCTCGTAATTCTGTATGCAACAACGCAGATTGTTCGTCAGTTGATTCAGCCAAAACTGGTGGGAGACGAAGTGGGATTAAAACCGCTTCCGACCTTGGTGTTCATTTACATTGGTTACCGATTAGGTGGTGTCGTTTGGATGATTCTTGCCGTGCCAATCGGTATGATTATGATTAACATGGTGAAGGCCGGAGCCTTTGATTATATTATTAATGATGTGAAGATATTGGCCAAAGGAATTAAGAGTATGAGAGAATAGGTAAAGTTGTATTTGTATTCTTTTGGTAAATATGTTACAATATGCCAAGAAAGTTTAATGTGTATCATATACGCAAAAGAAGAAGCGAGGAATTCACAATGAATGGTAAATACGATGGTATGGCAATTGGTGTGTTTGAATTAGATAGCGAATGTGCATGCTTTGTTGCATTGGATGCAGCGGCAAAAACTGCGGATGTCAAGATTCAATCTGTAGAGAGAAACCGTCTTGGCGCAGGTGCCTGCGTAAAGATGCGTGGTAGAATATCAGATGTGAACGCGGCAATGGAAGCAGCATTGGCAAAGGCGGCACCGATTTCAAAGATTATTTCGCATACAGTAATTGCTGCTCCTGATAAGGGAACAGAACTTGCAGCAGCGATGACAATCAGTAAGTAAGGTCGAAAGCAGAGGTAGATGTTATGAGATACGGAGCATATGGATTAGTGGAAGTTCTCGGAGAGGCAAATGCAGTGATTGTATTAGACCAGATGTTGAAGACTTCGGAAGTGGAATATGAAACAAAGGATACAAAATGTGGGGGACACGTATTAGTTTTTGTCAGTGGAGAGGTGGCTGCTGTCAGCGCGGCAGTAGAGCGCGTGACTACGAACCCACTATGTAAGATTTTCGCATCTGCAGTTGTCTCCAATCCGTCAGAAGAAATGATTGGGATTGTGGAAGAATTTAAGGCAAGAGCGAAGAAGTAATTTATTGATACGAATATCACAAAGTACAGAACAAAAGTTCGATTTGTTCTGTACTTTTCTTTTATCTTCTGATATAATCTAGTAGAATAAGTAGATAATAGTTTTAAGAACGATTGGAACCAGGAGGTTAGTTATGGATCAATTCGTTTTAAAATCAGAATACAAGCCAACCGGCGACCAACCTCAAGCCATCGAAGCCCTTGTAAAAGGCTTTGAGGAGGGCAATCAATGCCAGACATTACTTGGTGTTACAGGCTCCGGTAAAACGTTTACAATGGCGAATATTATTGAAAAACTGAATAAACCAACCTTGGTAATTGCACATAACAAGACCTTGGCTGCGCAACTCTACGGGGAGTTCAAGGAGTTCTTCCCTGATAACGCGGTGGAGTATTTTGTGTCCTATTACGATTACTACCAGCCGGAAGCCTATGTGCCATCGTCGGATACGTATATTGCCAAAGATTCGTCTATCAATGATGAGATTGACAAACTGCGCCATTCTGCCACAGCAGCGCTTTCTGAACGCCGCGATGTAATCATTGTAGCCAGCGTATCCTGTATCTATGGGCTTGGCTCACCGATTGATTATAAAGAGATGGTGATTTCCCTTCGTCCGGGTATGATAAAAGACCGTGACGAAGTCATTCGAAAACTCATTGATATACAGTATGATCGCAATGAGATGGATTTTAAACGGGGAACATTTCGTGTGCATGGCGATGTGTTGGAGATTTTTCCGGCATATTCGGAAAGCAAGGCCTACCGTGTGGAATTTTTTGGGGATGAAGTGGACAGAATTACAGAGATAGATGTGCTGACAGGGGAGATTAAAGCTTCATTGGAGCATATGGTGATTTTCCCGGCATCACACTACGTGGTTTCACAGGACAGCATGAATCGTGCTATCCATGAGATCGAAGATGAATTAGATGAGCGGGTGCGATATTTTAAGAGCGAAGATAAATTATTGGAGGCACAGCGTATTGCTGAACGCACCAATTTCGATATAGAAATGATGAGAGAGACTGGATTTTGTTCCGGAATTGAGAACTATTCCAGACATTTGACCGGTCTTGAACCGGGGCAACCACCACACACATTAATTGATTATTTCCCAGATGATTTTCTGATTATGATTGATGAGTCTCACATGACCATTCCGCAATTGGGGGCTATGTACAATGGAGACCAGTCAAGGAAATCTACGCTGGTGGAATACGGATTTCGTCTGCCGTCTGCCAAGGACAACCGTCCACTGAATTTTGTTGAGTTTGAAGGAAAGGTGAATCAGATGCTTTTCGTTTCTGCTACACCTGGAAAATACGAGGAGCAAAATGAACTCCTTCGTGCGGAGCAGATTATTCGTCCGACGGGACTTTTGGACCCGGTGGTAGAGGTACGCCCGATTGAAGGCCAGATTGATGATTTGATTGGGGAAGTGAATAAAGAAGTTGCAAATAAGAATAAAGTTTTGATTACCACGCTTACGAAACGTATGGCAGAGGATTTGACGGACTATATGCGGGAATTGGGCATTCGTGTGAAATATCTCCACTCGGATATCGATACCTTGGAGCGAACAGAGATTATCCGAGATATGCGTTTGGATGTATTCGATGTTCTTGTGGGTATTAACCTTTTGCGAGAAGGTTTGGATATTCCGGAGATTACGCTCATAGCCATCTTAGATGCGGATAAGGAAGGGTTCCTCCGTTCTGAGACGTCGCTTATTCAGACTATTGGACGTGCAGCACGTAACTCAGAGGGACACGTTATTATGTACGCAGATGTCATTACTGATTCCATGAGACGTGCGATGGAAGAAACTGAGCGTAGACGCAAGCTCCAGATGGAGTATAATGTAGAACATGGTATTACACCACAGACCATTCGTAAAGCAGTCCGCGACTTGATTAGTATTTCTAAAAAGGTTGCAGCGGAAGAACTTCGCATGGAGAAGGATCCGGAATCTATGAGTAAGACGGAACTGGAGAAATTAATTAAAGATGTTTCCAAACAAATGCGAAAGGCTGCGGCAGAACTTAACTTTGAGGCGGCAGCAAGCTTGCGTGATAAGATGATTGAATTAAAGCAAGTATATCAAGCACTAGATTGAGATATGATGCCACATTGTGAGAAAATGTGCACCTATCTGGAGTGTAGCATGTGCAATGCACATGATATGACATTAAAGGAGCATACAGTAAAATATGGATAACAAGAAATATATCAAAATACGTGGTGCTAATGAGCACAACTTGAAAAATATAGATATTGATATTCCACGTAATGAATTAGTCGTTTTGACAGGGCTTAGTGGTTCGGGTAAGTCATCCCTTGCCTTTGACACTATTTATGCGGAGGGGCAAAGAAGATACATGGAATCTTTGTCATCTTATGCGAGACAATTCCTCGGACAGATGGAAAAACCAAATGTGGAGAGTATAGAAGGCTTATCACCGGCTATCTCCATCGACCAGAAAACCACCAACCGCAACCCACGTTCTACGGTTGGTACGGTAACGGAAATTTATGATTATTTCCGACTTCTTTACGCAAGAATCGGTATCCCACATTGTCCAAAATGCGGGAAGGAGATTAAGAAGCAGACGGTGGACCAGATGGTAGACCAGATTATGGAATTGCCGGAAGGGACAAAGGTTCAGCTTTTAGCACCGGTTGTGCGTGGCAAGAAAGGTCGTCATGAAAAGTTACTTGAGCGAGCTAAGAAAAGCGGTTATGTACGTGTGCGTGTAGATGGGAACCTTTATGAATTAACAGAACAGATTACACTGGATAAGAATATCAAACACAATATTGAGATTATTGTGGACAGACTTGTGGTTCGTCCGGGGATAGAAAAGCGTATGACCGATTCCATTGAAAATGTTTTGGAACTTGCAGAGGGGCTTTTGGTGGTGGATGTGATTGGCGGTGAACCAATTCAATTTAGCCAGAGCTTTTCTTGTCCGGATTGTGGTATCAGTGTGGATGAGATTGAACCAAGAACCTTTTCATTTAACAATCCTTTTGGAGCATGTCCGGTATGTTTTGGTCTGGGACATAAGATGGAATTTGATATTGATTTGATGATTCCGGACCCAAGCCTTAGTATTGATGAAGGCGCTATTGTCGTGCTTGGATGGCAATCCAGTACAGATGAAAAAAGTTTCACAAGAGCCATTTTGAATGCCTTGGCTGAGGAATATCATTTCTCCCTTAGCACACCGTTTCAAGAGTATCCGGAGGATATTAAAAACATTCTCATTCATGGAACAAATGGGAAAACGGTAAAGGTACACTATGTGGGACAGCGAGGAGAAGGATTTTATGACATCGCCTTTGATGGTCTTGTTCGTAGTGTGGAACGACGTTATAGGGAAACTGCATCAGAGACCATGAAAGCAGAATATGAAACTTTCATGCGTATTACACCGTGTCACGAATGTGGAGGGCAGCGATTGAAGCAGAGTGCGTTGGCGGTTACAGTCGGCGGAAAGAATATTGCGGAGATTACCAATTTTTCCATAGAAAAGCTGGTACAATTTTTAGACGAATTACAATTGACAAAAACCCAGGAATTAATCGGGGAACAGATATTAAAGGAGATAAAAGCACGTCTACGTTTTTTGATGAATGTAGGTTTGGACTATCTGACACTCTCTCGTGCAACCGGCAGTTTATCCGGCGGAGAGGCACAGCGAATTCGCCTGGCAACTCAGATTGGGTCCGGATTGGTAGGTGTGGCTTATATATTGGATGAGCCGAGCATCGGTCTTCACCAAAGAGATAACGATAAATTGTTGGGCACACTGAAGCACCTTAGAGACTTGGGTAATACACTCATTGTGGTGGAGCATGATGAGGATACCATGATGGAAGCGGATTACATTGTGGATATTGGACCGGGAGCAGGAGAACATGGTGGCGAAGTGGTTGCAGCAGGAACTGCAAAAGAGATCATGGCTTGTGAGAATTCTATCACCGGTGCATATCTGAGCAGAAGGGTAAAGATCCCTGTACCCGAAACTCGAAAAGAGCCTAAGGGTTGGCTGACGGTGAAAGGTGCTGCGGAAAACAACTTAAAGAATATTGACGTGGATCTCCCATTGGGTGTGATGACTTGTGTGACAGGTGTATCAGGCTCGGGGAAAAGTTCCCTTGTGAATGAGATTTTATATAAAGCACTTGCAAAGAAGTTGAATCGCGCCAGAACCATTCCGGGAAAGCACACTTGCATTGAGGGCGTAGAACAACTGGATAAGGTGATAAATATCGACCAGTCACCGATTGGGAGAACCCCAAGGTCAAACCCTGCCACGTATACTGGAGTGTTTGATATGATTCGTGATTTATTTGCTGCTACACCGGATGCGAAGGCAAAAGGATACAAAAAGGGCAGATTTAGCTTCAATGTGAAAGGTGGACGATGCGAAGCTTGTTCGGGTGACGGTATCTTAAAGATTGAAATGCATTTCCTACCGGATGTGTATGTGCCATGTGAGGTATGTGGCGGAAAGCGTTATAATCGGGAAACATTAGAGGTAAAATATAAAGGGAAAAGCATTTATGATGTGCTGAATATGACGGTGGAAGAAGCTTTGGTATTTTTTGAGAACGTGCCAAGTATTCGCAGGAAGATCGAGACCTTGTACGATGTGGGACTTTCCTACATCCGTCTCGGACAGCCATCTACCACCTTATCCGGGGGAGAGGCGCAGCGTATCAAATTGGCTACAGAACTCAGCAGGAGAAGTACAGGAAAGACCATTTACATTTTAGACGAGCCTACAACAGGACTTCATTTTGCTGACGTGCATAAATTGACAGAGATTTTGAAACGTCTGACGGAAGACGGAAATACAGTGATTGTGATTGAACACAATCTGGATGTTATAAAAACAGCAGATTATATTATTGATATTGGACCGGAGGGTGGAGACAAAGGCGGAACAATCATTGCAAAGGGTACCCCGGAGGAAATCGCCGAGCATCCAAAATCATATACGGGCTATTATGTAAAACGTGAACTGTCTGTCAAGAAAAGTGAAAAATAATAAAAAACTCTTTCCATTTATTAGAAATTCCATTATAATGTTAGAGACATTAGACTAGAGAACGAAAGATAACAGAATAGATAAGAGTTGTGAAAGGAGAAATCAGATGTCAGTCACAGATATCGGAATCGATTTAGGAACCGCCAGTGTATTGGTGTATGTAAAAGGAAAAGGTGTAGTATTAAAAGAGCCTTCCGTAGTTGCATTTGACAGAGATACGAATGAAATCAAAGCAATTGGGGAAGATGCCAGACTAATGCTCGGTAGAACACCGGGTAACATTGTTGCCATTAGACCATTAAGACAAGGTGTAATTTCGGATTATACTGTAACAGAAAAAATGATCAAATATTTTGTACAGAAGGCAGTAGGAATTCGTCTGTTTAAGAAACCACGTATTAGCATTTGTGTGCCAAGTGGTGTGACAGAAGTGGAAAAGAAAGCCGTTACAGAAGCAGGATATGCAGCTGGGGCAAGAGAGGTGCATTTGATTGAAGAACCGGTAGCGGCAGCTATTGGAGCAGGCATTGATATTGCGAAACCATGCGGTAACATGATTGTAGATATCGGTGGCGGTACAACAGATGTTGCAGTTATCTCACTTGGAGGTACGGTAGTTAATACGTCCCTTAAAGTTGCCGGTGATGACTTCGATGAAGCAATCGTGCGTTATATGCGTAAGAAACACAATTTATTGATTGGTGAACGTACTGCAGAAGATATCAAGATTAAAATTGGTACAACCTATCCATTAGTTGAAGATATGGTAATGGAAGTACGTGGGCGTAACCTCGTAACAGGACTTCCGAAGACTGTTACAGTTTCTTCTTCAGAAACAGAAGAAGCGCTTCGCGAAACAACAGCGCAGATTGTAGAAGCAGTAATTGCTGTACTAGAGAGAACTCCACCGGAGTTATCGGCAGATATTTTGGATAGAGGTATTGTTCTAACAGGTGGTGGTGCATTGCTTCGCGGATTGGAAGAGTTGATCGAAGAAAAAACCGGAATTAACACGATGACGGCAGAAGATCCAATGAAAGTTGTTGCGATTGGAACCGGTCAGTTTGTAGAATTTATGGGTAAATAGGAATGTAGGGGCTGTCTTTTGAAAAGAGGAGCCCCTCTTTGCGTAAAGGAGGAAATGTTTTGGAAACAGTAAAAGGCTATGTGGAGCATATCGTCTTTCGAAATGGAGATAATGGCTATACCGTATTCCACTTGACAACTGAAGATGGAGAACTAACCTGTGTAGGAACATTTCCGTACATAAGTGAAGGGGAATTGTTAGATGTTTCCGGAGAGTACATCACACACAATGTTTATGGTTTGCAATTACAGGTGTCCGAACATGAAGTGCTTGAACCGGAAGATTTAGTGTCTATAGAACGTTATCTGGGTTCAGGAGCCATTAAAGGTTTGGGAGCAGTTCTTGCAGGTAGAATTGTACGTAGATTTAAAGGAGATACATTCCGAATTATTGAGGAAGAACCGGAGAGATTGGCAGAAGTAAGTGGAATCAGTGAGCGCAAGGCGCGAGAGATTGCTGTGCAGGTATATGAGAAGAAAGATATGCGAAAAGCAATGATTTATTTACAGAAATTCGGGATTACGTTGGCTCTTGCTGCAAAGATTTATGCACAGTTCGGCCAAGAGGTATATCGGGCACTGGAAGAAAATCCATACCAGATCGCAGATCGTATTCCGGGTGTCGGTTTCAAAACTGCCGATGAGATAGCAAGAAGAATCGGAATTCATACCGATTCGGATTATCGAATTCGCAGTGGTCTTTTCTATGTGCTTTTGCAGGCCACAGCAGATGGGCATGTCTATTTGCCGGAAGCAGAACTTCTGTATCGGACAAAAGAACTTTTGGAAATTGAGATTGGTGATCTTTCCAAGTATTTAATGGATTTGTCCATGGAAAGAAAAATCATTGTAAAAGACAAAGAAGATGGAAGAAGGATTTATCCGGCACAATACTATTACATGGAACTGACTACAGCGAAAATGTTACATGATTTAAATGTGAACTATGAGATTGCGGATGTAGTGATTGAAAAACGTTTGAGCCAGATTGAGAAAAATGCGAATCTGGAGCTGGATGACATGCAACGTCAGGCGGTGATAGCGGCAGTGCGGCATGGTGTGCTGGTATTAACCGGAGGACCGGGCACCGGAAAGACCACAACAATTAATGCTATGATTCGGTTTTTTGAAAGCGAAGGAATGGATATTTATCTGGCGGCGCCGACCGGAAGAGCAGCAAAACGAATGACTGAAGCAACCGGCTATGAGGCAAGAACCGTTCATCGAATGCTGGAACTTGGCTATGTACCGGAGGGGGATGATAATCGCATGCATTATGGGAAAAACGAGGAGAATCCGCTGGAAGCAGATGTGATTATTGTTGATGAGATGTCTATGGTTGACCTTCCGTTGATGAATGTGTTATTGCGGGCTATTGTAGTTGGAACCAAATTGATTCTAGTAGGAGACAAAGACCAACTGCCGTCAGTAGGTCCGGGAAGTGTATTGAAGGATTTGATTGAATCCCACTGTTTTCCGGTTGTCACATTGAATAAGATTTTCAGACAGGCAGAAGAAAGCGATATTGTCGTAAATGCACATAAAATTAATCGGGGAGAAGAAGTGATTTTAGACAATAAGAGCAAGGATTTCTTCTTTTTAAAGCGAAATGATGCCAACACCATTATTAGTGTGTTGCTGACTTTGATTCAGAAAAAATTGCCAAAGTATGTGGATGCCACGGTTTTTGATATTCAGGTTTTAACACCCATGCGAAAAGGGTTGTTAGGAGTGGAGCGGTTAAATTCCATTCTGCAACAGTATTTAAATCCTGCGGATCCGAAGAAAACGGAGAAAGAATATGGGGACAAGGTATTTCGCGTAGGTGATAAGGTCATGCAGATAAAGAACAATTATGAGTTGGAGTGGGAAATTACTACAAAGTATGGTCTGGTGGTTGACAATGGGGTAGGCGTTTTCAATGGAGATATTGGAAGGATTACGGAAATCAACACCTATGCAGAGACAGTAGAAGTTGAATTTGAAGAAAAGAAAAAAGTGAGATATCCGTTTGAATTATTAGAGGAGTTGGAGCTTGCCTATGCAGTGACAATTCATAAATCCCAGGGAAGTGAATATCCGGCAGTAGTGATTCCACTTCTACAGGGACCGCGCCAGTTGTATCACCGAAACTTGATTTATACGGCAGTGACCAGGGCGAGGAAATGCGTAACTCTGGTAGGGAGCGATGTTACATTCCAGGAAATGATTTGCAATGTGAATGAGAACAATCGATATACAAGCCTGGCAGAACAACTTATGGAATTGCAATAGAGAGTCTAAGAGAATATATGAATTTAATTGAAAAGTGTTTGGGGGTATTGTATCCTCAAACATGTTGTTTTTGTGGAAAAGTAAGCAAAGAACACATTTGTAAAGAATGTAGTGAAAAAATCACATATCTTGAAGAACCGGTTTGCAAGAAGTGTGGGAAACCGATTCGGTATGAGGAACAGGAATATTGTAGCGATTGTCAAAATACTGTATTTTTCTACGAACAGGGGAAAAGTGTATGGTTACATACGGGTTCTGTTCGTTGGTCTGTTTATCAGTTTAAATATCATAATCGTAGGATTTACGGAAAGTTTTATGCACAGGAGCTTTTTCGCTTATATGGGAAGTGGATCCGGGAAAATAAAATAGATGTCATTATCCCGATTCCTTTGCACAAGAAAAGAAAAAGGAAGAGGGGATATAATCAATCAGAGGTTATTGCACGGCACTTGGGAAAACTTTTGAATCTTCCTGTAAATGCCAGAGCAGTCGTACGTGTGCGAAATACGAAGCCCCAAAAGGAACTTAGCCACAAAGAGAGAACACGCAATTTAAGGGATGCTTTTCGTGTGACAAAGTATTGGAATGAAAGAGGCAACGTGCTTTTAATTGATGATATCTATACAACGGGTAACACCGTGGATTCTGTGGCAAAATTATTGCGGCAAAAAGGTGCTAATAAAGTATGGTTTTTAACCATAAGTATTGGACAAGGTTTTTAGAAATGTGATATACTAAGAATGTTATATTGGGAGTAGTATGTTATATACAGAGGTGACTTTTATGCTGAATGAAGAACGTGTAAAACATATGATTAAGCTTGCCGATTATGAAACAAAAGGCGGCAAGGAAGAATTGAAAATCAGTTCTTATTTCAAGAAAGATTATATAAGCATGAATACCATGTGGACATTACTGTGGATGACAGTTGCATATGCGCTTGTAGTGATGACAGTCTGGCTGGCATTGCGAGAACTTGTGACGGTGGAACTGAATCAGATACAAGTACTGTCTCTGGTGATTTTAATTGCAACTATCTATCTTGCACTATTTATTACATACCTGGTTAAAGCAAGAAGATATTATAAGAGAAAACATGCCCGTGCATATCATCGTGTAAAAAAATTTAAGGAAAA
Source organism: Tyzzerella sp. (assembly GCA_017410145.1). Taxonomy (GTDB): domain Bacteria; phylum Bacillota; class Clostridia; order Lachnospirales; family Lachnospiraceae; genus Faecalimonas. Next base: position 65,476 of record JAFQRJ010000006.1, read on the forward strand.
CCTGATGGTCTTAGAGCGAATATACGAGAAGGAGGACCAAGATGCAGAAACTATTTGAAATGAAAGGATACTTAACAAAGTACTATGCAAAATATTCTAAAATCGTGGATAAGGCGATACAGTTTGTTCTGGCATTATTGACATTTACATTTATCAATCAAAATGTTGGATTTTCAGAAATTATCGCGAATCCGATTATGACCATTGTATTGTCTTTGATTTGCATGTTGCTACCTAGGATGATGATTGTGGTTTTAGCTACAATCGTGGCTACCATCCAGGTGGTAACAGTGTCAGTCGGAATGGCCATTGTTTTTTTGATTTTATTTGTTGTGTTATACGCATTTTATTTCCGCTTTGCCGCAGGCAAGTCATTGATTTTATTGCTGACACCAATCGCGTTTATGTTGCGGATACCGGTTGTAATTCCAATCGTATTTGGGTTGGTTGGCAGTCCGATTTGTATCTTACCGGTTACTGCGGGTGCCTTGATTTATTACATGATTGACTATGTCAGAATGAATGGAAGTTTGTTTGCTTCTGTTGGTGAGATGGATTTATTGACACAGATTGGTACATATGTACAGGCAATCTTCGCAAACCGAGAAATGTGGTGCGTGATTATTGCATTTGCGGTGTGTTTGCTTTTGGTGTATAGCGTGAGAAGATTGTCAGTTGACTATGCTTGGGAAATCGCAATTATTGCAGGTACGCTCGGAAACATTAACGTAATGGCATATGGATATATCGTAATGGATATACAGCTTTCTTATGTATCTCTGATTGTGGGAAGCCTGGTGGCAATTCTGATTGCATTGCTTCTCAAATTCCTTGTATTTTCCGTGGATTATACGAGGACGGAGTATTTACAGTTTGAAGATGATGAATACTACTATTATGTAAAGGCAGTGCCAAAGGCAGCAGTAGCAATTCCGGAAAAGACTGTAAAACACATTCATGAACGTCAAAAAACAGGCATGATTGATGCGGAGAGAGTTGTAGAATTAGAAACAATGTCGAAAAGCAATGACGATGATTCGGAAATTCAAAGAATCATAGATGAGGAATTAAAAAACTAGAAAATACATGGAGGTGACAGGATGGGAGAAAGTATTCGAAATCTTTTGAATACGTATCTAGACGATTGGTATTGGCCGGATATGAGAATAACAGATTTAATCGAGATTCTGATTATTGCGTTTTTGGTGTATTATATCATCGTTTGGATTAAAAATACAAAAGCATGGATGTTGCTCAAGGGGATTGCTGTATTAGCAGTCTTTATCCTGCTTGCAGCTATCTTAAAGATGAACACCATTTTGTGGTTGGCAAAGAATTCCATCAGTGTATTGGCTACAGCAGCAGTGATTGTATTCCAGCCTGAACTTCGAAGGGCATTGGAAAAGTTGGGGCAGAAGGATTTCTTAAATGCAATTACACTTTTTGAAAAGAACAGAGAGCCGGAACGATTTAGCGAGAAAACGGTAGATGCCATAGTGGCAGCCTGTTATGAGATGAGCAAGGTGAAAACAGGGGCATTGATAGTTGTGGAACGAGATATCATGTTGACAGAGTATCAGCATACAGGTATTGAGTTGGATAGTATCGTTTCAGAACAGATTTTGATTAATATTTTTGAACATAACACACCACTTCATGATGGTGCTGTTATTGTGCGTGGAGACAGAATTGTGGCAGCAACTTGCTATTTGCCGTTATCTGAGAACATGGGATTGAGCAAACAACTGGGCACGAGACATCGCGCGGCAGTTGGCATGAGCGAAGTGAGTGATGCCATGGTTATCTGTGTTTCCGAGGAATCCGGAAACGTGTCATATGCAATCGGCGGTCATATTGCCCGGGATGTTTCAGAAGAGCATCTTAGAGAGCAGTTGATACAATTGAAAAGCAGAGTAAGAACAGAGGAAGTAAGCAGGAAGTTCATATTGAAGAAAGGAAGACGCAAAGATGACAATGAAGGACAAATGGAAGAATAATCTTGGCCTTAAAATACTGGCGGTATTATTTGCGATTTTCCTATGGTGGATGGTTGTAAATATAGATGATCCGATGGATAAAAAGTCATTTATAGTTGATGTTACTGTTACAAATCCTGAAGTCATTACAAACGCGGGAAAAAGTTACCAGATTATTGATGACACCAAAAATATTTCTGTAACAGTAAAAGCAAGACGAAAAGTATTGGATGAAATTAAAAAGAGACACATTGTTGCAACAGCGGATTTGCGTGAAATGCAGGACACATCTGTGCCAATTCGTGTAAGCGTAGCCGGATTTGAAGGTGATTATGAAGAAATTACGGCGAATCCAAGAAACATACAAGTAAAAGTAGAAAACACGCAGAAGAAGACATTTCCAATTACTACCGTTGCTGTAGGTGTTCCACGTGATGGTTATGTTGTGGGCATCATGACCGCTTCTCCAAAGACCGTTGATATCAGTGGACCGGAATCGTCTATTGCAAAAATCAGCAAAGTTGTTGCAAAAGTAGATGTAAGTGAAATGGCGGCAGATGCCTCTGTGCAGACACAATTAATATACTATGATGCTGCGGATAATCTGATTGATAAGACCTTATTAACCAGCAATTGTGATAAGAATGGCGTATCTGTTACAGTTGACATATGGAAAACAAAAGAGTTGACTTTAAAATTTGACACATCAGGGATTCGGGCGGCAGAAGGTTTCGTGTTTACGGGCATAGAAGTGGAACCGCAGGCTGTTGAAGTGGCCGGAAATCCGGAGATTTTGCGAGGTATGACAGAACTTGCAATTGATAAAAAAGCACTTGAAAAATCAGAAATGACAGAGAGTGAGGAAGTTATCGTAGATATCAAAGCATATTTGCCGGAAGGAGTATCTTTGGCAGATGCAGATGCGGCAAGTGTGGTAGTACGAATTATTTTGGAAAAGGCAGGAACGAAAACTCTACGATTGCCAACAGGGTCTATCACTGTGTTGAACGCTGCGGAAAATCTGCAGCTTGCATACGAAGACCTGGAAGTAGAGCTGACATTCTCCGGTTCAAATGAGAATCTGGAGAAACTGACCAGCGAGACCATTCTTGCGTCCATTGACTTAAAAGAATGTACAGAAGAGGGCACATATACTGTCCCGGTTAAGGTGATGGAATTGCCAAGTGGATGTACGTATACACAAGTCTGTGAAGTAAAGATTGAATTAACAAAAAAATAGGAGGTTACTACCCTTGGTAACACAAAAAACAACCATAAAAAATCCTACAGGGCTACATTTGCGCCCTGCAGGTCTGTTCTGCAAAACAGCAGTTCAGTTTAAAAGCAAAATCACATTTCAACACAAGGATACAACGGCGAATGCAAAAAGTGTTCTGAGCGTGCTGGGAGCTTGTATAAAGGCAGGAGATGAAATAGAAATCATCTGCGAAGGAGAGGACGAGCAAAAGGCACTTGTAGCCATGTTGGAGATTATAGAAGACGGATTAGGAGAGTGACATAAGATGTTGAATTTTCAAAAATATAAAAGAGTGCCGGTCATGAATTATCCGGAGCGAGAATGGCCAAACAAACAAATTCAGAAAGCACCGATGTGGTGTAGTGTGGATTTGCGGGATGGTAATCAAGCTTTGATTGAACCAATGACAGTTGAAGAAAAAGTCGAAATGTTCAATTTGCTTGTAAAATTAGGGTTTAAACAAATTGAAGTAGGTTTTCCTTCGGCTTCGCAAATTGAGTTTGATTTTATGCGTGAATTGGTAGACAGAAATTTGATTCCGGATGATGTGACGGTTCAAGTACTGGTACAATGTCGTGAACATTTGATTCAAAGAACATTTGAGGCTTTAGAAGGCGTAAAACGTGCAATTGTACATATTTATAATTCAACATCTACTCTTCAAAGAGATGTGGTGTTTAATAAAGGAAAAGAGGAAATCAAACAGATTGCAATCGAAGGAACCAAACTGGTAAAATCTTTTGTAAAAGATTTCCCAGGACATATTACTTTAGAGTATTCTCCTGAAAGTTTTACAGGAACAGAGTTGGATTATGCGTTGGATATCTGTACCGTAGTGCAAGAAACATGGGGGGCTACAAAAGAGGAGCCGATTATCATCAATTTGCCGGCAACCGTTGAAATGACAACGCCAAATGTTTATGCTGACCAGATTGAATGGATGCACAAGAATTTTAAAAACAGAGAAAGTATTATTTTGAGTATCCATCCACATAATGACCGAGGAACCGGTGTGGCAGCCACAGAACTTGCACTTTTAGCAGGGGCTGACCGTGTGGAAGGAACCTTGTTTGGAAATGGAGAACGAACAGGAAATCTTGACATTTTAACAGTGGCATACAATATGTTCTCTCAGGGTATTAATCCGGAATTGGATTTGACAAATATCGTAGAGATTCAGGAAGTATATGAAAGATGCTGTAAGATGGAGGTTCCAATGCGCCATCCGTATGCCGGAAAGCTTGTATTTACTGCATTTTCCGGTTCTCATCAGGATGCGATTAATAAAGGTGTCAGAGCCATGAAGGAACGCCATCAGGATTGGTGGGAGGTTCCATATCTTCCAATTGACCCGTCGGATGTTGGGCGTGAGTACGAACCGATTGTCCGTATCAACAGTCAGTCAGGTAAGGGCGGAGTTGCATTTGTTATGGACAGCGAGTTTGGATTTAAGCTTCCAAAAGCAATGCATAAGGAGTTCGCAGATGTAATTCAGAAGATTGCTGAAAAACAGGGCGAAGTTGCTCCTGCAACCATAATGGAAGTATTTGAACAAGAATATCTGACACTTAAGGCACCATATGAATTCTTACGTGCACGAGCTGAAGACCATGGCGACCGTGATACAAAGGTTGAATTAAATTTCAACTATGAAGGTGAAACAAAGGCTGTAGAAGCAATTGGAAATGGGCCGCTTGACGCAGTAAAGCAAGCTGTGCAAGAAACAACGGGTGCAAATGTGAAAATTATGGATTATACACAACATGCACTGGGGGAAGGCTCCCATGCAAAAGCTGCAGCGTATATCTGTATGCAGGATGAAGTGACAGGAGCTGTTACTTTCGGTGTAGGTGTAAGCTCTAATATTACAAGAGCCGGCATACGAGCAGTATTTAGTGCGTTGAACCGATTGGCACGTTAAAATGCAGTTTGGTGATTAAAAATTATAGTGTCAAAGTTGTGTGACATGAGAAAAGAGAGGGAGAGACGAATGGCAAAAGCAACATTAGTTATTATGGCGGCAGGCATCGGAAGTCGCTTTGGTGGTGGAATTAAACAATTGGAACCTGTTGGACCAAATGGGGAAATTATTATGGATTATTCTATCTATGATGCCATGGAAGCCGGGTTTGATAAGGTGGTTTTTGTAATCCGTAAGGATTTGGAAGAAGATTTTAAAGAAGTGATTGGCAATCGTATCGAAAAGATTGTGGATGTTGCATATGCATTTCAGGAGAAAACAGACATTCCTGAGCCGTATAAGACCAATTACGCAGACCGTGTAAAGCCTTGGGGAACCGGGCAGGCAATTTTGTGCTGCAAGGATGTTGTACATGAGCCGTTCTTGGTTATTAACGCAGATGATTATTATGGAAAAGAAGCATATGTAGAAGCATTTCAGCATCTTATAAAGGCACAAAAGGAAAGCGACAAAGTGCAGATTAGCATGGTGGGGTTTGTGCTGGGAAATACCTTGAGTGAAAATGGTGGTGTAACACGAGGAATCTGCATGGTGGATGAGAATAAGATACTTACGGATGTTGTGGAAACCAGCAATATTATCAAAACAGAAACTGGAGCTGCGGTTCAGACAGAGGGAGGAGAAATTCCTGTGGATGTAAATTCTCTGGTATCTATGAATATGTGGGGCCTAACACCGGATTTTTTTGATATTCTAGACACCGGATTTGTCACGTTTTTAAATGAAAACGCAGATAATTATATGAAAGCGGAATATTTGCTTCCTACGATTGTAGGAGGTTTGCTCCGCAGAGAGGCAGCAGAGGTTACTGTTCTTCAATCCAATGATAAGTGGTTTGGTGTGACTTACAAAGAAGATAAGGACTATGTGGTGGCTTCGGTTAGAAGTTTGATTGAAGCAGGGGTGTATCCAGATAAGTTGTTTGGATAATAAATTTGCTGGTAAGCAGTTTGGATTCTTTGCAAAATTGGTGAGATAGCAGTTGGATAGGGAATATAAATATAGTTAAATGAGGGAATACATATGAAAAAAAGTTTACTTGTAGTACTTGTAATTTGCTTAATGTTGGTTGGTTGTAAGAAACAGGAGAACACGGATGGAAGTGCAAAGGTAAGCGGTCAGGCTGTCAGCCTGTTCCAAATGCCAAAACTAGACGAAATTCCGGAGCCGGGAAATCAGAATCTCCTTACCGGCTGGGCAAATTTATCAGAAAAAGCAATTGGTAAAAGACCGGTTGCAGTTATGGTTAACAATGTAGAGGATGCACTTCCGCAGTATGGAATCTCACAGGCAGATGTTATATTTGAACTTCCGGTGGAAGGTGATTTAACAAGACTTATGGCCATGTATGCCGATTACACGAAAGTACCGGATGTGTGTGCCATTCGAAGTTGCAGATACTATTATCCATCGATAGCAAAAGGCTTTGACGCTTTTTATGTACACTGGGGAATTGACAAGACGGTTGAAAGTGACGTGAAGTCCATGTATCCAGACAAATACGATGGTTTGACAAATGATGGGGGTTTGTTTGGAAGAGACAGCGCAAGGAGAAGTGCAGGATATTCACTGGAACATACCGGGTATTTTAAAGGAACGAAGTTTGCCACGGTTGTAGATGGTAGTGGTGACAGAGTGAATTTGAAGGATGCAAAAAAAGGTACCGCTTTCCAATTTGCTGATTATGGTGCATTGGTGACACCAACAGGTGGAGTATGCAGTACAGTTTCCATTCGTTTTGGCGCATGTAATTCTAAATTTACATATAATGCGGATACAAAAACCTATTATAAATCCATGAATGGCCATAAGCATGTGGACGGCAAAACAGGAGAACAATTGTCATTTACTAATGTATTTATTTTGGAAACAAGTATTTCTGTGCGAGATACTGTTGGACATAAAAAATTAAATTGGCAAGGCTCAAGTAGTTCAAAGGGATATTACATTTCTAATGGAGCAGTGCAGAGAATTCGTTGGTCGCAAAACGGTGAGAATTCTTACTTGAAATTCTATGATGAAAGTGGAAATGAGTTAGAAATCAACCGTGGAAAAAGTTATATTGCATATACACATAGCGGAAGGACGACAGTAGAATAAGGAAATATATGGGCAAGACGGAAAAGTCTTGCCTTTTTTACTGAAAAATTATATAAATATTAAGAAAAATTTATGCACTAATTTGTCGATTAAATGTGATTACACGTTGTAAAAAAGGTAGGCTTTTGTTATAATATAATATTGAAATAAACTATAGAATAAAAAGGTGTTTACTATGGATAAAAGGAAATTTGAACAGTACAAGAAGATGATGCGTTTTTTTGCAACTATGTTTGTAGTAGCGATAACAACAGTTGTTTTTATCCTTTTCTGGAAGGAGAATTATAATGATGGCATTGTACTTCCATTCCATTATAAAGGATATTGGTTGGTCGGAGCATTTTATATCTTCTTTTTTATAATGTTTATATATATTTATGGTGGTATGAGTTATGGTTATCTGAGGAATAGCAATATTATTTTCTCTCAGGAATTATCCCTGATTTGTGCTAATGTGTTAATTTATTTGGAAACAGTTCTTCTGTCAGCAGAGTTTGTAAGTATAATTCCTATGATAGAGATGACACTGATACAAGGTGTTATTATTGCAGTATATTCTTTTTGTATGGACAAGCTGTTCAAGAAAATGTTTCCGCCGCATAAAATTACTGTATTGTATCAGGAGTATGACCCTTCAGATATGTTGCGTAAGGTAAAGGCAAGGAAAGACAGATATCTCATCAAAGATGTTGTAAGTGTTGATAAAGAGTGGAATGAGATAGTAGGTATTATCGATCAAAGTGAAGCAATTATGATATATGATGTCCACTCAGAACTTCGTAACAAGATTGTGAAATATTGTTACGAAAAGGATGTGCGTTTATATGTAACACCTAAAATTTCAGATGTATTACTCCGTAGTTCTGAGAATATTCATTTGTTTGATTCACCATTATTGTTACTCAGAAACAACGGATTGAGTTTTGAGGAAAAGTTAATCAAACGTTTGATAGACATTTTGGTGTCATTAATTGTTATTGTTGTGACATCGCCATTTATGTTAATTATTGCAATAGCCATTAAGGCATATGACAGAGGCCCTGTATTTTTTAAACAGAAGAGATGTACTTTGGATGGCAAGGTGTTTGAAATCCATAAATTTAGAAGTATGATTGTAGATGCCGAAAAAGAAGGCTTATCTGTACCGGCATCGGAAAAAGATCCACGTATAACTCCTGTGGGAAATATTATCCGTGCTACCAGATTGGACGAGTTGCCACAGATTTTTGATATCTTGTTAGGCAACATGAGTCTTGTTGGTCCAAGACCGGAGAGAGTCGAACATGTGGAAAAGTACACAAAGGATATTCCGGAATTTGCGTACAGACTGAAGGTAAAGGGTGGACTTACCGGATATGCCCAAATTTTTGGGAAATACAATACAACGGCATATGATAAATTGAAGTTGGATTTGATGTATATCCAGAATTACTCAATACTATTAGATATCAAGTTGATTCTGATGACAATTAAGATTATTTTTATGAAAGAAAGTACAGAAGGGTTTGATGAAAAGCAAATCCATGAAATTCAATCAAGAGAGAAATAGTTTCTAGAGGGGCTTAAATGAAGAAAGTAATGTTTATATCAAGTACTGGTGGTCATTTATCTGAATTGTTACAGTTGGAACCACTGTTTACTGAGTACAATTCTTATTTGGTTACGGAAAAAACAAAATCAACGGTTGGTTTGAAAGAAAAATATCAGGATAGAACTTTTTTCCTGAAATATGGAACAAAGTCACATTTAATATCTTATGTTTTTATCTTTCTTTTTAACATATTAAAATCTTTGGTTTTAATGTTGAAAATTAGACCGGATGTTGTTGTTACCACAGGTACCCATACGGCTGTGCCTATGTGTTATATTGCAAAGTTGTTTCGTAGAAAAGTGATTTTTATAGAAACTTTTGCAAACAGTAAAACTAGGACAAAAGCGGGGGAAATGGTTTATCCAATAGCAGATGTCTTTATTGTACAATGGGAATATATGTTAGAATTATATCCGAAAGCTGTGTATGGAGGGTGGATCTATTGATATTAGTTACTTTGGGAACAAATGATAAAAGTTTTGTTAGATTAATTCAAAAAATAGAAGATTTAATTGTTAGAGGAATTATAACAGAGGAAGTTGTAGTTCAGGCAGGATATACAAAATACGAATCTGAACATATGAAAGTATTTGATTTGATTCCGATGGATAAATTTCAAGACTTAATGGAAAAATGTAGCCTGCTAATTACGCATGGTGGTGTCGGAACCATTATTTCGGGATTGACAAAGGACAAGAAAGTAATTGCTGTTCCAAGATTAAAGAAATATGGGGAGCACGTAAACGACCATCAGTTACAGATAATTGAAAACTTCAGTGAGTCCGGATATATCTTGGCGGCATACGATGTAGAAGATTTAGAGGATGTTCTTTTAAAAGCGTTTGAGTTTAAACCTCAGAAATATGAGAGTAATACAACTCATATGATTGAATTGGTAAGAAAATTTATAGATGAATAAGGAGACTATGAATGGAAACAAAGTCACGGAGTGAGAAGGCAGTAAAAAATGTAACTATGGGACTTTTGTCAAAAGCTGTTGTACTGGTGTTGGGGTTTATAGACAGAAAGTTTTTTATTACGATATTAGGAGAAGAATTATTAGGAATCAATGGTTTGTTTTCTAACATTTTATTAATGCTGTCTTTGGCTGAGATGGGCTTGACCAACGTTATGGTGTTAAGTTATTATGAGCCATTAGAAAAACATGATTATGAAAAATTGAGTTCATTGACTGCATTTTATAAAAAAATCTATAATACAATTGCGGTGGTGATAGCACTCATTGGTGTGATTTTAATTCCTTTTCTAAAGTATATTGTTAAACTCGAAAATCCAATTGAAAATATGGTATTAATATACTTGATTTTTTTGGCCAATACAGTTTTTTCATACTTATTTATATATAAATCAACAATACTTACGGCAGATCAGAACGGACATATTGTGACAAAAACACAGATGAAATTTGATTTGTTAAGACAAGTTGTGCAGATAATTGTTTTGCTAGTTTTTAACAATATTATTTCTTACCTTGTAGTGAAAATAATGTTTGTATTGTTCAATAATTTGTATTTGATGCGTTGTGTTGATAAAACATATCCATTTCTGGATTTAAAACATGCTGAAAAATTATCGAAGTCAGAAAGGAAGAATATAGCATCAACAATTAAGTCGGGATTTATTTATAAAATATCAAGTGTTTTGCTCAATGGTACAGACAATATAATTATATCAGCATTAATAGGAACCGTATGGGTAGGAATGATAGCAAATTATGATACTGTCATCACTTCAATTACAGCGTTTATTGTAATTATTTTTACTTCATTAACTTCTAGTCTTGGAAATTTAAATGTATCAGCAGAACCTAAAAAAAAGATGGAAATATTTGATGTAGTGTTATTTGCTGGATTTTGGATTGCTTTGATTGTAGTACCATGTTGCTGTATCATGATGGACGATTTAGTTGCATTATGGTTGGGAGAAAAATATGTCCTTGACGATGGAATTTTATATGCAAAACTTGGAATGATGTACCTGTCATGTACTTTGAATCCTATTTTTAGTTTTAGGGAAGCGACAGGTCTGTTTAGAAAAACAAAATATATGATTTTTGCAGGAGCAATTGTTAATATTATTCTTTCTTTAGTCTTAGGGAAAATTATGGGTGTATCGGGGGTTTTATTCGCATCTATAATGGCAATGCTCGTAACCTATATATGGTATGAACCAGTAGTGTTATATCGTGAACATTTTGATAGCAGTCCATTTATATATTTTGGCAAACATTTAGTAAATTTGATTAAATTAGTATCTGTTGTTATTATTGCAACCATATTAGTGGATTGGTTACAAGCAAATAATTGGATTATGCTGTTCGTGAAAGCTTCATTTTGTTTTATAACTGTTTTTGCATTGAGTTTTATTTTGATGTTCAAGAGCAGAGAATTTGTATATATAAAACGATGGGGGATGAGAGTATTAGTGAAGAAAAATGGTAAAAGGGGAGAATTGTCTTGAAAAATTTAGTGTATATTTTGGTTGATGCATTGTCTTATGATAATGTGGGGGCACGAGAATATCGTAATTCGCCTACTCCATTTTTGGATGAGTTAAAAAGCAAGAGTTTATCTTTTGAGAATATGTATACACAGGCGCCGTATACCGAAGCGGCGTTTGTGTCTACTTTGTGTGGCGAAAATGTGTTGGATAATGGCGGATATATTTGGGGACTTGAGAAGTGTGAAAGATCGTACGCGAGTGTTTTGAAAGAAAAAAATTTCTGTACACTTTCTACCTTGAGTCCCTATATTATGTCTAAGTCATATATAAAAAATGTAGACACTTATGTATATAGTAGAACATACTCATTAGCACCATTAAAATTATACAGATTAGGATACTTCAGAGAAAAATACCTGAATCACACGATGACAGCTAGGGAATATGAGATATGTGAAAGACTGTTAGACGATGCTCTGGAAGTGTTGCTTGATCAATTAGAGAGTTTACAAAATAATGGTGAAGAAACAGTCTTGATACAGAATCTTGTTGATAATAAAGATGAAGTACCAAGTATTTTGCAGACAGTCCGAAAACAGAGGGAATTGTATCTGAGAGATAAGATAGCATATTTGCAGGAAATTTTCGAACAATGGGATACACAAGAGCTGTTAAAGAATACAAAACTATCAATGGTGAAAAAGGTTAGTGCAGATACAAAGAGATATATCGAAGAAAACTATGGTGAATTTTTACATGAAGTACAGAAAAAAGAAAATTCTTTAATGAAAAAAAACCAAAAGTATGACTGGAAGTACATACTTGATCTTGCATGTAATGATGAACAAAAATATAGAGGTGCAATTCATACGTACAGAAAGTATAAGGAATTGTATGAAAATACACTAATTATTGATGGTATTAATGGAGCTGTGGAGGAGAAAGTTACAATTAGTGCCGAGAGACAATTACAATTTTTTGCTGAGAAAATCATTGGTTTAGACCAACAGAAACAAAATTATTTTGCGTTTATTCATTTGGAAGATTTTCACCTGCCGAGCATGTATTATTCATATGATGAAAATAGTCGAAATGTGATAGATAGAGACTTTAAAAGACTTGAAGAATTTGTGAAAACAATTCCAGATAATTATAAAGGAAGTCTTGTGGCAGATATGAGCGCTTTTTATGTGGACAATGCGATTAGAAACTTTTTTAACACACTTAGTGAACAGACAAAAAATGAATTTGTGTTTGTCGTTACAGCAGATCATGGTTACCCATGTAATTATAATCCGCCAAGGCCAATTATTTTCAATGCCTTTTACCAAGAAAATTACCACATACCATTGGTGATATATGATAGTTCAAAACCAGAAAAAAGAGTGGAAAATGGGTTGTTTTCTTCTATGGATATTATGGATATTTTGTTTGATATGATTGACGAGAAAGAAGAACAGCTAATAGAACGACCATATGTATTGATAGAGTATCCTGGTCCTGGTTGTCCGGTTATTAGTTCTAAAGAGATATACTATGCTATTTTTGATGGCAAGTATAAAGTTGCAGTAAAAGCCAAATTGGCTGAAAGGGTAGATGAGAGTAAGGTGGTATTAGTAACGGATGTAGAATCTGATGCGGAAGAGAGAAGAAATTTAATTCGAAAAATAAAGAAATTAAAGCAGGTACAGAAATTAATTGAAATTGTAGATGCGCGTCATGTGGAAATTGCGAATAAATTTGGCGGTGAAAAATTTTATAAACATATTTTAGGAGAAGATTAATAACATGGTGAAAAAGTTGATAAAGAAATTACTTCCTAAAAGTATAGAGAAATTTATTGTTAAAATAAATGCAAAGAGAAAATATAAAGAAATGGAAAAGAAGATTCAAATTGTGCGAAAATCCAAAAACATAATTTATCTATTGGCGACTCCAAACCATGGTAATGTTGGTGATCAGGCAATTGCAAAGGCAGAGGTGGAGTTTCTTGAAAATGAGTTTAGTCAGTTCCATGTAGTCGAGGTTATGTTTAATGAGTATTTGGAATGGAAAGAAAACTTAACTGCATTAATTTCACCTGAAGAAATTATTATGTACCATGGTGGTGGGAATATGGGGACAGAATATTTTGAATGCGAAACGGTATTTCGAGATATTGTGAAGCGGTTTCCAAACAATTGGATTATTTCGTTTCCACAGACGGTATATTATGATGATTCACCAGAAAGTCAGGAACAATTTGAAATTTCAAAGGAAATATATGCAACCAATCAGAGATTGATTTTGACTGCAAGAGAAAAAAAGTCATATAAGATAATGAAAGAAGCTTATGGTAACTATAACAGAGTTCTTTTTGTCCCAGATATTGTCTTATATATGCAGAGAATAGATGCGGATAGTCGCAAGGGTGTATTGACATGCCTGCGAAACGATGTGGAGAGAAGTTTGAGCGAAACGGATCATAAAGAAATTTATAGTGTTTTGCGAGAATGGTATACCGAAATCAAAAAAAGTGATACGGTTGTAGACTTGGATTATGTGTCAAAATATATGAGACCAGAGGTTGTGAACGGAAAATTGGAAGAATTTAAAAAGTCTGAATTGGTTGTGACAGATAGACTTCACGGTATGGTTTTTTCCTACCTAACACACACGCCTTGTATTGTGTTGAGCAACTATAATCATAAGGTGTGTGGCCTGTATGAATGGATAAAGGACAGCAGTATCATCGCTTTAATTGAAGATGTTAAGGAATTGCGAGATGCAATGACTGTGGTAAATGGAAAATACGATAATAAAAATTTGGAATTTCCGGAATATCAAGAATTTAAAAATGTGATTTGGGAGTGTTGTAAGAATGCTTAGAAAAATTAAGAGGTTTGTTCGCATTTCAATATTGTATGTGTGGACAAGATTAATTAATTTGATATATAAAAAACCAAGAGTAGTTGATGATTTGAAAACATTAGATGAAATTATCAATTATAATAAGTCCATTACTAGATACGGCGATGGTGAAATTCTGCTGATGAATATGAAAAATATAAAGTTTCAGATGGCAGATGAAACTTTGGCAACACGACTGAGAGAAGTTCTGGAAAATGAAAGAAAAGGGCTGTTGGTAGGAATACCCAACATCTTTACACTTAAATGCATGAGATGGTTGACATATGATTCGAAAATTTTTTGGCAACATCAATTGATAGAACAAAGGGAAATATGGTACAGTATACCAAAAGGTAGAATATATTATGATGCCTGTATTACGAGACCATATATTCGTTATAGCAATAAGCAACATAGCAAACAAATATTTGATGGATTAAAAAAAATATGGAACAATAGAGAGGTTGTGATTGTAGAAGGAGTGTATAGTAGACTTGGTCTTGGAAATGATTTGTTCGCCAACACCTCTTCTTTGCAAAGGATATTATGTCCGGCAACAAATGCTTTTTCAGTATATGACCATATTTTAGATACAACATCTACAGTTGATAAGAAAAAGTTGATCTTAATTTCGTTAGGACCAACAGCGACTGTATTGGCATACGATCTCCATGAGAGAGGCTATCAAGCGATTGATTTGGGTCATATAGATTTGGAGTATGAATGGTATTTAAGAGGCGCAATGGAACGAGTAGCTATTGATAATAAAATGGTAAATGAACTTGATAATCAAGGCGTAATGGATGAAAAGACAGACGATATTTTTGAGAGTCAAGTAATTGCTAAAGTATTCTAGTGGAGGCATGGATGAAATTTAGTGTTATTATTCCGGTTTATAATGTTGAGAAGTATATTAGAAAATGTTTGGATAGTGTTCTAAGTCAAACATATTGTAACTACGAAGTGATAGTAGTTAATGATGGTAGTACAGATGATTCACAAAGTATAATCGAAGAATATGCAAACAAAGATACACGTATTTGTGGTTATATGAAAGAAAATGGTGGATTGTCTGATGCCAGAAATTATGGACTACAATATGTAACTGGTGAATATATTGTTTTTCTCGATAGTGACGATTATTTGGAAACTGGGCTTCTACAACATCTATATGACGTGTTGAGTGCGGGTGGTCATGTTGATTTGATTCGTTATTCGTTTCAAAAGGTTGATGAAGACGGTAATATATTACAAAAAATAATTTCACAAGATTACAAGAATTTAAAGTTGGATGATATCGTTGGAAAAATTTTGGAGACAGACTATGTCGAGCCAGCATGGAGTTACGCATACCGCACAGTTTTTTTTGTTAAGAATGGTTTTAAGTATCCGAAAGGATATTATCATGAGGATTATGGACTTACACCATATATCATTTTAAAGGCGAAAAGTGTTTCTTCTTCTTCTTATATAGGACTAAACTATGTACAACGTGCTGGAAGTATTATGAATTCAGGCGCATATGAAAAAGAGGTAAGAAAAGCAGAAGATGTTTTGGAATTATATTTGAAATTAAAAAAGAGAATTGAAGATTTGACAGTAACCGAAAAAAATAAGCAAATGATGCTCGGTTTTATGAGTAGAGTTTTATTGGAGAAGACGATGGTATTAGAAAAAAAAGATAGGCATGTCTTCATAGAAAAAATAAAAGGATGTAACGTAAGTCGGTATTTGTATTTGAAAGGTGTAAAAGGAGCCATTAGAAGAGTGTGGGCAAAGATTAGTCTGAACTCATATTGCAACTATTTTTATAAATAAAAAACGGAGATGTTATGTGTAAAATTAGCGTGATAATACCTGTGTATAATGTGGAAAAATATATCGAGAGATGCCTAGAAAGTGTGTGCAGCCAAACCATGCAGGATTTTGAAGTAATTATTATTAATGATGGAAGTAAAGAAAATGAAGAACTGATTATTGATAAATATTTGGCACAGAATTCTAATATATACTATTGCAAAAAGGCAAATGGTGGACAAGCTAGTGCTAGGAATCTGGGAATCGAAAAAGCAAATGGTAGGTATGTTCTCTTTTTGGATAGCGATGATTATTTGGAACAAGATGCACTCGAAACAATGTATACTGCCACAGAAGATGAAAAAGTAGATATTGTTTTATGCGATGGATATTTTGTTTACGAAAAAGGGGAAAAGAAATATTTTAAGACGAACATTTTTTATACAAAAGACAAAGCAAAAAATTATCTTATTAATGCATGCTCGCCGTGCTTTAAATTAGTAAGAAAAACAATCTTGGAGCATAGCGAGAGTAGATTTTTGGAGAATAGAATTTACGAAGATTTGGCCAGTGTAGGTACATATCTGTTACATTCTGATGAGATAGTATATATTGAGAAACCGTTATATAATTATACTGTTCGCAAAGGCTCTACCATGAACAAAGTGATGTTCGATAAAAAGATGGAAGATATTTTTTTTGCACTTTATAATCTTAAAAATATTTTTACAAACAAACAAAAATATCATAAGTATAAAGAGGAATTTGAGTTTATTTATATCATGCGTCTTTTGCATGATGCATCGTTGCGATTTTTTGAATTTCCTGAGGGGCGGGAAAATAACAAAAGAATTGCAGATATTATGAAAAAAGAGTATCCAAAGTGGTGTCACAACCGTTACTATAGAAAAATGAGCTTGAAATATAAAATTATCTGTGAATTGTTTGCAAGGGAGAAGTATAAAATTTTGAGTATGATTTTGGAAAGAGGAGATAAATGAGAAAAATATTGTTTGTAGTTGATGAGAATAGAATTGGTGGGGTTTCTGTCGTGGTACGCGACATACTTTTGAATCTTGATAGAAAAAAATATGATGTTGATCTGCTTGTCTTACATGATCAGAATGAAATGTTAAAGGATTTGCCTGAACATATCAACGTTTTATACGGTACGCCTTTTTTTGACACTATTGATTATACGCTTTCGCAGATATTGAAAACAAAAAGTTTGAAATTGATATTGAAAAAAGTTCGAATTATTATTGGACTCAAGACAGGATGGATTAAATACTTTATTTTAAATGAAAGAAAAAAAATATTGAAAGAAATAAAATATGATGTAGAGGTTGCAGCAAAGGATGGATTTACTGCAGTATTCACTGCTTTTGGTGATTCAGTAAAAAAGGTGCACTGGCTTCATTCAGAGTATAAAGAAACTAATTCAAACTCAAACTATTTGCATTTATTTAGAAAAGTATTATCCAAATTTGAGCAGATTGTTGCAGTGTCGGAAGGTGTTGAGAAACAGTTCAATGCTATTTATCATATGGAAAACAAGACAATGGTGATTCGTAATTTGATTATGGTAGATCTGATTAAAGCAAGGGGGAGTGACAATCCCGTTTATTATGAAGCAGATAAAATCAATGTTGTTTTGGTTGGCAGATGTCATCCGGATAAAGGGTACGACAGAATGTTGCAAGTAATTAGAATGATGTATGACAATAATCAATTAAGCAAGCTACAGTTCCATATTGTCGGTGATGGACCACAACGAATAGAATTAGAGAGTATCGTTCAAACAAACAATTTACAACAACATGTTAAATTTTATGGTATGGTAGACAATCCATATCGATATATGAAGAATGCAGATTGTGTTTTTCTGCCATCAATCAATGAGTCTTTTGGCCTGGTTGCTGTTGAATCACAGATTTTGGGCGTGCCGGTTGTGGCCACAAAAAATGCGGCAACGGAAAGTATTATAAACAATGGGAAAACAGGAATTGTGGTTGAAAATACAGACGAGGGTGTGAAAACAGGAATTGAACAAATGTGTAATCAACAGAGATTTTCCCAATTTAAAATGAATCTCATGAATTACAATTATGATAATACTGAAAGTTTGATAAAATTGAATGAAATATTAGAGGAATAGATACATGATGAGAAGACAAGAAAATAATAGGCAAAATTTAATGTTGACATTTCTATTAATAGCCTTTATAATTTTGCAACCATTTTTGGATTATAGGGAACTGTTTGTTAATGAAAAACTTCAAATTGTAGGATTTACAATTCCAACTCTTGTAAGGTTTATTGGAATATTTGTAATGGCTTTGATAAGTTTACGATGTATAACATCTAAGAAACTGATTTCATCGTACGTGGCATTTGCAATAGTTGTGATATTATATTTTTTAGCTCATCATTTAGTGGTATCAAAAGAAATGATTTTACCATTTTCTTATAAATATTCATTCATGAGCGAATTATTGTATGTTGCCAGAATGATTCTTCCTTTCATTGTCTTATATCTAACTGTGGTTGTAAAAATAACATATGAGAAATTTATTCTTTGCATACAAGTGGTAAGCTTAACAATAGGGATAGTAATCATTGCAAGCAATCTGTTTCATGTTTCATTAACCAGTTATTATACAGCGGGTACGTATAATGTTTTGAACTTTATCGAGTGGTTTACTCATGATCTCAGACAGTATACGTTTGAAGAGTTGACCTCAAAAGGTTGGTTTTTTATGGCAAACCAAATTGGAGCATTGATGATGTTGTTATTGCCAATTAACTTGCATGACATGTTGAAACGAACGAACAAATTAAGTGTGATTAGTTCGTTGATATTAACTACATCTATGATATTATTGGGAACACGTGTTGCAGTATATGGAGCACTTGGAATGCTGTTGGTATATGTGGTATTGTTTTTGTTTTTTAAGTTGACTAAAAAAGAAGACCTAAAGTGGAAATCGGGTATTGTTTTATTGGTACTAATCTGTGTGATTTGCCTTTTGTTTGTGTATTCTCCTATTCAAAGTAGGGTTTATTCGTATGGAGAAGTGAACACAGAGGGAATAGATTCTGTAATGAATGATTCTGATTATGACGAGTTGGACGAGACACAAGTTGAAGAAAATGTTTTGGAACTTTATCACGATTTTAAAATTTCTGATGCATATATTTTGAAAATTTATCCATATAACGAAGACCTTGAATTCTGGAGTGATTTTATGGAAAATTATCAAGGTGAAGTACAAAACAACCGTAATATGCAAAATTTGATTACACAAAGAATTGCCGAATTGAACAATCATTTTTTAAATAAACTCTTTGGATATTCACACACAAGGTTTACGAATGGTGGCTTGTATCTTGAACAAGACATTGTCGTTCATTATTACACACTGGGAATTGTGGGAATATTTGTTTTGTTAGGGCCATGGTTTTGGTGTCTAGGTAGATTGTTAATTAGAATGTTTATTGGCAAAAATAGGAAAATTTCTTTGATAAATTGCACACTGGCAGGAGCAATTGTGGCATGTATAGGTGGTTCTGTTTTTAGTGGACATGTTTTAGATGAACTAATTGTTACCTTGATTTTGGGATTTGTAGTTGGGTTTGCTACAATCAATCATGAAAACGTCGAAGCGGTTAATGAAGTTGTACCTTAAGGAAAGAGGGGGTAGATGCACTTGGAAATGTATAAAGTTAGTTTAATTGTTCCAGTATATAATGTTGAAAAATACTTAAAGCGGTGTTTGGACAGTTTGGTTACTCAGACATTACAAGGAATTGAAGTTATTGTTGTAAATGACGGAACGCCAGATAATAGTCAACAAATAATAGACGAATACGTGGATAAGTATACATTTGTTAAGTCTTATATTAAGGAAAATGGTGGTCTGAGTGATGCAAGGAATTATGGCTTGAGTAAGGCTACTGGTGAATACATAGCGTTTGTTGATAGCGATGATTTTGTTGAGCCTGTTATGTACAGTTCCATGTATTATAAAGCGAAAGAGAATGATTATGATATTGTGGTATGTGATTTTGAAGAAATTTATGATGATTATGTAAAAAAAGGAACTTCAAGAATTGTGAAGGACTTAAAAAGCAAGGAACAGGTAAAAAAACACATGTGTGATGTATACCCATCTGTTTGGAACAAAATATACAAAAGAGAGCTCTTTTGCAGCAGCTTGAAATTTAAGACAGGGGTATGGTTTGAAGATGTAGAATGGTTCTATCGATTATTACCACACATTAATTCTATAGGTGTGATTTCAGAGCCGTTTTATAAGTATGTCCAACGTTCCGGGAGCATCTCTAGGAGTAATGATTTAAGAATATTTCACTATATAGACAATTGGAATGGCATTGTAGATTTTTATAAAGAGAAAAAATTTTATAATGAATACTATTACGAGTTAGAATATTCATATGTAAGATATCTGTATGCGACTTTTATAAAAGCCAGTTTGAAAATGGATTGGAAATACTATAACGAGGCTGTGCGGAGAGCTTGTGAAAATGTCGAAAAAGTGTTTCCTGATTACAGAAGAAACCATTATTTTTATAAGACAGGCAAAGGAATTTATTTGTTATTATTTAACAAAGTAATCGCATATATTTATTATTTTTTGAAAAGTGGGAGATGAAATTCATATTAGAATTTGAAGAGGCAGTAACGATATGCTGTCTCTTTTAGTGAGTGCTTACACATAGACAGTACCTTTATGCTAAGTTCGTTATATACATTGACTTGTTCAAAAATATGTGATACTATCAAAAAAGTGAACAAAAAGAAACAAAAAACGATGTTATGCATATTTACATGAAAGGGGTTTTCGTTTAAATGAAAAAAAAGGATTATTTAGGCTATACAGACAAACAGTATAGAGTATACAAGAGATATTCTTGGATTGTGTTACTTGCATTTTCGATCCTATACTGTTTCTTGTATTGTGGAAGGCAGAATCTATCATATGCTATGCCGGCAATGATGAGTGAAGAGGGATGGACGGCCTTGCAGTTAGGCGTTCTTTCGTCAGTTCAGTTTTGGGCATATGCTTTTGGACATTTAGTAAATGGTAGATTAGGCGAAATCGTTGGTGTAAATAAGTTAATTGTAATAGGAATGATTTTATCAGCAGCAATGAATTTATTTATAGGATTTCAATCAAGTCTATTTGTAATAATTCTCTTGTGGGCTGTGAATGGATATGTACAGTCTATGCTCTGGTCTCCAGGTATGGCGCTTCTTGCCAATTGGTGGCCAAGTAGTAAAAGAGGTTTTGCAACTGGTTTTGCGAATGCATTTTCAGGTTTGGGTTCGGTAATAACTGCATTTGCAGTATCTTTATCATATATAGCATTCCCAAAGATGGGATGGCGCGGAGCGTTTGTAGGATGTTCTATTGTGATGCTTGTGATTGTTGCTATTTATCCTTTCTTTGCAAAGGAGAAGCCTTCTAAGATTGGCCTGCCGGAATATGTGGATCCAAATGCAACAAGGGAAACAAATGATAATGAATTGCAAAAGATTATAGAAGAAAAAGGGAAATTATATCCATATATACACCTTTTGAAACAATGGAGATTCGACGTGTGGATGATTATTATTGCGTGTTCTAGTATCGCAAGATATGGACTTCTGACATGGATTCCTTCATATTATGCGGAAGTATTCCAGTCAGACATCGAATCTGGAATTATTGGCTCTGTAATCTGTCCTTTAGGAATGGCAGCCGGTGCACTCGTTATTCCATGGCTCTCGGATCGTATGTGGTCGCAAAATAGACTACCATGGGTAATTATTTCTTCCATAGGTTCAGCGCTTACTGTTTTCGGTTTTATGAACGTTGAACCAGGAATTTTAGCTTCGCTATTACTATTCTTTGCTGGATTTTTTATTTATGGAATTAATAGTCTCGTATGGGCATTTGCCACTGATATTGGAGGACGAATCTTCGGAGGAACAGCGACTGGCGTTTTGGACTGTGCGGCGTATATAGGAGCATCAGTACAGGCGATTTTCTTTGGCGGTGTATTAACAAAAAGTGGAGATTGGAATCTTGTGTTTACATGTATTGTAGGCGTATTAGTAGTAATGATTGTTGCAGCTATTTGTGCAGGGAAAAAAAAGTAAATCATGATGCAAAGGAGAGAAACAATGAATCTTACATTAAATCAATTTGAAGTACTTACTTATATCGAAAAGAAACAGGATGAAAAAATTACGCAGAGAGATATTTCAAAAAAATGTAGACTTTCTCTGGGAAATGTAAATAAAGTATTAGCAGAGTTACAAGAGCAAGAGTTGGTTAAAATTATCGATGGAACAGGATATACCGTTACACTGAAGGGGTACGAATGGCTAGAACCGTATCGTGTAAAAAAAGCAATTTTTATGGCAGCAGGATTCGGAAGTAGAATGGTACCTGTTACACTGAATACTCCAAAGCCATTGATTCAAGTTCACGGAAAAAGAATTATTGAAACTTTATTGGACGCAGTATTAGATGCAGGAATTACAGACATTACAATTGTTAGAGGATATTTGGGCGAACAATTTGATTTATTGAAAAGAAAGTATCCAATGATCAAATTTGTTGAAAATCCTATCTATAATGAGGCAAATAATATCTCAAGTGCATATTTGGTCAGAGATATGTTGGCAAATGCATATGTGTTAGAATCTGATTTGGTACTGTATAATAAAGAATTGATTCGTAAGTATGAATATACAACGAATTATTTAGGAATGTATACTGACCGTACAGACGATTGGTGCTTTGAAACAAAGAAGGGCTACATCACAAAAGTACGAGTTGGTGGAGAAAACGTGCATCATATGTTTGGAATTTCTTACTGGACAAAAGAAGATGCTGAAAAGATGGAACACGATATTGAAAAGGTATTTATGAGTCCGGGTGGAAAAGAACGCTATTGGGATGAAGTCGCACTTCGCGAATGTATTGATAATTATAACGTTTGGGTTAGAGAAGTTGAAGCGGGAGATATCATTGAGATTGACACATATAATGAGTTGAAACAGATAGATTCGATTTATAATGTATAATGTGTGAGAGTAGGCAAGAGAACTTGCCTACTTTTATGTTGAAATATAATCAAACTGTGATATGATGAAACATATGGGAAACAAGTATTATATAAGAGGATATGATTATGACACAGACATATTTAAAAAGAAATTTTAATTTAGATCTCATCCGTTGCGTTGCAGTCCTTTTTGTGTTGTCAGTTCATTTTTTCTTGAACAATGGATTTTATGGCGAAATTATGCAGGGCAAAAAAATGTATGTTGCCTCAATAATGAGACAACTCTTTGTGATGTGTGTGCCTTTGTTTTTAATATTGACAGGTTATTTGATGAATAAAAAACAATTAGTTGCATCATATTTTAAAGGGATTTATAAGGTCTTAATTAGTTATGTGTTGTGTACCATATGTATTTGTTTATACAGAATGTTATATTTAAAAGAAACTTTATCCATATTAGATATAATTTTTAATATTACTTCATATCAGCAATATTCATGGTATATTGAAATGTATATAGGGTTATATTTGCTGATTCCATTTCTAAATATATTGTACCATGGGCTACAAGGAAAAAGACAAAAGGAGATGCTAATTGTTGTATTAATAATCCTGGTAACATTACCTTCTGTATTTAATACAGTAGAAACCACAACAATACCTGTTGCAGACACGCAAATTTTGCCGGAGTGGTGGAATGGCATATATCCTTTGCTATACTATTATATAGGGGCTTATTTAAGTGAATATAACGCAGATATAAAGATGTCGCTCAGAAATAATGTAATATCAATAATTTTATCGGTTGTTTTGTGTGGTACATATTCTTATTGGCGTTCTTATGGAGCAACATTTATATGGGGAGCATGGTGTTCGTATGGCGGGTTTTCTAATGTCATATGTGCCACTCTTGTTTTTGTTTTTTTACTACGAATAGACGTTAGTTTTTTGCCTAATTGTATAAAAAAGATATTAGTAAAAATATCAGAGGTATCGTTGCTTATTTATTTACTATCTTGGATTTTTGACAATTATGCATATTCCATTTTAAATGCTACTATTGAGAGTGTGCATACTCGTTTGTTTTATTTTGGAATTATTATTCCTTTTGTTTTTGTAGGAGCATTTGTTTTGGCATGTATCGTGGAAAAAGGAGTCAAGATATTGGAAAGTATTATTAAGGGAGAAATAAAAAATGAAAAAGTATGACTATCTAATCGTTGGTTCTGGCCTATTCGGTGCCGTATTTGCCCAACAAGCCAAAGCAGCAGGTAAAAATGTTTTGGTGGTGGAAAAGCGTCCGCATATTGCGGGCAATGTTTACACAGAAGAAATAGAAGAAATTAATGTGCACAAGTATGGTGCACATATTTTCCATACAAATAACAAAGAGGTGTGGGATTATATTACTCAGTTTGCGGACTTTAATCGTTTCACGAACAGTCCAGTTGCGAATTACAAGGGGGAATTATATTCACTTCCTTTTAATATGTATACCTTTAACAAGATGTGGGGAGTTGTAACCCCAGAGGAAGCGGCTGCAAAGATTGAGGAACAGAAAGAGGAAGCTGGTATCACAGAACCGCAAAATTTGGAGGAACAGGCAATTTCTTTGGTGGGACGTGATATCTTTGAAAAGTTAGTGAAGGGTTATACGGAAAAGCAGTGGGGACGTGACTGCAAGGATTTACCGGCTTTTATTATTAAGCGACTTCCAGTGCGATTGACCTTTGATAACAACTACTTCAATGCGCTGTATCAGGGGATTCCGATGGGCGGCTATACGAAGTTAGTGTCTAATCTGTTGAGTGGTATTGAAATTCGATTGAATGTAGATTATTTGAAACAAAAGGATGAATTGGATGCTTTGGCTGACAAGGTTATCTACACCGGTCCGATTGATGAGTATTTTGATTACCAGATAGGGGCATTAGAATATCGTAGCGTTCGTTTTGAGACTGAAGTTTTAGACATTCCGAATTTTCAAGGGAATGCCGCTGTTAATTATACAGACAGAGAAACACCTTGGACCAGAATCATTGAACACAAGTGGTTCGAGTTCGGCACTCAAGAGAAAACGGTTATCAGCCGTGAGTACAGTAGCGAGTGGAAATTGGGGGACGAGCCATATTATCCGGTAAATGATGAAAGAAATGAGGAGTTATACAAACAATATAAAATACTAGCCGAAAAAGAAAAAAATATTATTTTTGGCGGACGTTTGGGGGAATATAAATATTATGATATGGATGCAGTAATCGCATCCGCACTTCAATTGTGTGAGAAAGAATTGGTATAAATTATTCGTGTAATCTTGAATAATAACAAAATTAGGTGTATCATAATACAGATAACAAAAGAATTTGTTTGAAGAGGGTAGTATAAAATGGCACAAAAAAGAAGAAGACGTAGAAGAAAACAAAAGAAGATTATTCAGTGGTTTAAGAAACTGAGTACAAAGCAAAAGGTATTGTTGATTTCCGGTGTTGTAGTATTGTTATTGATGCTTGCAGGGGTGATTTATGTGGCAAGTATTTTTAACAAATTAGACACGCAAAAATTGGGAGAAGATGAAATTTTTATTAATGAGGATCTACCGGACACAATCGGGGTTGGTTATACCAACTTTGTACTCTTTGGTGGTGATTCAAGAAGTGGGGAAGTAAACAAGAACTTAAATACAGACACCATCATTATTGTCAGCTTGAATAATGAGACAAAAGAAGTGAAGATGGTTTCGGTGTATCGGGACACCCTGCTTGATGTGACAAATGGAAAAATTAAAAAATGTAATAGTGCTTATAACATTGGCGGTGCAAAACAGGCAATTAATATGCTGAACATGAATCTGGATTTAGATATCAAGAAGTATGTGACAGTTGATTTTAGTGCAGTAGTTGACCTCGTGGATATGGTTGGCGGCATTGAAGTGGAAGTAAGCAAAGCTGAAATGAAGGAAATGAATAAGTTCATCGGGGAAACTGCCAGCGTTTCTGGAAAGAAAGCGAACTATATTAAAAGTCCTGGAATGCAAAAACTAGACGGTGTACAAGCCACCACATATTCACGAATCCGTAAAAATGTTGGAAATGACTATGCGAGAACCGAAAGGCAACGTTTAGTGATTCAAAAGGTTGTAGAAAAGGCAATGAAGTCGAACTTATCGACAATTAATAAGATTATTGATGAATTGTTCCCAAGAATTTCAACCAACTTTACAATGACGGAAATCTTGTCATATGCCAAAGATTTTAAAAAATATTCATTTGGCGAAACATCTGGTTTTCCATTTAAAAAGGGAAGCGGAAAGATTCCAGGAAAAGGAGACAGTGTATTCCCAATTACGTTGAAGAGTAACGTATCAGAATTGCATGCCTTCTTGTTTGGAACCGAAGATTATCAGCCATCCTCTAAAGTTGTAGAGATTAGTGGCGAGATTGCCTATATTGTAGGTAACAGAAAGCCGGATAAGGATACTTCCAATACCGGAAACGGTAATACGGGTAATACAGGAACAAGTGACGAATCGGATGTAGACAAACCAAACCAGCAGCCGGAGGATCCAAACCAGCAGCCAGAGGATCCAAACCAGCAGCCAGAGGATCCAAACCAGCAACCGGAGGACCCGAACCAGCAGCCGGAAGATCCGAATCAGCAGCCGGAAGATCCGAACCAGCAGCCAGAAGATCCAAGCCAGCAGCCGGAGGATCCGAACCAGCAGCCAGAGGATCCGAACCAGCAGCCGGAGGATCCGAACCAGCAGCCGGAGGATCCGAACAATCCGACGGATAACCCAATGGATAACCCGACAGAGGAACCGAGTGTGTAAATAGAGACAGTAGCAAGAGGGGACAATAACTCCATAATATATAATTTTAAGCGCAGTAGTTTTTCGTTGCTACTGCGCTTAATTTATTATTGACAGAATTCCATTGGTATATTAAAATGAAACTCCACATGGATGATGGCTCTATATAAAGAAGCTGTCACATTTAAATTTCAACTATTCAATTCAAAATTCTAGAAAATCGTCTCATTATTCGAGAAAATTTCCAGAAAAACAAAAAAATAATAATATAAAAGTAAAATGTCATTGTCTGTGGTTCACGTATGCGTTAAAATGAATGTAGAGAACGAGTGTTGGCAGCGTATGAGATTACTCGTAAAGCGACGGATGTTGATGCGGAGATAATTCGGAAAGTTGAGGCGGTAATTTATATTATGGCAGATAAATTTTTAGATTCAAAAGAAATGGAACAATTGAAGGAGGAAATTAAAATGACCAGATTAGGAAAAATGTTATATGATGATGGTGCAAGTATGAAACTGAAAGAACTGGTAGCGAAGAAGATAAAAAAAGGTTTTTCGGTTGCGGAGATAGCGGTATTATTTGAAGAAGACAAGGCAGTGATTGAAAAAATCGTGGAAGAGTTATAAGGGAGATTCATATGAAACAGGGGAGAAGTTTAAAAGAAGCGAAGGCAGAAAGAGCAGCGAAGAAAAAAAGAGCAAGACGTCGCAGGAGAGTAATTGTTTTACTGGTTGAATTATTGATTCTGTTTACGCTATTGGGCATTGGATATGTAATGTCAAAATACGGCAAGTTCCAACTTAATTTATTTGGGGATGGAGATATTGTAAAAAATGAAGGTGTAAGGAACGAAGAATATACAACGATAGCATTGTTTGGTGGAGATTCCAGAGAGGGAGAATTAGAAGCCGGTACCCATGCGGATACGATTATGATTGTAAGCATTGACAATGAGACAAAAGAAGTGAAATTAGTGTCGGTGTATCGTGATTTGATTGTGAAACGTCCGGATGGCAAACTTGGAAAAGCAAACAGTCCGTATTTCTTGGGTGGTCCGAAAGAAGCTATCAACACATTGAATCAAAATTTTGATTTGGATATTGAAGACTATGTTACAGTAGATTTTACCGCCATGGCAGACGTGGTGGACATGCTTGGTGGCATTGAGATTGATGTGACGGATGCTGAAGCGGCGGAAATAAATAATTATATTGATGAGACAGCATCAGTTGTGGGGAAAAAGGCAAAACATATGAAAGGCGGTCTCCAAACTTTAGATGGTGTACAGGCTGTCACATATTCACGAATTAGAAAAAATGTGGGCGGTGATTACGGAAGAACAGAGCGTCAGAGGGTTGTTATTCAAAAGCTGGCTGAAAGGGTGAAGGATACAGATTTATCGACCATCAATGACATAATCGACACCGTGTTTTCTAAAGTCTCAACCAGTTTTAGTCTGAAGGATATGATTCATCTTGCAACCGGAGTTCTGCAATATAAACTGGGTGATGCGAAAGGATTTGCTTTTGAACACACAGACGGAAATGTGGAAGGAATCGGAAGCGTTGTAATTCCATTAGGCGTTGCTGAGAATGTGGAAGAACTGCACGCGTTCTTATATCCAAAGAAAGAATATGCTATTTCTGAGACAGTTCGGGAGATTGCAAACGAGATTGAAAGTGTGACAGGATGTATGGAGAGATAAATTATGGTTTTTAGTTCAACGATTTTTTTGTGTTGTTTTCTTCCATTGATGATTATTTTATATTATTTTTTGCCGGGAGAAAAATTAAAGAACATAGTATTGCTTTTGGGAAGTCTGTTCTTTTATGCATGGGGAGAGCCCAAGTATGTTTTCTTAATGATAGTATCTATAACAGGGAACTATTTAGGTGGCAGACTTATTCATTGGGCAAAAGAAAAAGGAAAACATGTAAAACCTATTTTAATTTTATTTATTGCTTTTAATATAGGAATTCTATTTTATTTTAAATATTTCGGATTTTTTGTTGATACACTAGCAAATTTGTTTCATAAAACATGGCAGATTAACATTGCATTGCCTATTGGCATTTCTTTTTATACATTTCAAGGCTTGTCTTATATTATCGATGTATATCGGGAGGATATTGATAAAGCAGAGACTATTGTTGTACAAAGGAATTATATAAAACTTGCAACCTATATATCTATGTTTCCACAGTTGATTGCAGGCCCTATTGTGCGATATCGAGATATTTTACCTTATCTTGAAAAACGTGAAACAAGTTTTTCAAGATTTGCTGATGGTGTAGAATTTTTTATTCGAGGGTTAGCAAAAAAAGTCATTTTTGCCAATCTTTTAGGACAAGTTGCTACTGATATTATGGAAGTTGATGTGACCATGATTTCGACAACATCTGCGTGGTTAGGTGCAATTTGTTATATGTTGCAGATATTTTATGATTTTTCAGGATATTCTGATATGGCAATTGGATTGGGGAAAATGTTTGGTTTTGAATTTATGACCAATTTTAATTACCCTTATATTTCAAAAACAGTAGGAGAGTTTTGGCGAAGGTGGCATATTTCTCTCTCTCAATGGTTTAGAGATTATCTATACATACCACTAGGAGGAAATAGAAGAGGAAATGTTTATTTCAATCTGTTAGTGGTGTTTTTGGCAACCGGAGTATGGCATGGTGCAGCATGGGGTTTTATATTGTGGGGACTTTGGCATGGGGCATTTATGTTGCTGGAAAGGGTTATTCAAAAAAGTACCATTAAACTTCGTATACCGGCTCTGTTAAAATGGCTTTATACCATGTTGGTAGTTCTATTTGGATGGGTTTTGTTCCGATTGGTTAGTGTGACTTCAACCATGGAATTTATCTCAATCATGTTGGGAGTTACAAAAAATACATTTGTTCGATATGATTTAACGTGGTATTTTAACAACCGAACAATTTTTGTGTTCGTACTTTCTGTGTTGTTTTGTTTCCCGTGGAAGCAAATTGTGATATCTAGGTTTCCTAAGATTGTAACTGTGTTGGAAAGTGATATTTTTGTTTTTTTAAAACGAATTGTACTATTGGTGGTTCTTATTGTATGCTTTCTTTTTATCACTAACAGTACATACAATCCGTTTATTTACTTTAGGTTTTAGGAGGTGGCATAAGAATGAGAAAATGCTTTAACATAGTGTATAGTATATTATTTATTATTCTTTTATTGTTGCCGCTTATGACAATGAATTTAAAAACAGAACAAGTGTCTATCATTGATAATGAAAAATTGCCTGAGTTGGAATTGCGGCTTGGTGGTTTTCGTTCCAATTTAGAAAATTATGTAGATAAGCGAATTGGTTTCCGTACAGAGTCACTTGATTTATATCAGCAGTTGAATGCAAAACTTTTTGGAGTTTTGGAGCATCCTTTGTACATGTATGGAGAGAATGGATATGTGTTTTTTAGTTTGCAGAGTTATATTTCTGATTATCAACATTTGAACTTAGATTCAAAGTGGGCAACGGAATTTGCACAAAACATGCAGAAACTTGCAAATATTGCAGAAAAATATGAGGCAGAGTTTATATACATGTTAGTTCCTGATAAGAAAACAGTTTATTCTGAGTATTTTCCAAAGTCAGTAAATGTCAAAGGTGATACGTCAAGAACAGAACAAGTTCTGAAGTCGCTTTCACAGACAAATATAAATTGGATATATATGGATGATATTATGTTGGAAGGCAAAAAAACAATGCAAGTATGCAATGTATTGTATGATGCTGGGCATTGGAACGAAAATGGTGCTTTCTTATGTTATCAACATTTGTATGAACGTATGAGGGGAGTATTGCCAGAACTTGAGCCGCTAAAACTAGATGATTTTGAGGTGAAGGTAAAAGAGGAACAGTCCCTACAAGTTTCGCGTTTTAAGATTCGTGAAGAAGTACCGTATTACTCACTTAAGCAAAATAGTAGTGTTTCTGATGCACAATGGCTTGAAGAAAATTTGTTTTTCCCTAACAAAAACCTTGTGCATACAAGATATAAAAATACTTTGATAGTTGACAAACCTAAAATTCTTGTTTTTCATGATAGTTACATGTTTGACCATGAAAAGTTCTTTGTGGGGAATTTTAGTGAAGTGACATTTATCCATCGAGAGAATCTTTTTAATTTAGAGGTTTATGAAGAATATCTAAAGCGAATATCGCCAGATATTGTGCTCTATGAAAACCCGCAAAGAGTTTTTCCGATTACTTTTAACAAGGAATATGTTATTCCGGAATAGTCTAGACAACTATTTTAAAATCGTGTACAATTAACAAATAATGTCAAAAGAAAAAAGAAAGAGGAAGCGGATATGAAAATGATGAAAAAATTTACAACACTTTTGTTAGTTATTTGCTTGTTAGTGTCTTGTTTTACAATGGTATCATTTGCAGCAGATGGAAAGATTATGTTTACAGATCCATCTACTAAAGTAGGTGAAACATTAGAAGTAACAGGTGTGGTTGAAAAATCAAGAGGTAATTTCGGTAAAATCGAAATTACTATGACATATGATACAAGTTATTTGAAATTCAAGAGTGGTAATGGTATCGTAGAAGCCGAGGCGGGTGAGATTACTTATACCGGTGATGCAACTAATGATACGGGCAACAGAAAAGAATTTAAAATAGCATTCGATGTCCTGAAGGCAGGCACCACGAAGTTAACCATTAAAAATGCTACAATTAAAAATGTATCGGGAACAGTTCTGGATTACACAAAAGGTTCCTCTACCATTACAATTGCAGAGGGTGAGGGCACAACACCACCGCCAACTACAGAGCCTACAACACCGGTTGATACATCGGATAAATTGGTAGAAGTGAATGGTGTAAATTACACAATAGCAAATACAATTCCTGAGAATGAGATTCCGAAGGGATATGAAGCATCTACTTTGGAGTACGATTTGGTAGATTATAATGTGGTGTACCATGAAGGATTTGACTTAAAACTTGCATATATGATAAGTGAAGATAACATTGGCGGATTCTTTATGTATGTGGAAGAGGATGCAACCTTTGCTCCATATGAAGAAATTGCGATTTCGGATGAAGTTTCTATCGCATTACTTTCAGACGTGTCTGAGATTGAATTGCCGAGTGAGTATATAAGTCGAGATGTAACAACCACAAAGGGACATGAATTTCCGGCATGGTACAATGAAGAATATCCGGACTTTGTAGTTTTATATGCAATCAACGACAGCGGAGAAAAGTCCTTATATCAATTGGATAACGCAGAAGGTACATATCAAAGGTTTAATGCACCGGAAGTTGTTCATGAAGAATTAAACGATACATTTATAGGAAAATTAAGCGAAGTATTAGAACATCATTTAGATTATGTGATTCTCGGAACAGGAATTGGCTTCATTTTATTTGTGATTATCATCGTTGTTTTAAGTGTGAAACTGTATAATCGCAATGCAGAGTTGGATGAAATCTACGATGAATATGGAATCGACGATGAAGAAGACGAAGATGATGAAGAAGATGACGAGGACTACGAAGAGATAGATTACGATGATGATTTTGAAGATGATGAAGAAGGGGATAAGGCAATGGAAATGCTCGTTCAGGCTGGCATGAAGGAAGTATTCCCGGAAGAAGATGACGAAGAGGATATCGTAAGCGAAACGATTGCAGAAGAGAAAATCGAAGATAAGGAAAAAGTTGAAGAAACGATTCTGGTTACAGCAGAAAAGGCAGTTGATAAAGTAACCACTAACACAGTAGAAATTCCAATTGAAAAAGTTGCCGCAAAAGTAGCTGAGAGCGAAGATACTTTGGGAACGGCACTTGCAAAACAGAGAGAAGCTGAAAAAGAAGCAAAAGAAGAATTCCTCGATGAGGACGATGATATATTAGACAACTTCTCGATGGATTTTATTGATTTAGATGATTAATAGGTTATGAATGGGGATGTGTATACATCCCTGTTTTTACGAGGAACATTTTCTTTTAACAGACTAAACACAGTTTATTCACAATTCTTTGCTAGACTACACCGTAGAAATAAAAAAGCAGATGGAGGAACACAAAATGAGTGAAGATAGATATCAGCCATATCAATATGGAATGCCGGAGGAACCGCAGTTTGAGGAGCCGGATTTGACAGACGTATTAGAAGAACAGAAAATCGAAGAAAAAGATATGAATGTAGAACCAGAAAGCAAGGAAGAAACCAAAACCAATTCAGAACCAAGATATGATTACAATTATTCATATTCACAGCCAACGAACCAACCACCACAGCAACCAAGAAATCCAAAGAATGGTGGAGGATGCCTGAAAGTTTTTGGCGTGATCGCGTTTGCTATTTTATTTGGTGTCATAGCAAGTATGGTATTTCAAGGAACCAACCGTATTATTAACGGATTGTTTGGCGAGGTAAAACAAACCACAAGTGAGAAGAAAGAAGAGATTGGCACTACGCAGATTGTAACGGGAAACGGGGCAAAAGTAGAATCTGATATTGCAGATGTTGCAGAAAGAGTAATGCCATCGGTTGTATCGATTACCAATATCAGTATTCAAGAAGTAGAGAACTTTTTCTTTGGAGGAACGACCCAGTATGAAGTTCCAAGCAGTGGTTCCGGTATTATTGTCGGACAGAACGAGAAGGAACTTCTGATTGCAACAAATAATCACGTAGTAGCAGGAAGTGAGACACTGACCGTTGCGTTTATAGATGGAAACAGTGCAAATGCGCAGATAAAAGGTACGGATTCAGATATTGACTTAGCGATTATAGCCATTTCGTTAAGTGAGTTGAAGAGTGAAACATTAGAGAAGATTAAGGTTGCTACTTTAGGTGATTCTAATAAAATGCGAGTTGGTGAGCCAGCTATTGCAATCGGTAATGCACTTGGTTATGGGCAATCTGTAACCGCAGGTATTGCAAGCGCATTGAATACCACAATTGAAGGATATGAAGGTAAACTGATTCAGACTGACGCGGCAATTAATCCGGGTAATAGCGGAGGAGCACTTGTAAATGCAAACGGCGAAGTGATCGGAATTAACACTGCGAAAATTAAGGATGAGTCGGTAGAGGGGATGGGATATGCCATTCCGATTTCAGATGTTTTGGATGCATTGAATGAGTTGATGAACAAAAAAACACGTACCAAGGTGCCGGAAGCACAACGTGGTGTGTTGGGTATCATGGGTAGAACAGTAGATGCCCAGACATCTCAATATTACAATATGCCGGAAGGAGTTTATGTATCCGAAGTTATTGAAGGTGGTGGTGCTGAAAAAGCAAAATTACCAATCTATAGTGTTATTACTGAGATTGATGGTTATGATGTAGACAGTATGGAAGACTTACAGGAAGAATTGCAATATTATAAAGCCGGTGAAACAGTAGAATTGACCATTATGGTACAAGGCAGAGAAGGATATACGGCTGAAAAGATAAAGGTTACTTTAAGTAAAGCAAAATAATTTTAGGGAGGAAGGACAAAAGTTCTTCCTCTTTTTGTCGAAATGTGTTATTCTGATAGAAAGTTTTGTTAATGGAGGTAACACAATGAGTGATATGAAAAATTTAAAATATGTTGATGCAGAACTTGCAAATGCAATGGAAGCAGAAAGAGAGAGACAGAATTCTCACATTGAATTGATTGCATCGGAAAACTGGGTAAGTGAAGCAGTCATGGAAGCGATGGGAAGCATTCTTACAAATAAATATGCAGAAGGATATCCGGGAAGACGTTACTATGGTGGATGTGAATGCGTAGACGTGGTGGAAGACCTTGCAAGAGAGCGTGCGAAAGAGTTGTTTGGCTGCGATTATGCCAATGTGCAACCACACTCAGGAGCTCAGGCAAACATGGCTGTATTCTTTGCAATGTTGGAACCGGGCGACAAGGTGCTTGGAATGAACCTTGATCACGGCGGACATTTATCTCATGGTTCACCGGTAAATATGTCAGGTAAATATTTTGATGTTGTATTCTATGGTGTAGAGGATGACGGATTTATTGATTACGAGAAAGTGCGTGAATTGGCAATCAAAGAACAACCGAAGTTGATTATAGCAGGTGCCAGCGCCTATGCCAGAACCATTGACTTCAAGAAATTTAGAGAGATTGCAGATGAAGTTGGCGCATACTTAATGGTAGACATGGCACACATTGCAGGTCTGGTGGCTGCAGGTGTACATCCATCTCCAATTCCATATGCGGATGTTGTGACAACAACCACACATAAAACACTTCGTGGTCCACGTGGAGGTTTGA
This sequence comes from Tyzzerella sp., assembly GCA_017410145.1. Taxonomy (GTDB): domain Bacteria; phylum Bacillota; class Clostridia; order Lachnospirales; family Lachnospiraceae; genus Faecalimonas. Next base: position 100,705 of record JAFQRJ010000006.1, read on the forward strand.
TTTTATGCAATCAAGAAGCGGCGGATAAATTTAACTTTAACAAGGCTATATTCCCTGGTATTCAAGGTGGCCCATTGATGCATGTGATTGCCGGTAAGGCAGTAGCTTTTAAGGAAGCACTTCAACCGGAATTTAAAACATATCAAGAGCAAATCGTAAAGAATGCTAAAGCATTATGCGAAGGACTTATGAAGCGAGGCGTGAAGATCGTATCCGGTGGCACAGACAACCACTTAATGTTAGTTGACCTTAGCGGAACAGATATCAGTGGAAAAGATTTGGAAAAACGTATGGACCGTGCACATATCACATGTAACAAGAATACGATTCCAAATGACCCTCGTTCTCCATTTGTCACAAGCGGTGTTCGCCTTGGAACTCCGGCTGTTACCACAAGAGGATTGGTGGAAGAAGACATGGATGTGATTGCAGAGGCAATTGCACTTGTAATTGAAAGCGAAGACAATGTAGAAAAAGTAAAAGGAATGGTGGCGGAATTAACTGCGAAGTATCCATTGAAATAAGAAATGATTATGAAAAGGTTCAACGGAGGTTGAGCCTTTTTTCTTGACATTAAACATTACTGATATTACCATAGATATATACCCCACGGGGTATGTGAGGAGGAGAAATTTTGACAACTCAAAAGTTTAAAATAACAGGTATGACGTGTGCTGCCTGCAGTAGTGCGGTAGAACGCGTGACGAGAAAAATGGAGGGTGTGTCAGAGAGTAACGTAAATCTTACGACAGCACTTTTAACCATTACTTATGATGAGGACAAGGTTACACCGGAGGCCATCATCAAGAAAGTGGACCGAGCAGGATTTGGTGCAGAACTCTTTGTTGAAAAAACGAAGAAAGAGAAAAAAGAAGAGGACGGAACTTCAGAAGAAGCAGTGAAAAAGACAAAACGCCGTCTTATCACCAACATTATTTTGTCGGTTCCATTACTTTACATCTGCTTTGGACATATGCTGCCGATTACATTGCCACTTCCGGCATTTATGGATATGCACAAAGCGCCTCTTACATTTGCACTGGTGCAGATGGTGCTTACTGTGGTTGTATTAATCAACGGGCGACAGTTCTATGTTGTGGGATTTAAGAGCCTATTTAAAGGCCATCCCAACATGGATTCCTTGGTGGCCCTAGGAACAGGAAGTGCATTTTTATATAGCTTTGTGATGACATTATCTATACCGAACAATCCGACAAGTGTTCACAATTTGTACTATGAATCGGCGGCTGTTGTAGTGACTCTTGTTATGCTTGGAAAATACATGGAAGGACGAAGTAAGAATAAGACTTCCGAAGCAATTCGTAAACTGATGGAACTGGCGCCGGATACTGCAATTGTCCTTCGTGACGGAGAACAGATAGAGGTTCCCGTAGAACAGGTGGCAATAAATGAAAGAATTCTAATCAAACCGGGAAGCAGAATTCCGCTAGATGGTGTTGTGGTAGAAGGAGCCACCAGTGTGGATGAGTCAATGCTTACAGGGGAAAGTATTCCTGTGGAAAAAGTAACAAATGATGAAGTCTTTGGAGGAAGTGTCAACTATCAAGGGGCTGTGACCGTAAGAGTAACCCACGTTGGTTCAGACACCACTCTTTCAAAGATTGTAAAAATGATGGAGGATGCACAAGGCAAGAAGGCACCTATTTCCAAATTGGCAGACACAGTGGCAGGGTATTTTGTTCCGGTTGTTATGGTGATTGCATTGCTTGCGGCAATGATCTGGGCTATCGTACTTCCGGAGGTTCAGATAGCATTTATACTTACTATCTTTGTCTCAGTGCTTGTAATTGCATGTCCTTGTGCACTTGGACTTGCTACCCCAACTGCGATTATGGTTGGAACAGGACTGGGTGCAAATCATGGAATCCTCATCAAGAGTGGAGAAGCACTTGAAATCAGTCATAAAGTAAATGCAGTTGTGTTGGATAAAACGGGAACCATTACTGAAGGGAAGCCGGCAGTTACGCGCATTGTCAGTCATGAAATTTTTGAAAATGAGCTGTTACAAATCGCTGCATCCTGTGAACAGGTGTCTGAGCATCCGTTAGGCCAGGCCATTGTCAATGATGCGAAGGAAAAAGGCTTAGAGCTTTTAAAAGTGTCAAAGTTCCAAAGCATCACCGGCCAGGGGATTGAGGCGACGATTGAAGGTAAGACATATTATATTGGAAATAAAAAGCTTTGCGTAGAGCAAGGAATTAATTTTGAAGAGTACGAGCAAGAAGCAATGGAGATTGCAAACCAAGGTCAGACGCCGATGTTTGTTGGATGTGATGGAAAAGTAATCGGTATTGTTTGCGTGGCAGATACGTTGAAAGAAACCAGTGCGGCTGCCATTCGAAAAATCAAAGGCCTCGGCATTGAAGTCTACATGTTGACAGGAGATAACAAACTGACTGCCAACTATATTGGGGAAAAGGTTGGAGTGGACCATGTGATTGCTGAGGTACTTCCAAATGAGAAAGCATCTGTTGTGGAAGAACTGCAAAAAGAAGGAAAATGCGTTATGATGGTAGGAGATGGCATCAATGATGCGCCGGCTCTGGTACAGGCTAATGTGGGTGTTGCCATTGGAAGTGGAAGTGATATTGCACTAGATTCCGGCGATGTGGTGTTGATGAAATCAGACTTAAATGATGTCTATAAAGCAATTAAACTTAGCAAGGCAACCATTCGAAACATCAAGCAGAATCTGTTCTGGGCATTTTTCTATAATGCATGCGGAATTCCATTGGCAGCAGGAGTGTTATACCCAATCAATGGCATGCTGCTTAGTCCGATTATTGGTGGATTTGCCATGTCTCTCAGTTCTGTTTGCGTGGTGAGTAATGCGTTGAGACTTCGCAGATGTAAATTAAATTCAGAGCCAATCTCGAAATAGGAGGAAAATGAAATGACAGTTATCAAAGTTGCAGATATGCATTGTGAAAAATGTGTATCCAGAATTACAAATCTTTTAACAGAGGAAGGATTGGATTTTTCTGTTAGTTTGGCGGACAAAACGGTGACCATCAATGGATGCGAACACTGTGTGAAAACCGCATTGGAGGCATTGGACGACCTTGGGTTTGAAGGGATTGTAGAGTAGAGGGGGGCTAAAAGCCCCTCTTTGCTTATGTTACGGGAAATATGACAGGAAATTTTACCCAATTTATCAGAAAACATTGAAAAAAGCTGTAAAATGCTGTAGAATATAATTACTTATGGGGAGAGAAAATGATATAAAGGGGAGATACCATGAGAAAAATCCATAAAACGCTAATTCCGTTGTTATTGTTGGCAAGTGTATTTGCAACCAGTGTGTTTGCGGCACCAACCCAAAGTCAGTTGGAACAACAAAAGAAACAGGCGGAGAAAGAGATGAAGTCACTTCAGGCAGAGTTAACAGAACTTATGACTGAGATCGATGTGACTGAGCGGAAATTGATTGCGACAGGGGAAGCAATCATCGATGCAACAGAACGTTTGGAAGAAGCGGAAGTAAATGAACAGAAACAGCATGACGATATGATGAAGCGTATCGTAGTCATGTACGAGACAGGCAATAGCAGCATGCTACAGATGATTATGGAAGCAGGTAGTATTGCCGAGATGTTGCAGAACATGGAGAACGTGCAGGCAGTTCATGAGTATGACCGCAAGGCGCTGAATGAATATATTGCTGTCAAAGAAGAAATTGCCCAGTTAAAGGTTTCTTTGGAAGAGGAACAAGCTTCCTTGGAAAAGCTGCAGGCGAACATGACGCAGAAGCAGAACGCGCTGGACAAAAAGATTGAAGATAAAAAAGCGGAAGTAGGCAACATTCAGGCACAGATTGATGATGCAATTCGAGTGGCTGCGGAAGAAGCAGAAAGAAAACGCAAGGAAGAGGAAGCACAAAAGGTTGTTATCAATAATTACAAGCCGACCGGCGACCAAAGCGTAGGTGATGCGATTGTGGCTGCGGCAAGAACCCAGCTTGGCGTGGATTATGAATGGGGTGGAACTAAACCATATAAAGGTTTGGATTGTTCGGGACTTACACAGTATTGCCATATGGTTGTGGGCATTTCAATTCCACGTGTATCTTATGACCAGAGAGATAACGGGAAAAAAGTATGGAGTATCGGTGAGGGCACAACAGAGTCTTACGGTGTTTCGCTGGCCAAACCAGGTGATATTATTTGTTACTCTGGGCATGTGGGAATTTACATAGGAAATGAGAAAATGATACATGCGCCACATACAGGAGATGTAGTAAAAGTAGCAAGTGTATATATGAAAAAGGATATCCTCTCTATTAGAAGATATTGGTAGATAACAAGGCTGTAGATTTGTTAACAAGCAAATCTATAGCCTGTTTTGTTGTAAATTTGCTCTACGCCTAGGAAGTGCAAAAAAACTTCCAAAAGTGCTTGCCAATATTAGGATATTTATGTTATACTACTCATGTTGCAAAAAAACACATATATGGTTATCTCTGCAGGTGCCCGAAAATGGGTGGCAGGGAAGGAAGTATATGGAAGAAAAAACCAAAAATGGAGGAGAGAGAAATGAACGTAATCTCAATGAAACAATTATTAGAAGCAGGTGTTCACTTTGGACATCAAACAAGAAGATGGAACCCTAAAATGGCTGAGTACATCTACACAGAAAGAAATGGTATTCATATCATTGACTTACAAAAATCTGTAGGTAAAGTAGATGAAGCTTACAAAGCAATCTTTGATGTAGCTGCTGAAGGTGGCACAATTCTTTTCGTAGGAACAAAGAAACAAGCTCAAGATGCTGTTAAGACAGAAGCTGAACGTTGTGGAATGTACTACGTAAGCGAAAGATGGTTAGGTGGTATGTTAACCAACTTCAAAACAATCCAAGGTAGAATTAACCGCTTAAAAGATATCGAAAGAATGTCCGAAGATGGAACATTCGACGTATTACCTAAGAAAGAAGTTATCGAACTTAGAAAAGAGTGGGAAAAACTTGAAAAGAACTTAGGCGGAATTAAAGAAATGAAGAAAGTTCCGGATGCAATCTTTGTAGTAGACCCTAAGAAAGAAAGAATCTGTATTCAAGAAGCACACACATTAGGAATTCCACTGATTGGTATCGCTGATACAAACTGTGACCCAGAAGAATTAGATTATGTAATTCCAGGTAATGATGATGCAATCAGAGCAGTAAAATTAATCGTTGCTAAAATGGCTGACGCAGTTATCGAAGCAAACCAAGGTGAAACAGCAGTTGAAGTTGTAGAAGCAATGGAAGAAGTTGCTGAGGTAGCTGAAGATGTTGTAGAAGAAGTAGTTGAAGAAGTAGTTGAAGAAGTAGAGGCTACAGAAGAATAATTACACTCTTATAAAGTAAAATTTGGAGGAAAAATCATGGCAATTACAGCAAGTATGGTAAAAGAATTAAGAGAAATGACAGGCGCAGGTATGATGGACTGTAAAAAAGCTCTTACAGAAACAAACGGAGATATGGATGCAGCTGTTGAAGTGTTAAAGAAAAGCGGTGCAGCTAAAATGGCAAAGAAAGCTTCTCGTATTGCTGCTGAAGGTATCACACGTGTTGCATTCAATAACAATGAAGTAGTTGTTGCAGAAGTTAACTCTGAAACAGACTTCGTTGCAAAGAACGAATTATTCCAAACATTTGTACAGTTAGTAGCTGACACAGCACTTGTTTCTGGCTTAAATGGTGGTAAGAACGGTGAAGATGTAGAAGCTCTTCTTGAAATGAATGGTCTTAAGGATGAATTAATCGAAAAAACTGCTACAATCGGAGAAAAAATATCTGTGCGTAGATTTGAAAAAGTTTCTGGAGAATGTGTGGCTAGCTACCTTCATGCGGGTGGTAAGATTGGTGTAATCATTGCAGCAGATGGTGCAGCAGATGTTAAAGAAGCACTTACAAACGTTGCTATGCAGGTTGCAGCTATGAAACCAGAGTATATCAGCAGAGATGATATTGATGAAGCAAGCCTTGCAAAAATCAGGGAAATCATTGTTGAATCTTCATTAAACGATCCAGCAAACCTTCCAAAACCAGTTTTAAATGATTTGATCAACAAAGCATGCGCAGAAAAGATTTGGAGCGATGAAGATATTGCTACTTATGAAGAACAGAAGAATAATAAGTATTTATTCAACTTCCTTTCAGATGAAGCAAAGGCTGCACTTGTAACTTTAGCTATGGCAGACAAAGAAAATATCATGGCAAATAAGATTTTTAACGGTGCAATTGAGGGTCGTGTATCTAAGCAATTAAAAGATATCTGCTTATTAGACCAAACATATGTAAGAGCAGAAGATGGAAAACAAACTGTTGCTGCATACCTTAAATCTGTAAATAGTGCCCTTGTAATCAAGAGCGTAGTTCGTTTCGAAGTAGGCGAAGGTATGGAAAAGAAAGTTGATGACTTTGCAGCAGAAGTTGCAGCTCAGGCAGGAAACTAATTCTAATAATAAAAATAGTTAATAAAACGTCGAAAACACACGAGTTTTCGGCGTTTTTCTTTTTTTGTTGAAGATTTGGTGAGTTTTGGTATAATAGGTAGTGACTGAGAAGGCAAGAGACTTATTGCGACAAAGGAGAAAAAACATGAATACTATTATGATAGCAATTAAACTTTTGGGCGGTTTAGCCATGTTCCTTTATGGTATGGAAGTTATGGGAGATGGTTTAAAACAAGGTTCCGGTACAGCACTTAAAAATGTTTTGGGAAAATTGACACAAAATGTATTCTTAGGTCTGCTTACGGGTACTTTGGTAACGGCTATTATTCAAAGTTCCACAGCTACTATCGTATTGACAGTAGGTCTTATTGGAGCAGGCGTGCTTAATCTTAGACAAGCTGTTAGTATTGTATTGGGTGCGAACATTGGTACTACCGTAACGGCACAGATTATCAGGCTTATGGATATTGAATCCTCAGAAGGTTCCATTTTAAGCTTTTTTAAACCTGACACACTTGCACCGATTGCATTGATTATCGGTATCGTATTTATCATGTTTATTAAACAAGAAAAAACAAAAAATGTAGGAACAATCGCTCTTGGTTTTGGAGTACTCTTTACCGGATTGATGTCTATGACGGCGGCAGTTGATCCATTGGCAGAATCGCAGGCATTTGTAGATATCCTTTCTTATTTTAGCGATATACCGGTTTTAGGTATCTTTACAGGATTGGTGCTTACCGTGATTATACAGAGTTCTTCTGCGATGGTAGGTATCCTACAAGCGCTGTCATCTACAGGTGTGATTACTTTTGAATTAGTATATCCGATGATTATGGGTATCAACCTTGGTACTTGCGTGACTACAGCTATGGTATGTTCCATTGGTTCGTCAAAGGATGCAAAACGTACTGGTGTAGTACACATTGTATTTAATACAATCGGAACCATTTTATTTATGATTGCAATGACAATTATCCGCATGTGTGGTGGTTTCCCTGGGCTATGGGAGAGCGTATCAGATAGCGGAGCAATAGCGAATTTCCAAACTGTATTCAACTTGATTACAGCTGTTGTATTACTGCCATTTACCAATCTACTAGTAAAGATTGCCTGCAAATTTGTGAAGGATGATGAGAAAGAAGAAACAACTTATCCGGAGTTGGCTGTTTTGGATAGCAAACTTATGATTGCACCAACTCTTGCTTTAAACGAAGTAAGAAAAGTTGTTGTTGATATGGCTATTGCTGCCAAAGACAATATAGCAAGAAGCGTGAAACAGTATGAAAAATATAGTAGTAAGCGAAGCGCGGAAATCTTTGCGTTTGAGGAACGTCTGGACTGCTTTACAGACAGTGCGGATAACTACTTGATTGCATTGTCTCAAAACATAGAGTCAGAGAATGACAACCGTCAACGAAATGTATTAATGCAGTGTATTCGTGATATTGAACGTATCGGTGACTATGCAACCAATCTGGATGAAATGGCACAGAAAATGCATGAAAACGGTTACAACTTTTCAGATGGAGCGAAGAGGGAGTTGTCCATTCTTACGGATGCTGTACAGGAGATTCTCCGCTTGACAGTAGAAGCACTTGAAAATGACAGTGATTACATTACAAGACGTATTGAACCTCTGGAAGAAGTAATTGATGATATGGTATTGCTTTTGAAAGATAAGCACACAGCAAGACTTTGTCAGGGAATATGTTCCATAGATTCAGGACTGATATTTATGGATATTCTTACTTATTATGAGCGTACAGCAGACCAATGTTCAAGTATTGCTATGTTAATTCTTTCCAAGAATAATGAAGCTATTATGAAGAATCACCATATATATTTACAGGAATTACATGAATCGACAGATCAATCTTATCTTGCAGAGCAGGAAAATCGCCGAGCACAGTATCTTGTACCATTAGAACAAATTAATCTATAAAATACATACCAAGACCGCAGGGAAGTCCTTGTGGTCTTTTTTATACATTTAATCAAAAAAGATTATGAAAAAAATATTAAATAATTATAACTCCCTTTTATAGGTAAATAATATGGAGTATAATGGAAAAACAAGAATAAAAGTAGAGGTGTGAAAAAGTATATGTTACAAATTAAAAACATAACGAAACGATATAAAACAGGAGACTTGGTTCAAGATGCATTAAAGGATGTCAGCTTGAACTTTCGAGATAATGAGTTTGTGTCTGTTTTAGGACCTTCCGGTTCGGGGAAGACTACATTGCTCAATATTATTGGAGGATTAGACCGTTACGATAGTGGGGATTTGATTATCAATCATGTTTCCACAAAGAATTATAAGGACAGAGACTGGGATTCTTATCGTAATCATACCATTGGATTTGTGTTTCAGAGTTACAATCTGATTATGCATCAGACCGTTTTGTCGAACGTCGAACTAGCCTTAACAATAGGGGGAATATCAAAGAGAGAACGAAAGGAAAGGGCACTGAAAGCACTGGATGAAGTGGGATTAAAAGAGCAGGCTCACAAAAAGCCAAATCAGATGTCGGGCGGACAGATGCAAAGAGTGGCAATTGCCAGAGCCCTTGTAAATAATCCGGATATCTTGCTTGCAGACGAACCGACAGGTGCACTGGATACCGAGACCAGCGTACAGGTTATGGAACTGCTGAAAAAAGTTGCAAAGGACCGTTTGGTTATTATGGTTACGCACAATCCGGAATTGGCGGAGGAGTATTCTACGCGTATTGTAAAGTTAAAAGACGGTAAGGTTACAGATGACTCAGACCCATTCCTATTAAATGTCAAGGATTTGGAAGAGCCAAGACATAAGAATCTGGGAAAAGCGAAGATGTCAATTTTTACTGCATTGGCTCTCAGTTTCAACAATCTGTTGACCAAGAAAGCTCGCACCATATTGACCGCATTTGCCGGTTCTATCGGTATTATTGGGATTGCATTGATTTTATCCTTATCGACCGGTTTTCAGAATTATATTGACAAGATTCAGGAAGACACCTTAACGTCTTATCCGCTGACGGTTACATCTGAGACAGCGGATACTACATCCATGCTTCTTTCCATGGTTTCAGAGAAAGGGGAAAGCACAGGGAAGGATTCTGTTCGGGAAAGACAGTATATTAGCAATATGTTCTCCAAGATTGGAACTAACGATTTAACTTCCTTTAAAAAACATTTGGAAAAGAACCACGAAGAAGTGGGAGAGATGGTGAATCTGATTAAATACCAATATAGTGTAAGCCCTATGGTTTATACGGTTGATTGTAATGAGGAGATTACCCAGCTGAATCCTAGTACCATGTTGTCTTCTATGATGGGAACCAGTTCTTCTATGACCACTACGTCAGGAATGAGTTCATCCATTTTCACGGAAATGTTGGATGACCCGGAAACCATTCAGGCCCAATACGATGTGCTTGCAGGAAGATGGCCGAAAAAATATGATGAGTTGATTTTGGTTCTGCCGGAGCCGAATGGAATTACGGATTTGCTTGTTTATAGTCTTGGCCTTCGCGATGACAAGGAATTAACAGATATGATTTCTAAAATCATGGCGGGAGAAAAGGTGGAAGAAGCCAATGAACCGTTGGAATGGACCTATGAAGAATTGATGGATTTACCGCTTAAATTAGTAAATCCAACGGATAAATATAAGTATAACGAAAACTACAATGTATATGAAGATATGTCCACAGATGCAGAGTTTATGCAGGAAGTGTATGACAAGTCATTGGATTTGAAGATTGTCGGGGTGGTTTGTTCCAAAGACGGAAATGCCGCAGGCAGTATGATGGCCGGAGTGAGCTATACTAAGGAATTAACGGAATATGTGATTGAACAGGCTTCGGAATCGGAAATCGTAGAAAAGCAGTTGGCGGACAGAGAAGTTGATGTATTCAGTGGAAAACGCTTTGATGATGAAAGTCAAGAAGCGGGATTAGATTTTCAAGATATGATTTCAGTTGACACTGAAATGCTTTCATCAGCATTTGGAACCACTGTTACTGAGAAAGATATTTCCGATATGACACAGGGTTATATCGGAGAAATTTCAAAGGCCATTACTGCTGATAATACGAAAGCAAAGCAAGTGGTTAGCGAAACGTTTGTGACTTTTGCGAGTGATATGCTAAACGAATATATCAAAGCAAATGCCAATCCGCTGACGGGCATTGCAACCATCAGGATGTCACAGATAGACGGTGTGGTTGATGCATTTATGGCAAAGGAATCCAGTCAACAGGCATTGGCAGATTTAGAGGTGGCATATTTGGTACCGAAGGCAAGCTATCAGACGATGTATACCGGATTTTTAAAGGGAATGCTGCAGGGCGCTATTGCAGTTCAGAATACGTCGAAGCCAGATGAAACACCGGATAGTGACGTGACAGGTGGTGAACTCCCGGATGAGATAGAGGGAACAGGAAGTACAACGGTACAAGAGATGCAGACAAGGGAAGGTACCGGTCAAGGAGAACAAGTACAGGATATGACGGGAATGTTGCATGCATCTGCAGTAGAAAGCATAGTGGCGGGAGTTGTTTCACAAGAGGCCATAGCCACCACAATTGACCAACTTGCAACCGGAATGACAGAAGCAGTAATGCAAAAGACTATTCTCTCCAAAGTAGGGGAATTAAGTGGGAAATTAGTGAGCACGGTTGCAACTTCTTTCAATGTAGACCAAGAGAAAATTGCCGGGGCTTTTAAGTTTGATATGACAGAGGAAGAATTAACACGTCTGATGCAAACTATGACAGCACGCAGTGTAGAGAAAAATGCAGATACGAACTTACTGTCGCTAGGTTTCCAGGAGATAGATAAACCCACTGCAATTTCCTTCTATTTCAAAGATTTCGAGTCCAAGGAGAGATTTATTGATTTCTTAGAGAAATATAATAATAAGATGGAAAAAGAAGACGATGAGAAGGTGATTAAATACACGGATCTCACAGGCATCTTGATGTCTTCGGTGAAAACAATTGTGGACAGTGTAAGTTATGTATTGATTGCATTCGTAAGTATTTCTCTGATTGTTTCTTCAATTATGATAGGTATTATCACGTATATTTCTGTGTTGGAGCGTACAAAAGAGATAGGAGTGCTTCGTGCAATTGGAGCTTCAAAGAAAAATATCTCCTCCATTTTCAATGCAGAAACATTTATTGTTGGATTGTGTGCAGGCCTATTGGGGATTGGCGTTACAGCATCGTTAGTTCCACCGATTAATTATATTATTCATAGTTTGACAGACAACCATGACATTAATGCAGTATTACCGATTAGAGCTGCTATTATTTTAGTAATTCTTAGTGTTATATTAACTTTGATAGGAGGACTTATCCCATCAAGACAGGCTGCAAAGAAAGACCCTGTTTTAGCACTTCGAAGTGAATAAGAAAAGAAAAAAGAAAACTTTCGGTTGAGAAAGTTTTCTTTTTTAATACAACATTGCAAAGAAGGAAGCAAGTATCACTGTCAGTAATCCGGCAACTACGATAGATAAACTACTCATGGCACCTTCAATCTGCCCCAATTCCATGGCTTTTGTCGTACCCATGGCATGAGAGCTTGTTCCGATTGCTAAGCCCTTTGAAATAGGGTGATTAATGCGAAATAGCTTGCATACAAATTCAGCAATCATGTTACCAAAGATTCCGGTTACAATAATAACCGCGATCGTAATGGTTGCATAGCCACCTAATTCTTCTGAAAGGCCCATGCCGATGGCAGATGTAATTGATTTCGGCAGAAGTGTAACGTATTCTTCATGCTTTAATCCAAATAAAACCGACATTGCCAGCACGGAAAGAAGACTGGTTAAGACACCTGCTGAGATTCCTAGAACAATTGCTGTACCATGTTTCTTTAACAGTTCCATTTGCTGATAGAGAGGAATAGCAAGGCTTACGGTAGCAGGAGTTAATAGGTAGCTTAAGTATTTGGCACTTTGATTGTAGCTTTCGTAGTCAATATCAAATGCAAGAAGGAAAAGAATTACCAACACGATGGATATTAACAATGGATTCACAAAAGCTTTTCTTGTTTTGTTTTTCAAAAACATACCGAATTGATAAGCCAGAAGACTTATCACCACTCCGAGAGTTGTTGAATTTAAAAATAAATTATTCATTTATATTGGTCCCTTTTCTCTGAATCATAAAGTCGCTTGTTTTTCCTGTTATTACCATTACCAAAACAGATGATACAATAATAATGATAATGGTTGGAAGGAGCATATTTTTTAATTGTGCCCAGTAGGTAATAAGTCCAACACCGGCAGGAATAAACATGACTGACATGATGTTTATCAAAAACTCAGCAGTCTCTTTTACGGCATCCAATCGAATTGTTTTCGTCATTAATAATGCCAACATAATTATCAAACCGTAAATGCTTGCAGGAATCGGGAGTGGAATGAAGTGATTCAATAGTTCCCCGATGCAACTGACCAGAATAATAATCATAAATTGCATTAAATATTTCATGTTCTTACTCCATTAAATAATCAAGAAAATCTAAAGTAGTTTCTGTGTTTTGTACATTTGCCGTAATGCCAAAAGCGATAATGTCGTCAATCCCTGCATAGGCATCTGCGGCTTTTTTACTTTGACTGATATCAATCATTACCGGAATCGGATCAACCATATCCTCAGGCTTTGTAGGATCCGGATATGTCATATCAGATACGTCTTCCATCTCATTTATTTTCTCGGAACGTTTGATAAAGAAATCCTGGTCTATATACAGAAAATATGGTTCGTACATAGCAAGTTGGTCATCATTAAGAACCTCTCTCAAATCAGAGAAATAACCTCTATAAGTCAAATCCGTCATAGCAGGCATATCGCCGGTGATAAAATCCAGAGAATCTGCGGCATGCCAAGCCATGAGAACCTGCAGTGTTTGGTAGTTATCGTTAGCTGAATCGGAATTAAAATATAAATTCATATTCAAATTAATTTCTTCTTCTTTGCTGTCAATTTCATGGGCATCGTAAAAACCATTTACTAGTTCTTCGCCTGAAAAATCGGACTCCATTTTGTAAATATTCATCAAAACACCGTTTAGAATAATATCCGGAGCTGTAATCATATTTACAATCCAAGATGTGATGGCAACTACCAATATGATAGGAATCATAATATGCCATTTATAATAGTCCCATATATAGGAAATCTTTTGTTTTGTTGTACCATTTTGAAGAACGGCTTTTCGTTCTTCTTTGAATTCGTCCATTAATGCCATGGGTAACACCTCTTTTGTTTTGCTGTGGAAAGTATAGCATGATGCACGTGCGAAAACAAGGGATAGGGCAAGTATTTCATATTTTTTTAATTTTCTATAAATAGGGTGGCATGTTTCGACAAAAACGGATATAATGGAAGAGACGAGAGATGAAAGGGTTTATAAAATGAGGAAAGAAGACTTTTATTTTGACCTACCGGAAGAATTGATTGCTCAGGACCCATTGGAGGACCGTTCCAGTTCAAGACTTCTTGTATTAGATAAAGAAACCGGAGAGGTAGAGCACCGCGTATTTAAAGATGTAATAGATTATTTGGAGCCTGGTGATTGCCTGGTTATCAATGAAACGAAAGTAATTCCGGCCAGACTTTTCGGAGCGAAAGTAGGTACAGATGCAAAGATTGAAGTGCTACTTTTAAAGCGTGGAGAAAATGATACATGGGAGACTTTGGTACGACCGGGGAAAAAGGCAAAGATTGGCACCAGAATCAGTTTTGGTGAAGGGCTTTTGGTCGGCGAAGTAGTAGATGTGGTAGAAGAAGGAAATCGATTGATACGATTTGAATACGAAGGCATTTTTGAGGAGATCTTAGACCAACTGGGACAGATGCCATTGCCACCATACATTACCCATCAATTAGAGGATAAGAACCGTTATCAGACCGTATATGCAAAACATTCGGGTTCAGCAGCGGCGCCAACGGCTGGGCTTCATTTTACACCGGAACTGCTTCAGAAGATAGAAGAAAAAGGGATTGAAATTGCCCGTGTGACTTTGCATGTTGGACTTGGGACCTTCCGTCCTGTAAAAGTGGAGAATATTTTAGAACACCATATGCATTCTGAATTTTATATGGTAAGCAATGAGGCTGCAGAGAAGATTAACCGTGCGAAAGACAATGGAAAGCGCGTGTTCTGTGTTGGGACAACCAGTTGCAGAACGGTAGAATCAGCGGCGGATGAGAATGGCAGAATGAAAGAGTGTAGCGGATGGACGGAGATTTTTATCTATCCTGGATATGAATTCAAAGTTCTAGATTGCCTGATTACCAATTTTCATTTACCGGAGTCTACTTTGGTGATGTTAGTCTCTGCATTGGCAGGAAGAGAGCAGGTGCTTGCAGCGTATGATGAGGCGATCAAAGAACGATATAGATTTTTCTCGTTTGGCGATGCGATGATTATTAAATAAATTAAGATACTGAAGAATATAATGTACGAGTAAGGGGGATTAGTATTATGAAAGAACCTAAGAAAATGGGACTATTGGAACGCAAGAAATTTGAACGAAATGCAAGGCGCAGAAAACAGAGAATTAGAACAGGAATTATTGTTTCTGTTTTGGCAGTTGTACTAATTGTTGTATGTGTGAAGTTTAAACCATGGGAGAAAATTAACTTTGGTTCCACTGTACAGACAGGCGGTAACATCAAAAACGACAAGAATGACAAAAATGCGAAAGCGGCAAAGCGATTGGAACTGATAGAATCGGCAGAGCGAATGGCGGCATCCTATGGATATGATGAAGCAGTTGAGATTTTACAAGATATTGAAGGCTACGAGAAGGATGAAGAAGTACAAGGTATGATTTCAGATATACAGGCTGAAAAGGCGAATTGTGTACCTGTAAAATTAGAAGAGGTTACACATATCTTTTATCACTCCTTGGTAGTAGATGAAGAACGTGCTTTCAAAAATCAGGCAACTGATTCTCAAGCGGCTGGTAACAATCAGTGGATGACAACCATAGATGAATTTAATGCTATTACACAGGAAATGTATGACCGTGGATACGTAATGGTCAGCATCCATGATTTGTACGAAGTGACAAAGGATGAGAACGGAAAAGAGGTATGGAAAGAAGCAGAAATTCTACTTCCGGAAGGAAAGAAAGCATTTGTTATGTCTATGGATGATTTGAGCTATTACCATGCTTATGATAATTATGGATATGCGGCAAGATTGGTTCTTGATAAGAACGGAGACGTGGTAAATGAATACTATGACGCCAGTGGGGAAATGAAGCTTGGTGCATACGATTATGTTCCGCTTTTAGATCAATTTGTGGAGGAACATCCGGATGCATCCTACAAGGGAGCAAAGGGTATTATAGCCATGACCGGATATAACGGAGTTTTAGGATATCGTACAGATGAAACCTATGATTACAATCATCCGACCTGTGACAGACACCAGAAGAAATGGTTGGATGCACATCCGGATTTTGACTTAGAAACCGAACGCAAAGATGCAAAGGCAGTGGCAGATGCCATGAAAGCAAACGGCTGGGAGTTCGCAAGTCACACATGGGGACATATCAGAGTAGGGGACAGAGGCCTTGAAACCATTAAGAAAGATACAGAAAGATGGAAACGTAACGTGGAACCGATTATTGGAGAAACGAACACCTTAATCTTTGCACATGGTCAGGATTTCTATGGTAATTTTGGTGAGTATCCATCAAGCAATGAAAAGTTCCAGTTCTTCAAAGAACAGGGCTTCCGTATTTTCTGTACCGTGGATTCCACAAAATATCAGACTTTCTTAGGCACAGACTATATGCGTCAGGGCAGAAGAAACTTAGACGGATACCGCATTTACAAGAATGCAATCGGAGCACAGAACAACGTGTCAGATTTATTTGATGCAGCGAAAATCTTAGATCCGGACAGACCACCGGTACCGGAGTTGTAGGAATTTATTAGTGCCAGTGTCGTTAGGACTCTGGCACTTTTAGAAGGGAAAGGATTATGATGGAAGAACAAAATATGCACATGTTTAAAAATCTTCATAGGGCTTCACTTTTAATCGGTACACTTACTATTTTGTTACCGATTATCTTTTGGAACAAGATTCCAGACGAACTTCCCATGCATTATAATGCTGCAGGGGAAGTAGACAACTGGTCCGACAAAGGTTCACTAATTCTGTTGTTCTTTGTAATTGCCCTGCTAATGGGAGTGATGAGTATTGCTGTTTATCTGGTGAAAACAAATATGGAATCGAAATATTCCAAGGATGCGGAAAAATCAGAAATGCGGGTGGCGTATCCAATAGTCATTTTGATGAATCTGATTGTACAGATTATGTTTGCTTACATTATGTTTTGTTGTGTCACATGCAGACCGTTGGGAACCTTGTTTTTGCCGATATTTCTTACAGCTACATTTGCGCCGCTTGTGTATCTGATATACAAATGTGGCAGAATACAAGCAACAAGTGGCAGTCAGAAAGAGATGTACAAGGCGATAGAGAAGACAGAACAAGGTGTGGTGTATCGAACAGCAGTTGATTGGTGGCTGGGATTATTACTAGTCGGCTGTGAGATACTGATGATATGGGTTGCCGTAGAGCCGGTGATAAAGGAAGGAAAAATCAACTGGGTGATGCTGTTGATTTTGTTAGGAATGTCAATTCTTATTCTTCCACTGTTTGGAATAAGGTACGTCATGTATTCAGAACATTTACTGGTTTCCATGAGTATATATGGTAAAGTCAGAGTTCGATATGCAGATATCGTAGATGTAAAGAAAACAATGAATCCTCTTTCATCAGCAGCGATGTCACTTAGACGCATACAAATCGATTATGTGGAAGATGGTGTGCATCGAATGATATTAATCTCACCGGTAAAAAGAAAGACATTTATAAAAGAATTAGAAGATAAATGTGAAAGAAGCAAGTCATAGCGACTTGCTTCTGTTAGTTTACATATTATTCCGGAATCTTTGGCAGTGTAGCAAAGCTTGCTTGCAATTCCTCGTCAGTAGGAATGTAGTCTGTCATCTTACCATCGTGGAACTTCTCATATGCATACATATCGAAGTAACCAGTTCCTGTAAGTCCGAAAAGAATAGTCTTTTCTTCTCCGGTTTCTTTGCATTTTAATGCTTCATCAATTGCAACCTTAATTGCATGGCTGCTTTCCGGTGCGGGAAGTGTACCTTCCACGCGGGCAAAGAACTCAGCTGCCGCAAATACTGATGTCTGTTCTACGGAACGTGCTTCCATATAACCATCATGATAGAGCTGTGAAAGAATTGAACTCATACCGTGGTAACGAAGACCGCCTGAATGCGTAGAAGCAGGGATGAAGTTGCTTCCTAAGGTATACATCTTCTGAAGCGGACAAATCGCACCTGTATCGCAGTAGTCGTATGCGTATACGCCTCGTGTAAGGGAAGGACATGATGCCGGCTCTACGGCGATAAATTGGTAATCAGCTTCACCACGTAGTTTTTCACCCATAAACGGAGCAATTAAACCACCTAAGTTGGAACCACCACCTGCACAACCGATGATGATGTCCGGTTTGATGTTGTATTTATCCATAGCAGCTTTTGCTTCTAAGCCGATAATGGTCTGGTGGAGAAGTACTTGGTTTAATACGCTTCCGAGAACATAACGATATCCTTCTAAATTACTAGCTGTTTCTACAGCCTCTGAAATCGCACATCCAAGGCTTCCGCCTGTTCCAGGATGATTTTCTAGAATCTTTCTACCAACCTCTGTTTCCATTGATGGTGACGGAGTGACGTTGGCACCATATGTACGCATAACCTCGCGACGGAACGGTTTCTGTTCATAAGAACATTTCACCATATATACTTTACAATCCAAATCAAGATAAGAACATGCCATGGAAAGAGCAGTTCCCCATTGGCCGGCACCGGTTTCTGTTGTAACTCCTTTTAAACCTTGATCCTTCGCGTAGTAAGCCTGCGCGATTGCAGAATTCAACTTGTGGCTGCCGCTGGTATTGTTTCCTTCAAATTTGTAATAAATTTTGGCAGGTGTCTGCAGTTTTTCTTCCAAACAATAAGCTCTGGTAAGGGGAGCCGGGCGATACATCTTGTAAAAATTCAAGATTTTCTCCGGAATATCAATGTACGGAGTGGTTTCGTCCAATTCCTGTTTCGCAAGTTCCTCACAGAAAACCTCGCTAAGCTCTGAGAGCGTGATTGGTTTCATTGTTGCAGGGTTTAAAAGAGGAGCCGGTTTATTCTTCATGTCTGCACGTAAGTTATACCACTGCTTAGGCATCTCATTTTCGTCTAAATAGATTTTGTATGGTATTTTTGTGTTGCTCATAAGCTACCTCCTTATTTGTTTTTTTATTTGTTCCGAAGCATACCTTCAGAACATGATATACAATAAGAAAACATTAGCACTTTAACGCATTAATGTCAAGGAGAATTGCGCTAAGAATCTTGACAAATTATGCGAATATGGTACAATAACAAAAGATTTTTTAAGAAGGAAGAGATGAATCATGGCAACACCTTACAATCATAAGGCCATTGAAAAGAAATGGCGTGAAAACTGGGCTGCAAACCCGGTGAATGTAAAAGAAGATGAGAATGGAAAAAGAGAGAAATATTACTGTCTGGATATGTTCCCATATCCGTCAGGAAATGGTCTCCATGTGGGTCATTGGAGAGGATACGTAATCTCTGACGTATGGAGCCGTTATAAATTATTAAAAGGCTATTATATCATCCACCCAATGGGATGGGATGCGTTTGGGCTTCCGGCGGAAAACTACGCAATTAAAATGGGAGTTCACCCTGCCATTTCTACTGCAGAAAATGTGGCTAACATTAAGAAGCAGATTAACGAAATTGCAGCCCTTTATGATTGGGACATGGAAGTAAATACAACAGACCCAGAGTTCTACAAATGGACCCAATGGATTTTTGTAAAGATGTTTAAAGAAGGACTGGCTTACGAGAAGGAGTTTCCAATTAACTGGTGTCCGTCATGTAAGACAGGTCTTGCAAATGAAGAAGTTGTAAACGGGAAATGTGAACGTTGTGGTACAGATGTAACAAAGAAGAATCTTCGTCAATGGATGCTTCGTATTACCAAATATGCAGACCGTTTGTTAAATGATTTGGACAAGCTTGACTGGCCGGAAAAGGTTAAGAAAATGCAAGCGGAATGGATTGGAAAATCCTACGGTGCAGAAGTGGAATTCCCGGTAGAAGGAAGAGATGAAAAGATTACGGTTTATACAACAAGACCGGATACCTTACATGGTGCAACCTTTATGGTACTTGCTCCAGAGCATGCACTTGCAGCAAGCCTTGCTACAGAGGAGACAAAAGAAGCAGTAGAAAAATACATTTACGATTCTTCGATGAAGTCAAACGTTGACAGACTTCAAGACAAAGAAAAAACAGGTGTATTTACAGGCTCTTACGCAATCAACCCATTAAATGGTGCAAAAACACCAATCTGGTTGTCTGACTATGTATTAGCAGACTACGGTACAGGTGCAATTATGTGTGTACCTGCACATGATGACCGTGACTTTGAGTTTGCCACTAAATTTAATATTCCTATTATCCAGGTTATCGCAAAAGATGGCGTGGAAATCGCAAATATGACAGAAGCTTACACAGAAGCAGCAGGAACTATGATTAATTCCGGTGAATGGAATGGCATGGAATCAGCAGTGCTTAAGAAAGAAGCACCACATATCATCGAAAAGATGGGTATTGGAAAGGCGACTGTGAACTTTAAACTTCGTGACTGGGTATTCTCTCGTCAGCGTTACTGGGGTGAACCAATTCCGATTGTTCACTGTGAGACTTGCGGTGCAGTTCCAGTACCGGAAGATCAGCTTCCACTTACTTTGCCGGAAGTGGATTCTTATGAACCGACAGGTACAGGGGAATCACCACTTGCTGGTATCGAAAGCTGGGTAAACACAACCTGCCCGGTTTGTGGAAAGCCTGCAAAACGTGAGACAAATACCATGCCACAATGGGCTGGCTCTTCCTGGTATTTCTTGCGTTATGTAGACAGCAAGAATTCAGAAGAGTTGGTGTCAAAAGAAAAAGCACATGAGTTACTTCCGGTTGATATGTACATTGGTGGTGTAGAGCATGCGGTTCTTCACTTGTTATACTCACGTTTCTATACCAAATTCTTATATGATATCGGGGTAGTTGATTTCGAGGAGCCATTTACCAAGTTATTTAACCAAGGTATGATTACCGGTAAGAATGGTATCAAGATGAGTAAATCAAAAGGAAACGTTGTTTCGCCGGATGATTTGGTGAGAGATTACGGATGTGATTCACTTAGAATGTATGAATTGTTCGTTGGACCACCGGAGCTTGATGCAGAATGGGATGACCGTGGTATTGACGGTGTATATCGTTTCTTGAACCGTGTATGGAATCTTGTACTTGATAGCAAAGATAAGAATTTGGCTGCTACAAAAGAAATGATTAAGATTCGTAACAAGATGGTTTACGACATCACAAATCGTTTGGAAAGTTTTAGTTTGAATACGGTTATTTCCGGTTTCATGGAATACAACAATAAGCTGATGGAAATTGCCAAGAAAGAAGGCGGCGTAGATGTAGAAACGTTAAGTACACTTGCTGTGTTATTGGCACCATTTGCACCACATATGGCAGAAGAATTGTGGCAACAGTTAGGACATGAAGGAACCGTGTTTAACGCAGGCTGGCCAACCTATGATGAAGCAGCAATGAAGGATGATGAAATCGAGGTTGCTGTTCAAATTAATGGTAAAACAAAAGTAGTTATTACAGTACCTGCAGATGTATCAAAGGATGATGCTATCGCAGCAGGTAAAGCGGCAATCGCTGATAAATTGACAGGAACAATCGTAAAAGAAATCTACGTACCTGGAAGAATTATCAATATTGTTCAGAAATAAGAAATGAAGAGGGGCTTCGAGTAAAAGCGAAGCCCCATTTTTGTCTATTCCCCGCCAGGACCGTCACGACGTGGCACTTCGTCAGGTGTTACGTTAGTAGTAACGTTAGAAGGTCTTGGCAAATCAATCTCCGGAATATTGTCATCATCATGAACATTTCCCGGGCGTGTGGTTATTTCGATAACCGGATGTTCTTTTTCTTTCATGCGCATGTACTCCTTTCGAAGAATGTTTCGCAGATAGTGTTTGTATTTATCTTCCTTTTTATGTGAAATTCTGTTAGAATAACAAAAGAAATCAAACTTAAAGGAGATATCTATAAATGAGTATCTTAAACGTTGAACATTTGACACATGGATTTGGCGACAGAGCCATCTTTGGAGATGTTTCTTTTCGTCTTTTAAAAGGTGAGCATATTGGTCTTGTTGGAGCAAATGGAGAAGGCAAATCCACGTTTCTAAATATTGTGACAGGTAAACTACAACCTGATGAAGGAAAAATAGAGTGGGCAAAAAACGTTCGAGTAGGTTATCTTGACCAGCACGCGGTTTTGGAAAAAGGGATGACCATTCGTGATGTCTTAAATGCAGCTTTTTCCTATTTGTTTCATATGGAAGCAGATATGAACAAAATGTTTGAACAAATGGGTGAAGCATCCCCGGAAGAAATGGAACGACTCCTTGAGGAAACAGGAACCATTCAAGATTTACTGGAACAGCATGATTTTTACATCATTGATGCAAAAGTAGAAGAGGTAGCGAGAGCACTTGGTCTCATGGATATTGGGCTGGAACGTGATGTAACAGACCTAAGTGGCGGTCAGAGAACCAAGGTATTACTTGCAAAATTGCTTTTGGAAAAGCCGGACATTTTGCTTTTGGACGAGCCTACCAACTACTTGGATGAAGAACACATTGCATGGCTGAAGAGGTACTTAATTGAGTATGAAAATGCATTTGTATTAATATCGCATGATATCCCATTTTTAAATGAAGTAATTAATATTATCTATCATATGGAAAATCAAGAACTCAACCGTTATGTGGGTGACTATGAACATTTCCAAGAGGTCTATGCGGTGAAGAAGGCACAGTTAGAAGCGGCTTACAAAAGACAGCAGCAGGAAATCAGTGAGTTGAAGGATTTTGTTGCCAGAAATAAAGCACGTGTATCCACCAGAAACATGGCCATGTCACGCCAGAAGAAGTTGGATAAGATGGATGTGATTGAACTTGCAGCAGAGAGACCGAAGCCGGAATTTAATTTCAAGGTAGGAAGAACACCGGGAAGATATATTTTCGAGACAAAAGATTTGGTAATCGGGTATAATGAGCCACTTTCCAAACCACTTACACTCTCCATGGAGCGAGGAAGCAAGATAGCACTGGTTGGTGCAAATGGGATAGGAAAAACAACTCTCCTTAAGAGCATTTTGGGATTAATAAATCCGCTTGAAGGCTCGGTAGAACTGGGAGAAAACTTGCTTATCGGATATTTTGAACAAGAGGCTGCGCCAGACAATGCGACCACCTGTATTGACGAAATCTGGAAGGAGTTCCCGTCCTACACACAATACGAGGTGCGTTCCGCATTGGCGAAATGTGGTCTGACAACCAAGCATATTGAAAGCCAGGTAAGAGTTCTCAGCGGTGGCGAGCAGGCAAAGGTAAGACTTTGCAAATTGATTAATCGAGAAACAAATATTCTGCTTCTCGACGAACCAACAAATCACCTTGATGTAGATGCAAAGGATGAATTAAAACGTGCGCTTATAGATTACAAAGGCAGTGTGCTTCTGATTTGTCACGAGCCGGAGTTCTATCGTGATGTGGTAGATGAAGTGTGGGATTGTACGAAGTGGACCACGAAGATATTTTAAGAGATAAAAATGCCATTGCACACCAAGTAAGGAGGTGTGTAATGGCATTGTTATCATTCTTTTGAAGCATTATTTCATATTTCACATAGTCACTGACTATATCTAAACCCCTTTCGTTTACAATTCGAAGTACAATGCTTAAAACACCAAAATCAAAAATCAAAATACGGTCAAAATACAAAGGGAAAGGAGAAACGGTTTGATTATTCTTGACAATATGTTGAATTAAACATAAAATATAATTAGACTACAGAAGATGAATGATAAAGTATGATATTGAATTCTACTCGAAACAAAATGGAGAAGAACCTGCACGAGAATTCATTTTAAAAATCGATGAAAAAATGCAAGCAAAAATATTAAGAATAATTGATTTGTTGGAAGCAAATGGTCCGCAATTGCGTTTGCCATATTCAGAAAGCCTTAAGAAAACAGCAAAGACTCCAAGACGGGAAATAGAATTAGCAAAAAAATATCGTGAAGATTACGAAAGGAGGTTGTGTGATGAGTAGTTATGATGAATTGAAAAAACAATTGTTGAATAATCCAAAGGTAAAGGCAGAGTATGATGCCTTGGAGCCTGAATTTAATATAATCCAGGCCATGATTGATGCGAGAAAGCAACAAAATCTTACGCAAGAGGAACTTTCTAGGAAAACCGGTATTACTCAAGCTGATATTAGCAGAATAGAAAATGGCACAAGGAATCCTAGTTTGGAAATGGTAAAAAGGCTTGCCAGAGGATTGGGGCTGCAATTAAAATTAGAACTTATTCCAAGGCCGGAAAAAAGATAAAAGTTTATACAACCTTCGAATATCGAATTAAAGCATAAAAGAGTTGCTTCATATTAGAGCAATCTAACATGCTTTCCGGATGCCATTGCACACCTAGCACAAAGGTGTGTGATGGCATTTCTATTGCCTCTACAATAGCATCGCCGGTAAAGCCGGAAACCATAAGACCATTACCGAGTCTGTCTACGGATTGGTGATGATAACTGTTTGTATAAGCAAAATTCCCAAGTATTTTGTGTGCCTTAGTATCCGGTTCAAAGATAACTTTGTGGCTGATATCTCTGCGTGATATACTGTTTTGCATATGATTGATAGTTTCAAAATCCACAAGGTCGATATCTTGATAAATTGTTCCACCACATGCAACATTTAATACCTGCATACCACGACAGATGGCAAGCACAGGTTTATCAGCTTCCAAAATGGCTTTCATAAGTCGAATTTGGAACAAATCTAAGGTAATGTCTGTTTTGCCTACATTGTGGCCGGTTCCTGTCCGAAAAGGAGTGGAGTGATATCTCCTCCACCACAGAACAGAAAACCATCGCATAGATCTATATATTCCTGAATGACAGTTTTTGATTTAATAAGAGGCAGTACAATTGGAAGTCCGCCTGTTAATTTCACTGCCTGAATATAGGCATCGCTTACAAATTGTCTTTGACTTTCCAACCCACAAATAACAACACCAATTTTTGTTCTCATATATACAACTCCTTTAAAATAGAGTAGACTATAATAATAGAATTTATGCAGGAGACTGGAAAAAAATGAGATTAATTGACTTACATTGTGACACAATTTGGATGTTAACGCGTGAAGAAGGGGCGAATTTGCGAAATAATTGTTTTTGTGTGGATATTGAAAAATTAAAATCGGTAGGTAGCATGGCACAATTCTTTGCATGTTTTATCTATTTAAATGAAATTGCTAGTGAAGAAAGATGGGAGATAGGATATCAGTTGGCTTTAGATATGATTAAGAGAGGGAAAGTAGAGTTTGCTACATGCTCGGATGAAATTTCATTGGCGTTAAGCTATGATGACATGGTAACAAACTATGCAAAAGGGAAATTGTCTGCTTTCTTAACTGTTGAAGAAGGAGGAATCCTGAATGGCGATTTAAATCGTCTTCAGACACTATACGATGAAGGCATTCGTCTTATCACACCCACCTGGAATCACGAAAACTGCATCGGCTATCCAAACAGCAAAGACGAAGCTTTCATGCAGAAAGGCTTAAAACTATTTGGCATTGAGGTGGTAGAAAAGATGAATCAGCTAGGCATGATCATCGATGTGTCACATTTGTCGGACGGTGGTTTCTGGGATGTTCTAACATACAGCAAAAAACCGGTTGTGGCTTCACATTCCAATGCGAGAAGTTTGTGCAGTCATCCGAGAAATCTGTCTGATGAAATGATAAAGGCACTAGCAGATAAAGGCGGAATTGCAGGAGTGAATTTCTATCCGTATTTTATAAACAAGGCAGGAAAAGCGACAGCGGAAGATATCGCAGAACATGTCATGCATATGTACAAAGTTGGCGGGGAAGATTTCATTGCTGTGGGAACTGATTTTGATGGATTTGACGAAGGGGAACTTGAGATTGCACATATGGGTGAGATAGGAAAACTATATGAAGCGGTGAAAAGAAGAGGACTTTCAGAGCGACAGATGGAGAAGTTCTGGAGTGGAAATGCGATGAGGGTGATTAATGAGGTCTTATCCACACATTGTGGATAATTAAAATATTTTGTGGAAATGTCATCTTATTATTGAGGTGGCATTTCCTTTATGCTATTATATAATTACATCAAATTTTGGACAACGTTTATTCAAAACAGATATTGTCCGTTGCGCTTTTTAAGCGTATCTGAATTTCATGGCGAATCAGCCACAAATTTCAAGTTGATGAAATTGAATATCAGGAAGTGATGCTTATGATTGTATAAATCTTTCATTTTATATTGTTATGCAATAAGGAATTATGATAAAATGCAAAGGAGAGATACAAAAGTGCAAGAGTTACAGAAAGTAGAAGAGATTGTACGACAATTGAATATTATTGATGATACTCTGTTTCAGAAAATGGCTGAAGACGTTGAATTTTGCGAAGAAATGATTTCCACAATCTTGCAACAAAATGTAATTGTGAAGGAAGTAACTCCACAGAATAGCATAAAAAATTTGCAGGGACGTTCAGTTGTATTGGATGCCTTATGCGAATTAGAAAATGGTAAGGATTGCAATGTGGAAGTGCAAAAAGCGGATGATGATGACCATCAAAGACGAGTGCGATATAATACTTCGTGCATTACCGCTAATATTACAGAACCAGGAAGTAAATTCGAGGATGTTCCAAACGTAATTGCGATATACATATCTAAGTTTGATATGTTTAAAGCAGGGAAAACTATTTATCACATAGACCGTGTGGTTCATGAAACAGGTGAAGTGCAGGATAATGGACTGCAGGAAATTTATGTAAATACAAAGATTAATGACGGAACAGACATAGCAGAGTTGATGCGTATTTTTACAGAGCACGATGTGTATGATTTTGAGAAGTTTCCTAAAGTATCAAAGCGCAAAAAACAATTTAAGGAAAGCGAAGGAGGTAAGAAACAAGTGTGTGATTTAGTTGAAAATTATGCGAGACAGTGTGCAGAGAAAGCGGCAAAAGAAGCCGAAGAGAAAGCGGCAAAAGAAGCCGAAAATAGTGCGTTGAAATTATTTAAAAACGGGGTTAGTTATGAAGTGGTAAGAGCCTCCATTACATCCTTGAGTGATGAGAAATTGCAGGAAATCTATCGAGAAACAGCCTCAAGTCGGGTGAATAAATAAAGGAGAACGTTCAGATGATTCAAGATTTACATTCACATACCTATTATTCCTTTTGTGGAGGGGATAAGCCGGAAGAAATAGTCGAAGCTGCCATTGCAGGAGGGATTGAGGTATTTGGGATAACTGACCATAATTATGGAATAGGAAATGGAAGAAGGAATGTTTTTGCCGCTTCTAAGGTGAATGTAGCAGATGATTATGAGGGAACATTACTTCGTTATTTTGATCATATAAATTTAATTAAGGAAAAATACGCAAATGATATTCGCATACTTCGCGGAATTGAAATTGCAACGTTAAAAGGGGAAAGGTATGCTTTGCCTGACAATACAGACATTTCCTTTTTTGATTATTGTTTGATAGAACATATTGATTTGATGGAAGATTCCATTGCAAATGGTGAATTATTTTTATTTGCAAAAAGGTGTGGTTGCCCGGTAGGAATTGCACATACGGATATGTTTTCGTTCATTGCAAAACTGGGAGAAGAACCAATAAACTATTTCAAACGTATGGCACAAGCTAATATTTTCTGGGAAATGAATGTGAGTTATGACAGTATTCATAATTATAGGCAGCACGCATACATGCTTGAATTTTTTGGAAATCAAGAACAACAGAAAATTATAAGAGCATCGGGTGTACGGTTAAGTGTTGGTTTTGATGGCCATCGGGTTCAAGATTATTTACCGGAGAGAGTAGCCGAATATTGTAGGAAGATTACAGAGAAGGGTATTAAATTAGCATTTGAGTAGGTATGAGAGTAATAAATATCATTGTGCCTGGAGTGAAAAACAACTGAATTGGTATAAGGAGAAAATAACCATGTCAACTATTAACCCATTTGCAGCAATAAGACCAAGTAAGGAAAAGGCATCGCGCATCGCTGCTTTGCCTTATGATGTATATAATCGCGAGGAGGCGAGAAGGGAAGTGGA
The DNA here is from genome assembly GCA_017410145.1 of Tyzzerella sp. Classification (GTDB taxonomy): domain Bacteria; phylum Bacillota; class Clostridia; order Lachnospirales; family Lachnospiraceae; genus Faecalimonas. The sequence goes on from JAFQRJ010000006.1 coordinate 128,574, forward strand.
AAGGGAACCGCTTTCTTTTTTGCGTATCGATAGGGCGGAGACTCAGTTTCCGGTTGGCTTTGATATCTATGATGAAAAGGTGTACCAGAAGGCTCACGACATTTTGTGGGAGATGGTGGAGAATGGTGATTTCGTTACAGAGAATCAGGCATGCTATTATATTTATGAATTGACCATGAATGGTCGCGTACAAGATGGATTAGTAGCATGTGCATCCATAGATGATTATAAAAATGGAATCATCAAGGAACATGAGAAAACTCGCGAAGAAAAGGAACGAGATCGCATCCGGCATGTAGATGCTTGCAATGCACAGACAGGCCCGATTTACCTAGCATATCGTGCGAATAAAGTCATTAATGAGATTATCGCGGCTAAGAAGCAAGAAGAACCGTTGTACGATTTTGCCTCAGAGGATGGCATTCGTCATCGGGTATTTCGAATTGACTGTAAAGAACAGATTCAGGACATCCGAAATGAATTTCAGAAGCTTGGTAAAATATACATAGCAGATGGGCATCACAGAGCGGCTTCGGCAGTAAAGGTTGGACTAAAAAGAAGAGAGCAAAAAGCTGATTTTGACGGAACAGAAGAATTTAACTTCTTTCTTTCGGTTTTGTTTGCAGATGAGCAGCTGATGATCATGGATTATAACCGAGTGGTGAAGGACTTGAACGGCTACACACCGGAGCAGTTTCTGGAAAAAGTATCTAGTGTATTCGATGTAACATTAGACCAAAACACTGACCATCATCCAATGCAAAAGGGTGAGTTTTCCATGTATTTGGATGGGAAATGGTATCGCTGCAAGGTGAAAGAGGCGGATAAGAGCGCACATCCGGTGGATGGATTGGATGTCTCAATATTACAGAATAAGTTACTTACACCGATTCTTGGAATTGGCGACCCGAGAATTGATACACGAATTGATTTTGTCGGCGGTATTCGCGGACTTGAGGAATTAGAACGAAGAGTGGCAGAAGATTGCAAAGTGGCATTTGCCATGTATCCAACTTCCATACAGGAGCTATTTAACGTTGCGGATGCGGGGCTTTTGATGCCACCGAAATCAACATGGTTTGAACCAAAGCTAAGAAGCGGTTTATTTATACACGAAATATAAAAAGAGAAGGAGAAAAAGAGATGCAATATCAAGTAAAAAGAGTGGAAAGCAGAAATCAGATTGAGCAATGTGAGAAATTTGTAATTAACAACTATATGTGGAACAGCAAGCAGGAGCCAAAAGCATATGGCTGGATGGGATACATAGAAGGAGAAGGTTTATTTATAAAAATGGTTTGTGAAGAGACAAACCCGGTTTGCAATTACAAGAACCACAAAGACCCGGTATACAAGGACAGTGCTATGGAAGTTTTTCTCGCATTTCCGGAAGGGGAAATTAGCAACGACTGTATGTATACCAACTTTGAAATTAATTCCCATGGTGCTATGCTTGCCAATTTTGGAGAGGGCAGACATGGGAGAAAGTTTATCACGGATGAACAGTATAAAGAGACGGGTGTAACATCTACGATAGAATCAGACAAATGGTTCTTTGAAGTGTTATTCCCGGAAAATTACTTAAATGAGATCTGTGATTTTGGTGCAATCAAAGCAGGAAAGGAATTCTATTGCAATTTCTACAAGATTGCAGAAACAGAGGAAATTCAGCATTTCGGAAGTTTTTCTCCGATTGAGAGTGCGACACCAAACTTCCATTTACCGGTGTGCTTTGCGAAAGCAATAATTGTATAAAAACTTGTACGAAAAGAACAAAGAAAAGTAAATGCTTCACATGGTATAATATTGGCAGATGTTATATGCGAAGTTATTTGTAGCAAACGTCAAACAAGGAGGATGATACAATGAAGAAACCGGTATTGGTGATTATGGCGGCTGGTATGGGAAGTCGCTATGGCGGATTAAAACAGATTGACCCAATTGATGCGACAGGGCATATTATTATGGACTTTTCCATTTTTGATGCAAAACGTGCAGGCTTTGAAAAGGTTGTATTTATTATTAAGAAAGAAAATGAAGCAGATTTCAAAGAGGCAATCGGAGATCGCATTGGCAAGTATATTGATGTAGAGTATGCATATCAGGATTTACATAATATTCCGAAAGGGTTTGAAGTTCCTGAAGGCAGAGTAAAGCCTTGGGGAACAGCGCACGCAGTGCTAAGTGCAATTGATTTGATTGACGGTCCGTTTGTGGTAATCAATGCGGATGACTATTATGGACGTGATGCATTCCAGAAGATTTACGATTTCTTATCTACACATGAGGATGATGAAAAGTATCGTTATGCTATGGTTGGGTATCGCCTGGAAAATACATTGACAGAGAATGGTCATGTGGCACGTGGTGTCTGCACGCTGGATGAAAATGATTATCTGGTGAAGGTAGAAGAACGCACCCGTATTGAAAAGAAGGATGACGGAGCTGCCTATACAGAGGATGATGGGGCAACATGGATTCCATTACCTATGGATAGTGTGGTATCTATGAATATGTGGGGATTTTCTGCAAGCTTCTTGCAGGAGATAAAAAAAGGATTTGCTGCATTTATGGAAGAGGGCTTAAAGAACAATCCATTAAAATGTGAATATTTCCTTCCAACGGTTGTCAGCAATTTATTAGCCGAGAATCGTGCAACTGTAACGGTTCTGACTTCACAGGACAAATGGTTTGGCGTGACATACAAAGAAGACAAGCCGGTTGTTGTAGCTGCTATTCAAAATATGAAGGATAATGGAATTTATCCGGAGGAAGTATGGTGTACAAGAAGCGAGGCGTTGTCTGCATTTCCGTTTGGTGGTGCAGTAGTAAGTGCAACTCGTTATGGAAGTGGTCATATTAATGATACATTTTTAGTTAGAATCCAGAAGGAAGACGGCACCGGAGGACGTGCAATTTTACAGCGCATGAATACAAATATTTTCACCAAGCCGGTAGAACTGATGGAGAATGTTTTGGGTGTTACCTCTTTCTTGCGTGAGAGAATCATGGAAAATGGTGGCAACCCTGACAGAGAAACGTTGACCGTAATTTCGACGAAAGAAGGAAGTCCGTATTTCGTGGATTCTGAAGGTGGTTATTGGAGAGCATATCTTTTTATTGAAGATGCAACCAGTTATGATAAAGTGGAAAATCCGGAGGATTTTTATCAGAGCGCATTGGCGTTTGGCAACTTCCAGCGTTTGCTTGCAGATTATCCGGCTGAAACACTTCATGAGACCATTCAAGGTTTCCATGATACAAAGGCACGTTTTGAGGTGTTTAAAAAGGCCATTGCTGATGATGTGTGTGGTCGCGCAGCTTCTGTAAAAGCAGAGATTGATTTCTATCTTTCACAAGAGGATACGGCAAATGTATTTGGGGATATGCTGGCAAAAGGTGAATTGCCACTTCGTGTGACACACAATGACACGAAACTCAACAACATCATGATTGATGACGAAACACACAAGGGTATCTGCGTGATTGACCTCGATACAGTTATGCCGGGACTTGCTATGAATGATTTTGGTGATTCCATTCGTTTTGGAGCAAGTACAGCCGCAGAGGATGAGACAGACCTTGATAAAGTATGGTGTGACATGGAACTGTTTGAGTTGTATGCAAAAGGTTTCATTGAAGGCTGCGATGGTAAGCTTACAGAAAAGGAAATCGAATTACTTCCAATGGGGGCAAAAGTAATGACCTTCGAATGTGGTATGCGTTTCTTAACAGATTATTTGCAGGGAGATACTTATTTCAAAATTCACAGAGAGCATCACAATCTGGACCGTGCACGTACCCAGATGAAACTGGTACAAGACATGGAAATGAAATGGGAAGAGATGAACGCCATTGTAAAGAGACTGAGCAGTACAATTTAGTAGAGAGTATGATAAAGGGGATGTGGTTATTACCGCATCCCCTTAAATAGTGTTTCTACAACAAGTATTTTATTTCTCATTTGCTTTCACTTCAGCCAATTTCATTGCACGAACTTTTAATGGAAGTCCGAATAGTGTAATGAATCCGTCTGCGTCGTGGTGGTCATACATATCACCGGTTGTAAAGCTTGCAAGTGATTCATTGTATAAAGAATATGGAGAAGTAGTACCGGCTTTGATGATATTGCCTTTGTAAAGTTTGAATTTTACTTCACCCGTCACATATTCTTGTGTTGATTTTACAAATGCTCTTACTGCATCGCAAAGTGGTGTGAACCATTTTCCTTCGTAGACGATTTGAGCAAGTTTGTTACCCATATCTTTTTTTACATCCATAGTAGCGCGGTCTAATACCAGTTCTTCCAATTGTTGGTGAGCTTCCATAAGAATTGTTCCGCCCGGTGTTTCATATACACCACGAGATTTCATACCAACCACACGGTTTTCTACGATATCGATGATACCGATACCATGTTTTCCACCAAGGATGTTTAATTTCTTGATAATGTCTGAAACTTTCATTTTTTCGCCGTTGAGAGAAGTAGGGATACCTTTCTCAAATGTCATAGTTATGTATTCCCCTTCATCCGGAGCCTTTTCAGGAGAAACACTAAGCACCAACAAGTGGTCGTAGTTTGGTTCCTGACTTGGGTCTTCCAATTCCAAACCTTCGTGGCTGATATGCCATAGGTTTCTGTCACGGCTGTAGCTGTGGCTTGCATCAAATGGCAGGTCAATGCCGTGTGCCTTACAGTATTCGATTTCATCTTCACGAGACTGCATGGTCCAGATGTCTGTCATTCTCCAAGGAGCGATAATTTTGATATCCGGTGCCAATGCCTTAATACCAAGTTCGAAACGAATTTGGTCATTTCCTTTACCGGTAGCACCATGGCAAATAGCAACAGCGCCTTCTTTTCTTGCGATCTCAACCAATCGTTTTGCGATAACCGGACGAGCCATGGATGTACCAAGCAAGTATTTGTTTTCATATACAGCATTTGCCTGTACGCAAGGTACAATATAGTCATCACAGAATTCATCTACAATATCTTCAATATATAATTTAGAAGCACCGGATAATCTTGCACGTTCATGAAGCCCTTCCAGTTCTTCGCCCTGTCCGCAGTCGATACAGCAGCAGATAACTTCATAATCAAAATTTTCCTTTAGCCAAGGGATGATGGCTGTGGTGTCAAGACCACCGGAATATGCTAAAACAACTTTTTCTTTCATAATATATGCCTCCTAAAAATTCGTTTTTGTAATCAATATGCACACTATACTCCTAATTTTGCATAAAATCAAGAGAAAAATGAAAATTTATGCATGAAAATTTACATTTATATGAAAAAGTAATATAAAACGGGTTGCAATATAGATAAAAACTGTGTAAAATTAACTATTGAATAATATGCACAACATGTGTATAATTATGCAATATAAAAATACGAGGTAGGGTTACGATGATTAAAGCAGGTATTATTGGTGCAACCGGCTATGCCGGCGGCGAATTAGTCAGAATTTTAATGGGACATAAAGAGGTTGAGATCAAATGGTATGGTTCCAGAAGTTACATAGATAAGAAATATTATGAAGTGTATCAGAATATGTTTCAGATAGTCGATGATGTTTGTCTTGACGACAATATAGAAGCGTTAGCAGAGCAAGTGGATGTGATTTTCACAGCTACACCGCAAGGCTTTCTTGCTTCCCTATTAAATGAAGATATTTTATCAAAAGTGAAAATCGTGGATTTGAGTGCAGACTATCGCATCAAGGATGTTGCAACTTATGAAGCGTGGTACAAAATTCAGCACAAGAGTCCGCAGTTTATAGAGGAAGCTGTTTATGGTTTGTGTGAAGTAAATCGTGAGGATGTAAAGAAGGCAAGATTAGTTGCGAACCCGGGGTGTTATACAACTTGCTCTATATTAACCATTTATCCGTTGGCAAAGGAAGGTTTGATTGACATGAGTAGTATTATTATTGATGCGAAATCAGGAACCTCCGGAGCGGGACGCGGTGCAAAGGTAGACAATCTGTACTGTGAAGTCAATGAGAACATCAAGGCATATGGGGTAGCATCTCACAGACATACTCCGGAGATTGAGGAACAGTTGGGATATGCCTCCGGAGAAAATGTGGTCTTAAATTTCACTCCACATTTAGTACCGATGAATCGCGGAATTTTGGCAACTGCATATGCAAACTTAAAACCGAGTGTAACAGAGGACATGGTAAGAGCCGCATATGATGAATATTATAAAGAAGAAAAATTTGTCCGGGTATTAGATAAAGGCCTTTGCCCACAGACTAAATGGGTGGAAGGCAGCAATTATGTGGATGTGAATTTTGTGATTGACAATCGCACCAACCGTGTTATTATGATGGGAGCGATTGATAACCTTGTAAAAGGAGCAGCAGGCCAGGCGGTTCAGAATATGAACCTTATGTTTGGTTTGCCGGAGACAGAAGGATTGAATCTGGTTCCAATGTTTCCATAAGAACAGGTAGCAGAAATTTGTGGAGGAATGGATATGAATAAAATAGATGGAGGCGTTACGGCGGCTAAGGGTTTTGAAGCAGCAGGAGTGGCGTCAGGTATTCGTAAGAAAGGGCGCTTGGATATGGCGATTGTTTATAGTCAAAAGCCATGTCAGGTAGCAGGTGCATTTACAACCAATGTGGTGAAAGCAGCACCTGTAAAATGGGATCAAAAGATTGTGAAAGAAAGTGCTTACGCACAGGCAGTTGTGGTGAACTCAGGGATTGCCAATGCATGCACCGGAGCGGAAGGCTATGGATACTGTCAGGAAACAGCAGAAACAATGAGTGATGCCCTTGGAATTCCAGTAGATGCGGTATTAGTTGGCTCTACCGGTGTTATCGGTATGCAGCTTCCGATGGATAAGATTAAGACGGGCGTAGAACAGTTAGTGGAAGTGAAAAACGCATCTATCGAGGCTGGTACGGCAGCTGCTCAGGCGATTATGACAACGGATACTTGCAAAAAGGAGATTGCCCTGCAGGTTGAGATTGGCGAGGTGACGGTTACCATTGGCGGTATGGCTAAGGGTTCAGGTATGATTCATCCAAATATGTGTACCATGCTCAGCTTTATCACAACGGATGCGGCTATTTCTAAGTCAGCACTTCAAAAAGCTTTAAGCGCAGACGTAGAGGACACATATAACATGATTTCTGTAGATGGAGATACCTCTACCAATGATACGGTGTTAGTGCTAGCAAATGGAATGGCAGGAAACCAAGAGATTGTGGAAGGCACAGCAGAGTATGAAATCTTTGCGAAGGGTCTCCGTGAAGTGAATGAATATCTGGCAAAACAGATGGCAGGAGATGGAGAAGGTGCAACCGCACTTTTTGAAGTCAATGTGATTGGTGCCGAGACGAAGGAGCAAGCGAAGATTTTAAGTAAGTCCATCGCATGTTCCAACCTTGTAAAAACAGCAATTGCAGGCCATGATGCAAACTGGGGACGTATTATCTGTGCCATGGGATACTCGGGCGCACAGTTTGACCCGGAAAAGGTGGATTTGTTCTTTGAAAGCAAGGCAGGCAAGATTCAGATAACAGAGAATGGCGTTGCGTTGAACTACAGTGAAGAAAAGGCAACGGAGATTTTGTCACAGGAAGTAGTAATTGCAACGGCAGACATTAAAATGGGAAATGAAAAAGCAACTGCATGGGGATGCGATTTAACACACGGATATATCAGCATCAATGCAGATTATAGGAGCTAGTTATGGATCAGAAATTAGAAAAATATTTAAGCAAGGCAGAGGTTTTAATTGAAGCCCTTCCTTATATCCAAAGATTTAATCGAAAAGTAATTGTAGTAAAATACGGCGGAAGTGCCATGGTAGATGAGGAGTTAAAACGCAGAGTGATCCAGGATGTGACACTTCTGAAGTTAGTAGGGTTTAAACCGATTATCGTGCATGGCGGTGGCAAGGAAATCAGTAGTATGGTTTCCCGTCTGGGAATGGAGCCAAAATTTATCAATGGGTTGCGTGTGACAGATGAGGCGACCATGGAGATTGCAGAGATGGTGCTTTGTAAAGTAAACAAAAGCTTGGTTCAACTGGTGGAATCCTTGGGCGTGCGTGCCATTGGAATCAGTGGCAAGGATGGTGCACTTCTCAAAGTAAACAAAAAGTATTCCAACGGGGAAGATATTGGATTCGTGGGAGATGTGAAGGATGTAAACGCACAGATTCTGTGGGATTTGTTAGAAAAAGATTTCTTGCCGATTGTTTGTCCGATTGGCATGGATGATGATTACAATACATATAACATTAATGCGGACGATGCAGCATGTGCCATTGCGCAGGCAATGCAGGCGGAAAAATTGGCATTCCTTACAGATATTGAAGGAGTTTATAAAGACCCGAAAGACCCGGAAACATTAATTCCGGTATTACCTATCTCAGAAGCAGAAAAACTGATTGACGAAGGTTACATTGGTGGGGGTATGCTTCCGAAGATTCAAAATTGTATTGATGCAGTCAATAGTGGTGTTTCCAAGGTGCATATTTTAGACGGTCGTATTCCACATTGTCTATTGTTGGAAATTTTTACAAACAAAGGTATTGGTACTGCAATTTTAAAGGATGATGGAAAGTAGGTTATATCATGAATGATTATATCAGCCAGGCAGAAGAGGCATTGCTTCACACCTATAATCGGTATCAGATTGTATTAGAAAAGGGCGAAGGTGTGTATCTGTATGATACAGAAGGCAAGCGCTATCTGGATTTTGCGGCAGGCATTGCCGTATGTTCTTTGGGATACGGACATTCCAAATTCACAGATTGTTTGAAAAATCAGATAGATACGCTGACCCATACTTCGAATCTATTTTACAGCAAGCCGGTGGCAAAGGCGGCGCAGAGTCTGAAAAAAGCTACCCAGATGGACCGGGTATTTTTTACAAACAGTGGGACAGAGGCAATTGAAGGTGCATTAAAGGCGGCTAGAAAATATGCATATACAAAAGGCAGTGGCAAATATGAGTTTATTGCCATGAACCATTCTTTTCACGGCAGGAGCATGGGTGCTGTTTCAGTAACGGGAAATGAGCATTACCGCACCCCATTTGAGCCATTGATTGCCGGCGTGAAATTTGCAGAGTTTAATGATATTGAAAGCGTGAAGGCGCAGATTACAGATAAGACTTGTGCCATCATCATGGAGCCGGTGCAAGGGGAAGGCGGAATCTATCCGGCAGATCAGGCGTTTTTGAAACAAGTGCGTGAACTCTGTGATGTCCATGATATTCTGCTTATTTTTGATGAGATACAGTGCGGTATGGGACGTACCGGAAGCCTGTTTGCATGGCAAGGGTATGGTGTAAAACCGGATATTATGGCTATGGCCAAGGCGATTGGAAATGGAGTGCCGGTCGGTGCATTTGCAATGACCGAGCAGGTTGCAGAGTATTCACTGGTTCCGGGAGACCACGGAACAACCTATGGTGGAAACCCGTTGGTGTGCGCGGCCGTTGATACGGTTCTTCAAATTGTGGAGGAGGAGCGTATCTTAGAGCGTGTGCAGGAAGTGAGTGCATATTTGGAAGAAAAATTAGATAACCTTGTGAAGACCAACGAAGCTGTAACAGAACGCAGAGGTATGGGATTGATGCAAGGCTTAGTTTTGAATAAACCGGTGGGGGATGTGATTAAAAAAGCCATGGAGCAAGGGCTGATTGTGATTTCTGCAAGCGGAAATGTGCTTCGCTTGGTTCCGCCACTTGTGATTGAAAAGAAGCATGTGGATGAAATGATTGAAAAACTTAACGAGGCGTTAGGAGATTCGTTCCCTTGCGGAGCATGCATTACGCAGTAATGTATAAACACCCAATTTATTGGAAATACTTCCCATATTAAGAAAAGGGAGGAATTACAATGATTGGGTTTCTTATTGCATTATTATCCGGTGCGCTGATGAGCGTGCAAGGTGTGTTTAACACACAAGTAACAAAGACAACAGGGATGTGGGTGTCCAATGGCTGGGTACAGTTGACAGCATTTTTGGTCTGTGTGGGTGCGTGGCTGATTACAGGGAGAGACTCCATTGCAACTTTGGCAAAGGTAGAACCAAAATATGTGCTTCTGGGAGGTGTAATCGGAGCCGGCATTACATGGACAGTTATAAAAAGTGTGGAAATGTTAGGCCCTGCCAAGTCAGCACTCCTGATCGTGACAGCGCAGCTTCTTGTTTCCTATCTCATAGAATTGTTTGGGCTTTTCGGCATGGATAAAGAGCCTTTCGAGTGGAGAAAATTACTCGGTCTGGGCGTGGCAGTAATCGGTATTACAATCTTTCAGTGGAAATAAAATGTGGCTTGTAATTTAAAGGGAAATTCGTTAAAATAATATTGTCTAAGCGTAGAGGGGTATCTGTAGTCAGACTACGGAGGAAGATATGCGAAGATTTTATATTGTGTGTATGCTTATAACTATATGTATCGGTATTGCCGGATGCAATCGAAAAGAGAATGAGGCCATTTCTTTGGATACTCTTGAAGTACAAGAAGATGGTGAGGGATTGCAGGATGACGGTAAGGACATCTGCGTCTATGTCTGTGGGGCTGTGGAGCAGGAAGGTGTCTATAGCCTACCCGCAGGGAGCAGGATTTATGAAGCCATTGAGATGGCAGGGGGATTTCGTGAAGATGCTGCCACGGCGGAGGTGAATCAGGCAGAGGTATTGCAGGACGAGGCAAGAGTCTATGTGCCCACCTTTGCGGAAGTTCTTTCAGACGAAGGGGAGACAGATGGGAAAGTGAATCTGAACAAAGCCACAAAGGAAGAACTGATGACACTTCCGGGTGTAGGGGCTTCAAGGGCAGAGAGTATTATTCAGTACCGAAATGAGAATGGCGGATTTAAAACTATTGAAGATATTATGCTGATTTCAGGAATTAAAGAGGGCCTGTTTGAAAAAATCAAAGATTTGATCAAAATATAAAAAAGGGAGATTATTCATGGGAAAAAGAGTATTGGTTGTGGATGACGAAAAATTAATTGTGAAGGGGATTCGCTTCAGCTTGTTGCAGGATGGTTTAGAAGTTGACTGTGCATATGATGGTGAAGAGGCACTTGAAATGGCAAAAAAGACAGAGTATGATTTGATTTTGCTTGATGTCATGCTTCCGAAGATGGATGGATTTGAGGTGTGCCAGCAGGTGCGAGAATTTTCCGATGTTCCGATTATTATGTTGACAGCCAAAGGCGATGACATGGATAAAATCTTAGGTTTGGATTACGGCGCAGATGATTATATTACAAAGCCATTTAACATTTTGGAAGTGAAAGCCAGAATCAAAGCAATTATGCGACGTGGGCGTAAAAAAGACGAGAAAGAAAAAGCGGGAAATGTTTTAGAAAAACATGATATGAAGATTGATCGTGAGAACAGACGTGTTTTTATCGAGGGTGCGGAAGTGAATTTAACAACCAAGGAATTTGATGTGTTGGAATTACTTGCGACTAATCCGGATAAAGTTTACAGCAGAGAGCAATTGTTAGAACTTGTATGGGGAAGTGATTACCCGGGCGATGCAAGAACAGTAGATGTACATATCAGAAGGTTAAGAGAAAAGATTGAAAAACTTCCTAGTAATCCAAAATATGTATATACCAAGTGGGGAGTGGGTTATTATTTTAAAGGCTAGATTACAGATTATTAACAGAATATGGAAAAGTCTACGATTCAGAATTATTATGCTGCTTATGATTATAAGCAGCATCGCTTGTTTTCTAGTAAAAGAAGTTGTTGTCGGTGCTTATGAAGACCGGGCTGTTGCCTGGAGAACGGCGGAGATACAAGAGCAGTGTACTATTTTGTCTAACCAGCTTGTGAAAAGTACATATTTGAGGACACCACAGTCGGACGTTGTGGATGCAGAACTGTCACAGTTTTCCAATATTTACAATGGGCGTGTCATTATTGTGGATGATGATTTTCGGATTGTGAAGGATACCTTTGGTACGGATGAGGGAAAGACCATGATTTCACCGGATGTTATCACTTGCTTTTCGGGAAGCGGAACCAGTTATTACGACTCGGAAGCACAGTACTTGGACATCACAACACCGATTACGGTTACCTTGGATGACAAGGTGAAGGTTGAGGGCGTGATTTTAGCAAGTGTTTCTACGGATATTATCTATGAGACCATGACAGAACTCAATGGAAAAGCAAATATTATCATCTGGATTATCGTTTTGATTGTACTGTTTTTTGGAGTTTTTTTGAGTAATCACATGATGCACCCGTTCCACAGAATTGTTAAGGGCATCGAGGATGTTACTGAAGGATATGACAGTGATTTTCTGCATGTCAGCACCTATCAAGAGACAGCAGATATTTCAGAAGCCTTTAATAAGATGCTTGGCCGTATGAAGATTTTGGATGATTCGAGACAGGAATTTGTATCCAACGTATCCCATGAGTTGAAGACACCGCTTACTTCTATGAAGGTGTTGGCGGATTCTTTGTTGGCGCAGGAAGATGTGCCGGTGGAATTATACAAGGAGTTTATGGGGGATATTACAGAGGAAATCGAGCGTGAAAACAAGATTATCAATGACTTGCTTTCTTTAGTAAAAATGGATAAGACATCTACAGATTTGAATGTGAAACCGGAAAATATTAATGAATTGCTTGAACGAATTCTGAAAAGACTTCGTCCGATTGCCGCGAAACAAAATGTGGAGCTGGTATTTGAAAGCTTCCGTCCGGTTACTGCAGAAGTAGATGAGGTTAAATTTACGCTGGCTATTTCAAACTTGGTCGAGAATGCAATCAAATACAATGAGGAAGAAGGATGGGTTCAGGTCTCTTTGAATGCGGACCATAAGTATTTCTATGTAAAAGTTGCAGATTCGGGCATGGGTATTCCACAGGAATCATTAGATCATATATTTGAACGTTTTTACAGAGTGGATAAATCACATTCCAGAGAGATTGGTGGAACCGGGCTTGGACTTGCAATTGCACGTAATGCAGTGGTTATGCATCGCGGTGCGGTGAAGGTTCACAGTGAAGAAGGTGTGGGAACAACCTTTACGGTTCGAATTCCGCTTACGTATATTGCGTAAAGAAATGAGGATAACTATGAAGAAGAAAATCAGTGTGCTTCTTTCGGCTTTGTTGCTTATATTTGCCACTGCTTGTGCAGAACAGGATATTGCAAATGGAATGTATGTTTATTATCTCAACGCAGATGGAAATGCTTTGATTCAAGAAACATACCCAATGACAACAATCGAAGGGGCATTGGAGAAATTAAAGTATCATTCCGCTTTGCCAAAAGGGGTAGAAGTGGAACAATACAAAGTGAACAAGGGATATTTGGAACTGTACTTTAATTCTGCATATGCGAAACTTAGTAAGACCACGGAGGTGTTGGTGCGGGCAGCATTTGTGCAGACTTTGGTGCAGGTAGAGGACGTGAATTTTGTCAGCTTCTATGTAGATGGTAAGGCTTTGACAGACAGCGACGGAAATGCGATTGGTATGATGCGGGCAGAGGATTTCGTACAAAGTACAGGTTCGTCCATTGATTCTTACCAAACCACGGATTTGGTTTTGTATTTTGCAACAAAAGATGGGAAAACATTAAAAGCTAACCAGAAAACCAATGTGCGTTACAATGTGAACACCACAATAGAACGATTGGTAGTAGAGCAGCTTCTTAAGGGAACAAATGCTTCTGATTTGCAGGGGACAGTTCCAAAAAGTACTACCATTCTGGGAGTGTCAGTGAGAGAAGGTATCTGTTATGTGAATTTGGATTCGAAATTTGTGGCAGATAGTTATGATTTAAGCCCGGAAGTTGCAGTGTATTCCATCGTAAATTCTGTAATTGCAAATGGAAATGTGACAAAGGTACAGATTCTGATTGATGGTGCAAGCGATGCAGTTTATAAAAAAACAATTGATTTGAGCAGACCACTAGAGTGGAATGATAACATACTTGAGGAGAAGTGACATGATAAAAACAAGGCCATTCAGTTTTGTGTGCCTGTGCTTTTTATTGATTCAAATCATACTTTTGATGGTGTCAGGTGGGAATACGGAAACGGAAATTCCCACCGGCTCTGTCTTTCATGAAAATAAAGAACGAACCGTGACCATACACGGACAGGTATACAAAAAAACAAACACATCAAATATTCAAATATTATATCTAAAAAACAATTCCACAATTGATTCCAAGATTATGGTTTATGATGAAAAATTTACAGAGGTTGCAATCGGGCAAAGGATACTCCTTCGTGGGAAGACAAAATCTTTCGATTGTTCCAGAAATCCCGGGAACTTTGACCAAAGGGCATATTATGCAAAACAGAACATTCATGGGATGATATGGTGCGATAAGGTGGTGACGGTTACAGGGCAATCGCATTGGCTAATGGAGGGACTGCATCAGGTGAAGATGAAATGGAAGAACTTGCTTCAAGAAGCGCTGGGAGAAAAAGAAGGGAACATTTTGGCGGCAATGCTATTGGGTGAAAGAAATGATATGGAGCCAGACATAAAAGAACTGTACCAGAAAAACGGAATCGGTCATATTTTAGCTATATCCGGATTACATATTTCTTTTATCGGACTTGGAATATATAAGCTTATACGAAAGACGGGAGCAGGTTACATTCTATCCGGTGTAATTTCCATTCTTATTTTAAGTTTATACGCTATGATGATTGGCTGTTCTGTATCCGTAATTCGTGCCTATATTATGTTAGTATTTCGTATCGGTGCGGATATGTCAGGACGGGTTTATGATATGGTAACGGCGCTTCTTGTGGCGGCAGCTATTACGGTGGGGTTCCAGCCGCTTTATTTAACAGATGCAGCGTTTCTATTGTCTTATGGGGCAATTCTTGGAATTTTATTTATCTTGCCATGCTTGGAGAAAATGTTTCCTTGCCGTATCAATATCTTTTCTGCGTTGAAAGCGAGTGTAGCAATCAATGTTATGCTGTTTCCTATCATTCTGTGGTTTTATTTTGAAATTCCTATTTATTCCCTTGTATTAAATTGCATGGTTATTCCGTTGACAAGTATCCTTTTGGCATTTGGTATGATAGGAAGTCTTTTGGGATTTGTTCTATGGCCGGTGGGAAAGGGGTGTCTTTTCATTTGCAAACTGATACTGTCTGTTTTTGAGTTTTTGGGAACAGTGGGGAAGAAACTCCCGTTTTGGAGAGTGGTACTTGGGCAACCTCGATTTTGGCAGATAATAGTTTATTATTTTTTGCTTGTTACTTGTATCATTCTAATTCAGCAATGTGTAACTCGTAAAAGATTGTATATAGCACGCCTTGTATTTTGTATGTGCATAGGGGTGGGTATATTGTTGGTGGCATACCGACCACAAGGGAATTTGACAGTTACCATGCTGGACGTAGGACAGGGAGACGGCATCTTTCTCAGAGGACCAAAGGGAAACACCTATTTCATCGATGGTGGCAGCAGTGACGTGGAGCAGTTGGGAAAATATCGCATAGAGCCATTTTTACAATCACAAGGAGTGGGCAAATTGGACTATGTATTTGTGTCACACGGAGACAAAGATCATTATGGAGGCATCGAAGAACTGCTGGAAAGACAGGAAATGGGAGTGAAAATAAAGCATCTGGTATTGCCGATGAATTGGAAACAGGATGAAAACTTAGTAGACTTGGCTGAAACGGCAATAGAGGAGCAGGTTTCCGTTGTGGTGATGAAAGCAGGGCAAAACATACGAGAGGGGACATTGCAGATAACTTGCGTGCAACCATCTAACCTAGACCAACCATTAACCGGAAACGCTGGTTCCATGGTATTATCGGTAAGTTTTAACGAATTTTCCATGCTTTGTACCGGAGATGTGGAGGCAAAAGGGGAGGATGTACTTACTTCCAGATTGTCAGAGCAAGAATTCATGGTGCTAAAGGTTGCGCATCATGGATCAAAGAACTCCAGTTCAGAGCGTTTCTTAAAAACCATACGGCCGGAGATTGCCCTTGTTTCAGCCGGAGAGAACAATTCCTATGGGCATCCCCACAACGAGACCATGAAAAGATTGAAAGCCATGGGATGCGACATATTCACAACCACACAGAATGGTGCAATAACGCTTCAAACAGATGGGAATACGTTGACAATAGATTGCTTTTTGTATTAAACTATAATGGAATATGCATAGAAAGGAGAAACCACGTGAAAAGTCTAAACGAAGATTTGAAAAGCGGACAATTGAATCGTGTTTATCTATTGTACGGTGAAGAGGCTTATTTAAAAAAACAGTATAGGGATAAACTTAAGAACGCCATGGTTTCACCGGATGATAATATGAACTATGCGTATTATGAGGGAAAAGGAATTCATGTAAACGAGGTCATTGACCTGGCGGAAACACTGCCTTTCTTTGCAGAACGACGCCTGATTATTTTAGAGGATACCGGATTCTTTAAAAGTACCTCTGCAGAACTTGCGGACTATATTAAAGATATGCCGGAAACCACGTCTATGATTTTTGTGGAAACAGAGGTTGACAAGCGAGGAAAGTTGTATAAGGCAGTACAGGCAAAGGGACGGGCTGTAGAGTTGGGACGTCAGGATGAAAATACGTTACTTCGCTGGGTGGCAAGCAATGTCAAGCACGAGCAGAAGCAAATTAGTGAGAATACCGTGCGTTTCTTTCTTGCCAAAGTTGGAACAGACATGGAAAATATCCAGAAGGAATTGGAAAAGTTATTCTGTTATACATTGGATAAGGATTGTATTACAACGGAAGATGTGGAGGATATTTGCACCACTCAGATTACCAATCAGATTTTTGATATGGTAAATGCAGTTGCAGATAAGAAACAACGAAAAGCCTTAGAATTTTATAATGATTTGCTGGCGCTAAAGGAGCCGCCAATGAGAATCTTGGCTTTATTGACCAGACAGTTTAAATTATTGTTGGAAGTCAAGACCATGGATAAGCAAGGCTATGGACGAAAAGAGATTGCGGATAAAGCGGGAATTAATCCGTTTGTTGTCGGTAAATATCAGGTGCAGGCAAAGGCTTTTTCAGAAAAAGAATTGCGACAGATTATGGAAGACAGTGTGGAGACGGATGAAGCGATTAAGACGGGATGTTTGACAGATACACTGGGAGTAGAACTTTTTATTATAAAGCATTCTACGTGACATGCTGTCACGCAGAATATGAAGATGCGCAGAGACTCGTAAGATGTAAATGTTGCTATGCAACCGAGTCTCGCGCGAGAGTTCGCAAGCGAACTCTTATGGCGAGAAAGTAATATAATAGTAGGAGAAATTGTATGGCAGGAATAGATCAGAAAAAAATACGAAATTTTTGTATTATCGCGCACATTGACCACGGGAAGTCAACCTTGGCAGACCGTATTATCGAAAAGACCGGGCTTTTGACAAGTCGTGAGATGCAGGCGCAGGTCCTTGATAATATGGAACTGGAGCGTGAGCGTGGAATTACCATTAAGGCACAGGCAGTACGTATTGTATATAAAGCCAATGATGGGGAGGAGTACATTTTTAATTTAATCGATACTCCGGGACATGTGGACTTTAACTATGAAGTATCCCGAAGCCTTGCTGCGTGCGATGGTGCAATTCTTGTTGTGGATGCCGCACAGGGTGTAGAAGCTCAGACACTGGCCAATGTGTATCTTGCTTTGGACCATGATTTGGATGTGATGCCGGTTATCAATAAGATTGATTTGCCGAGTGCAGAACCGCAGCGAGTCATTGATGAAATCGAGGATGTTATTGGAATAGAAGCCCAGGATGCTCCGCTAATTTCTGCAAAGGTGGGATTAAATATTGAAGATGTTCTGGAACAGATTGTAGAGAAAATTCCGGCACCAACAGGAGATGTGAATGCACCTCTTCAGGCACTCATTTTTGACTCAGTATACGATTCCTATAAAGGGGTTATTGTATTCTGCCGTATCAAGGAAGGTTCAGTGAGAAAAGGAACCAATATGAAAATGATGGCTACTGGTGCAACAGCGGAAGTAGTGGAAGTTGGATATTTTGGTGCGGGTCAGTTCATTCCATGCGATGAGCTTTCTGCAGGTATGGTTGGTTATATCACAGCCAGTCTTAAAAACGTTAAAGACACCCGTGTCGGTGATACGATTACAGATGCAGACAGACCATGCGAGAAGCCACTTCCGGGTTACAAGAAGGTTCTCCCTATGGTTTACTGTGGTATGTATCCGGCGGATGGTGCAAAATATCAGGATTTGCGAGATGCATTGGAAAAATTACAGCTCAATGATGCATCCCTTCACTTTGAACCGGAGACATCCATTGCTCTTGGCTTTGGGTTCCGTTGCGGATTTTTAGGACTTTTACATTTGGAAATCATTCAAGAACGTCTGGAACGAGAATACAATTTGGATTTGGTTACAACTGCACCTGGTGTAGTATATAAAGTGCATAAGACAAATGGGGAAGTAATCGAGCTTACCAACCCATCCAACCTTCCGGAACCGACAGAGATTGATTATATGGAAGAGCCGATGGTAAAAGCAGAGATTATGGTTACTTCTGAATTTATCGGTGCAATTATGGACTTGTGTCAGGAACGACGCGGTATTTATCAAGGTATGGAATATATCGAGGAAACGAGAGCAGTACTTCGTTACCATTTACCATTGAATGAGATTATTTACGATTTCTTTGATGCGCTGAAGTCCCGTTCCCGCGGATATGCATCTTTTGATTATGAAATGCTAGGTTATGAGAAATCTGAACTTGTGAAGCTAGATATTCTTATCAACAAAGAAGAAGTGGATGCATTGTCGTTTATCGTCTTCTCAGGAAGTGCATATGAGCGTGGGCGTAAGATGTGCGAGAAACTGAAAGACGAGATTCCAAGACATTTATTTGAAATTCCGATACAGGCAGCTGTGGGAAGTAAGATTATCGCCAGAGAGACCGTAAAGGCGGTACGTAAGGATGTGCTTGCAAAATGTTACGGCGGTGATATTTCACGTAAACGTAAGCTTCTCGAAAAACAAAAAGAAGGTAAGAAAAGAATGCGTCAGATTGGAAATGTAGAGATTCCACAGAAGGCATTTATGAGTGTGTTGAAGTTAGATGAGAAGAAATAAAGAGTTGGAAATATATATTCATATCCCGTTTTGTGTGAAAAAGTGTGATTATTGCGACTTTCTTTCGGGATCACAGGATGAAGCCACAAGGAAAATATATGTGGAGAAATTAATAGAAGAAATTCGGACCCATAATAAGCGAAATAGGTCCATCCATAATGAAAAGGTGATTACAGTCTTCTTGGGTGGCGGTACGCCATCTATTTTGGAGAAAAATCAAATTACTGCGATTTTTGATGCGTTAAGAGAAAATTTTGATGTTGCAGAAGATGCAGAAATCACAATTGAAGCAAATCCTGGAACGGTTACAGCAGAAAAATTGCAAGCATATAAAAAGTGTGGCATTAACCGCATTAGCTTCGGACTTCAATCTACCAACAATGAAGAGTTAAATTTGCTTGGCCGTATCCATACTTATGAGGAGTTTCTGGAAAGTTATCAGTTGGCAAGAGCATGCGGTTTTAACAATATCAATGTGGATTTGATTTCCGCTATTCCAAAACAGACCGTGGCAAGCTGGGAGGAGACTTTAAAGAAAGTGATTGTATTAGAACCAGAACATATTTCTGCCTATAGTTTGATTGTGGAGGAAGGAACACCATTTGCAAAATTGTATGGAGAAGGTTGTCCGGGTGAACACGATTTGCCAAGTGAAGAAGAGGAGCGAGCAATCTATTATCGCACTGAAGAATTGCTGGAGAAAGCAGGATATCACAGATATGAGATTTCCAATTATGCGAAGAAGGGAAAAGAATGCAGACACAATCTTGGGTACTGGGAGAGAAAAGAGTATCTGGGAATTGGTTTGGGTGCAGCTAGTTTGATTAACAATACAAGATATAAAAATACAGACGACCTTTTGTATTATATGGAGCATGCAAGTGATTTGAGTGCGATTCAGGAAAATGTAGAAAAACTGTCACTTGAAGAGCAGATGGAGGAATTCATGTTCTTGGGGCTAAGAAAGATGGAAGGCGTGTCGGTTGATGAATTTGAAAACACATTTGGAAAAACCATGGAAGAATGTTATGGTGAGCAAATTCAGAGCCTGGTGCAGCAAGAATTACTTAAGCAGAAAAACGGTCGCTTATTGCTTACAAAGCAAGGGATTGATGTGAGCAACTATGTGTTTGGAGAGTTTTTGATGGCATGTCAGTATTGACATGCTATTGTTTTTGTTGTAATATAACGTATATGTGATATATAAACAAGTTGCAAAATTTTAAAGAAAAAAGAAAGGAATTGTTTTACATGGATAAGGAAAAAGATTTTAAATATTCTAGTGAAAATAACGACGAAGTGAACATGGTAAAAGAAGAAGCTACAGCATATGGACTTAAGCGCCAAGGAGAATATACACTTGAAGACTATTATGCAATTCCCGATGACATAAGAGTGGAATTGATAGACGGAGTTATTTATGACATGTCTGCTCCGACATTTACGCATCAAGACTTAGCATTTGAAATAGCAGTGTTTTTAAGGAATTATATTAAGGATAAAAAAGGCAAATGTAAAACATATGTATCACCAATTGATGTGCAATTGGATCGCGATGACAAGACGATGGTACAACCTGATGTTATTGTGGTATGTGATAGAGATAAAATCATGAACAGATGTCTATATGGCGCACCGGATTTTGTCATTGAAATTCTATCTCCATCAACCTCAAAAAAGGATTCCACCATCAAACTAAAGAAATATAAGGCCGCAGGTGTGAGGGAATACTGGATGGTAGACCCGGACAAAAAGAAAGTAGTAGTATATGATTGGAATAAGAGCGACATACCGGTTGTGTATGGATTTGATGCCAAGGTACTGGTGGGTATCTTTGACGGAGAGTGCGTGATAGATTTTGCTGAAATATTTGAGGAGATTGCATTTTTGTATGAGAAAGAAGATGATGAATGATCATAGGCACATAGAAATAAAGGGTATAGTAAGCACCGCCTCATACCCCAACATTTGTTGTAGAGCCTAAAAATCGAGCCGGAGAAAAATCTCCGGCTCAAATTGTCTTAACCTTATTCTTCCACAATATCTTCGAATTCTTGTTCATCAAGCCATTCGTCGAATGCATCAGCAGCAGCTTCGTATTCGTCATCATCTTCGATGTTTTCTAAAGTAGGTTCTCCGTCTTCTGTTTCAACATAACGATAGATGTATACGTCACCTTCTTCGTTATCTCCATCTTCATCTAATGGAAGTAATGCGATATATTCCTTGTCATCTACACTGTAAATTGTAAGAACTGCACATTCGATAACTTCATCATTATCAAGTGTTAATGTAACAGTTACTTCTTCATTGCATCCGCAGTCGCAGTTGTGATCATGTGTGTGTTCGCTCATAATAAGTCTCCTTTATAATGAAATATTTATATACTAACTCTATCAGAATGGGACAAGAAATGCAAGGTTTTACTATGCAAAAAAATGGAAATCATGTATAATAATAAACGATGAACAGATGAGGAGAGATGCATATGAAGAAAATGACAGGATATCCACTGCCGCTTGGCATTTCGGTAAAAGACGATATGATAAATTTTTCTGTTGCAGTTGAAAGCGGAAAAACATGTTTTCTATGTCTGTATAACGAAGATAGTCATGTACCTTTAGAGAGAATTGAACTCACGGAAGAACATGCAATGGGTGAAGTGCGTTATACTGCACTCTCAAAATCGGATGTTGAACATATGGAGTATAATTATGAAATAAATGGAGAATTCATAATCGACCCATATGTAAAATCAGTTGCAGAGTATGAAAACATTACACGAGGTAAAATCCTGTTAGATGAATATGATTGGGAAGGGGACAAGCCACTTGCACTGGCTTTCCATGATATCGTTGCATATAATCTTCATGTCCGAGGTTTTACCATGCACAAATCTTCCGGGGTTGAAAACAAAGGAACTTTTGCCGGCGTGATTGAGAAGATACCATATTTGAAGGATTTGGGAATCAATCAAATTCAGTGTATGCCGATTTATGCATTTGAGGAAACTTCTCATTATAAAAATTATTGGGGCTATGGTGAGGCATATTGCTTTGCTATTAAAAATGCTTATGCAACAAGTTCTGATGCCCAAAAAGAACTGAAAGATATGGTAAAAACCTGTCATAAAAATGGAATAGAAGTGGTGCTATACTTACCATTTACAGATAGAGTATCTAAACAATTAATTGAGGAATGTTTAAGATACTATGTGATGGAATATCATATAGATGGGTTCATTTTAAATCCATATAATGCACCGATGAGCAGCATTTTGTCAGACCCTATTTTGAAGAAGACGAAGATATTGGAATACAAGGATGATTTTCAGAACAACATGCGTAGTTTTCTGATTGGAAATGAAGGAGCTGTGCAAGGCGTGATGTGGTGGGTGAAACAGATTACCAAGGATATTGGTAGTTGCAATTACATTACCAATCATACCGGATTTACATTAAACGACCTTGTATCTTACAATGAAAAACATAATGAAGCCAACGGCGAAAATAATTTTGATGGTCCGGATGCGAATTTCAGCTGGAACTGTGGAGTGGAAGGACCAACACGTAAGAAAGCGATTATCGAACTGCGTAGAAAGCAGATGCGAAATGCCATGTTTCTGTTGGTGATGTCTCAGGGTACTCCATGTATTTTGGCAGGGGATGAGTTTGCCAATACACAAAAAGGAAATAATAATGTCTATTGTCAGGATAATGAAATTTCATGGCTTGATTGGAAGAGACTAGATAAAGAAAACGACTTCTATCAATATGTAAAAACCTTGATTGCACTTCGCAGAACATATTCTGTGATTGGTGTTGATAAACCACTCTTGGGTGTAGATAAAACAAGTTGCGGCGTGCCGGATGTTTCTTTCCACGGGGAAAATGCATGGCAGATACCAAACCAAATGTCGAGTAAGCATATAGGAGTATATTATCATCATGCAGATGGAACGGATTGCTTCATCGCTTATAATATGCACGAAGAGGAGCAGGTATTTGCCCTGCCTGGGCTTCGAAAAGGGAAGAAATGGTATCGCATAATTTCCACAGCGGATGCTCAGATAGAAGCGAAGGAATTTTTAGTCGGGAATCAGAAAGAAGCAATTGTTCCAGATAGAACAATCGAAATGTTTATCGGAAAATAATAATATAAAAGGACAGTAAGGATATGAAGGCTTGGAAACATTTTTGCACTATCACACACCATAAATATCTGGTGGCGAAAGGGTGCTTTGCAGTTGGGTTATATTGGCAGGGAATCATGCATGATATGTCAAAATACAGTTTTACGGAATTTCGTGTAGGGGCCAAGTATTTTCAAGGGACCAGAAGCCCGAACAATGCAGAAAAAGAGGAAAAGGGGTTTTCCACTGCATGGCTTCATCACAAAGGCCGCAACAAACATCATTTGGAATACTGGTGGGATTATGGTTTTGCGCCGGACAAGAGAGCAACAGGAATGCGTATGCCGGAAAAATACGTAGTAGAGATGCTTATGGACCGCATTGCAGCATGTAAAGTATATATGCATGGAAATTATACCGATAATAGTCCGCTTGCGTATTATGAGCGTGGAAAAGATATCACTATGATGCATAAGGAAACAAGAGAACTCTTGGAATTCATGCTAAAGATGTTGGCTGAGAAGGGTGAAAAAGAGACATTTGCATATGTGAAGAAAGAAATATTGCATAAAAGATAGAAAGAACATCTACACCGTAGGACGAAATAAATGTATTTCAAATATTACGGTGCTAATCGTTGAAAAATAAATGCACACCGTAATCTATTATGTTTCAATTGTCAAAAACAAAAAACTTACGGTGTAGTGAGATGCTTTTGTGGTTCACACCGTAAGTTCCAAAATTCTAATAAAAAAGTTACGGTGTAGAAGTGTTTAGATAGCATTCACACCGTAATAATTCAATATTTACTTTGGATAAACGAGTCTTTCTCTCGAAATGTTTTCCAACACTTCGCTCAAATATTTCTTTGCCAAATACTTTGCCATTGGCAAATTTATATCTAAATAATTGCCACAGTCCTTTGCGGATGCACCAGGTACTTCACCTTCGAAGTCGGCAATGAATACAAACATTTCTTTTAACAAATCGATAATATCTTTTGATTCATAATCACCAGCCAAAAGTAAATAAAATCCAGTGCGACAACCCATTGGTCCGAAATAAATAATCTTTGGACCGAAGTCTTTGTGATTACGAAGGAATGTAGCTGCCAGATGTTCTATGGTATGTATCTCGGCCGTGTTCATGACGGGCTCATCGTTCGGGCTAGTCATACGGATATCGAATGTTGTGATGGTCTCTGTACCAACAGGGTCTTTGCGTGATACATATACACCTGGGATTAATTTTATATGGTCTATTGTAAAACTGGTTATTTTTTTCATCATAAAACCTCCTGAATTGAATATGGTTTCATTATAACTATTCCTTTTGCAGAAAACAAGTGTTTTACATGGCAATGAAATCTTGACGGAAGCAAGGAAGGGGTGTAAACTTAGAAAAGATATATTTGGAGGAAGAAATTATGATTAATGATAAAAAAGTATTATTTAGCGGGATGCAGGCGACCGGTAATCTAACATTGGGGAACTACCTAGGAGCGATGAAGAACTGGGTTACCCTAAGCGACGATTACGAATGCTTTTATAGTGTGGTAGATATGCACTCTATTACCGTGAGACAGGATCCGGCTACACTTCGCAAGAGAGCAAGAGCACTTCTTACTTTGTATATAGCAGCAGGATTGGACCCGGAGAAGAATTGCATTTATTATCAGTCTCATGTTTCCGGCCATGCAGAACTGGCTTGGATTTTGAACTGTTATACTTACATGGGCGAACTTAGTCGTATGACTCAGTTTAAGGATAAATCAGCAAAACATGCAGACAATATCAATGCCGGATTATTTACATATCCGGTGCTTATGGCTGCTGATATATTGTTGTTCCAGGCAGATGTTGTTCCGGTAGGTATTGACCAGATGCAACACTTGGAACTTACCAGAGATATCGCTCAGAGATTTAATGGCATATACGGGGACGTATTTACCGTACCTGAGGCGTACATTGGTAAAGTTGGTGCGAAGATTATGAGTCTCCAGGACCCGACAAAGAAGATGTCTAAGTCCGATGAGAATCCGAATGCCAGCATTTATCTGATGGATGACCCGGATACCATTATCCGCAAATGTAAACGTGCAGTGACAGATTCGGAAGCTCAGATTTTATATCGAGAAGAACAGCCGGGCGTAAAGAACCTGATTGACATTTACAGTGCTTGTACGAATAAGACCCAACAAGACGTAGTGAAAGAATTTGAAGGAAAAGGTTATGGTGACTTCAAGATGGCAGTGGGAGAAGCGGTTGTATCTGTATTGAAACCACTGCAGGATGAAGTGGCAAGATTAGAAAAAGACAAGGCATATATTGACAGTGTAATTAAAAACAATGCAGAAAAAGCGAACTATTATGCTATGAAGACTTTGCGTAAGGTTCAGAAAAAAGTAGGATTTCCGGAAAGGATAAGATAATATCATATGAAAGCAATAGCGACAGAAAAAGCGCCAAAAGCCTTGGGACCTTATTCACAAGGCTATGTACACAATGGCATGTTCTATTCAGCAGGTCAGATTCCAATTAATCCGGCAACGGATGCAATTGAAGAAACCACAATTGAGGGACAGACAGAACAGGTATGCAAGAACCTTGCAGCGGTATTGGAAGCGGCTGGCACGTCCTTTGATAAAGTGATAAAGACCACATGCTTTTTGGCTGATATGGGAGATTTTGCTTCGTTCAACGAAGTGTATGCCAAGTACTTTGTATCAAAGCCGGCAAGAAGCTGTGTGGCAGTAAAAACATTGCCGAAGGATGTGTTGTGTGAAGTTGAATTAATCGCAGTAGTAGAAGAATAGGAAGTGAAGGAAATGTCAGAACAAGAAAAGAAAGATGGATGCTCAGCAGAAAGTTGCTCGAGTTGTGCGCAAGCAGGTTCTTGCCCAAGTAAAAAGATAGATATGAAAGTGCCTGCAAATCAATATACAAATGTAAAGAAAGTAATAGGCATTATCAGTGGAAAGGGTGGTGTCGGCAAATCCATGGTAACCGCATCCCTTGCAAGATTAATGCGAGAAAAGGGATATTCTGTGGGTATCTTAGATGCAGACATTACGGGACCGTCCATACCGAAAATGTATGGTGTACATGACCATGCAATGGGTGCAGAGGAAGGCATGTTTCCATGTATTGCACAGGATGAGACAAGAATTATGTCAGTCAATCTCCTGTTGGATAGCGAGGATACACCGGTTATCTGGAGAGGTCCTGTGATTGCAGGTGTGGTAACCCAGTTCTGGAATGAAGTGCTTTGGGGAGATTTGGATTATCTCTTTATTGATATGCCGCCTGGAACAGGGGATGTTCCATTGACGGTATTCCAATCGCTACCAGTCGATGGAGTTGTGATTGTAACGTCGCCTCAGGATTTGGTTTCTATGATTGTGAAGAAGGCATATCACATGGCGGAGGCTATGAATATTCCGGTGCTTGGTATCGTGGAAAATTATAGCTACCTGAAATGCCCGGATTGTGGAAAAGAAATAAGCGTATTCGGAGAAAGCCATATAGATGAGATAGCAAATGAACTTGGTTTGAAAGTTCTAGGGAAAATGCCAATCGACCCGAAACTTGCAGAAATGGTAGAAGAGGAACGATTCTACGAAGTAACAAATGAATATTTAAAAGATGCAGCAACTGTATTAGAATAAGAATAAGGGAGTTTCTTTGGTGTCTGAAAGGGCCGAGGGAACTCCTTTGTTAATGTGTCTTTTGGGGCGTATGTGGAAGTGCATAAAACAAGAGGAATTTCTTTGAAAAAATTGGATATTTTTACCCTTGATTAATAGGGGGTGCTATGATAAAATAGCAAGGTGAGTTTAGAACACTCATTTTTTATAAGAAAAGATTGTTAAAAAAAAAACAATTCAGGAGGAAGCTTATGAGCAGAAAAATTACCATCATTGGAGCAGGTAGTGTAGGTGCTACAATTGCTTACACATTGTCAAACGACGATATCGCATCAGAAATCGTAATGATTGACATCAACAAACAAAAAGCAGAAGGTGAAGTTTTGGATATTATCCAAGGTACATGCTTTAGAGACCCGATCTCTATTATCGCAGGAGATTACGAAGATGCAGCAGGATCTGATATCGTAATCATCACATCAGGTATTGCGCGTAAACCAGGCCAGACAAGACTTGAGTTAGCACAGACAAATGTGAATATCTTAAAGAGCATTGCACCACAGATAGCAAAAGCAGCACCAGATGCAAAATATATTATCGTAAGTAATCCGGTTGACGTTATGACATATGTATTTACAAAGGTTTCAGGAATTCCTGAAAATCAGATTATTGGTTCAGGTACTGTTCTTGATACAGCAAGACTTCGTTGCGGTATTTCAGAACACTTTGGAATCGCTCAAAAGAATGTACATGCTTACATCTTTGGTGAACACGGCGATTCGTCATTCGTACCATGGAGCTGCGCAAGCATTTCTGCTGTTCCGGTTAAAGAATATCCGGATGCAATGAAGAGAATTGGTAAAGAAGTAGAACCAATTGATGAAGATGCTATGATTGAATATGTTCGTAAATCAGGCGGAAAGATTATTGCTAATAAAGGTGCAACATTCTATGCAGTATCAGCATCTGTAGTTCAATTGTGCAAGAAATTGGTTGCAGCTTCTGAATCAACAGCGACTGTATCTACCATGATGCATGGTGAATACGGTATTGATGATGTATGCTTGAGCACATTATGTCTTGTAGGTCCTGACGGATACCAAGGTAAAGTACATGTAGAACTTACCGACGAAGAAGTTGAAAAACTTCAAAAGAGTGCAGATGCATTAAAAGCAGTTATTTCACAAATTGAAATCTAATAGCAGAGTCTTAATATAAAGAAGAGAGGGAATTGATATGAAGTACAGTTATTATCCAGGATGTACCCTCAAAAACAAAGCACAAGATCTGGACTTCTATGCCAGAGCTTCTGCATTAGCATTGGGATTCGAATTAGAAGAGGTTGAAGAATGGCAGTGCTGTGGTGGAGTTTATCCACTTGGTACCGACGAGATTGCTTCGAAACTTTCTTCCGTTCGTACTCTGAATGCGGCAAAAGAAAAGGGACAGGACTTAGTAACACTTTGCTCAGCATGTCACCATGTTGTAAAACGTGTTAATGATGACATGAGAAACGTGGAAGATATTCGCACAAGAGCAAACAACTACATGGGGCTTTCAGAACCTTATGCTGGTGAAACCGAAGTACTACATTTCTTAGAAGTGCTTCGCGACAGAGTTGGTTTTGACAAGTTGAAAGAAAAGGTGGTAAATCCACTAAAGGGCAAGAAAATCGGAGCATACTATGGATGCTTACTTCTTCGTCCGGGAAAGGTTTTGGGATTTGACAATCCGGAGAACCCGACCATTATTGAAGATTTTATCCGTGCAATCGGCGCAACACCGGTTGTGTACCCATACCGCAATGAATGCTGTGGTGGATACATATCATTAAAGGAAAAAGACATGGCAAAAAATATGTGTGACAAGATTGTGGACAGTGCAGCAGGATTTGGTGCAGAGATGTTAATTACAGCTTGTCCGCTTTGCATGTACAATTTGAACAAGAGCACAGAAGGCAAGATTCCTGTTGTATACTTCACAGAACTCTTGGCTGAAGCACTTGGAGTAAAAGAGGAGGTAGAAAGCTAATGAGCCACGTAAACAAGGTTGATCAGATAAAAGAAATCAGCGGCGTGAACCCACTCAAATGTATGAAATGTGGAAAATGTTCTGCTTCCTGTCCATCCTTCAATGAGATGGATATTAAACCTCACCAATTTGTATCTTATGTACAAAATGGTGATATTGAAAGCCTGGTACAATCTAAATCACTTTGGAAATGTCTCTCATGTTT
Source organism: Tyzzerella sp. (assembly GCA_017410145.1). Lineage (GTDB taxonomy): Bacteria > Bacillota > Clostridia > Lachnospirales > Lachnospiraceae > Faecalimonas. The sequence goes on from JAFQRJ010000006.1 coordinate 157,699, forward strand.
TGCATGTTTAGAGCGTTGCCCAAGAGATGTAAAACCGGCAAAATTAATTGACGCAGCAAGACAGTTAGTTGTTCGTGAAAAGGGTGCTACATATTTGTCTCCTGACGAAGTACCGGAGCTTCTTGATGAAGATTTGCCACAACAACTTTTAGTTAGTGCATTCAGAAGATATAGGAGGTAAGTCACATGCAGAGAATCGGAGTATTTGTCTGCCACTGCGGTAGTAATATTGCAGCTACGGTAGACGTGAAAAAAGTTGCAGAAATGGCTCTTTTAGAACCAGGCGTTGTTCATGCAGAAGATTACCAATATATGTGTTCTGAAGCAGGACAGGCAAAAATTCAGGCTGCAATTAAAGAAAAGAATTTAACAGGAATCGTTGTATGTTCTTGTTCACCACGTATGCATGAAAATACATTCAGAAGTGCAGCTGAAAAAGCTGGATTAAACCCATACATGGTAGAAATCGCAAACATTCGTGAACACTGTTCATGGATTCACAAGGATATGGAAGAAGCGACTGAAAAGGCTGTTATCCTTGCAAGAGCAGCGATTGCAAAAGTAAACTTAAATGCACCATTGAAACCGGGCGAAAGCTTAGTAACAAAACGTGCATTAGTAATCGGTGGCGGTATCGCAGGTATCCAGACAGCAATTGATATTGCAGATGCAGGATACGAAGTAGATATCGTAGAAAAGACACCAAGTATTGGTGGTAGAATGTCTCAGTTAGATAAGACATTCCCAACTCTTGACTGTTCAGCTTGTATCCTCACACCAAAGATGGTAGAAGCGGCAGCTCACGAAAAGATTACCATTTATACATATAGTGAAGTGGAAAAAGTATCTGGCTTCGTAGGTGATTTCACAGTTGATATCCGTAAGAAAGCAAGATACGTAGATGCAAATAAATGTACAGGTTGTGGCGTTTGTCAAGAAAAATGTCCATCAAAGAAATCATTAAGTGAATTCAACCGTGGATTAAATACAAGAAGCGCAATCTACACACCATTTGCACAGGCAATTCCAAACGTACCGGTTATCGATACAGATGCATGTATCAAGATGAAGACCGGAAAATGTGGTATCTGTTCAAAAGTATGTCAAGCAGGTGCTATTGATTACGAACAAAAGGATGAAATTTTAACACAGAAATACGGCGCAATCGTAGTTGCAACAGGTTTCGATACCATCAAGCTTGATAACTATGATGAGTACGCATACAACCAAAGCAAGGATGTTATCACTTCCCTTGAATTGGAACGTGTGATGAATGCTGCAGGTCCTACAAAGGGACATTTGGAACGCCTTTCTGACGGAAAGCATCCAAAGGAAATGGTATTCATTCAATGTGTAGGCAGCCGTTGTGCAGATGGCAGAGGAAAGAGCTACTGTTCAAAAATCTGTTGTATGTACACAGCAAAACATGCAATGTTAATCCGTGATAAATATCCGGATGTTAACGTAACCGTATTCTACATTGATGTTCGTACACCAGGTAAGAATTTCGATGAATTCTACAGAAGAGCAGTAGAAGATTACGGCGTAAATTATGTAAAAGGTCAAGTTGGAAAGGTTATTCCTCAACCAAACGGAAAACTCCTAGTACAAGGTGTTGACCTTTTAGATAACAAGCAGATTATGAAAGAAGCGGATATGGTTGTTCTTGCAACAGCAATTGAACCAAATCCGGATGTTCGTAAAATCGCTACAATGCTTACAGCAAGTATCGATACAAACAACTTCTTAACAGAATCACATGCAAAACTTCGTCCTGTTGAATCACCAACAGCAGGTGTGTTCTTATCAGGTGTTTGCCAGGGACCAAAAGATATCCCTGAAACAGTAGCACAGGCAGGTGCTGCAGCGATTAAAGCAGTTGGTTTATTAGCAAAAGATAAACTCTTAACAAACCCATGTACAGCAAAATCAGATGAGTTATTGTGTAACGGATGTTCACATTGTGCAAATGTTTGTCCATACGGAGCAATCTCATATGAAGAGAAGGAAGTAAATGACCACGGTATCCGTGAGACACGTAGAGTTGCAGTTGTAAACAACGCACTTTGCCAAGGATGTGGTGCTTGTACAGTAGTATGTCCTTCAGGTGCTATGGATTTACAAGGATTCTCAAATAGACAGATTATAGCGGAGGTAGATGCAATATGTCGATAGAAAACAACAACGAATTCAGACCGAAAATTGTAGCGTTCTGCTGTAACTGGTGTAGTTATGCAGGCGCTGACCTTGCAGGAAGCA
>JAFQRJ010000007.1 GCA_017410145.1 Tyzzerella sp.
CAGTGCAGCATTGACAAAGGCTGGAGACTTTAGTATCGTGCAACATTATATTGACGGTGAAAAACTCGGTCCAGCGGTAGATTTATATCACAGTTATTATATTAATCCAGGTGAAACAAGCTTAGGACATGTTTACTTGACCAAAGGGACCCATTCTATTAAGGCTGTTGTGGTTGGAAAGAATGAACTGTCAACAGGTTATGTATATGGAGTGGATTACTTTAGAGTCAGTGAAGTGGAGACAAACGGACAAATTGAACTCCAAATGACAACAAACTATTTCCAAAATGTAGGGAATGGACGGTATACATTAACCTCGAATTCGGATGATGAAAGCAAAGTGGATGATGCAATGTATGCAAGCCATACGCTACATACAGCATATTATAGTGTCAAGGGAAAAGTTACTGTGGATCCAAGCGAGGATTGGGCACAGGCAAGAATTCTTGTTTCTGACGATGCGAAAAACGAGCATGTTTTTGCTATTGAAAGAGTAGATGGAACCAATTATCAGATTTTCACTATGTCAAAGAATAATGAAGATTGGTGGAACGATTGGAGATTGATTTCATCTTCTCTAATCAACGGAAATAAGAATAGCATCGACTTTGAAGTAATTGCTATTGGAGCAAAAGTTTATTTCTTAATGAACGATGAGATTTGCTACAGCAGTGATAGAGTTAACATGGAAGAAAGTACCGTGAAGTTTTCAAGCTACAAGAATGCGACAACCACAGTAGAAGGGCTTCAAGGTCAAATCTTCCTTCGAGCAGAAGATGCAGAAGCATATTTGGCAACGAAGACAGAGAAAGCGTATGCATCTGGTTACCAAGCACAAATCAATGACAGATATAACAAATATTTTGTGGAACAAGATTGCACAGGAAAAGGTGGAACTCTCATCTTAGGACATTCACACATGGATCCGGTATTTTTTGCAAATTGGCAAATTCAAATGGGATTAACTGATTATGTGGATGGATACAATGTGGGTATTGGAGGAACAACTACAAAAGATTGGTTATATGCTTATGACAAACTAGTAAAACCATTTAATGCAGATAGATTTATCATATCTGTTGGTGAAAATGATGTTTGTGTATGGGGTAGCGATGGAGATGAAGTAGTAGCAAGATTGAAAGAATTGTTCGAGATGATACATGCGGATCATCCAGATGCAGAGATTTACTACATTTATTCTCTTCCGGCAGCAACAAAATATGTCAATGGACAATGGTTAGATGCACAATACAAAGCATTGGTGGATGGTGAAAAAGCTTTATGCGAATCATTGGATTATGTACAAGGAATAGACACATTTAATGTATTAGTAGATGCGAATACAGGAAATGCAAAAACCGAACTCTTTGGTGCAAACAATGACATTCACTTGAATTCTGACGGATACCTGTTATGGTCAGATTACTTGTATGGTGAAATCTTTGGAGGAGAACAATCATTCAATACGAATCTTACAGGATGGTCTGCGTTAGGTGGAAATTGGACAGTTACACGTAGAGGACTTGGAGCAACAAATAGTGGTTTTGGAGATCAGTTCTATATGTCTACTACAAGCCTATCAGCAAAACAATCATGGGCATTCGAAGCTGATATTGTTTTAGAACAAGGTGTTGCCGGAGGATTGATATTCGGCGCGAAGGATCCGGCAAATCCAACCCGATATTTGTTTGGAGTGAATTCAAATAAATCAGAAGGCCAGTTCAAACACTATAAAGGTGGAGAAGGTGTGCAAGGATGGTATGAAGGAATTGCTCATGGAGAACTTGCCAATACAAATGCTTATCATTTCCGAGTAGAATACGATGTGAAAAAAGCCTTGATCACATATAAAATGGCACCATATGGAACAGAAAATTATGTGGTAACACAGACATGGCCAGAAGCGGAATTAGCTACTTATGATGGTCAAATCTATTTTGGTTTAGTTACATTTTTTGGTACAGTTACCTTTGATAATGTGATGTTAGACCCGCTGTATCCAGAAGTGTTGATATTTGATGAAAATAATAACGCCGTTGTAGAAGCAGAACATCTTGCAATTGCAGGTTTTTCTGGTGGTACGAATCAAATAGTGCAAGGAGATATGAGCTCGTTTGGTGAAGGAGTATGGAGCAATAATGAACAACTTGCATATCTTGCTAATGGTACTGACAATTATGTGAGATTCTATCTCAATATTGCAGATGAAGGGGATTATGATTTAAGTGCAGCCTTTACAAAATTCAGTGACTTTGGAATCTACCAACACTATATTGATGGAGAACCTGTAGGTGGAAATATCGACTTGTATATCAATGACATTTGGGGCAATTATGCTCTTAGAACTTCAGAAATCTATATGGGTTATGCACACTTAACACCAGGAGTACATGTTTTGGAAGCAAAATGTGTAGGAAAGAATAATCAATCAGCTGGTTATGTGTATGGAATGGATTACTTGAAAGTAAGTAAAGCAAGTACAAGTCACTTCTATGAAGCAGAAGATTTGACGATTACGAACGGAACTGCAACATACGGATTCCAAGGCGGTATGGATGTATGTAGCCAAACCCGTCAATTCTTACAAATCAACAATGATGTTGGAGACTTTGTAGAGTTTAATATTTACATAAACAAAGACGGTTATTATGACATCAGTGCAGCATTGACAAAGGCTGGAGACTTTAGTATCGTGCAACATTATATTGACGGTGAAAAACTCGGTCCAGCGGTAGATTTATATCACAGTTATTATATTAATCCAGGTGAAACAAGCTTAGGA
>JAFQRJ010000008.1 GCA_017410145.1 Tyzzerella sp.
CAGTGCAGCATTGACAAAGGCTGGAGACTTTAGTATCGTGCAACATTATATTGACGGTGAAAAACTCGGTCCAGCGGTAGATTTATATCACAGTTATTATATTAATCCAGGTGAAACAAGCTTAGGACATGTTTACTTGACAAAAGGAACTCATTCGATTAAGGCTGTGATGGTTGGAAAGAATGAGCAATCGATAGGCTATGTATATGGAGTGGATTACTTTAGAGTCAGTGAAGTGGTAGCAAGTAGCCTAAGTACTTATGAGTTTGAAAATACAGATTTAGGAGTAATCGCATACCATTCTTCAAATAGCAACCCAGATAACTATGTGTGGACACAAGGTGGTAATTTCAGTGGTGGTAACCAATTGTTGTTCTTTGGTGCTGCAGTTCAAGATTATGTTACTGTAGAAGTGAATGTGCCTAAGAATGGATATTATAACATTAATGCAATATTATGTAGAGCAGGAGATTTCGGTATTGTTCAGCATTACATTGATGATGTAAAATTAGGAAATCCGATTAATAATATCGAAGGTGGTCTGGTAATGGCACCAGCTGTCATCGGCGACGTATATTTGACAGCAGGAACTCATACATTAAAAGCAGTTATGATTGCAACAGAATCGAGTGCGTACCCGGGATGTTTGTATGGATTAGATAAACTCACATTGCAAGAAGTGATTCCACAAAATACTACATCTTGGAGAGTAGAAGGGGAAAATTTGAATGTGATTGCATGTACAGATGGAATTATTCCTACTAATCAAAAGTTGTGGTGGTTTGATTCAACAGCGTGGAGTCAGGGAACACAATTATTAGTTAAGTTCAATGCGGATACACAATCAATTACTGCTACTTTCGACATAAAAGAAGGAGGAGAATACAATCTTGCGGTTGCATTAGGAAAGTTCCCGGATTTTGGAAAGTTCCAATTTGCGATTGATGGTCAAAATATTGGAGATGCAATTGATTCTTACAATGGTGATGTGGCTCATTCAGGAGAAGTAAGTTTAGGAAACAGATACCTTCAAAGTGGAACTCACGAGTTAACCATAACCTGTGTTGGTGCATCTGGAAGTGGCAGACTTTTAGGGTTGGATTATTTGAACTTCAATAAAATTTCAGATTGAGAAATTTTTGGGAGAAATATAAAAAGAAGACAATAAAGAAGTCAGCAAAGAAGATGAAGGTTGGACAGGCTTTTATTAAAAAGGCATAAGATGTAGGGAAGATTATATAATACGAGGAGAAACAGTATATCATGAAAAAATATGTAATTATTGCTATAACATTTGTGTTTTTAATTGTTTTAGCAATGGCAATAGGGCTTAAATTGACACCAAATCTAAAGGTGACACTTGGGAAGGATCAAAAAGTTAATACAAATGATACTGTTTCTGTGACGCTAGATTTAAATTCCAAAGAAGATGTCTATGGAATACAATTTGACTTATTATTCGACGAAGAGGTGTTAGAGTATCAAAGCTCTAACACCAAATTGTCAAACAAATGGTATTCTAGATGCGAATACATACAGAAAGGTACGGTTCGTGTAATACTATATGACGCATCAGATTTTACTACCCCAATAAAAAAAGGAGATTTATATGAACTTCTTTTTGATACAAAAGATTATAGAGGTGATATTTCAACTGTTTTGCGTATTGACAATTTTAAAGCATATGATAAGAATGGTAACAATATCCAAGATGTTAAGAGTAAGAGTGTGAAAATAAAGCTCAAATAGCTTATAATATTAGTGGAAAGTGAGTAGATGGGTATGAAAAAGAAATATGTTATTGGATTTAGTGTTTTAGTTGTACTGTTATGTCTTGGACTTACAATGTATGCTATTTTTAAGTCGTCAGAGACAGACAAAGATGAACTTAAAGACTCAGACTATATTACAGGAACATCTGACAAATTCGATGATTTCTCAGAGGATTCTGATGAAGAGGATGAAATTGATGGAAGTGATAGCAGCGACAATGGTGTTACCAATGCCGATAATAGCACCGACAGTGAAACAAGTGCTGGGTCAGACGGTTCCAACAAAAATGACAATTCCACAGACAGTAGTGGTAACAATACTCCTGACACAGAGCAGGGCAAAGACAACAATGCAGATACAGAAGATGATAAAAAAGATGACACTCCTGAGCAGGATAAGGAGTGGACTGGATTTTATTAAAATGAAAGAGATGTCGGAATTTCCGGCATCTCTTTTATAAATTCAACCTTGACATTACAACGCAATGCGTGTAGAATGAAGTTCCAAAATGTTGGTGGCTCATTATGAACCAGCACATATCATAAATCAAATATTACATATCTATATTTGAAATGGCGATTCGCCAATATTTTAATTTATTACAATTGAATAGACTACAAACTTTGATGATTGAATAGGCTTTACATCAAAAAAATAATCTGTTATTATCAAGATAATAGCACAGTCTTTTTGAGACTAAAAACAAGTGGGAGGTGTAGTTGTGGCAACAGAAAGTATTACGCATCATTTTTGCTTTGAAGGCGAAGCGGCATTGCGATTTGCGAATGCAATCGAAGAATCCCTGAATTCACCTAAAAAACCGTTGAGTGTTCGTGCAACTGAACTACACGGTGATGAACTAAATGAATTTCTGAAAAGGACAATTCAAGCGAATGTTATGTGAAAAATATACAACGGTGAATATACGGGATTATTTTCAGAATGAGGGCGGAGAAATTGGTGAAGAAGCATTAGTGAAGGTGCTTTCCAATTTCTCTTGCCCATTAAACCAAAACGTTGAAAAGTTTCTAAAAGAACAAGCAATTGAATTCACAAAAAAGAATCAATCTGTTACATATCTAGTTTTCTCAAAAGTGGATGCTACTTTGGCGGGATATTTTTCTCTTGCATCAAAACCGATAGAGGTTAAAAGTGGTATTTTTAGTAAGAGTTTGCAAAAGAAAATCTCACGTGTGAGTGAATACAATTCAGAACATCAAATATTTCATTTGTCTGCATATTTAATAGCTCAATTCGGAAAGAATTTCAAAGAAAACACAAATAAAATAATTTCGGGTCAAGAACTAATGGAGTTGGCCAAGTGTAAGATTCGGGAATTACAATATATGTTAGGTGGTATGGTCACTTTTTTGGAAGCAGAGGCAAACGAGAAGTTATTGGATTTTTATACAAAACAGAATGATTTCAAGATATTTGATACACGTATGGCTAATTCCATGAACGATGGCAGACTTGTTCAGATGTTAGCAACCTTGTAAATGTTTTGGGGATGTAAAGCCTATTGAGTTATCATGCATGCAATTGGGATATTTGCATTGTTTCTTGTGAGAATGATTTTTATAATAAAAGAGATGTCGGTTTATTTCCGGCATCTCTTTTACTTCGGTCTTTCGTTTTCAGGTGGAATGAAGAACTTCTCCTGTTTAATTGCTCTATAATCTTTCGGAGAAATTCCATATTTCTCTACAAAAGCACGATAAAACACGGTATAGTCACTGAAACCAACGTCATAAGCAATAGTAGATAAAGAATTACGAGTGGAAACCAAATATTCACAAGCACGTTCCAAACGATAATCGGTCAGATAGCGATAAGGGGTTTTCCCATATGTTCTTTTGAAAATATTTACTATGCTGTTTTTTGATGAATAATTACAGTGTTGGCTTATATCTTGCAGAGAAATTTCAGCCTTATAGTTCTGTAAAAGATAGGTACGGATTTTTTCTGCAACTGTTTCACCACGTTGTTGTTTAGCAAGGTCTGTCAGTAATGCGTAAAACAAGCATTCATATTCAATTTTAGAAGATTCCAAACCAAGAAGCATCAATTTGTCAAGTATAGGTTGAATGGTTTTAGATTGAAAGGTACCACGCAGTGGAAGAATACCATTTTCTTCAAAGGTGCCTTTAAAATGGATAAAGAAGTAATTAGGTTTTTCGCTTTCTTCAATCCCATTCTGATGAAGTCCTGCACGCTGAATATAATATTCGTTGGCGTGCAATTCTATAGGTTCATCATTTTCAGTAAAGCGTAGCATACCTTTTCGCATTAGAATTAACACGTCTTCGTCAAAAATTCTATCTATATGATGTTCGTGCTCATGAAATTGGCGATGATTTGAATAGATATAGTGTGGTAAGTCATTAAAACTTAGTCCTAACATCCTGTACCTTTCCCTTCTGTCTTTCTGATATAAAAATTATATCAATTTTTCCGGAAATTGTCTATAAAATAGATGAAATAAAAGATTGCATTTATTAATGGAAATATTAGTATAGTATGATATAATAAATTTAATGATATTTGTCGAAAAAAATGAAAGGAATTATTTATTATGCAAAAGACAGAACAAAAATACGAGGCATTGTTTACGCCTTGGAAAGTCGGCAATGTGGAAATTAAAAATCGCATTGTCTTATGCCCTACGGGCGGCACATCTCTGTTTGGGTGGTTTGAACTTACTGGCTGTCACTTTGACAAGGAAGCCGCAAACCATTTTCTTGAAAGAGCAAAAAATAACGTAGGTCTTATTATCCCTGGTATTGCACCTTTGCGCGATACTTTCTGGGGAAAATGGCTGTGGCAAAACCCGAAAATGTTCGAAGAACTCAAAGAATATATGGATGAAATCCATAAAACAGGTGCAAAACTGTTTATTCAATTAACAGCAGGTATGGGACGTTCTTGGGCAATCACCGAACTTATAGCACCCCTACATAAAAACAAATTTACTCGTACACTTATTAAGCCGGTTATTGACACGAATCATGAATTGGCTTCACCATCTGCCCAAAAATCTCGTTGGGCACACGATATTGAGTGTCCGGAAATGACAGTAGAGCAGATACACGAAATCATTGAGGCCTTTGCGAAAACTGCTAAGCTTTGCAAGGAAGCAGGAGTTGATGGTGTGGAGGTACACGCTGTCCATGAAGGATATCTACTCGATCAGTTTGCTATAGAATTCTTTAATAAGCGTACTGATGAGTACGGCGGAAGTTTTGAAAATCGCTACCGGTTTGCGGCAGAGGTTGTTAAGGCAATTAAAGAAGCATGTGGACAGGATTATCCTGTATCACTCCGTTACTCTGTAGAATCTAAACTAAAGGATTTCTGCTACGGAGCAATGCCTGGGGAAGAATATACGGAAGTGGGTCGTAATATGGAAGAATCCGAAAAGGCTGCAAAGTATCTGCAGGATGTCGGTTATGATATGCTGAATGCTGATAACGGTACATATGACTCTTGGTATTGGGCTCATCCGCCTATGTATATGCCTGAGAACTGCAACCTTGAGGATGTAGCGCACATTAAGAAATTTGTAGATATTCCTGTTGTTTGTGCCGGTAGAATGGATGCTTTAGTTGGTGCGCAGGCAGTTGCTGATGGTAGTATAGATGCCGTTGGTATTGCCCGTCAATTTCTTGTAGACCCAGAATGGGTAACGAAGCTTATCGAGGACCGACTGGAAGATATCAAGCCTTGTATCTGCTGTCATAGTGGATGTTTTAACTTCTCGTCGTCTAAGGGACACGCGAATACACAGGATCTCAAGGATACCATGGGGCTTTCCCGTTGTGCACTGAATCCGGAAACCATGCAATCGAGGAAATATCACCTAGAGCCTGCCAAAAAGCAGAAAAACATCGCAGTCATCGGTGGCGGAATCGGTGGTATGGAAGCTGCTATCGCTTGTGCAAAGCGAGGACATAACGTAACGTTGTATGAAAAGAGCGATAAGCTTGGTGGTGTGTTTGTTGCCGCTGCAGCTCCTTCCTTTAAGGAAAAAGATAAGGCACTCATTGCTTGGTATATTCGTGAACTTGCGAAATATCCTATCACCGTGAATATGAACACAGAAATTACCGATGTAAGTACCCTTGATGCCGACGAAATCATCGTGGCAACCGGTGCAGTGGCAAAGAGAATTCCTGTTAAGGGTGCGGATACAGCTGTAGAGGCCGTAGATTATCTCCTTGGCAACAAACAAGTTGGTGAAAACGTTGTTATTATCGGAGGTGGGCTTACCGGTTGTGAAATTGCGTATGAATTGTATCTGAATGGCAAAAAGCCTGTAATCGTGGAAATGCAAGATGACTTAATTACGACTCCTGGCATTTGTCTTGCGAACACCAGCTATCTTCGTGATTTCTTTAAGACCAATCATGTTCCTGTATATTTGGAAACCTCGCTTTCTGAGATTCATAATGATAGCGTAACTCTGAAGGACAAGGAAGGTAATAGCTTTAAGGTGGACGCGGACAGCGTAATCCTTTCCGTTGGTTATAATCCGGCACCACTTGCACCGAAGAGTAAACACGTGCATGTAATTGGTGACGCGAAGAAGGTTGGAAACCTGCGTACTGTTATCTGGGGTGCGTGGGATGTAGCAATGAAGCTTTAGGAGATGAAAAGTTATGATGAAATTAACAGACGAACAACAAGCCATATTAGATGGCGCGCAAGGGGAAACCTTAGCCAAGGTTATGAAAACATTGGTGATGTATGGTGAAGCATTCGGTGCAGAAAAAATGGTACCGGTTACGTCAGAATACAATCACTTAGTTACTTCTTTTGGACTTAAGATGCTAGGTCCGGTGTATGATTTAATGAATCAGTTATTGGAAGCAGATGCGGTTTCCAAACAAAAATTTTCAGTGGACCCACGCCCGCTTGATCCAAAGGTACCTGCAAATTTCTTGCAGAAATTGATTTTTAACAAATTTATGTATTCAAAACAAGATTTCTATGAAGACCAGTTAAACAAACTTGGACTTATGGAAAAGGATGCATTCACTTGTGCTTGCTACATGGATGAAGTAGGAAATCTTCCGAAAAAAGGTGAAGTGCTTAGCTGGGCAGAATCTTCCGCGGTTGTATACGCGAACTCTGTTCTCGGTGCACGTTGTAACCGTAATTCGGGTATCATGGATATCATGGGTTCTGTTTTGGGATATGTGCCATACTTTGGTCTTCTTACCGACGAAGGAAGAAAGGCATCTTGGATTATTGAAATTAAGACCGAGAAAAAACCGGAGGCGCAATTACTTGGCTCTGCAATCGGTATGAAGGTAATGGAAGATGTTCCTTACATCGTAGGTCTTGATAAATGGATTGGAACAGAACTTGATGATGCGGCATGTTCATACTTAAAAGACTTTGGGGCTGCTACAGCATCAAATGGTGCTGTTGGATTATATCACATTGAAAATCTGACACCGGAAGCAGTAGAATCAGGTAAAGATTTAATCAAAGAAAATGCGCAGGTTTATGTGATTGATGATGCTGAGTTAGAACGTGTGAAAAATAATTACCCGGTTATCTGGAAGAATAAGGATGCAAAACCGAAACTCTGCTTTATGGGATGCCCACATATGACATTGGAACAATTAAAAACATGGACAGAGCGCGTGGAGGCGGGACTTAAAGAAGCAGGTAACAGCAAAGTTGTGATTCCAACGGTATTTACAACAGCACCTGCAGTGCTTAAAGAATTTGAACAGACAGAGTATGCCGAAAGATTAAAGAAAACAGGTGTTATCGTATCTTATATCTGTCCTTTGATGTATATGAACAATCCGTTATGTGCAAAGATGCCTGTTATTACTTCATCCAACAAGTTGCGTACATACACAACATCGCGTTATTACACAGATGATGAAATTTTAGTACAAATCACGAAGGGAGGCAAATAATCATGAGAGAATTTAAAGGACGTGTAGTTACACCAGGTACCGTAACAGCGGAAGCAGTTGTTACTCATGAAGGATTTAATACATTGGCTTCACTTCAAAAAGCATTGCAGTTTGGGGATAAGACAGTAACAGTAGGAGACCAGAATAATAAGGATTTGTATGGCAAATCCATCTTAGGAAAGGCTCTTTGTCTGCCACAGACAATTGGCTCAACCACGGGAGGTATGGTGCTATATTGTGCATGTGCAATGGAGAGAGTTCCGGCATGTTTGCTTTTCTCAAACCATATCGACTCGTTGGCAGCAGCAGGAGCAATCTTAGCAGATGTATGGCTGGATAACATTTCTATGCCGGTAGTTGATTGCTTGGGAGATGAATTCCTGGAGTATGTGAAGGACGGAATGAAGGTTACCATCAAAGACGATGGTGTGGTAGTTGTAGAATAAGTAGTGCATTTTTTTATATAAAAAAGAAGAACAGGGGTCTATATCAAAGAATTACTGATTGAGACCCCAAAACAGGAAGAAAAAGGGTCTATGCATGGGATTTGCGTGTATAGACCCCGTTTTTTGGTTGAAGATGTCTTAAATGAAGAAAAAAATAAATAATATGGGGTCTGAGAATATAAAAAAATTACATAGGCCCCGATTGGTGATAATGCGATTCAAACACTTATTGGTAAAAACATGATGACATTAGTACCTACCATATGTTATAATCATGAAAGTGCTTTGTTGCGTTGTGGCGATAAAGCGTATAAATAAAACGAGAGAAAGGAAAGGTTTACGATGGAAAATAAAAACGAATTTAAACCTTATATTCCGGCTGAAAAAATCACTCCGGAATTAACAGTTACTTCAATCGTTATGGGTATTATCCTCGCGGTAATCTTTGGTGCAGCAAATGCGTACCTTGGACTACGTGTTGGTATGACTGTGTCAGCATCGATTCCAGCAGCCGTTATTTCTATGGGTGTTATCCGTGTGATTATGAAGAAAAACTCAATCTTAGAGAGTAACATTGTGCAGACAATTGGTTCCGCAGGTGAGTCTCTTGCAGCAGGTGCTATTTTCACATTACCTGCGTTGTTCCTATGGGCAGCAGAAGGTGTTATGGAAAAACCGGGCATCATTGAAATTACAACAATTGCATTGCTTGGAGGTCTCCTAGGTGTGTTCTTTATGGTGCCACTTAGAAATGCACTTATTGTAAAAGAACATGGCATTTTGCCATATCCGGAAGGACAGGCTTGTGCGGAAGTTCTTCTTGCAGGTGAAGAAGGCGGAGCAAATGCAACGACTGTATTTGCAGGTATGGGTATTGCCGGTGCATTTAAGCTAGTCATTGACGGCTTGAAAGCAGTGCCAAGTGAAGTGTCACTTCGCTTCAAAGGCTTTGCAGGTGAAATTGGAACTCAGATTTATCCGGCAGTTATGTCAGTAGGTTACATCTGTGGACCAAAGATTTCTTCTTACATGTTTGCTGGTGGTGTAGTGAGCTGGATGGTATTGATTCCACTGATTGTTTTTTTTGCAGGGAATAATGTATTAACTGCACAGGAAATAGCAATATTGGATATAGTTAACAGGCCAGAAATAGAGACTATTGCTGATATGTATAGTGAGTTTGGAGCCAGTGGAATTTGGAAAATTTACATTCGCTACATCGGTGCAGGTGCTTTGGCCGCAGGTGGTATTATTAGTTTAGTGAAATCACTTCCACTTATCGTTACGACATTTGCGGACGCGATGAAGAGTTTAAAAGGTGGTGTAGGTTCTACATCTACAAAACGTACAGAACAAGATTTGAATATGAAGATTGTTCTTGGTGCAATTTTAGTATTAACATTGCTTGTTTGGTTGGTTCCGGCAATTCCGGTAACTTTAGTTGGTGCAATTATCGTAGTTATCTTTGGCTTCTTCTTTGCAACTGTTTCTTCCAGAATGGTTGGTTTAGTAGGAAGCTCTAATAACCCGGTATCCGGTATGGCGATTGCAACATTACTGATTGCAACTTTGATCTTAAAGATTACAGGTGATGTAGGTGCTCACGGTATGCAGGGAGCCATTGCTATTGGTTCTATCATTTGTATCGTAGCAGCTATTTCCGGTGATACATCACAGGATTTGAAGACGGGTTATTTACTTGGTTCTACACCAAGAAAACAACAAGTTGGTGAAGTGATTGGTGTTGTTGCATCTGCATTTGCAATTGGTGGAGTTCTTTATCTTTTAGATGCGGCATGGGGATTCGGTTCCGAACAACTTGGTGCACCACAGGCAACTTTGATGAAAATGATTATCGAAGGTGTTATGGACAGCAACCTTCCATGGGGACTTGTATTTGTAGGTGTTTGTCTTGCAGTGGTGATTGAACTTTTAGGTATTCCGGTTCTTCCGTTTGCAATCGGTGTTTACTTACCGGTACAATTGAATGCATGTATCATGGTTGGTGGTATCATTCGTCTTTTCTTCGATAAGATGAAGAAGGAAGAAAAGGAAAAAGAAGAAATCATCACAGATGGTATTCTTTACTGCTCTGGTATGATTGCAGGTGAAGGTCTTGTAGGTATCCTTCTTGCTGTATTAGCAGTAGTAGGTGTGGACAGTGCCCTTGATATTAGCGGTTTACTAAAGCTTTCACCGGCTGTTTCCAATATTGCCAGCCTAGTAGTATTCGGTCTTATGATTTTATGCTTGCTGAAGTTCACAATCTGGAAGAAACGTGACAAAAAAGCGTAAGGTATTTTGTGATGGCAAAAAAGAAAGATGTAATAAATGCGAATTACTTGGAAAATATTCCGGTAAGACAAGAAGGCTTAAGATGGGATGCGGATGAAAAGGGAATAGTTACCTTGTATGTGCATAACACAGGTCTTATGAAGAAAATAACACAAAAACTTTTGAAAAAACCAGAATACACACAGGTGCATCTGGACGAGAATGGTAGCTTTGTCTGGCCGCTGATTGATGGTGAGAAAAATATCATCGAACTCGGTGTGCTTGTAAAAGAGCAGTTTGGAGAGAAGGCAGAGCCATTGTATCCGAGATTGGCAAAGTTCTTTCAGATATTAGAAAGCTATGGATTTGTAAGTTTTAAATAAGTAAAGGAAAAGCAGTTGCGATTGTTGATTGTCGCAACTGCTTTTTTTATTGTTTATTAGATTTCTTCTGGATACTCAACTCCATCCGGAAGAGAGTCCCATGGATTTAGACCTAAGTCTTGTTTGTATTTCGCCTGTTTCATGGAAAGAGGTGGCAAATCATCTTCCAAATATTCTAAGAGTTCGGAAACTCCTTCTCTGGTAGTATTATTGATTAAGAAAATACGTTCACAACCAGCATTTTCCATCCATTGCTTTACCATTTCAATATTGGCATACGGAGAATCAATCTTTGTAATAACACCGATAAGTGGACGAAGGATAAATGCATGTAGGCTGGAACCGAAGAGATTAAAGGGTTCATCCGCAGCTTGAACAATCGCCACTACATCAGCTTCAAAAGAAAAACATGCCAGACCAACACTGAAACGTTTGGATTCGGCATATTCCCCCGGAGAGTCGATGGTATTATCTTCGGTCAAGGTGTATTGAGTTTTAACATAATGGAGTTCTTCACCCTTTAAAGCCTGTGTCAGAGAAGTCTTTCCGGCTTCGCTTCTTCCCATCAAAAACAATTTCTTCATAAGTCACCTGATTCTATTTAACTTTTATGAATTTTGCAAACTGCAAATCCCAATTCTTCTCCAAAAAATTGAACTACTGATTCCACAGCGGCTTGTACATCTGCCAATTTTCCCGAAATAATGAGAGCACCGCAGAAGCGGTCCATAAAGCAAACTTGTATGTCTGCACTTTTTGATGCAATATCAGCAGCAACCACAACGGATTCCCAAGGTGTAAAGCGGATGAGCCCAAGTGTCTCACCTGTATGGTCCTCACCTTCATGAACACCGATATGTAAGGCGAGATTTTGATAGATACAAGTGTCAGTAGGATTGATAATATGAGCCATGCAGACTTCTTTTCCGGGAACACGAACACGAGTCATCCGAAGCTTTTTGCCAACCAATTGCGCATAGTCATCTTGAAAGATTTTTTCTAACAATTGTTCCTTCGTGATTTGAGTCATAGCAACGCTCCCTAACTTCTTGTAACCTTGCAGACTACATATTCAAGAGATTCACGGAAGTAGTCAAGAATCTCTGTCAAAGCAGAGGTAACATCCGAAATTTCTCCTGTTATAATTAATGTACCTGTGAAACGGTCTGCAAATCCAAGATAGATATTTCCACTCTTAACAGCGATATCCGATGCGATAACAGCGGATTCCGGTGGAGTCATATTCATAATTCCAATGGCAGAAGAGCCGTAGTCTACTTGTGGATTCAAACCAAGCTTCTGGTATATAATCGGATCCGGACCGCCCATTACATGTGCAAATGTGATTTCTTTGCCGGCTACCGTTTCCTGTACAATTCTGATTTGGTCTTTATGTTCATTTGACATATGTACATTCCTCACTTTCGAAAGATATGCATTCTTATTAAAATCATACTATTAATGGGAATTTCTGTCAAGTTCTCAAACAAATTATGTACAGCAGTTGCAGTATGCCCACAACCGCTTATAACGTGTCTAAAACCGTTTCTGATACAGTTTCTCAACCAAATTAATCAGCGCGTACAATCCCATTGCTAAGACGCAAAGAATGACAATCGACATCAGAAGCCAATCCATCTTAAAAACTTGGCTCGAATAGATAATCAGGTAACCAAGTCCATTTCTGGCGGCTAAAAACTCCCCAATTACCACGCCAACCAGACAAAGTCCAATGTTGACCTTCATATTACTTACAATGGCAGGAATACAACTCGGAATAACAATCTTTGTGAGTGCTTGAAATTTTGTGCCTCTTAAAGTGTAGACCAATTTGATTTTCTCCGGGTCTACCTCGCGAAAACTAGTAGCCATATTCATAATACTTCCGAATATGGCTACCGACATGCCGGCCACGATAATGGTCTTAGGAGTTGCGCCAAGCCATACAATCAAGAGTGGAGCAAGTGCGGATTTCGGGAGACTGTTTAGCACAACGAGGAAGGGTTCGGTAATCTCCAGAAGTTTCTGACTAAACCATAGTAAGGTAGCGAGCAAAATGCTAAACAAAGTAACCAGCAGAAAGCTAACCAATGTTTCGTACAGTGTAATGCCAATGTGAAGGAAAATACTTCTGTCAAGCACCATTCCCCAAAAACATAGGACCACTTTGCTTGGGCTGCTAAACACAAAGGAATCAATAATCCCTAAACGTGTAGTTAATTCCCATAGAAGAAGGAATGCAACAAACACAACAATACGGCTGATACGTACAAAAAGGCGATGCAGCTTTTGCTTCTTTAGAAACGCAAGTTGGTTTTGTGAAACGTTACTCATCTACGTTCAACTCCTTCCATATGATATCGAAGTATTCGTTGAATTCTGTGGTACTGCGACGGAGCAAAGGCGTGTTTTTATCCTCTGGAAAATGAATAGGAACAATGGTTTTAACGGAACCAGGGCGTTTCGTTAAGACAAGCACCTTGTTGCCTAGGCTGATTGCTTCCGCTAAATCATGAGTTACCAGGATGGCGGTTCTTTTTTCCTTATGAATAATCTGCCCGATATCATCTCCAACTGCAAGGCGTGTTTGGTAATCCAAGGCAGAAAAAGGCTCATCTAAAAGAAGCAAATCGGGCTCTAAAATAAGGGTACGGATTAGGGCAACGCGTTGCCTCATACCACCGGATAGTTCGGAAGGCTTTGCATTTGCAAATTGCTCCAAACCATATTGTTTTAGTAACCTTAAAGCCTTCTCCTTTGTGCCGGGAGTGATTTTGTGTTGTATTTCAAGTCCCAGTATAATATTACGGTAAACATTTCTCCATTCTAAAAGATGGTCTTTTTGTAACATATACCCGATATGATTTCCGCGTAAAACAACCTTCCCGTTTTCAGGAGGAATGAGACCGGAAATAATCGATAGTAAGGTGGATTTCCCGCAGCCGGAAGGACCGACAATGCTGATGAAATCTCCTTGCTTTAGTGTGAAGGACAGATGAGAGAGTGCCTGTGTTTCTCCCTCCATGCCATGATAAGAATGGCTAATGTCTTGAAGCTCTAAAATGTTTTCCATGACACACCTCCTATAAATTTCAAATAAAGACTTGCTCGCAAGTCTTTGTGCGGGATTCGGGTCGGCGTAGCTGACTAATTTCGAATCCGAATCCCTGCACATCCTTGCGGAGCGTATATCATATGAGAGATATGTCTCTCATATGATATATTTTATGTAGAAAAATGGAAACGGTGCTTGAATGAAAGCAAAGAAAAGGTTATAATCAGAGCTGTATTGCTAAACTGTAAAATCTGGTGTAGGACAAATGAGATGAATTATCAAAAAGAGTTAGAAAATAAAATTGAACAGTTGCAAAAAGAACAGACAGTTCCGAAACTATTGTTGCACAGTTGCTGTGCACCATGTAGCAGTTATGTATTGGAGTATTTGTCTGATTATTTTGAGATTACTGTTTTCTATTATAATCCAAATATTTTTCCGGAGAGCGAGTATACAAAGCGCATCTTAGAGCAACAGACATTGGTTCACAATATGCCGACAAAGTATCCGGTATCTTTTCTTGCAGGAGCATATGACAGTGATAAATTCTATGCGATGACAAAGGGCATGGAGGATATGAAAGAAGGCGGACAAAGATGTTTTGGGTGTTATGCCCTTCGTTTGGAAGAAACAGCCAAAGTGGCAAGAGAGGGCGAGTTTGATTATTTCACAACAACCCTTAGCATTAGCCCGTTAAAGAATGCGGAGAAGTTAAATGAAATCGGAAACAAACTGGCCGAGAAGTACGGAGTTTCCTATTTGCCATCTGATTTTAAAAAGAAAAATGGATATAAACGTTCCATAGAATTATCGAAAGAATATGGCTTATATAGACAAGATTACTGTGGCTGTGAATTTTCGCAGCGGGAAAGAATGAACAAAGAGTAGAGAGGAAGAGAATTATGGCACAACTTTGGGGTGGAAGATTTACAAAAGAAACGGACCAATTGGTATACAATTTTAACGCATCCATTTCTTTTGATCAAAAATTTTATGAGCAGGACATTAGAGGCAGTATTGCACATGTCACCATGCTTGCTACACAAGGGATTTTAACAGAGGAAGAAAAGGAGCAGATTATAGAAGGCCTTCAAGGGATTTTGAGAGATGTACAGGAAGGAACACTTGAAATTTCCGATAAATACGAAGATATTCACAGCTTTGTGGAGGCAACCTTAATCGACAGAATTGGAGAAGCAGGAAAGAAATTACATACCGGAAGAAGCAGAAACGACCAGGTTGCCCTTGATATGAAGCTTTATACAAGGGATGAGATTGATGCGTTAGATGACCTTCTGAAAGAACTTCTGAAAGTATTGCTTCAGATTATGAAGGATAATACGGAGACCTTTATGCCGGGCTTTACGCATTTGCAAAAGGCGCAGCCAATTACTTTAGCTCATCATATGGGAGCATATTTTGAAATGTTCCACAGAGACCGCTTGCGTTTGACAGATATTTATGACCGCATGAATTACTGTCCGTTAGGTTCTGGTGCCTTAGCTGGTACAACCTATCCATTGGACCGCAACCTGACAGCAGAATTACTTGGCTTTTACGGACCAACCTTGAACAGTATGGATTCTGTTGCAGACAGGGATTATCTCATAGAGCTTCTTTCAGCAATGTCTACAATAATGATGCATCTGAGCCGTTTTTCAGAGGAAGTGATTATTTGGAATTCCAACGAGTATCGTTTTGTGGAAATTGATGATGCATACAGTACAGGAAGCAGCATCATGCCACAGAAGAAGAATCCGGATATTGCGGAACTTGTTCGAGGAAAGACAGGACGTGTGTATGGAGCATTAATGTCACTCCTTACGACTATGAAAGGAATTCCACTTGCATATAATAAGGATATGCAGGAGGATAAAGAGTTCGTGTTTGATGCCATTGACACCACGAAGGGCTGCCTTGCACTCTTTACAGGCATGCTTCGCACCATGAGATTTAACAAAGACGTGATGGAAAACAGCGCGAAGAATGGTTTTACAAATGCAACCGATGCGGCTGATTACTTGGTAAATCACGGGGTAGCCTTCCGCGATGCGCATGGCATTGTAGGGCAGTTAGTACTTTATTGTATAGAGAAAGATATTGCCCTTGATGATATGACAATAGAAGAATACAAGGCCATATCACCGGTATTCGAAGAAGATATCTATGAAGCAATCAGCATGAAAACTTGCGTGGATAAGCGTACAACAATCGGTGCACCTAGTAAGGAATCCATGGAAAAAGTTATCAAAATCTATGAAAATTACTTGCATTAATAATACAAAAGGTATATTATCGTAAAATATTATGAAAAACATACATACAGGAAGAGGGTTTTAACGATGGATAAGAAATTAAGAGTTGGTATTCTTGGAGCAACAGGTATGGTAGGACAGCGTTTCATCGCTTTGTTGGAAAATCATCCTTGGTACGAGGTAGTGACAGTAGCAGCAAGTCCAAGATCAGCTGGTAAAACATATGAAGAAGCAGTAGGCGGACGTTGGAAAATGACAACACCAATGCCGGAAGCTGTGAAAAAATTGGTGGTTGCCAATGTAAATGAAGTAGAAAAAGTTGCAGCAAGCGTTGATTTCGTATTTAGTGCAGTTGATATGTCAAAAGAAGAAATCAAAGCGATTGAAGATGCATATGCAAAGACAGAAACGCCGGTTGTGTCT
This sequence comes from Tyzzerella sp., assembly GCA_017410145.1. Lineage (GTDB taxonomy): Bacteria > Bacillota > Clostridia > Lachnospirales > Lachnospiraceae > Faecalimonas. Next base: position 16,546 of record JAFQRJ010000008.1, read on the forward strand.
AACAACAGTGCACATCGTTGGACAAAGGATGTGCCTATGGTAGTTCCGGAAATCAATCCAGAGCACTTTGATGTCATTGAAGCACAGAAAAAACGTCTTGGAACAACAAGAGGTTTCGTGGCAGTAAAACCGAACTGTTCGATTCAAAGTTATGCACCGGTACTTACAGCATGGAAAGAATTTGAACCAACAGAAGTGGTAGCAACTACATATCAGGCAATTTCAGGAGCAGGTAAGAACTTCAAAGACTGGCCGGAAATGGTTGAAAATATCATTCCATACATTGGTGGAGAAGAAGAAAAGAGCGAACAAGAACCACTTCGTATCTGGGGTAAGGTTGTTGACGGTGAGATTGTAAAAGCAGAAGGACCGGTTATCACAACACAATGTATCCGTGTTCCTGTATTAAACGGACATACGGCAGCTGTGTTTGTGAAATTCGCAAAGAAGCCGACAAAAGAACAATTGATTGACAAATTAGTGAATTTCAAAGGTCTTCCACAAGAGTTAGAGCTTCCAAGCGCACCGAAACAATTCATTCAATATTTAGAAGAGGACAATCGTCCACAAGTAAATCTTGATGTGGATTACGAAAACGGAATGGGTGTATCAGTTGGACGTCTCCGTGAAGACAAAGTGTATGATTTTAAATTCGTTGGATTATCACACAATACAGTTCGCGGTGCCGCAGGTGGTGCAATCCTCTGTGCAGAAACCTTAACTGCAAAAGGATATATTCAGGCGAAATAATATATGGGAAAATCAGTATTTATTGCAGAAAAGCCAAGTGTGGCACAGGAATTTGCAAAAGCATTAAAATTGAATACGAGAAGACAAGATGGTTTTCTGGAAGCAGACAATGCGATTGTGACCTGGTGTGTGGGACATCTTGTAACCATGAGTTATCCTGAGGTTTATGATGAGAAATACAAGCGCTGGAGTTTGGAAACCCTTCCATTTATTCCGAAAGAGTTCAAGTACGAAGTCATTGCAAATGTAGAAAAACAATTTCGTATTGTAAGTAATATCTTAAATCGTCCGGATGTAGAGACCATTTATGTTTGCACTGACTCGGGACGTGAAGGAGAGTACATTTATCGTCTGGTAGAACAGATGGCAGGTGTGACAGATAAAAAACGGAAAAGGGTTTGGATTGATTCACAGACAGAGGAAGAAATTCTGCGTGGTATCCGAGAAGCGAAGGATTTGGAAGAATATGATAATCTTTCAGCATCGGCTTACTTGCGCGCGAAAGAAGACTATCTGATGGGAATTAATTTCTCAAGACTTTTGACCTTAAAGTATGGAAATACCTTGTCTTCATTTTTAAATCAAGACAGGACCGTGCTTTCCGTGGGACGAGTGATGACCTGTGTGCTTGGCATGATTGTGCGAAGGGAACGGGAAATTCGAGACTTTGTAAAGACACCATTCTATCGCGTGCTTAGTACCATTCAGTTGGGAGATAAAACTTTCGAAGGTGAGTGGAAAAGCGTAAAGGGGTCGCGTTATTTTGAAAGTTTTGATTTATATAAGGAAAATGGTTTCAAGAAGAAGGAAAAGGCAGAGGAACTGATTTCTTATTTAAGTGAGGAACAGCCACTTCAATGTACTGTGGCTTCCGTAGAGAAGAAAGTGGAGAAAAAAGCACCACCTCTTTTATACAACCTTGCAGAACTGCAAAATGAGTGTTCCAAACGTTTTAAGATCAGTCCGGATGAGACCCTTCGAATTGTACAGGAATTGTACGAGAAAAAGTTGGTTACCTATCCGAGAACGGATGCCAGAGTGTTATCAACAGCAGTGGCAAAAGAGATTTCCAAAAATTTAAACGGCTTGGCAAAATATGATATGGCAAAACCGTATCTACAGGATATCTTGCAATTCGGAAGTCATAAAGGGCTGGAAAAAACGAAATATGTAAATGACAAACAAATCACAGACCACTATGCCATTATTCCAACAGGACAGGGACTTTCTGCTCTTGCGAGTGTATCTGGAACCGCCAAACAGGTATATGATACCATCGTGAGAAGGTTCTTAAGCATCTTCTATCCGGCAGCAGTTTATCATAAAATGGGTATTACCACACAAATGCGAGGAGAACAGTTTTTCTCAAATTTCAAAGTATTGGCAGAAGAAGGCTATTTAAAAGTAGTAGGAGTAGGGAATGAAACAGAAGTGGATGCAGGTTTATTTGAACTTTTGAAAACCGTGCAGAAGGGTTCGGTTCTCAGTGTGCAGGAATTGAATGTAAAGGAAGGAGAGACCACACCGCCGAAGCGTTATAATTCCGGTTCCATTATTTTGGCAATGGAAAATGCAGGTCAACTAATTGAGGACGAGGAACTGCGTGCCCAAATCAAAGGCAGTGGAATCGGAACCAGTGCAACACGAGCTGAGATTCTTAAGAAACTTATCCATATCAAGTATTTGAGTTTAAATGGGAAGACCCAGATTATCACACCGACCTTGTTGGGTGAAATGGTTTTTGATGTGGTAGATAACTCTATTCGTTCACTTTTAAATCCGGAACTGACTGCAAGTTGGGAAAAAGGACTTACATATGTGGCGGAAGGACAGATTACATCCGAGGAATACATGGTGAAATTGGAGAACTTTATTGCAAGTCGGACCCAAGGTGTGTTAGGCTTGAATAATCAGTATCAATTAAGGCAATGTTATAACAATGTTTCAAAGTATTACAAATAAAGGGGAGTATGAAAGATGGAGCAATTGACAGTACAGGCACTTTATAATTTAGACGAGACCATTGCAAAAGATATATTTGAAGGGGTGACATATCCTTGGGAGGTACTTCCAAAAATTAGTTCATTTATTGTAGAATTAGGGAACTCGCTCCCGGAAGAAGAATATGAAAAAGTCTGGGAAAATGTATGGGTTGCAAAAAGCGCAAAGGTTGCACCTACTGCATTTATAGGCGGTCCTGCGATTATAGGAAAAGATGCGGAGGTTAGACACTGTGCGTACATTCGTGGAAATGCGATTGTAGGAGAAGGTGCTGTGGTGGGTAATTCCACCGAACTTAAAAATGTAATTTTATTTAACAAGGTACAGGTGCCACATTACAACTATGTGGGAGACTCCATTCTCGGTTATAAAGCACATATGGGCGCAGGTTCTATTACTTCAAATGTAAAGTCGGATAAGACCTTGACCACCGTAAAGACACCGGAAGGTGCGATTGAAACAGGATTGAAAAAATTCGGTGCAATGCTTGGGGATGAAGTAGAAGTAGGCTGTGGTTCTGTGTTGAATCCGGGAACAGTAGTTGGTAAGAAGACCAATATTTATCCGCTTTCTATGGTGAGAGAATTTGTTCCTGCCAACAGTATTTATAAAAAACGTGGAGAAGTGGCAGAAAAATATTAAGAGAGAAGGGAAGATGTGCTTTTGCATCTTCCTTTTTTGTGTTATGATAAATTTACCCTTTCATATGAGGATTCGCTCAAAATCCCCCATATTTCTCAAAATAAATTTGTATAAAAGTAGTTGACAATTAGTAACAAGTATAATAGTATATTATTTAGAAAAACGAACATAAGTTCGCTAAAGGAGATTGAAAGATGGCAAATGAAGATAAAAAAAGAGCATTAGATGCGGCGATTTCGAAATTAGAGAAGGATTTCGGTAAAGGAACAGTTATGAAGTTAGGCGATGCGGGGGCTAATATTTCGGTAGAGACAGTGCCGACAGGTTCTCTTAGCCTTGATATTGCACTTGGACTTGGCGGAGTACCAAAGGGCAGAGTGATTGAAGTGTACGGACCGGAATCAAGTGGTAAGACAACCGTAACATTACATATGATTGCAGAGGTGCAAAAACGTGGCGGTATCGCCGGATTTATCGATGCGGAGCATGCCTTGGACCCTGTATATGCGAAGAACATCGGTGTAGACATTGACGAATTATATATTTCCCAACCGGATAGCGGTGACCAGGCATTGGAGATTGCTGAAACTATGGTTCGCTCCGGAGCGATGGATATTATTGTTATTGACTCTGTTGCGGCTTTGGTTCCGAGACAGGAAATAGAAGGAGATATGGGAGATTCTCATGTGGGTCTTCAAGCGAGATTAATGTCTCAGGCACTTCGCAAATTGACACCGGTTATCAGTAAGTCTAACTGTGTAGTTGTATTTATCAATCAGTTGCGTGAAAAAGTAGGTATTATGTTTGGTAATCCGGAAACGACAACCGGTGGACGTGCACTGAAGTTCTATGCATCTGTTCGTATGGATGTAAGAAAAGTGGAGACACTGAAACTGAATGGTGAGATGGTGGGGAACCGCACAAGAATTAAGATTGTGAAGAATAAGATTGCACCACCGTTTAAGGAAGCAGAATTTGATATTATGTATGGAAAAGGTATTTCGAAAGAAGGAGATATCTTAGACCTTGCTGCAAGTGTGGATATCGTGAATAAGAGTGGCGCATGGTATGCGTATAATGGCGATAAGATCGGTCAAGGACGTGAAAATGCGAAGTTGTATTTGTCTCAGCATCCGGAAATTATGAATGAGATAGAGGCAAAGGTAAGGGCTCATTATCAACTGAATCCAGCAGATACAGAGGAAGCATAAGATGGAAGACAAAGTGAAACAGGCCAAACTCAAGGCATTGAGCCTGCTCACGGATATGGACCGGACGGAAGCGCAGTTGCGACAGAAGCTGAAACAAAAATCCTATGAAGATGATGTTGTCGAACAGGCAATGGAATATGTGAAATCGTTTGGATATATTGATGATGTTAATTATGCAAAGCGTTTCGTCGAAAGTCGAAAGAAAACAAAAAGCAAACATGAAATTGCTGCAATGCTAAGTCAAAAAGGGGTGCACAGGGAAGTGATCTCCCAAGCAGTTGCTGAATGCTATCATCCGGAAGACGCGTTGGAAGCAATTCAGTATTTAGCAGGGAAGAAGTGCGAGTCACCTGAACAGTGTAGTGATAAAGAAAAAAAGAAGATTTTTGACTATTTGTTGCGAAAAGGCTTTTCTTATGAAGAAATTCGTCAGGTAATACAAGTTTCTTTCTGGAATGCTTGACATTATTGTTAAAAGAGTATAAAATCTAACTATTGTATACGTACAATGAAAAATAAATAGGGAGGTGCTCCTGTGCAACCAGAAATTATTATAATAATTGCTGCGGTTATTGCACTTGTTGTGGCATCGATAGTTACATATAAGGTAACGGTTTCTAAGCTTACGAAGAACGCAGATTCTAAGATAGGAAATGCAGAAAGTAGAGCAAGAGAAATTATCGATGAAGCGCTCAAAACAGCCGAATCCACAAAGAAAGAAGCTCTCTTGGAAGTAAAAGAGGAGTCTATCAAGACGAAAAACGAGCTCGACAAGGAAATTAAAGAGAGACGAGCTGAAGTACAACGTTTTGAAAAGCGTGTATTATCCAAGGAAGAAGCTTTAGATAAGAGGGTAGAGGCGATTGAACAACGCGAGGCTAATTTTGTTGCTAAAGAGGAACAAATGAAGCAGCGAGAAGCAAAAGTAGAAGAACTCAGCAAGCAAAGAGTACAGGAACTTGAAAGAATCTCAGGATTGACCTCCGAACAAGCAAAGGATTATTTGTTAAAAACTGTTGAAGAAGATGTGAAACATGATACTGCGAGACTAATCAAAGAATTAGAAACGCAGGCTAAGGAAGAAGCAAATAAGAAGGCAAAAGAGTATGTTGTTAACGCGATTCAAAAGTGTGCAGCAGACCATGTTGCGGAAACAACAATTTCCGTTGTGCAACTTCCTAGCGATGAAATGAAAGGTAGAATTATTGGTAGAGAAGGAAGGAATATCCGTACTCTCGAGACAATGACAGGTGTGGAATTGATTATTGACGATACACCGGAAGCAGTAGTTTTATCAGGTTTTGACCCGATTAGACGAGAAGTTGCCAGAATTGCTCTTGAAAGATTGATTGTAGATGGACGTATTCATCCGGCAAGAATTGAAGAGACAGTTGAAAAGGCACAAAGAGATGTTGAAACGATGATTCGTGAGGAAGGTGAAGCGGCAGCATTAGAAGTCGGCGTACACGGCATCCATCCTGAATTAATTCGTCTTTTAGGAAGAATGAAGTTCAGAACAAGTTATGGACAAAACGCATTAAAGCATTCGATTGAAGTAGCACAATTAGCCGGTTTGTTGGCAAGTGAAATCGGACTCGATGTCAGATTGGCAAAAAGAGCTGGTCTTTTACATGATATTGGTAAATCAATTGACCATGATGTGGAAGGCTCTCATATTCAAATTGGTGTTGACCTTTGTAAGAAATACAAAGAATCAGCAGTCGTTATTAATGCAGTTGAATCTCATCACGGTGATGTAGAACCAACATCATTAATCTCATGCATCGTACAAGCAGCGGATACTATTTCTGCAGCAAGACCGGGTGCAAGACGAGAAACATTAGAAACATATACAAACAGATTAAAACAATTAGAAGAAATCGCTAACTCCTATAAGGGAGTCGATAAATCTTTTGCTATTCAAGCAGGTAGAGAGATTCGTATCATGGTAGTTCCAGAGCAAGTGTCTGATGCAGACATGGTACTAATGGCTAGAAATATTTCGAAACAGATTGAATTTGAATTGGAATATCCAGGTCAGGTTAAAGTAAATGTGATTCGTGAATCACGTGTTACAGATTACGCAAAATAAGAATTTGAACCCTTACGTTAAACGTAGGGGTTCTTTTTATATAATCCCAATTACAAATTTCACAATAATTGGATTCACATAGATTTCAAGAACAAGTCCCACAATGAACATAAGCAATACAAAGAGCAGTTTTGCTCGATTCCATTGTTTTTCCGGATAATGAAACCAATAGACAAATAACATACCGTATAAGAAACCATAAAACAGCATATGCGGAAAGAGCCCGGCAATGCATAACAGTATCCCTTTTATTCCCAGAGAAAGCGCAGAGGCAACACAAAGAGTCCCCATAAAGAAGCCAATGAATAAAAGGCACATGCTTACAACTAACTTTTTCCACTTCGTACAGCCCAGAACACAAATCAGCAAAAGGAAAAACAGCCTGTCTTTGATAACATACCAAAAATATTTTTCTGCAATCACATCTGTCTGCAGGAAACGCTGCAAATTGGTTTTTGTGAACAGTTCCGTTGCGACGAAATTTTTTTTAAAAATTATGTTTTCATATATAACACCAATGAAAAAACCAACAACTAACAAAATTATTAGAAGTTGGTTTTTGTTTTTATACTTCAACCTAAGCATACTTCTACCTCCAGTTTGGATAGTACATTATATGCCTGTCAAATCATATTATTCGTATTTTACAGCGTATGCCAGAATGCCGGCCACTGTTTTTGAATCCGTAATTTCTCCGGAAAAGATTTTCTCTTTCAGTTTATCGAGCGTGTATGTTTGTAATTCAATGGATTCCTCTTCGTCGAAATTTTGTTTCGAAGGCACTAAGTCTCTGGCTACAAATATTTCTACTTTTTCATTTGTGAATGCAGCCCAACTGTTGGTGTTAATAAGCCATTCAATTGATTTTGCAATGTATCCGGTTTCTTCTTCCAGTTCACGCGCAACACATTCCATTCCACTTTCCTGAACAGAATCCAAGGCTCCGGCAGGAATCTCCAAAGTAAAGCGGTCTAAAGCATTCCGGTACTGTTTTACCATTAAAATCTTACCTTCCTCAGTAACAGGAACAACAGCGGCGCCACCATTGTGATGAATATAATCCCAATTGGACTCGCGACCGTTTACTTCCACCTGATCTGTGTATACTTTTAAAATTTTACCTTGATAACTTAACGTACGATTTAATCGTTTGAATTCCCCCATATGTAGTTCCTCCTCATTTGGCTGATATTATTATACTGCATTTGAAATGGATTAGCATCTTTTTTTTACATAATGTATCAGTTTTAAAACGCAAAGACAACTGATAACAAGCTGACTTACAAGCAAACCGTTAAGATATCCGTGCATTCCCCAGATAGCGATAAAAAACCATACTCCGCAAATACGAATGGAGAGCCCACAGACATTGATGAAAAAAGAACTGTTGGCTTTACCAAGTCCGTTCAAAATACTAATTAGAGTACTGTTCATATATAAGAAAGGACAAATCCAAGCAAGAGTTTGAATAAAATTTCCTGCCAAAGAACTGTCAAAAAGAAGTCTTCCAACAGTGGAACCAAACATCAGAAAAAGGAGTCCGCACAAACTTCCCAGACCAAAACCAAACAGAATTACTTTTTGTATCAATTGTTTGAGGCGTTCTAAATTGTCTTCTGCTTGGATTTCTGCAACGGTAGGAAGGAGCATCGTGGATATGGAATTTGTCAATGCAGTCGGAAACATGATGCAAGGCAGTGCCATACCGGTCAAAACTCCATAGGTACTAAGCGCCTGTGAGTTGGAATAGCCAAAGGTTTGTAGACAAATGGGAATCGAAATGGTTTCCACACTTTGTAACAGATTCATTAGCACGCGGTTGGAGGTAAGAGGGAGTGCAAGTGTGCATAATTCCTTTCCCAGATGCCGGTTTTTCCAAATAAAGGGTAAGGAAAAGGATTGGTGAGGGCGGATAAAGAAATGGCGAATACAAAAGCAGCAAGAAATACATTCGCCAAAGACCAGTCCTAAGACAGCAATCCATACAGTAGGAGGTTGATTGCTGCTAGCAAATATTTTGTAGATAACGAAAATGCTTCCTACGCGGGCAATTTGTTCCATGAACTGTGATAAGGCAGGAATCTTTGTTTGCTTTAATCCGAAATAGTACCCACAAATACAACAATGTATAGCGGCAAAAGGCAATGCAAAGGACAAGGTGTGAAGAAGCGGTTCGCACCGAAGATCCCCTAATATATAAATGGATATGGAAGCGGAAAATTTTCTAACAAGCAAGCCCAAAAGGAGAGTGATACTTACGGAAATGATAAGGGCGTGGTACAGAAGGGTATCAGCCTCCTTTTTCTTACCATATGCCACTTTCTGTGCAACGCATCTAGCCAAGGCTGTTTCAATTCCTGCAGTAGATAAAGAAAAGCAAAGCGCATAAATAGGAAAAATAAGTTGATATAGTCCCATCTGTTCCTCGCCAAACGTGTGGCTTAAGAAAATGCGAAAGAAAAATCCGATTAGACGAGTTAAAAACCCGGTAACAGTTAATATGAAAGTGCCTTTGATTATTGTGTTTTTTGACATAGCTTCACCTGAATCATGTATCATTTAAAGATATTCTTTTTTTAGCCTTGACAGAACAAAAATAGAGTGCTATTCTACAGTGGAATAAATCCTAGTAAAATACTAGGGATTAAAAAAGAAAAGAAGGTGAAACCTTGAAAATATCAACAAAAGGCAGATATGGTTTGAGAGCGCTGATTGATTTGGCGCAATATAGTGAAATTGAACCGGTTTCTATCAGCAGTATAGCAACTAGGCAGGCGATTTCAGAAGGATATCTGGAGCAATTGATGTCAATGTTAAAGAAAGCGGGGTTGATTAAGAGTATTCGAGGAGCCGGTGGCGGTTACGTCTTGGCAAGAGATATGAGTGAGATTTCCGTGGGAGATGTGCTTCGGGCATTAGAAGGAAGTCTGCAACCGGTAGAATGTGCCGCATTCAGCCAAGAAGATTCCTGCGAGGCATCCGGCGGTTGTGTCACTAAGTTCGTATGGCAGAGAATCAATGAAAGCATCAATCAGACCGTAAATGAAATTAGTTTAAAGCAGCTTGTAGAAGAGAGTAAGTCTGTACAAAATATAACCACGACAGGACAGATGAAATGTAACAAATAAGGAGGGAGAAATGAGATGAAGAAATTAGTTTATCTAGATAATGCAGCAACGACCAAGACAGCGCCAGAGGTTGTGGAAGCAATGCTACCATATTTTACGGAGTATTTTGGAAATCCTTCCAGTGTGTATAGTTTTGCATCTCAAAATAAAGAAACTATTACAAAACAGCGTGAAATTATTGCACAAGCGCTGGGAGCAAGTACAAATGAGATATACTTTACGGCAGGTGGTTCAGAGGCAGACAATTGGGCATTGAAAGCCACGGCGGAATGCTATAAGAATAAAGGGAACCATATTATTACAACAAAGATTGAACACCATGCAATTCTTCATACCTGTGAGTACTTAGAAAAAGAAGGATTTGAAGTGACATATTTGGATGTGGATGAAAACGGTTCCGTAAAAATGGATGATTTGAGAGCCGCAATTAGACCGACAACTATTTTAATATCCATTATGTTTGCGAACAATGAGATTGGGACAATCGAGCCAATAAAAGAAATTGGTGAAGTTGCAAAGGAACATGGAATCTTATTTCACACAGATGCAGTACAGGCATTTGGACAGGTTCCGATTTCTGTAGACGACTGTCACATTGACATGTTAAGTGCAAGCGGGCACAAGTTAAATGGACCGAAGGGAATTGGTTTCCTCTATATTCGTAAAGGTGTAAAGATTCGTTCCTTTGTACATGGCGGTGCACAAGAAAGAAAACGTCGTGCAGGAACAGAAAATGTGCCTGGTATTGTAGGTATGGGCGCGGCTACTCAAAGAGCAATCCATACCATGGAAGAACGTACTGCAAAAGAGATAGAATTGCGTGATTACCTCATCAGTCGTGTATTGGATGAAATTCCATACACCCGATTAAATGGGCACCCTAAAAAACGTCTTCCAAACAATGCGAACTTTAGTTTCCGCTTTATTGAAGGGGAATCGCTGCTCATTATGTTAGACATGAAAGGAATCTGTGCTTCAAGCGGTTCCGCGTGTACATCTGGGTCATTAGACCCGTCTCACGTACTCTTGGCAATCGGATTGCCGCATGAAATAGCACATGGTTCATTGCGGTTGACACTCAGCGATGAAACCACGAAAGAAGACATTGATTATGTAGTAGACAGTCTCAAAGAGATTGTGACAAATCTAAGAAACATGTCACCATTGTATGAAGATTTTGTAAAGAAAAATCAAAAATAAGAGAAAGGTAAGGATAACAATTATGTATACAGAAAAGGTAATGGACCATTTTCAAAATCCAAGAAACGTAGGGGAAATTGAAAATGCAAGTGGTGTAGGTACCGTAGGAAATGCAAAATGTGGGGATATCATGAGAATTTATCTTGATATTGATGAAAATCAAATCATTCAAGATGTGAAGTTTAAAACCTTCGGATGCGGAGCAGCTGTTGCAACCAGCAGTATGGCAACGGAATTGGTGAAAGGCAAAACAATCTATGAAGCGTTAAAAGTGACAAATAAGGCAGTTATGGAAGCATTAGACGGGCTTCCGCCGGTAAAGGTACACTGCTCACTTTTGGCAGAGGAAGCAATCCATGCTGCACTTTGGGATTATGCAGAAAAGAATGGACTTCAGATTGAAGGTTTGGAAAAACCGAAATCAGATATCCATGAAGATGAGGAAGAAGAAAGTGAAGAATACTAAAAAAGTAGTTGTCGGTATGTCAGGAGGAGTCGATTCCTCTGTTGCGGCTTACCTTTTGAAAGAGCAGGGCTATGATGTGATTGGAGTCACCATGCAGATATGGCAGGAAGAGGAACGCACTGTGGAAGAAGAAAATGGCGGTTGCTGTGGTTTATCCGCGGTGGACGATGCAAGACGTGTGGCGGCAGCATTGGATATTCCGTACTATGTGATGAACTTTAAGAAAGAATTCAAAGAAAATGTAATCGACTATTTTATTGATGAATATTTACATGGAAGAACACCAAATCCTTGTATCGCGTGCAATCGTTATGTAAAGTGGGAGTCATTGCTTAAAAGAAGCATGGACATTGGTGCGGATTATATTGCCACCGGTCACTATGCCAGAATTGACAAACTTCCGAACGGCAGATACACATTGAAACGTTCAGCTACACTTGCAAAAGACCAGACTTATGCACTTTACAATCTTACACAAGACCAGCTTGCAAGAACACTGATGCCAGTTGGGGAATATTCTAAAGATGAAGTGCGCGAAATGGCAGAAAAAATCAATTTGAGAGTAGCGAATAAGCCGGACAGTCAGGATATCTGTTTTGTGCCGGACGGCGATTATGCAGGGTTTATTGAAAAAACACTAGATACCGAGCTTCCGACCGGAAACTTCGTAACATTAGATGGGAAGATACTTGGAAGACATAAGGGGATTACCCATTACACAGTTGGGCAAAGAAAAGGTCTTGGCCTTGCCTTGGGTTATCCGGCCTTCGTCATTGAAATCAGACCGGAGACCAATGAAGTGGTAATTGGTACTAATGAAGATTCTATGTCAAATTATGTCAGAGCAAATAAGCTTAATTTTATGTCTATTCCGGACTTAACAGAGCCAATGCGAGTGTTTGCCAAGATTCGATATAATCATAAAGGCGCATGGTGTACCATAGAAAAGACGGGAGAGGATGAAATTCTCTGTACATTTAAAGAACAGCAACGAGCTATTACACCGGGACAGGCAGTGGTATTTTACGACGGAGAGTACGTGCTTGGCGGAGGAACAATTATAGGAGATAAATAGGATGAAAGCAGATTTTCATATGCATACAAATTTTTCGAAGGATTCCCAAAGTTCACCTGAGGAAATGATACAAGAGTCTATTCGAAGAGGGCTGAAAACGATTTGCATCACAGACCATCATGATATCAATTTTACAGAGCCGGGATTTGAGATTGATTTTGAAAGATATATTCCGACCTTGCAGATGCTGCAGGAAAAATACAGGGATAAGATCGAAGTCCTGATTGGTATGGAATTTGGACTACAACCTGAGTTTGGTGGATATGCAAAAGAATTGGCAAACAAATATCCTTTCGATTTTATTATCGGTTCACTTCATGTAGTGGACGGGGAAGACCCATATTATGGGAAATGCTTTCTAAACAAGACAGACGAGGAAGGGTACCGCAGAGCATTTGAACTAATGTTGGAAAGTTTGCGTAATATTTCAGATTACGATTCTCTCGGACATATTGACTATGTAGTGCGCTACGGGAAATATCAGGACAGAGAGTATTCCTATGTAAAATATGCAGATTATCTGGATGAAATTCTAAAACATCTGATTCAGAACGGGAAAGCCTTAGAATTAAATACTGCAGGGTGGAAATACGGCTTGCCGTTTGCACATCCGCATCAGGATGTTTTGAAGAGATATAAGGAACTAGGCGGTGAAATGATTACAATTGGTTCAGATGGACATAAGCCGGAGCATGTAGCGTATGACTTCCACAAAGTGAAGGATTATTTAGAAGCGTGTGGTTTTGAATATTACACAGAATTTCGACAAAGAAAACCATATTTTTGTGCACTTTCATAAAAATGAAAAAGCACTTGAAATTTTGTACCAAGTTTAGTACAATCTTATATGGAGTTGATTATTCTTTAACAAAGTTAAAGAGTATTCACCATAGATAATTTATTTTTTAAATTTAGGAGGAAATTAATCATGGCAGTAAAAGTAGCGATTAATGGTTTCGGACGTATTGGACGTCTTGCATTCAGACAAATGTTTGGAGCAGAAGGATATGAAGTAGTTGCAATCAACGACTTAACATCTCCAGAAATGTTAGCACACTTATTAAAATACGATTCATCACAAGGCAGATATGCTTTATGTGATACAGTATCTGCTACAGAAGATTCTATCATTGTTGATGGAAAAGAAATTAAAATCTATGCAAAAGCTAACGCTGAAGAACTTCCTTGGGGAGAAATCGGTGTTGACGTAGTATTAGAATGTACAGGTTTCTACACATCAAAAGCAAAAGCAGAAGCTCATATCAAAGCAGGTGCTAAGAAAGTTGTTATCTCAGCTCCAGCTGGAAATGACCTTCCAACAATCGTTTACAATGTAAACCACGAAACATTGAAAGCAGAAGATACAGTTATCTCAGCTGCTTCTTGTACAACAAACTGTTTAGCACCAATGGCTGATGCATTAAACAAGTTAGCACCAATCAAATCTGGTATTATGTGTACAATCCACGCTTACACAGGAGATCAAATGACTCTTGATGGACCACAAAGAAAAGGTGACAAGAGACGTTCTCGTGCAGCAGCTTGCAATATCGTACCAAACAGCACAGGTGCAGCTAAAGCAATCGGTCTTGTAATTCCAGAATTAAATGGAAAATTAATCGGAGCTGCTCAACGTGTACCAACTCCAACAGGATCAACAACTATCTTAACAGCAGTTGTAGAAGGAACTGTAACAGTTGACGAAATCAATGCAGCAATGAAAGCAGCAGCTACAGAATCATTTGGTTACAACACAGATGAAATCGTATCAAGCGATATCATCGGTATGAAATACGGTTCATTATTTGATGCTACACAAACAATGGTACTTCCATTAGATAACGGAACAACTCAAGTTCAAGTAGTATCTTGGTATGACAATGAAAACTCTTACACAAGCCAAATGGTAAGAACAATCAAATACTTTGCTGAATTGGCATAATTTTCTTAGCGATGCGTAGCTGAGGTTAGAAAATTAGCCGTTCTTCGAACGAATGTGAGAAGAACTTCATTATGATCCAATAGGGTCCGGTCTTAGGACCGGACCCTTATTTAGTAGAAAATTTAAGGAGGCATACAACATGCTTAACAAAAAATCAGTGGATGATATCAATGTAAAAGGTCTTAAAGTTCTTGTTAGATGTGACTTTAACGTACCAATGGTTGATGGAAAAATCACAGACGAAAACCGTCTTGTAGCAGCTCTTCCAACAATCAAAAAATTAATCGCAGATGGCGGTAAAGTAATCCTTTGCTCACACATGGGTAAACCAAAGGGAGAACCAAAACCAGAATTATCTTTAGCTCCGGTAGCAGCAAGATTGTCTGAATTATTAGGACAAGAAGTAAAATTTGCAGCAGATGCTACAGTTGTCGGTGAAAACGCAAAAGCAGCAGTTGCAGCAATGAACGACGGAGATGTTGTTCTTCTTGAAAATACACGTTACAGAAAAGAAGAAACAAAGAATGGTGAAGAATTCAGCAAAGAATTAGCTTCTTTATGTGATGTATTTGTAAACGATGCATTCGGTACAGCTCACAGAGCACACTGTTCAAACGTTGGTGTTACAGAATATGTTGACACAGCAGCAGTTGGTTACTTAATGCAAAAAGAAATCGATTTCTTAGGAAATGCAGTTAACAATCCAGAAAGACCATTCGTAGCTATCTTAGGTGGTTCAAAAGTATCAAGCAAGATTTCTGTAATCGAGAACTTACTTGAAAAAGTTGACACACTTATCATCGGTGGCGGTATGGCTTATACATTTGCAAAAGCATTAGGCGGAAGCGTTGGTAACTCTTTATTAGAAGAAGATTACTGTGAATACGCATTAAACATGCTTAAAAAAGCAGAAGAAAAAGGCGTAAAATTATTACTTCCAATTGATAACGTAATCGCAGATGACTTCTCTAACGATGCAAACACACAAATTGTTGGAACAGGTGCAATTCCGGATGGTTGGGAAGGTCTTGATATCGGACCTAAGACAGCAGCTCTTTACGCTGAAACAGTAAAAACAGCGAAGACAGTTGTATGGAACGGACCAATGGGATGTTTCGAAATGCCAAACTTTGCAGCTGGTACAGAAGCAGTAGCAAAAGCATTAGCTGAGACAGACGCTGTAACAATCATCGGTGGCGGTGACTCAGCAGCAGCTGTTAACCAATTAGGATATGGCGACAAGATGACACACATCTCTACAGGTGGTGGAGCTTCACTTGAATTCTTAGAAGGAAAAGAATTACCAGGTGTAGCAGCAGCTAACGATAAGTAAATTTTAACGAAATTAGGAGAAAATTAAAATGGCTAGAAAGAAAATTGTTGCCGGTAACTGGAAGATGAACATGACTCCAAGTCAGGCTGTAAAATTAGTAGAAGAATTAAAACCATTGGTTGTTTCTGATACCGTTGATGTTGTGTACTGTGTACCAGCCATCGATATCGTTCCTGTAGTTGAAGCATTAAAGGGAACTAATGTTGAAGTTGGTGCTGAAAATATGTACTTTGAAGAAAAAGGTGCTTACACTGGAGAAATTTCTGCTGAAATGTTAGTAGATGCTGGTGTTAAGTATGTTGTTCTGGGACATTCTGAAAGAAGAGATTACTTCAAGGAAGACGATGTTTTATTAAACAAGAAAGTAAAGAAAGCCTTCGAAGCAGGTCTTACTCCAATTCTTTGCTGTGGAGAATCCTTAGAACAAAGAGAAATGGGTGTTACTTTAGATTGGATTCGTTTACAGATTAAGTCTGATTTAGATGGTGTAACAGCAGAACAAGTTGCTTCTATGGTAATTGCTTATGAACCAATCTGGGCAATCGGAACTGGTAAAACAGCTACTTCTGACCAGGCTCAGGAAGTTTGTGGAGCAATCCGTGAGTGCATCAAAGAAATGTATGATGAGGC
>JAFQRJ010000009.1 GCA_017410145.1 Tyzzerella sp.
CGCTTCGAATTTTACCTTCATAGAAAGTAATTTCTTATGAAAACTTGTAAGCCCCTTTGCATGAAACTCACTATACGCGCCGCCCGAATTTCCTTCATATTCTCCGGCTTCCATTACTACATCATTCTTGTCTACGAAATCCCTAAGTGTTAAATTAGCGAAACCATCCAAAGTCACAGGTTTTGACTCCTGAGGGTCGGCAGCCTTCACCAGCATCATCGCACTACCTCCTAAAACGGTTGTAACGAGCAGTGCAAAAGCGCATAGAAATGCAGCTAGTCTTTTTAATTTATTTTGCATACTTATGTTCCTCCATGTTTCACATGATAGTGGGACGTCTGGTCCCACTATCATGTTCTATGTCAACGTACTGCCGAATTATAAATCACCCCAGCCTAAATTACCCTCAATACCACCTGTATTACTTCCATCCCCAGGTGTATACAGGTTGTTGGATTCTGTGACTATATTTGCTGACTCAAATATAATAATTTGCAATTCTGGTTCTTCATATTTCTTCATTTTCTCATCCTCCATTCCTGTATTATTCAATCACAAGGAGAATACCTTCTCCTGCAGCCATATCAAGTTCTACGCTAGAACCTGTTGTTTTTGTTTCCGTTGCATTCTTATACATTGTAATGTTAGATGTTCCATCAAATTGCAATACGATATCATTCTGTGCAGAATCATAATTGTAGTTTACAACATAAAGTGCTGTTTTGCCCTTGTAATCAAAGCATCCAATTAAAACGTTTGCATTATCTGACACACCCGTTAACTTCTTATAACTTTTCGCAGATGTTACATCCATCTTAGAATCGTTAATAAGGTCTTCAGTGTCCGTCGCTGCTGTACCAAGTGCAATAACCTTCTCGTTGTAAGAATTCATTAGGATGTGGTCCATTGCCCCAACGTGAGCATTTGCTTCTTGTGCGTAATAATACCACTGTGTCTTGTTACCAAATGCACCGATAAGACCATTACGATTGAAATCCCACATGTTATCTGCTGCACTTCCACCTGCATATGCAAAGTGAGTTGGTTGAATAAGCGGGAAGTATTGAATACCCTGTGCTCCAAATGCAAGTGATGTATTCATATTCCAACGGAACTGTCCTTCTGTCGGTACAACTACTGTAGTATTGAAATAGTCTACGTCATCATTCCAGTTAGAACCTGCTTGAACAAATGCCCAGAACGGTTTGTTGGCATCCTGTGCTTGGCGACGAATTTCAGCCATATTCCAGAAATATTCAGCCTTATCTATTTTTAATTCTTTTCTGCTGGTTGAAGTATTAGTTTTTGGAACAGCAAACGGATAATAATCCCAAGCAAATGCAACTGGATTTATTTGTGTGTTTACTTCTTCTACATAAGCTGTATAATTTCCTTTATCTGTTTGACCCCAGTCCCAGAAACCTGTTGTATCTGTAATTGGATACATATTTACATAAGTCAAAATTCCCAGTTCCTTTAAGTATCTGGCTGTTTCTGCCAATTCACTTGCTTGTGCCTTATTTGTGGCGTACTCTCCTGCTCCTGGTTCATCTATCAAAAACAGTCCAATAAATGATTCATAATGATTATATTCTGCAATACGTGTCTGTATTTGTTCTTTAGTCAGTTTTGGAACATTCCATACATCCTCCTCTATTTGTGTAGGACAAATTGCTCCATCTTGAACATAAAGTCCAATACCATATTTCTCACCAAGGCTTAATGCTTTCTTCACCTGATCAGGATATACTGCGTAATCCAAATTAGAGCATACGATGACATTTACACCAGACTCTGCAATCATCTGGAAGTACTCATCTGTTATATAATCTGGTAATAGCATTGCATCTGCATTTGATACTACACTTGGCCCATTGAAACCTGTAATCGGTAATGTATCATCACCGATGAAATCAACGGATACCGCTTGTGATATATTGTTGACATAATCATTAACACATGTTTCTAATGTCTTACCTCTTACAAGAGTACCATCCATTGTAATCCAATATGGTGTTATCTTAATCATCTTATCATAATCACTTTTTGGAATTCTTGTTAATGTAAATGTCTTAAAGTACTCTGACTGCCATGCAAATGCAGTTGGTTTATATGTCCATACTGTTGATTCATCACCAATTGCATATAATTTCTTATATACCAATCTTCCATCTGCACCTTCAACGCTAGCTGTATTAAGTTCCGCGCCATATGCACCATTCTTTTCTTTTGCGACAAAGAAAGAAATTTTTCTATAATCCAAACTGTCTACTGTTGTAGCCATACGAAGGTCCGTTTCATCAGAAGGAAGATCTGGTTTTGTATCCGCATCACTTCCGTCCGCAACCACCTTAATCTGTGGTTTTACACTCAATACATCATCTTCAACAAATTTAGCCCAAGCTTTACCAGATGTAACATCTTGTTCAATTGGTTTTGTATATTCAGAATCTTCATACCATCCCGAGAATACATAACCCGGTTCTTCTGGGTATGACTTTTCGTCTCCGCGGAAGCTTGAAATTTCATCATAGTAATATGGATTTTTCTGATAATCACCCACGTTACGAATCAAGACTTTATTTCCATCAGCACCGTGGATGCTAAATTGGTTTCCTAACTTGTCTCCCCAATCATTTAAAATATGGTACTCAGCACCGTTCCAGCTATAAAGTATTTCATTAAACCATACACCAACTTTAATATCGTCTATTCCGTTGCCGTCTTCATCTACCAATTCCGTACTAATCATAAGATTAAATGTATTCTTTGTAGCGGAAGAAAGATTTACATTCTCTGGTTCGGCCTGTGCAACCGTTATATTGTCATTACCATCGTACCAACTAACAACAATCCAATTTGGTGAAACAAATACACGAAGACCATTCCATCCATATGTACCACCGTTACCGCCATAGATTACTTGATAATTGGCATCTTGCGCAAAACGGAAATCACCCGAAAATACAACCTTGTCAAGTACATCATATTCTTTCGCAACCGCTTTAGCTACAAGATTGCCATCACAGGTTACTTCTTGTGTCTCGAGACCAAAGTCCGAGAATGTAATTTTATCAAAATTCTTATCCGGCAATTTTGACAATTCATAAATTGCATTAAGAGTAATTGCTGTACCCGTACCACAGTCCGTGGCAAAACCATTTTCTAAAGGTAACGCATAATTATCAATACATGTATATCCATACAAGAAACCATTGAACCACAGACCAACCTTAAGGTCATTAACATTGCTATCCCCACCGTTATCTATGAGTTCCATACTCCACATCAAGTTAAATTCTTTATTTAAGTCAATACCTGCCTCATCTGGTGAAATATCCATGACAACTTTATATGGTTCTGTACTATACGAATCAGGTACCTGATAAATCAAATTCAAATGAGATGAATCTGCATATTTGGTCAATCGTAAACCATACCAAACACTACCTGTCTGTTTTTGAGCAGTACCCAAGAAAATATTTATTTGTCCCTGATCACTATTATGAAGCTGCACGTCTCCACAAAGGACAGTTCCGTTGATACTGTTTCCGTTAACGTAAGTACCATTCACGTTTGTCCCCGGTATACTCTCATATGTTCCGTCTTTTACTCCAAATTGTGTAAATGTTACTTTTTTCAAATGTTCAGCTGGTTGTTCCAACAACTCTTTCACAGAACCAAATGTTACTGCGTCGCCCTCTTCTGCACAATATACACCAAAGTAATCTCCAAGTTGTCCTCCCACATTATCAACAATAAAGTATTGTTGGTTATAAAGAAGACCATTGAACCAGATACCTATCTTGATATCATCCACTTTCTCATCCGGATTATTAGCAATCAGTTCTGCACTAAGCATAATATCGTATTTTTCACCTATGAATTCCACGCCTGCAACCTCAGAAGAAAGTG
Organism: Tyzzerella sp.; assembly: GCA_017410145.1. Lineage (GTDB taxonomy): Bacteria > Bacillota > Clostridia > Lachnospirales > Lachnospiraceae > Faecalimonas. The sequence goes on from JAFQRJ010000009.1 coordinate 3,916, forward strand.
TCTCAAGTTCAATTTCATCATATCCTTCATACCAAGACAAACTCATCGTTTCCTTTTTAGGGAACATACGAAGTCCATCCCATCCATTCGAATTATCACCACCCCAGATAATCTGAGATGAATTACTTCCTTCATAATAGATACTTCCGCATATAACTGTTTGATCAAGTGTTTCTCTTCCACTTACCTCTCCCAGCACTGCAAGCGTACCGCTTACTTGTGGATATCTCTTGTCCTTAATACCAAAATCCCCAAATGTAAGTTTCTCATATCTTGCACTTGGTTGAATTCCCGGATCATTTGGGAACCCTTCGTCATTTACAGAACCTACTATGATTGTTGAATTATCTCCTTGACGATATAATCCAATATAACTTCCCATTTTACTCATCGGACATCCGGTAATTGTGTATGTCTGTCTGTTATATTGTTTTCCATTAATGTATACACCTAACTGCAAATTAGCTTTATTATTGCCATCTGGTTCGTCGAAATTAAATGTCAGCTGCAATAGGAATTCGTTATTAATAAAGTTCGTTACACCAGCTGTGTTAGCATCTATTTCAATTGTCGGTTGTTCTTCAAAGCCATAACTTGTGCTAGGTACAATTTGCAAACAATTTCCCGTTTCATCTGGATGAACCCAAAGTCCTGACCACTTTTCTGAACCTCCGATATCCAGACGTGTAGTTGAACCACCCTCTTTAAATTTTACTTTTATGGATAATAATTTCTTTTGGAAACTCGAATCGTCTTTGAGTTTAAACAAATCATAGTTTCCATATACCGTATCTGAACATCCATAGATTTTGGATTCCATTGCTTTATCAGATTCATCCACAAAATGTTCGATGGAAACCTCATTAAATCCATAGAACTTTTTGAATTTAACAGACTTTACAGTAATGGCATTTTCGCGATAAAGTGCCATATGTGTTCCCACAGAATCCATATTACAACTCTTAATTGTAAATTTTTGATTATTGTAAAGTTTTCCATCAATGTAGATTCCCATTATTAAATCAGCTTTATTCTGTGTATCTGGTTCTGCATATTCAAAGCTAACTTGTAATAAAAATTCATTGTTAACAAAAGATGTAAGACCAGCTGTAGTTGCGGATAAACTAGGCATTTCTGGTTCTGGAACCGTTGCAATAATATCATCAGCCCATGTTGTACCTACGCCCAACACCAAACCAGTATCATCGTCTGGACGGATATTAAACCCACACCAACCATTGGTGCTACCATTACCTCCAATGAGAATACTATCGTTATAGCCTCCACCTTCAAATTTAACCATCATAGAAACCATAGCATTGTCAAAGTTATCAAGTCCATTTACATGGAAATCCTCAAATAATCCTCCACCGGCATACTCACCTGATTGCATTTCCACGCCTGAGCCGTCTACAAAATCGCTAATTGTCAAATTGGTAAATCCATCCACCTGCACCGGTTCATTCGGCACAACCAAGTTGTCTAATATGATTGATTTGTCCGATGCTTGGTTATATAGTGCTATATTGTTACCTACCCGTGTCATATCACAATCTTCAATGATAAATTTCTGATTGTTGTAAAGTGTACCGTTAATATATACACCAATGGTCACATTTGCTCTATTATTTGTTACTACTCCATACTCAAAACTTAACTGTAACATGAATCCATCATCAGTTAAAAAATTTTCTACCCCAGCTATATCAGCTTTCATTTTAGTTGCGTTTTGCAAGTCTTTGTCTGGTGTACTTGTCATATCATAGTTATCATCAAAGTAAAGCTCGGTACCATCCGCATTTGGTTGTAATGAAAATCCCGTCCAGCGGTCATTTTCGTTACTTCCGCCAAGATCAAGACGGGTCAGATAAGTTCCTCCTGTAAAGCGCACTTTCATAGAAAGTAAGACCTTATCAAAGCTTGTAACATTTAATGCGGTACCAACTTCATGCCGTCCTCCAGAAGTACCGGTGTATATTCCCGGCTCCATACCGTCAATGTTTTTCAAGGTAACATTTTGAAAGCCTTCTAACGAAATAGGCTCTACAGAATCTGTAGCTTTTACCTCTGTCGTCTTCGTATACCAATTTCCTAAAAACGTGGTTACTACTAATACTACTGCGCAAAGAAACGCAAGTATCCTTTTTGTTTTACTTTTCATTTTTTTAATTCCTCCTTCTGGATTGTTGAATCACGATTAGAATACCTTCTCCTGCTGCCATATCAAGTATAAGTTCTCTTGTACTCACATCAGCCTCTTTTGCCTTCTGAATCACTTGTAGGTTTTGCACTCCTTCAAATTCTAATTTGATATTCTGTACATGTTCAAAACTGTGGTTTACCACATAAAGTGCTGTTTTCCCTTGGTAGTTAAAGCATCCTACCAAAGCATTACCACTTACAGACTGCAATTCGTTAAAGCTTTCAGATTCTATCACGCAAGTTGTAAATTCCAAATCCCTTTTTGCCTGCTCGCCGCTTGCTATAACTCCTTTATGCGTAGAATTCATCAGCACTTTATCAATTGCTTTTATATGTCGATTAACGGTCTGTGCGTAATAATACCATTGGGTTTTATTACCCATAGCACCGATAATTCCGTTACATTCGTAATCTCCTTCTTTGGTTATTGTGAACTGATACGGTTGCACTAATGGGAAATATTGAATACCCTGTGCCCCAAATGCAAGGCTGGTATTTACATTCCAGTTGAACTGTTCTTCATTCGGAAAATATGGTGTTGTAGTCTCAAATTCATTCCAATTATCATTCCATTGTGAACCTGCTTGAATAAAAGCCCAAAACGGGAGATTTCTGTCGTCAGCCGCCTTGCGGATGACATCCATATTGTAGAAGTAGACTTCCATCTTTCCTTCTCTGTTTTTATCAAATGGATACATATCCCAAAGAACCACTTTCGGTTGTAGGGTATCACAAAACTCATTCACATAGCGTTCGTAATTTACCCGTGTCTCTGTTTCTAAATTAATAACCGGTAATAAATTAATATAACAAAGCTGATTTAAATCCTGTTGCAGAACCTTAGATGCTTTCTCATATTTTGAAATCAATCGGCTTCCATTCGTGTCACAATAATAAGTAGCAGTCGGCTCATCCACAACATACATTCCACAAAATGCTTTTCTGTCTTTAAACAATTCCATTTTTTTTATGGCAACTTCCGCTGTAATTGTTTGAGCCCCATCACCTTCCACAATACTGTTATCGGTTACAAAAACTCCAACTCCATACTTCTCACCAAACATTAGATTCATTTCAACAAACTCTGGTTGCGTATGATAATCCGCTGCCGAATATACCATCAAGTTAATACCGGCATCGGCTATCTTTTGAAAAATGTCCTCGGTGAAATAATTTGGAAATCCTTCATAGTCGTGCGGATACGGTCCAAAGTATCCGGTTATCGGCATGACATCTTTTCCACCAATAAATGGAATTATTATGGCCCTTGATTTTTCCCGTCTCATCCCTTGTTGTCCTCCTAATTATTCAAGTACCAGTAAGATTCCTTCACCCGCTGCCATATCCAATGTCAATGCTTTTCCTTTTACATAAGAAGTTTCTGCATTTTGAATCATCTTCACATTCTGTGAACCATCAAATGTTAAAGTGATTTCTTGTGCATGTTCCATATCATAATTCACCACATAGAGTGCAGTTTTTCCATGATAGTTAAAGCAGCCTACCATTGCATCTCCGCTTACGGATTTTAATTGATTAAATGTACCTCCCTTAATCTCACAGGTAGTAAGGGCCATGTCTAATTTAGCCTGCTCACCGGAGACAATAACCCCCTTGTTTACGCAGTTCATCAACACCTCATCAATTGCTGCAATATGCTTGTTAATTTTCTGCGCGTAATAGTACCATTGGTTTTTGTTTCCCACTCCACCTAAAAGACCATTTCGTTGAAAATCCCATTTGCCGTTTTCTGCTAAAGTGAACTGATATGGTTGCATCAATGGAAAGTATTGAATTCCTTGTGCTCCAAATGCAAGGCTAGTATTTACATTCCAATTAAACTGAAATTCATTTGGCCAATATGGTGTTTTAGAAGGTAATTCATTATAACTGTCATTCCATTGGGAACCTGCTTGTATATATGCCCAGAATGGAATATTTCTCTCCTCAGCTGTTTTGCGGATCAAATCCATGTTGTAGAAATAAACTTCCATCTTACCTTCCCGAATTTCATCAAATGGATAGAAATCCCAACAAAGCACCTTCGGTTGGAGAATATCGCAAAATTCCTTGATATACCTTTCATAATTTTCCTTATTTCTACCCATATCACTAATCGGATATGCATTACAATAACTTAAGATATCTAATTTATTATGCAGGACATCAGCCAACTGCTCATATTTCCCAAGTAATCTACTTCCATCACCCATTGAATAGTAGGTTGCCTGTGGCTCGTCTACAAGATACATACCACAGAACGCTTCATAATCAGAATAATTAACAATCTCCTTTGCAACTTCTTCCACTGTAATTTCATCCTGCACTGTTTTCCCTGTTACATTGCCGTCTGTTACAAACATTCCGATCCCATATTTTCCAGCCAGTTCAAGATTATTAATCACAGCCTCTGATTCACTTGCATAATCGGTAAAGGAATACACAATCAAGTTAATACCGGAATCCTTAATCTTCTGATAATAATCTTCTGTAATATATTCTGGGAATACATTCCCATCCGTACTGTATTCGTGTTGATATGGCCCAACGTATCCTGTAATTGGCATCACATCCTGTCCGCCCAAGAAACTGATGGAAACTGCTCTTGACTCTTCATTTTCCATCACTTGTGAACCTATTAACGTATCACCAGTTTTTGAGGCTGAACATCCCATGAGCATAATTCCACACATGAGAAGTGATAACAGAGTTTTCCATTTTTTATGTCTATTCTGCATTCTATTTCGCCTCACTTTCTTTCTTCTTTCCTCGTAAAAGGAGTGCTGTAATCACAAGTGCACTCACACTCGCTGCTGCAGTTACAGGAATTAATAAGTACCACTTTGTTCCTTCCTGTTTCTTATCTGCATATACACGTTCCAATTCTTCTGGAACGTTATCTTCTGGAATTTCAATTTTACCGCTAACATATTCTGTTTCGATAATTTTGGGGTTTTCATCTAAGTTTGTGATCTTTAAATTATCTATTGCAAAGTTTGCTGCCGTTGGTGCCCAGATGTGAAGATGTCCTGTCGGCGTTCCCCCTCTCAATTTGTATTGCAATACAGTCTGGAAGTTCTCTTCGTCTAACCACTTCATTCCGATTGTCATAATACTGTCAACCATTTTTACTTGCATAGAGAATGGCTTTCCCTCTGCAAACGGATTCTTGTCCAAGGCTGCATAATTGACCTCTCTACTGTTGTAAGAGTATACTGTACCTTCCTCTAAAACTACTATTTCTGATGAAAGGTCCCAGTTTGAGGTTTCCCAATCTGCTTTTTCTGCTCCCAGTGTTACCATCAATTTGCTAAACCCAAGTTTCACCGCTGTTCCATCTTCCTTATACTCTTTCTCGACCCCTACATAAGGTACGTCAAAAGTCATTTCAAAGTTGGAATATTGATAAAGCGTTCCAATATATGCACAACCTGTATTCACATGCATCAATACTTGACTGCCATTGTGTTCTGTAACATATTGACCCATAGGTGCACCAAGCGCTGTCCAAAGCATCTTGGCTGTAAGTTTTGAAACATCCATAGCTCCATCTTCAAAATCTTCTGAAATATTTGTATTTTCAGGTCTTTCATATTTATAATGTACTAACTCAATATTAGAAATTTCAGTTGCACAACCTCCTGTCTGCAAGAAACCAAAACGTCCCTCACCGCTGACCGGCAATGTTGCTGAGCATACTGTATTTCCATTTACAGTTAGCTGTATCTTCTTATCTGTTGTAATTAATGCTTTTATATTTGCTGCTTTATTCAGCGAAATTCCACAAACTTTTGGTTCGACAATCACTTGCTCTGTCCCCTCTTCATCATATAGGGTAATCCCAGCTTTGATGCCACCGTTATTGGTAAACGCCACTTCAATGTTGCCTGCCTCACCAGCGATTGACTCAATGCTTGACAAACCATATGCTAAAATAAAGCTCTTTCCCTGTGGTAATTTGCTAAACTTTATAGTCGCTGACAACGACACCAATGCAGAGGAAAGTTCTTCTAACTTCGCCGGTGTCTTTGCAATGAATCTGGTATATTCTGTACTCTCTTCTGGAAATATTAATTTTTGTTCTTCTATAACAACATCCTTTTCCGGATTCGTCCATTCAGATGTTGTCAACGTTTCCCCGTCTAATAGGATCTCATTATTACCTGCTTTTGTCTCCATCGGAGTCAGGGCTGAAACGGACAACAAAGCTGCCGCTAGCATCACATATGCAATTCGTTTTCCTCGTTTCATATCTTAACACTCCTATGAATTATTTTATATTTGCAAGCCAGTTTTTGTAATTTCCTTCAATTTGTTCTACAATATAGTCCCATGCTTGGTCTGCTGTCATACGGTCAGATGCATTAGAAGCGCAGAACATCGCAACAAACTTATATCCTGCATATGGTTTTGCACCGCCATTATTAAAGATGTCATGGCAACTCTTCATGTGTCTACTTACACAAGTTTCAGCCTTCTGGAATACATCGTCCATCTCAATCTCGAATCCATTCCAATCGCTTCTGTCGATTTCACCTTCGGATAATTTCATAGGTAATGTGTAGTGTATGTTATCCACGAAAATCTTATATCCTTCATCTGAATAGAAGAATTTCAAAAATTCTTTTGCACCCTCCACTGCATCTGAGTAAGAAGGAATAAATAATGTCTGTTGCGGATAGTTTACTGCAACCATATTACGAGCTGCTTTTACGATATCCCAATCTGCTGCTGAGATTTGTTTTCCATCTACCACATAGCCATCACCAGATTGATATTTACTAATCTCTTCTTTTCCATCTGCTACAGCATCAATTGCTGAAATTAATTTACGAAGTAAAGCATCGTTTTTTACAGTTGATAATTTATCTGTAATGGATGAGAGAACAGGTGTTTTCATAACTCCAAAATTATCTACACTTCCTGTTCCTTCCATTTCGTTAGAAAGCCAAGAACCATTTACCATCATACCTATATCCTCATTCAAGAATTTGGTCTGCATGGTAATGTGGTCTTGTGAGTTAGAACCTGGAAGAACATATTCCGGTGTAATAAATTGCTCCATTGCCTTCAACACTTGATAACGTCCATCTTTCTTTGTCAAAACATCTTTACTTGGGCTATTTCCTGCCTCATCTTTACATGCATAGAAGTTGTTTCTATAATAATCCATTCCGTCATATTGTGCTTGCCATACTTCTTGTATGTAATCCCAATATGTACCTGCATCATTCATGTAATGTGTGAGTGGTGTGATTCCGTTTTCCATAAGTTTGTCACATACAACCGCTAATTCATCTGTTGTACGTGGAGTCTCTTTGATACCTACTTTGTCGAACAATTTCTTATTGTATACTATTGCTAGAGCCCCTCCACCCCATGTGAGTGAATAGTAATGTCCATCTGCAGCCACTTCACTTTCCAGATGAGAAGCATCAAATTTCTCTCGAATAGTTTTTTTATCTCCATCTGCTGTACTGTCTAATACATCATCTAACGTTGCTTTCTTAGAAATATCAGGTACTTCGCCACTCATATAGAGGTCAATTGTATCTACATCCTCTAAAGGATAAGTGGCAGTTACTGCATTGCCTGCTGCTGTTGCATTAAAATAAACATACCAATCTGATTGTTTTGCATTAAATGCCTTACACATTTCATCTAAGAACTCAGTCCCCATGCCTGAGTTCCAGTAGCTAATTTCTACTTCTTTTCCTCCGTTGTAGTCATCTTTCTTCTTGTCACCACCTGTGCCACCACATGCTGCAAGTGACAATGTCATAACTGTTACTAAGAAAAATGCTGTTACTTTTTTCATGTTTCTCATTTTCTTCCATCCTCCTTTTTCTATACTTAACCCTTGATACCACCAAGAGATACATTTGTTGTAATTACCCTATTAAAAGCTATAAATAATACAATCGCCGGAATCGATATTATTACACAAGCGGCAAATAAAATATCAAGCCTTGCCCTATATACCATCTCTGTATTGAATTGGTAGATACCAACTGGTAATGTCGGTATATTTGGTAGATATATAAGTGCACTTTCGTAATTGTTCCAAATTCCAAGCCATCCTGTTAAGAACAACGCCCCAAAAATTGGTTTTGCCATGGGCATCATGACTTTTCCGTAGATAACAAAATCGTCAGCACCATCCATCATCGCAGCCTCTGCATAAGACCATGACATACTCTTGAAGCACGCTCTGTAGTACAGGAAGTTCATAGAAAATCCTGATAATGCAGATAGAATATGTGAATAACTATCTACCATTCCCAGCGCTTTATAAATACGGTAGCTCGCCCCTCCTGATCCGTAAAGCGGCAATGTAAGCATAATTAAGATAATCACGTATGGCCACTCACTACCAGGAAATTTATACTTCGTACAACAGTATGCGAAGCTCATGGTTACAATATGCTGTAATCCCACAGCCCCCACAGAAAAATATATACTGTTAAATAACATATCCCAAAAGTTTTTACCATTTACCTCCAGTAAACTAAATACATCTAGGAAATGCTCCCAGTGCCATTCTTGTGGCAGGGAGAATGGATTGATTACTATCTCTGTATGTGTCTTGGTTCCTGCAACTACCGCCCACAAAAACACATACACATAACTTGCTGCAACAAGGAAGAAGATAAAAGATACAAAAATATGTAATGCAATCTCACCTTTGCTTTTTCGTCTAAATGACTTAGGCATCCTTAGTTTTGGCTTACTCATTCGTCCTCTCTCCCTTCCTAAAATTCTACTTCTTCAAATGCTTTATCGGTCCATTTACGAATACCAAGGGAAATACCGATGGCAATCACGGTGATGATAAGACCAACCGCCGACATATAGTTGTATGCATTTGAGGTGTGTGGACTACCTGTCAGATTGTATAATTGCAAATACATCCACGCCGAAATTGTCATTGTACCATACATGCCTTTGGTAAGTAGGAATACCGCACCACTGGCTCCAAAGATACCACAGAACATAAGTACCATTTGCAGTGCCACTGTAGGCCATACCATAGGCACTGTAATCATGGTAAATTCCTTCCACCAATTTACCCCGTCTATCTGTGCAGATTCTAAAACATCATTCGGAATTCGTGTAAAGGTCCCGCCCCAGATAATGAGATCACCCGGGAAAGTAAGCCATAACATATGTAAAATAACAACCGTATTGGCAAATCTACTGTCCGCCAAAAGTTCCGGTGGCTGTGAAAGATTCAACCAATCCTGTACCCATTGTGCTATAAATCCATTTACACTGATCATTTTTTGAAAAATCATAGCCAGTGCAACACTAAAAATAATACTTGGCAAGAAGAATAAGATTCGGTAAACTCCTGCCAACGGTACCTTTTTATATATAAAGTAAGAAACAAGTACTTTGAGCGGAAAAGTAACTACTATAATGCCAAATGTCAAAAATGTATTTCTAAAGGCAATGCGAATATCCGACACAGGATTATTTAACTCTTCCCAAAAACGAACAAAGTTTTCAAAGGATAATGCCCCATCTTTATCTGTAAAAGCCATAACAAAAGAAGAAACATTGGCAAATACATAAAAGATCAACCAGTTAATGATCGGAAGTATACAACAGCAAATAACAAAGAGTACTCTCCGTTTATTTATGGGTTTGCCTTTTCTAAATACTTCCATATCTCTTCTTCCTCCTTACCATGATAATGCATCCTGCCAGGCTTCCGATTGCTAAAACTGCCGAAGTCGTAGCTGCTATGTAGAACGATGAGTCGATTGCCTCTGCTTCAACCGCTAAGTATTCATTCCCGTCTCCATCTTCCCACATCGCATACAATGTGATGCTTTTCGTAACCACAGTGTCAAAGTTAAATGCGGTCTTGTCACTTAGATACCAGCCTTTAAATGTATTTCCTTCTTTCGACGGTTTTTCCGGCTCTGCTACGCGATAACCGTTCTTGGCTTCTGCTATAACATCAAAACTTTCTTCCCCTGTAACGAACTTAACAGTGGAATTTTTCATTCGTTTGTATACGTTACCATCTTCATCTTTTAACTCTAGGTATGTATAACTGTAATGTTCTTTTCCTTTTTCTGTTAACATGTATAGGTCTGTATCGCCTTGAATAGTATATGTTCCTTTCGTGACAGCCCCTTCTGCTTCCACTGAAAATTGCTGGTTATCCCGTAAATTGATTAGATAATTATTTTCTTTACAGTAATATACTGCTTGACTAGTGGAGTAATCTTCGATTCCACCTTTGTGTGAAATTGGTACATCTTTTCTATTCAGTTGAATACCTAGACTATTTCCTTCTGAATCATAACATTTCACATTTTTAAAATCTGCACTCACACAGTAGTCTTTTCCTTCACCAAGCCAGATAGAAAAGAATGCAAAAGAAGAATTATATGCACCCGCGGAACCAGCAAATGAGAACACTTCCGTTTTCCCTTTTACGGTACACTGCACAGTTCCCTCGTATCCATCTTCTCCCTTTTGGAAACAAACAAAGTACTTGCCTCCTTCTCGGAGAAGTGGCGTCTCTCCTTGTCCCTTTTCGTACATCTTAAAATGCAAAAGACCTTTCCCATCTGCGTGTGGATAGGTTGCATTCGGTGCACTAGAAGCAATCACTCCTTGTTGATAGGTGTCATCCTGTGTAATATTTTCCACCTCATATTCCATATAGATAACATCCGTCTTCGCCGGATACTTATTACTAATTGCTACCGTGTGTGCTCTGTTGAGTGAAAAACTATATACAGAATCAATCAGTGGATGTACATTAAGCAATTTATTAACCTTGTCTAATCTAGTTGCGCTCGGTGTATTCATGCTAACTCCAAGATCATTCCCGTTTTCATCGTAACAACGCACATGATTCAAAGTTGCGGATACAACATCGGTTCCCATGCCTCCAATCCACGTCCCATAGTATTTATAGTTTTCAACCTCTGGAGCTCCTGTAGAACCACCGAATATGATTGGTGTCGCTTCCTCCCCTTTGAGTTTCGCAGCCTGATATTCAAACCCATTTTCTGTACGTTCAAATCGGAATACATATGTGTATCCTTCCTCATACAACCTGCTTCCGTTTGTCTCACTTTCCACATACATTCTTCCCTTTCCATCGGTATATGGAAATGGCATTGTGTTATCCATGGTTCCAATGAAACCGCTTTGAATCGCTGTGTTTTTCACTACTTTCTCCACGGTGTAGGTCAAAAATACTTTGGAACCAATTTCTCCTGAAACAGGTTTTTCATTACTTAAAAACATGGCAAATGCGTCATTCAATATTACCGCATACTCCTTGTCACTGATTTTCCCTACTTCCTTTTCAGCATGTACCGGTATTACGCTACTACACAATAAGATTGTACATAGCAAAGCACATATTCCTCTTAGTTTCCTTTTTTGGCTCATGCCTAATCCCTCCTTTTTCTATTGAATATCATATATAGAACGAAGCCTAATACTCTTTGGAGTACCTTCTAAGATTTTCACCATCTTCGCTCCCGTATCCATATCAAAATAGTTATTACTTAATACGATATCAGAATCTGACGAATCAATTTCTACATAAGATGTATACGACTTGGTAAATGCTGTAATTTCATTACCATTGATTTCTGAAATGTTTTCTTCTAAATTATACAATCTTTCAAAACCATTTGTATATTCTAATAATCTGGCGTATTTTTAAGATAATCATTGATTTGTGGAAATTTAAGAAATATTGCATTCATTTAGAAAAATTTATTCTTTTGTATAATTTTCATTCAGTGCGATTACCTTTGGTGCCATAAAGGCACTATATAATCCGCATATCTTTTAAGATAATCAACACATTTCTTATGGTTTTCACGACACAAATTGATAATATCAACAATCTGTGTTATGATTTAATTAATTATTAGACGCAAGGAGGGCACTTGATGCTGTTTTGTGATATCAATATTCCTGCAAGCCATGGGTATATCTGCCGAAAACATGTTTTTGAAGACGGATACAAATCCACACTACACTGGCATGGTTTTGTCGAATTGGAATTTTTTATTGAAGGAACCGGTACGCACAAGTATAACAATTCCACTTTTCAGATAAAAAGCGGAGACGTATGGGTTCTATCTACTGATGATAGTCACCAGTTGGACCTTCACAAAGGTATGAAAAGCGTGAACATCGCAGTTAATCCTGATATATTACATGATAAATTAAAAAAACATCTATCAATTTTCCATCCGCTACATTGTAATTTTAACAAAGAAGAAGCCCTGGCCTTTTCTGAAAAAGTAGATATTCTCTGGAACGAACAGGAGCAGCAAAATATACTGTCTCGCGTGAAGGCAAATGCCATCATTAACGATATGTTGGTAGACGTAGTGCGTAAAGCTGCTCTTGATAACACGCTTTCTAATAATCATTTTGCGAATAATGGTGTTGCAAACAATATGTTGAAATATCTTCAGGCAAATTTTAAAAATGACATATCACTTCCGGAATTAGCCTCGGAATTTTCTTTTACACCAAACTATTGTGGGCAAATATTAAAAAAAGCAACCGGCATCTCGTTTAACGATTATTTGAATAACTTGCGCGTCAAATATGCCTGCGAACTACTACTTAGTACTGATCTGTCAATTCAAAACATTGCTTTTGATTCCGGTTTTCATTCTGTTGAATACTTTTATGCGACTTTTAAAAAATTTTATGGAATCACGCCTGCAAAATACAGAACACTTACGTCACAAGAGATTATCACGCCATTCACACTAAAAAACAGATCTTTGGACGAACTAACAAAGCCGTAGCGACTGCTACGGCTTTACTTTAATAACTTCTCTTCCCATTTTGAATTCCTAAAAAAATGTTATATTCTTTTAGATATTTATAAAACCAACTCCCTTGATTTCTCTTTCAATTCAGAGTACAATTTATATAGATAAATTTCATTGGAGGAATAATTTATGTACAAACCATCCGACCATCGCTATGATTCTATGCCATACAACCGTCTTGGTACTAGCGGATTGAAACTGCCTGCCGTTTCTTTGGGTCTATGGCACAACTTTGGAAATACAGCTAGATTTGACACAATGCAGCAAATGTGTTTTACCGCCTTTGATAACGGAATCACACATTTTGATTTAGCCAACAACTATGGTCCCCCTGAAGGGACTGCCGAACTCAACTTTGGCCGTATCTTAAAAGAAGATTTAGGACTTTATAGGGATGAATTAATTATATCTACCAAAGCCGGATATTATATGTGGCCTGGTCCTTACGGCGAATGGGGAAGCCGCAAGTATCTACTTTCCAGTTTAGACCAAAGCCTGAAACGCATGGGATTGGAATATGTAGATATCTTCTATCATCATCGCATGGACCCAGACACACCTTTAGAAGAAACTATGGGTGCCCTCGCAACCGCAGTTCAGTCTGGAAAAGCACTTTATGTGGGACTTTCCAATTACAACGGCGAACAACTCGAAAAGGGAACAGCTATTTTAAATGAATTAAAAGTACCTTTTGTTATCAACCAAAACCGTTACTCTATCTTCGATCGCAGCATCGAACATAATGGCCTCAAGGATACTTCTGCAAAATTAGGTAAGGGCATCATTGCCTTCTCCCCATTGGCACAAGGTATGTTAACTGACCGCTATTTGAACGGAATCCCTGCTGACAGCCGTATCCGTACCGACTCTCGTTTTCTAAAGGAATCGGCGATAACGCAAGAACGATTAGTGCAAATACGCCAGTTAAATGAACTTGCAACTCAGCGTGGGCAAAGCCTTGCTCAAATGGCTTTGGCTTGGGTGCTGAGAGACGGTATCGTTTCCAGCGTCTTGGTAGGTGCATCTCGTCCGGAGCAAATATTAGATAATATTCAGGCTGTACAAAACACTCGTTTTAGTGCAGACGAACTGGCATTAATTGAAAAGATTAGTCGTGAAAAATAACACAAAACACCTGACTATGGTATTTACTATAGTCAGGTGTTTTTAATATACCTCATACAAATCCTCAAACTTTATCTTCGTATTCACAACTTTAAGCACCCTCGCCGTCTCATCTATCTTCGACACCATCCCTGTCATCTTTATGTACTCCCCATTGCAGAAATACACCACTGTAATAATGTCGTTTTTTTGCACTTGTCTCAGTTTCCGGTCTAATTCTTCCTTATATTCCTCCGAGAGTTCCCGGCGCTCCACCACGATTTTCTCCCGCATGCGAAGGGCCTCCATATGAGCTTTTAATGCAGCAAAGGGCATGAACTGCTTTGCTCTTTCTTCTCGGCTCATCTTATACCTCACCACTTTTATGTCCTCCTATCTGCTGATTTCGCTCGATGGTCGTTGCACCTTTCTCCAGATTCATTCCTTTTAGAATTGCATTTTTTCCATACTTACCCTTGATATCCAACATGGCTTTCTGAAGTTGCAACTCCCGTTCCATATCCTCCGGGTCAGTGAACAAATCATACTGGCGGTAGACTTCGTCAATGACACGGTTAAAAGTGATGGTCATCCGTCGCACAAACTGATGGGGATTTACTATCTGCCCATACAACCTCTCCGTATAAGCAACAATCTGGCGGGAGGAGCTGGTGGTAACCGTCATGCCAATGGTTCCGTGTGCCGGTTTGATAGCATAGCGATTGGAATATCCCACGTGAAGGGTGATGGAATCTGTCACTAACCCTTTTTCTACCAGCTCCAAGGAAAGTAAATCTGCCATTTCTTTTATGATTAATTTCCCCTCTTCATAGGAATAATCCCGTGGCAGCACCTGCCCACTGGAGATGGAATTGGTCTTGGCTCTATAAGACTTGATATCCGACATTAACGTGGTCTCTCTCCCCCAGGCGTGGTCGATGAGAAGCTCCGCATCTACTCCGAACATACGATACAGCATTTCCTCATCCGCGTGGGCAATGTCCTCCATGGTATAAATGCCCTGGGTCTCCAAGCGATTGGCGATGCCCCGTCCGATGCGCCAGAAATCCGTCAGCGGCTTATGCTTCCACAGGGTTTTGCAATACATCTTTTCATCCAAAATGCCGATATGGTCCTCCACATGCTTTGCGGTGATATCCAAGGCAACCTTAGCGAGATAAAGGTTGGTCCCAATTCCACAGGTTGCCGTAATTCCAGTGGACTTATACACATCCTGCATGATAGTTATCCCCAAATCCTTGGCTGTCATCTGATACATCACCAGGTAATCTGTCACATCCATAAAAACCTCATCAATGCTGTACACGTGAATGTCTTCTTTGGCAATGTATTTGAGGTATATGCTGTAAATCTCTGCTGAATAATCAATGTACAACTGCATGCGTGGCGGTGCCATGATATAGTCTATCCCTTTTGGTATCTCGAATACGCGGCATCTTCCAGGAATCCCAAGCTTCTTTAAGGCCGGAGATACTGCAAGGCAGATGGTTTTCTCTGAGCGGTCCGGGTCTGCCACCACAAGTCGGGTCGTCATGGCATCCAGACCTCGTTCCCGACACTCAACAGATGCATAAAATGATTTTAAATCTATACAAATGTAAATCCTATCGCTCACAGCACTTCCTCCTTTCCACATATCACACATATTCTTTGCTTAACTTACTTACATATCAAGTATAATTCCTCTTCTTCACATTTGCAAGTATTTTCTCGAACATGTGTTCTTATTTATTTTCAAAAAGTATTGCATTTGTTATTATTTTCAAGTATTCTATTATTATAAAATATCGGAATGATTTTATGGAGGAAAAACAATGAAACGAACAGCAGAAGACATCATGAAGCTTATTCAGGAACAAGACATTAAGATGATCGATTTTAAAATCGTTGACATCAATGGTCAATTCCGTCACGTTACGATTCCGGCTTCACAATTCACCCAAGACACTATGACCAATGGAATCGGTTTTGACGCTTCCAACTATGGCTATGCAGTGGTTGAAAAGAGTGATATGGTATTTATTCCTGATTTGGATACCGCAGTGATTGATCCATACTGCGAGGTGCCGACATTATCTATTACAGGGAATGCGATGATTATCGATTATCCGGAGAATCGCCCGCTTGACCAATATCCAAGAAATATTGTGCAGGCTGCAGAGCAATATATGAAGGATTGTGACATTGCAGACACCATGCTGATTTTACCGGAATTTGAATTCCATATGTTTGATCAGGTTGGCTGGTCCATGCAGCCGGATTCCATCGGATTTTCCGTTGACTGTGAGCAAGCATATTGGAACAGTGCGAACCAAGGCTTAGGCTGTGTGGTTCCTCATCAGAAGAACTACCACGTTGCGAAGCCATTTGACCGCACCTACGAATGTCGTTCGGAAATGTGTCTGGAATTAGAAAAGATGGGCATTGAAATCAAATACCATCACCCAGAGGTTGGTGCAGCCGGACAGTTTGAAATCGAGCCTATGCTGGGACAGATGTCAAAGATGGCTGACAACACCATGATGATTAAATACGTCATCCACAACACTGCTTTGAAATATGGCAAGGTTGCAACCTTTATGCCGAAGCCTGTTTACGGCGAGGCTGGAAATGGTATGCACGTACATATGTTACTTTTGAAGAATGAAGAACCTGTTTTCTCAGATGATGAAGGCTATTCACACTTGAGCCAAACTGCTCACTATTTCATGGGCGGTTTATTAAAACATATTTCTTCACTTTGTGCCATTACAAATCCAAGTACGAACTCATTCAAGAGACTTGTGCCTGGTTTTGAAGCACCTGTAACGGTTGGTTATGCAACTTCGAACCGCAGCGCAGTTATTCGTATTCCTGCCTATGCGAAATCTCCGAAACTTCGTCGTTTCGAGATTCGTAACCCGGATGCAACTTGTAACCCATACCTTTGCTACGCAGCTCTTTTGATGGCTGGTATCGATGGTATTAAGAACAAGATTGACCCACATGCAAATGGCTGGGGACCATACGACATGAATCTGTATTCTCTTTCGGAAGAAGAAAAAGCGAAATTATCTTCTCTTCCAACACGCTTAGAGGATGCTTTGGATGCGTTGGAAGCTGACCACGATTACTTGACAGCAGGCGGCGTATTCCCAGAACATTTAATCAAGAACTTCATCGCTATGAAGAGAAAAGAATGTTTCGAAATGTCTAAGATCCCGCATCCTGCAGAATTTGATAAATATTTTAATTTATAATCTTCATAAATGACGATACACCTCCATATTTTATATTGGAGGTGTATTTTTATGAAAATAGATAGAGGCGTACTAATAAAATCAATTGCTTTCCCGTTACTTGTAGGAGCTGTTGCAGGCCTTTTAACCCGCAATGCCATGCAGGACTTTCAGATGCTGACGAAACCACCACTTTCGCCACCCGGCTGGCTGTTTCCGATTGTATGGACCATCCTTTATACACTCATGGGTATCTCTGCTTACATAATTCGCACATCTGATGCTAGTTATGAACAGATTGACGATGCACTGATGATTTACCGTTATCAGTTGATTGTGAACTTCCTGTGGTCCATCTTTTTCTTTAACTTCGAGTGGTATTTCTTCTCATTTATCTGGATACTGCTTTTGTGGGTACTCATTATTCTAATGATAAGAAGTTTTTCTAAGATTTCGAAAACTGCTGCATACTTAAATATCCCCTATTTATTATGGGTAACATTTGCCGCATACCTAAACTTTGGAATCTGGTGGTTGAATCGGTAATGGCTTTGTTTGTATATGAAAAAAACTTGCATAATCTAACCCAGAATCTACTTTTTTCGGTTAGAAATATACAAGTTTTTTTCATATACAAACTAATTTTCACATAAAACAAGAATTATAGCTAAATTTAAAATACACACCAAAACTCTCACAGTTCTCTAATAATTTTTCTAATCGGAAGTATAAATGTAGGTGATACCGATAGTTCATCGATTCCCATGTTTATAAATGTTTCTGTCAGGCTCAAATCTGCTCCAAGTTCGCCACAGATACCAACCCAGCATCCTTCCTTATGACCATTATCGATGACTATCTGAATCATACGCATCACTGCCGGATGGTATGCATCATAGATGTTATCCAGTTTTGGATTTTGGCGGTCGATAGCCAAGGTGTATTGAGTCAAATCATTGGTTCCAATACTGAAGAAATCCACTTCCTTTGCAAGGATATCACTAATCATTGCCGCTGCCGGCGTTTCAATCATGATTCCCAGTTCCACATTTCCATAACTAATGCTGTTCTCATCTAATTCATTCTTCACTTCCTCGCAAATGCGTTTTACTTCCTGCACTTCTGAAAGGGAAATAATCATTGGAAACATAATGGCAATGTTTCCAAATGCAGATGCCCGGTAAAGTGCACGCAATTGCGTTTTGAAAATATCTGTTCGGTCAAGACATATGCGGATTGCCCGGTATCCCATAGCGGGATTTTCTTCCTGTTCCATATCGAAGTAATCCACTTGCTTATCCGCTCCGATATCCAAGGTCCGGATAATGACTTTCTTCCCTGCCATATTTTGAGCAACTGTTTTATATGCCATAAACTGCTCGTCTTCCGTCGGATACGTGTTTTTTTCCAAATACAGAAATTCACTTCGAAACAAACCGATACCATTTGCATCGTTTGCAAGCACATTTGCCACATCTGCCACACTTCCGATATTAGCATAAAGTTTGATTTCTTTGCCGTCCTTCGTCATATCAGGAAGACCTTTTAATTCTGCAAGAAGGGCACGTGCCTCTTTTTCTTTTTTCTGCTCCTCCATGTATTGTTCCAAAACAGAATATTCCGGGTCTATGATTAATTTTCCATGTTTTCCATCCACAACGGCCATCTTTCCATTCCAACTTTCATCAATGGCAATGCCAATCAGTGCCGGAATGTTCATGGTTCTCGCCAAAATAGCAGTATGGGAATTCGCAGAACCGTGCAGGGTTACAAACGCAAGCAGCTTGGACTTGTCTAACTGTACGGTTTCACTTGGTGCCAAATCATCCGCCACCAGGATAACCGGCTCCGTCAAATCCTTCCCCGAAGTAGCACCTACAAGCACATTTACAATACGTTCTGAAATATCCTTGACGTCTGCTGCCCTTGCCTTGAAATACTCATCTTCCATTTCTGCAAACATTCTGGAGAAATTGTCTCCTGTTGTTGCAACAGCAAACTCTGCATTTACGCCGTCATTTCGGATAATATTATAAATGGAATCGTTGTAATCCTCATCTTCCAGCATCATCTGATGAATTTCAAATATCATTGCATTCACTTCACCGACTTCTTCAATTGCCTTATCGTACAATTGCCTCAGTTGTTTCAACGCACTCTGTCTTGCTTCTTTATAGCGCGCCACTTCCGCTTCCACATCTTGTACCTTTATTCTGGTTACTGCCTGTTCTCCTTTTTTGTAAAACAGGATACGTCCAATTGCAATTCCATTAAAAATAGATTTACCTGTATAAGTATCCATTTTGCCACCTCAAATTATAAATTTGCTTTGAAAAATGCCTCTAACTCAGCAGCCGCCTTATCTTCGTCTGCACCCGATACTTCTACAGTGACTATATCACCATTTTTTACTCCCATGCTCATAAGCATCATAAGTTTCGACGCATCTGAGGATTTTCCATCTTTTGTTATTGTCACTTTTGATTCATATTGTTTCACTTCTTTTACAAGTAGTCCCGCCGGTCTTGCATGAAGACCGACCGGGTCCGTGATTGTAAACTGAAATTGTTTCATTTGCTCTCCTCCTATTCTAACATTATTTTTCTATGATTTCAAATAATGGCTCACCTGCTTTGATTGGACCCTCTGCAAGCAAGCGAATCTTTTGATTTTCTTCCAATTCCGTACAAAGAATCGGCGATACCATGGAAGGCGCATTTTGGTTCAAATAAACTAGGTCCAATTCCATAAGTGATTCTCCCTTTTTCACCTGCTGTCCTTCTTTCACAAGTACCTTGAATCCTTCCCCATTTAATTTTACCGTATCAATTCCCATGTGAAGCAGCATACTGATACCATCTTTCGTCTGAAAACCAATGGCATGCTTCGTTTCAAACACAAAACAAATCTCTCCGTCTTCCGGTGCACAAACTGTTTTTCCGGTTGGTTTCACAACTGCACCGTCTCCCATCATTTTCTGCGCAAATGCTTCATCCGGAGCTGTAGATAAGTCTGCGGCAATTCCGGTCACCGGACTGTAAATCACAATAGCATTTTTCGCAGTGTGCTCCTTGTCTGATGCAGGCTGTGCATTTTCTACAGCATGCTCTTTATTTGGATCAATCTGAATGTTTTGTTCGGTGTATTCTTCATCCGGAGCTGTTTCCAAATAATCTTCTAAATTCGATTTAATCACGGTTACACGCGGTCCATAAATAATCTGCACACCGTTTCCTTTATGAATGACACCGGATGCGCCCGTGGATTTTAACAATTCATCATTCACCAGTTCTGCCTTGTGCACGGTACAACGAAGTCTCGTCGCACAGCAGTCCACATCTGAAATGTTTTTCTTTCCGCCAAGACCGTTACAGATTGCTTGAGAAAGTTCATCCACTTGGTTTATTTCTGCTTTTCCTGCATTTTTACGAGCCTCTACATCACTTCTGCGATATAATTTAACTTCTTCGCTATCATCACGACCAGGCGTCTTTAAATCTAATTTCACAATGAGGAAATGGAATAACAAGTAGTAAACGATAAAGTATACGATACCGATAATCACTACCCAAATCCAATTTGTCTTTGCATTTCCCTGAATGATACCGAAAAGTGTTAAGTCGATGATACCACCTGAGAAAGTCATTCCCACTCCAACTTCAAAGATGTGCATCAGCATATACGCTGCACCTGCAAATACGCAATGAATTCCGTACAAAAGTGGCGCCACAAATAGGAAGGTGAACTCCAGTGGTTCTGTAATACCGGTAAGCATAGATGTCAATGCTGCTGAAAGAAGTAAACCTCCAACCAGTTTTCTTTTCTCCGGTTTTGCCGTGCGGTACATTGCAAGCGCCGCTCCTGGAAGTCCGAAAATCATAAGCGGGAATTTACCTGACATAAATCGAGTCGCTGATACCGCAAACTTGGTCACAGTTGGATCAGCCAACTGTGCGAAGAAAATGTTCTGCGCACCTTCCACAAGTACGCCTTGTATTTCCATCGTTCCACCCAGGGCTGTTTGCCAGAACGGAAGGTAAAATACATGGTGAAGACCGAATGGAATTAGTAATCTTTCCATCAATCCATATACCCATGTGCCTGCGTATCCGGATTCTAGAACTACGTTCCCTACTGCATAGATACCCATTTGAATCACTGGCCAGATAAAGAACATAGCAATACCCACACCGGTGTAAACGAGTGCGCTGATAATTGGTACGAAGCGTGTGCCTCCAAAGAAGGACAACACTTGCGGCAGTTCAATTTTATAAAATCTGTTATGCAAAGCCGCAACACCAAGTCCTACGATAATACCGCCAAACACACCCATTTGTAAGGAAGTAATACCGACCACAGAAGCAGTTGCACCACTTAACATTTCCTCTGCACCACCGGTAATTGTGATAAGTGCATTGATAGAGGCATGCATAATAAAGAATGCAATTGCCGCAGACAAGGCTGCTACTTCTTTTTCTTTTTTTGCCATACCAATTGCCACACCAATGGCAAAGATAATCGGCAGATTTCCAAATACAATATCTCCTGCTTTACTCATAACAGTGAATATTGCGTAAGGAATTGTTCCCGGACCCATTGCATTTAACAGTCCGTATGTTTCTAACATTGTTTCGTTTGTAAGTGACCCTCCAACTCCAAGAAGGAGCCCTGCAACCGGCAAAATTGCAATTGGAAGCATGAAGGACCTACCAACACGCTGAAGGACACCAAAAATTTTTTCTTTCATTTTTTTCTCCTTTTCTGTATGTTTTTTCATGTATAGTTAATGTCTTGCATTCTCACCAAGTAACATACTATATCTATATGTATATTAGCATTCTTATATAAGCAGCGACAATACGGGAATCTCTGTCAAAAATGGATATAGAATGCTATTTTTTCTATTATTATGGTTTACTTTACTGTAAAAATATATTAAAATTAGACCGTATAAAATTTTATAAAGGAGAGGTAATTATGAAAATTTCATCGTTACAAACAGCTAGATACGAGTATTCTCCAAAACTTCCTGGAATGCTTAGAAACGGCATTGCAGATATTTGTGTAAAAGAAGGAGCAGAAACTCAGAGCGTAGCTGATCAAGAAAAAATCAAAGCTCTTTTCCCTAATACTTATGGTAAAAAGGAAATCACTTTCCAGAAAGGTCAAAATACATCTGAAGCTAAGAAACAGGTTGTAGGTGTTATCCTTTCCGGGGGACAGGCACCAGGTGGACACAACGTTGTTTGCGGTTTATATGACGCTTTGAAAGCAACTAATAAAGAAAATGTTCTTTACGGATTCAAAGGCGGCCCAAGCGGACTTATCGAAGATGATTACTTAATTTTCGATGATGAATATATTAACCAATTCAGAAACACAGGTGGTTTCGATATTATCGGTTCTGGTAGAACAAAATTAGAATCTGAAGAACAATTTGCTATCGTTGCTGATGTTTGTAAAAAACACGGCATCACAGCTATCGTTATCATCGGTGGTGATGATTCTAACACAAACGCCGGCGTACTTGCTGAATACTTCGCAGCACATAACACAGGGGTTCAAGTAATCGGATGTCCTAAGACAATCGACGGTGACCTTAAGAACGAAGATATCGAATGCTCATTTGGTTTCGATACAGCTACAAAGACATATAGCGAAATTATTGGTAACATCGAAAGAGATGCTAACTCAGCTAAGAAATACTGGCACTTTGTAAAAGTTATGGGACGTTCTGCTTCTCACGTTGCTTTGGAATGTGCTCTTCAGACTCAACCAAATATTTGCTTGGTTTCAGAAGAAGTTGCTGAAAAGAAAATGTCTCTTGCACAGATTACAGATTACATCGCTGATTCCGTAGCAAAGAGAGCAGCGAAAGGAATGAACTTTGGTGTTGCTATCATCCCTGAAGGTGTTGTAGAATTTGTTCCTGAATTCTCAGTACTTATCCAAGAAATCAACGAACTTCTTGCAGGAAGCAAAGCGGATGAATTCAATGCGCTTCCTACATGGGCTGAAAAATATGCATTTATCGAAAGCGGTTTGACAAAAGAATCTATGGAAGTATTCGCAATCCTTCCGGAAGCGATTCAACAACAATTATTCTTAGAAAGAGACCCACACGGAAACGTACAGGTATCATTGATTGAGTCAGAAAAATTGTTCTCTGCTCTTGTAAAAGATAATTTAGCAGCTAGAAAAGCAGCTGGTACATACAACGGCAAGTTTGGTGCACTTCACCACTTCTTAGGTTACGAAGGAAGATGTGCGTTCCCTTCAAACTTTGACTCAGACTACTGCTACTCATTAGGATACAATGCATTTATGTTAATCCAATACGGTTACAATGGTTACTTGTCAAAAATCTCTAACCTCTCTAGCCCAGCCAGTGAATGGGTTGCAGGTGGTATGCCAATCACAAAGATGATGAACATCGAAAGAAGACATGGCGAAGACAAGCCGGTAATCAAGAAGGCTCTCGTAGAACTTGATGGTGCTCCATTCAAATACTTCGAAGCACACCGTGCAGAATGGGCTGAAAACACATGCTTCGTATATCCAGGTGCTATCCAGTACTATGGACCAACAGAAGTCTGTGATGCTACAACAATTACACTTGCACTTGAACAGGCGAAATAAAAGTGAAAGAATAATATAAAAATGAGAAGACTTAAATTGTCTTCTCATTTTTTTACATCTTACCACACAATAAGGCTTCCGAGTTTAGTCTCGGAAGCCTTATATTTGCTTAGATTCTTATCGATTATTCGATGATGTTTTTAACAACACCAGAACCTACTGTACGTCCACCTTCACGGATAGCGAAACGTAAACCTTCTTCCATTGCTACTGAATGGATAAGTTCACATGTCATTTCGATGTGGTCACCAGGCATACACATTTCTGTTCCTTCTGGAAGTTGGCAGATACCTGTAACGTCAGTTGTTCTGAAGTAGAACTGTGGTCTGTAGTTGTTGAAGAATGGTGTATGACGTCCACCTTCATCTTTTGTTAATACGTAAACTTGAGAAGTGAATTTTGTGTGACATTTAACACTGCCTGGTTTACATAAACATTGTCCTCTTTCGATTTCTGTTCTTTGAACACCACGAAGAAGTGCACCGATGTTATCACCAGCTTGAGCTTCATCAAGAAGTTTACGGAACATTTCGATACCTGTAACAACAACCTTACGGTTTTCTTCTTTAAGACCAACGATTTCAACTTCGTCAGATACGTGTAATGTACCTCTTTCAACACGTCCTGTAGCAACTGTACCACGACCTGTGATTGAGAATACGTCTTCTACTGGCATCAAGAATGGCTTATCTGTATCACGTTCTGGATCTGGAATCCATTCATCAACTGCTGCCATAAGTTCCATGATCTTATCTCCCCAAGGACCGTTTGGATCTTCAAGAGCTTTAAGTCCTGAACCTTGGATAACTGGAGTATCATCACCTGGGAATTCGTATTCGTCAAGAAGTTCACGAATTTCCATTTCTACTAATTCTAATAATTCTTCGTCATCAACCATATCACATTTGTTCATCCAAACAACGATATATGGAACACCTACCTGACGAGAAAGTAAGATGTGTTCTCTTGTTTGAGCCATAACACCATCTGTAGCAGCTACTACAAGGATAGCACCATCCATCTGTGCAGCACCTGTGATCATGTTCTTAACGTAGTCGGCATGTCCTGGGCAGTCTACGTGAGCATAGTGACGTTTC
>JAFQRJ010000010.1 GCA_017410145.1 Tyzzerella sp.
ATTTAAGCACTTGGTTGTTAGCATCATCTAGATCCGATGTATATTCCAATGTTCCTGTACTTGGACTCTGATTTCTCCATTTACCCGCATATTCTGAAGTTGTTTCGAAATCTTGATATGCAACATAATTTGGAAGCGTCAAAGCAACGTTTTGTTGCTCCTGTACATCTACCGGATTTGATGAATCACTGTTATTGGTCCAACCATCTGTGGTGTCAAACCCGCCATTCGTAATGAGATTCGTACTCTCTGCTGCCTGAACATCTGCTGCCTTTTCCGGTTCTGTCACTACTATCAACCCCACAATCATGGAAACTGAAAGTAAAATACTCAGACACCGTTTCAAAAAAGTATGTTCTTTTTTCATGTGTAATCCCTCCTTGTTTTTTACACTACATAATTGTTTCCGGACCCTCATCTGTCTTCATCGAATCCAAAATATGATAGTCCTTAATAGAAATTACAGGATTTGATGAAGGCTTTTCATCAAATACGATAATCTCATTTTCATCTTTCAAAATGGCCCCTGGAAGATATAACGAACGCTGCGGTCCAATTTCCCAATACCTTCCAAGATTAAAACCATTTACTACTATAAAACCTTTTGTAAAGTTATCAGGATGAATAAAACAATCCTTCTTCTCTTCTGCTTTAAAGGTTCCTCTATAAAATATAGGTCTGTTCTCTACGACTTCCTTGTCCGTTTTATATTCCAATCTTTCTAATTGTTCCATTGGAAGTGTATAGACATCCCAATTACACAGAATGTGACTTGGACCAAATTTCTGATACATGATTACATGCTTTAGAATACCTTTTCGGTCTCCCTTATCCATTTCATGTCCGAAATTAACCCGTCCTTGATTCTCAACTAAAATATCTAATGTTCCACCTTCATCCATCCAGCCATCTACCTCTAGATAATCTTTTTCATCATTACGATGAATAATGCCGCGATAGATACCATTGAAATAAACAAGTGCGCGGTCTGCCACACCATCAATCGCTAACATATGAATTCTTTCTGTTGGACAAACTTTCGTGCGATATAAGATATAGCCATAATTTTGTCCATAATATTCCATATTATGAAGATAGGAAGATGTATAATGGTTTCCAATTTGCGTAAGATTTTCAAACAGACCTGCTTTTTCCGTTAATTTTATATCACCAAGTGACATAAGGGGTACAGGTTCAGGTGTTGGCAGTTCCACACCTAAATGCTGACTCATGATTTTTTGCACTGCCTTATATTTTGGAGTAATTTCCCCCCATTCTGTAAGTAATGCATCATAATCATAACTTGTTACATCCGGTAAATATGTATAACGTCGTTTTTGTTCCGGATGTTCGAGAAACATATTGGCACCATTAGTGAAACCAAAGTTTGTTCCTCCATGAAACATATAAAAAGAAAAACTCATGTTTTGTTCTAAATGCTTTTGAAGTTCTTCTGCAACATATTCTGTTTTATAAATTTGTGCCGGTCTTCCCCAATGAGAAAACATTCCGATCCAAAATTCCACGTGGAATGCCGGTGCATCTGGCTGACGTTTCCAAAGTGCATCTGTGTGCTCTGAATTCAGGACTCCATCTGTATAGCCAAAATCCAATGCACAAAGACAACCATCTGCGTGTCCTCCGTCTAAGAACATTTGCATATGTCCATCTGATGTAAAAATAGGCACATCCACACCACAATCAATCAACATATCAACACATTTGTTCATGTATTGTGTGCTATTTCCAAAAGAACCATATTCGTTCTCTGCTGCAATTAAAATGACGTTTCCACCATTTGTTTCTAAATAAGGTATAATATGTGGCATCAAGTGTCTAAAATACGTTCTCACATAATCCAAATATTCTCCCTCATCCGTACGAAATCTCATACGTTCATCTGCAAGAAGCCACCCTGGCAAACCTCCAAACTCCCATTCAGCACAGATAAACGGGCCTGGCCGTACGATAACGTACAGCCCCAACTCCGTTGCTATTTGAATGAAACGCTCTATATCTAGACGACCGGTAAAATCATATTCTCCTTGATATGGTTCATGCAGATTCCATGCACAATATGTCTCTACTGTATTTAAACCACAATTTTTTAATTTTAAAAGTAAATCATACCACTTATCCGGCATGCTACGGAAATAATGAATAGAACCGGCATGTATCTCGATTGGCTCATCGTTGATATAAAATTGTCTGTCTTTCCATGTTACCAATTAACTATTCCCCCTGCTCTTGTTTATTTTTTCGTTTCTTGTTAGCGATTATCAGTAAGATACATAATAAGGCTAATAAAACACCACTTCCAATTCCAATCACAATGATTGGTGTGTTGCTTGCATGGATAGATGAATTTGCACCTTCATCATCTGCCTCATCATGATATTGGATATTTTCTATCGCATAGTTCTTATCATCTTCAGCTGGTGCTACGATTTCTTCTTTCTGCTGCGAAACAACATCCTTCTGTTCCTCTGAAGATTCTGCCTTATTTTGATTATCTGCAACTGTTTCATTCTCCGCCATGAGGTCATAGTCTGTTGTAAATGTTTTGTCGATTATCCATTCATCATTTGCATCACGTATTAGTCTTACTTGATTTGCAATCTTAATTGGCTGTGTAGAGTTACAAGTTGCATCTGCACATAGAATCGTTCCTGCATCAATCTGCAACGCATCTAATTCGTGCAATCGTAATCCATCCATGTAGAACATATTGCCTGTGATAGAATAAGCCGCAATCTCACTTGTATAATTATATTTACCCGCATTTGTCTCTGTTACGCCTCGTAAGATAGTGCCTGTTGCAGTCGTCCAATCGCCATAGATATCATCTATTTCCTTCCCGCCTGATAATATGACCTTGAAGATGGCTGCACTGCCTTTGACACAATCAAATACTATCTTCACTTCCAACGGTTCTTGTTTGCTGATTTCTTCCATATAATCCGCATCTAACCAAGATTCACCTTCCTTTATAACACTCACTTTGCGTGTAAGCTTGTATGGCTGGCCTTCTGTATTCTTCGCCCATGTTCCTGTTACAACCGGTGTCAATTTTGTGCCTTTCTTAAGTTCAAAACTCTCGGTTGGATATCCTGCTCTTCCATCTACAGGAACTGCATTAAAACAATGTGGGTAAATAAAAAATGCATTGTTGTCAGGATAATATTCAAACAAAATCTGTGTTTCTTCACCGTCAATCACAGCATCTGCACGATAAAATCCTGCTTCAGGTTTTTGATTAGAGTCCATCGTCCATGTAAACATAAAGGAATCGTTTATTATCTTGTCAAAAGCAATTGTCAAATCCAAAGCATCTTTCTCAACCGGTTTGTTCCCCTGTTCGTAAATAACCTGATTTATCAAATCAATTTCATAATCCTTATCGAATTGAATTACGGTCTTGCCATCCTGCGCGACAAACTCTGTATCTTTGTCAATCAAAAGTGTTTCCCTTGCTCCATCTGTATAGAAGAACACTTCCCCATTGCCTGGAAAATAAACCACATGTTCATTATCACTTCCATCTGCCTTCAAAATTCCTGTCGCTGTGATGTCAGCAGTCTTGATTTCATCTGGTCCACTAATTATGACACTAAACACTTGGTTTTCCATTCCTGGATTATAAATTCCCATCGCATTTCCTAGGGCAACTACAATTGGTTCTGTCGGTTCGTCCTGTCCCGGTCCATCTGGTGGCGTCTGTTCGCCTTCCACTTCCCAACCAGTATCAGTCTTTACAACGACCAAATCTTCCGCTATCTTTAAAGTCTGACCTCCTTCTACTGCTGTTGACCATCCTGTTGTATTTGGGTCGATCTGCTGCAATAGAGTGTCTTTTTCAATCTCAAATTTCGTAGTAGGTTCTTGTTTTGTTGGATCAATAAGCCCAAAGAAATTAACCCAGATTACAAAACCGTCTGCTGTCTTTTCCAATGGTACTTCAAATTCCGTGTCATCCACTTTCACAGTTGCCTTGTAATAACTTCCTGTCACAGTTGAAATGTTACTTGATGTAAAATACCAACTATTGTCAACTTCTACCATTTTATATCCCAGATCAATTGTTGGCAATTCTGGTGGTGTTGGTTCAGGTGCTTTATATTCCTGCCATACTCCACCCGTATATACCACTCGTAATGTATTACTGATAACTACACTATTTCTACTTGTATCTTCTACACCTGTATTAACGTCAATAGGTGCCATTACAGCATTTTCTGCAATTTCAAAACTTGTCGTCGGTGTGGTTCCTCCGAAATTTGTAAATTCCCATATGGCAAGTCCATTTGGATACCAGCTTTGCGGATATTCAATAATGACATCTGCCGTTGCATTATCATCAATTTTTATCGGAACCTTGTAATGACCGCTTTCAATCTTAGAAATATCATCCACTGTAAAATACCAACCACCATTATAATTATCAAAAGAAAGTTCTACACTTTGTAATTCTGGTTGTACAGCAGCTCTTTCTTTTAGCACAACATCATCAAGAAATACTATGCCCTCTCCTGTTTTGTTAAATCGAATGCTCGACACATCTGATGTCGCAGTAAATGTGCCAGATATGGTATTCCAATCGGTTATGCTCTCACTTTCACTGTTATGATTCCAAATAGCATTTTCCCCTGCTCCAAAACCGACTTCAAAATCATTTCCGGTTGCATCTGTTTTAACAGCAAAAGAATATTCATATGTTTTTCCTGACTGAATTGCTACTGGATATGTCACTTCTGTCATGTTTTTCATCACAAGAACATTATCTAGTTCCGCATCCAAACAAGTTCCGATACCCTCGGTATAGGTTCTAGCCACTCGCTCTGTCTCAGCCACAAAATCATCAATATAAATTTCTCCGCTTCCACCAACACACTGAAATACTAGGTGTCCTGCATTTCCTGACGGCACTGTATAACTCATCTCACGTGTTGCCCATGTAGTGGTTGCTGTCTGCCATGTATAAAACGGAACTGCATTTGAGAGCCCTTCATCTCCGCAGAACAAATGGAAGGAGACATTCGTGGAACCCTTGATATCAAAACTGATTTGATAGGTTGTACCTGCCGTAAGTCCAGATAACACATGGAATACTTTCCCATTAGTCACATTGGAAATCTTTAAAACTTTATTTTCGTTTTCCTCTACAATTGCTGTCGGAAGACTATGTACGCTTCCCCAAAGTTCAGCATTTCCTGATTCAAAATCACTATTTGAAATAACATTCGTTAATTCGGTTTTTACTTTTTCTTGAGTAACCGAAAAATTATCAATATACATCTCTCCACTTCCACCAACACATTGGAATACAAGATGTCCGGCATTGCCCGTTGGCACTGTGTAACTCATCTCATGTGTTGTCCATGTAGTGGTTGCTGTCTGCCATGTATAAAATGGATCCGCATTACTTAAGCCTTCATCTCCACAGAATAAATGAAAAGAAATGCTTGATGAACCCTTGATAGCAAAACTAATCTGAAATGTCTCGCCTGCGGTAAGCCCGGATAAAACATGAAATACTTTTCCGTTAGTCACATTGGGAATCTTTAAAACTTTATTTCCGCTTTCCTCTACAATTGCCATTGGAAGGCTATGTACGCTTCCCCACAAGTCCGCACTTCCTGATTCAAAATCACCATTTGAAATGTATTCTTTCACTTCTTTATCTTGAACTGCCTGCTGCATAGACACTTCAATAGGGGTTGATACATCACTGTTATTCATCCAACCTTCTGTAGTGTCAAAACCACCATTTGCAATTAAATTTTCTGTGTCACTCGCTTGTGCCTGATTTGGCTCCGAGATTGTTATCATGCCGACTACAAGTGCAATTGATAAGATTACACACAAAACACGTTTTAATAAATTTTGTCCCTTCATAATAACTCTCCTTTCTATTGAATACCCCAATCAGACCACAATTCTTGAATATTTCCATTCTCACGATATGTTACAAGCCCAAGACGCTCAAAGTCATAACGGAACTCTTTACGTGCTTCCATAAGAGCAGCTTCTGTATACTCTGTGTAATAGATTGAAAGCATCAAATAACGGAACTGCATACTCTCTAGTAAAATTCGGTTATAAAGAACAGTGTATCGTTCCGGATTTGTTTCTCGTAATGGTTCAATATCTTCATATGCTTCTTCAATCAAATCCATATATGAACAAAGCTGATTATATGTCCAATAAGTAGAATCAACCAAATTGTCAGATATGTAACCAGTTGCTCCTAAATTCGCATATACATGGTTAATCCACTCACGTTCTTGATTAAACAAGTCTTGCATTGTATCTGATGCATCTTCAAAATAATTATCAAAGAAATCATTAATGAGTTCATTCATATTGAGCGCATTATTCCACTGCAATTTGCTCATTACATATGCCTTCAGACGACTAAAACCTGTATTTATATTTTTTTGATACATATCTGTCTGATCTAACAGCATGGTCGTTCCATTATCCAATAATAATTGATAATTCTGTTGCATTACTTCTACTGTATCAAAGAATAACAAACCACTTTGTGGAAGCAAAGAATAGGTCCATGCGTATAAATTTTTACTGAGTGATGCCCATCCAAGCACCTGTCCATGTGGCTTTGTTACATCTGAAACTTCAGCATTCGTAAACGGTATATCATATTCTGCTTTAATTGGTGCAAACATGACTCCTGAACGTTCATTTAACACAACGTTTTCATCAATAGGCTTCCATTGTTTTGTTTCTTCATCATATGTTGCCGGTGGATTGACCGTTGCATAATATGCAAATATAACCAAATGTGTCGGCTCTTCTCCCGGGCGGTTTTCTGCAAACCATGCATCAACATCTTTTTGAACCTTGTTCACAAATTGAATAATGGTTGCAGAATCTGTTCCATATTTTTCTTTGTTTGCAGAACATGCTTCACAAGTACACCAATCATGATTGTCTTCCATGCCCATCAGCATATTCGGTGCGTCAGAGTCTTTGATTAATGCAATTAGATTTTTAGTGTATTCCGCACGCATTTCATCATTGGAATAGCAAAGTTGTGCAGGTTTCTCTGCCTCGTTTTCTCCTACTCCAGTCCATACTGTCTCCGAAAACCAGTCTTTGTACTTGTCTGATTTCCAATCATAAACAGTCGGGGCAATAATTTTCATACTGTTATGTGTCAAATGTCCTGTCACAAAAATTTCTTCTGTTTCATTGAAACGCATGCGATGACTGATAGTTGGATTATAAATAATCTCACCATAGTTACCTTCACGCCAATCAAAATCCGGTACAACTGATAAATCGTATGCAAGCATTTTTGCATTCTTAGTCTCTGTTAATCGAATTTCATCGGCTGCATAGAATTCATAATCAAATGCATAATACAAGAATTCATATACTGCATTTCTAGTTCCGATATCCGAATATCCACGAAGATATACATCATCGTCAATTTGTTTGATTACAAAACCGTTATATTTTAATTCTTCATAGGTCGGTGTCACTTTAGCTACATCTGCTGCCATGGTTGCACCTACAAAAATATATTTCCCTGTTTCAAAATCATCCGTTTCTTCCACTATAGAAAGTTTTGCTCCTGATGCTCCGTGAATAAAGTATTGCAATTCATTTGCAGCAAAAATTTCATTTTCTGTGGCATTTGCTGGATAAACAATGACGTAATCACTTGTTCCGTCTTTAATAAAATCGATCTTTGTTTCTTCAATAATTGGTTTAGTATTTTGTTTGCTGTCGCTACTTACTATATTGCTTTCCTTAGAGCAGCCTATAAGACAGCCTGCCATCAAACTCACGATGATTACGCAGGACAATATCTTTTTATTTATCTTCATCATTTACTGCTCCCTTCTACATAAATGTTTGTCACTAAACGACCAATGTTACCGCTTTCATCTTGTGCGCAAAATGTGATAACATATTCACCAGGTGTAGTAGGTATGAAACTCGCTTTTTCACACGTCATGTATCCTTCCGGGTGCAACACATTAGTCCATGTGATAAATTCTCCAGTTATATTATCGTTAATTTTTAGTTCTGGAAATACAACCGCTTCACCTAATGTTACCTTTTTAGTCATTTCTTTCTTAAATTGGATGACCGGTGTTCCTTTATCCTTAACATTGATTTGATAACCCATACCACGTGTCTCATTTATTCCATCTGATGCTATGTAGACAACGCGATAGGTTCCATATTGTGAAAATTTAATTCTATATTCTTCATTACCATCCACTTTATCTAATAATGTTCCCGACTCATCTTTTATCACATTGCCTTCTGGATCCTGTACTGTTAATTTCAGTATTGTCTCATCACTAAACACATCAAACGCTGCCGCTTTTGGTAATGTAGCGATAGAATTATGCACCATGTTGGTTTGACCTGTTGGAATACAAAGCGTAGGTTCCACATTGTCTATTGCGTAATTCTTTCCAAATGGTTGCTCATTGATAGCATTAATACTGAAGGTTGCTCCAGCCTTACCTGTCACAACAAATTTCAAGTTAACTCCCTTAGATGCAAACCCGTTAAAGTCTTTTCCATTAGTGCAGCTATTTGCTGTCATCTGGTATGCTTCTAAAGCATCAGTAAAGGTATTTGTATTCTCATTAAACTTGAGTGAAATAGGCGTATCATTTTTCAGATAGGTTGCACCTTCGGTCAGATATGACCGAGTTTCATCATTATACCTAACAACAGTGTTTTGTTTATTTAATTTAATAAAATTAACTTTAACGCTACAATCTTCATCTTGCGAATCAGTTAGAATAACTGTCAGTTGATTTAATTTCTCGTCTCTATCATTTACACCGTTCCATAGAAACGAAAAACCGGAAGCCGCCAAAACATTTTTAAATTGAATGGTAGCTGTTTCTTCTGTTAATGTAATAAAAAGTGACTCTTCTTTTAGTTCTGCAGTGGCTCCTGTTAACTCAAAATAACTTAGCTGATCTACTTCTTTGCTATTCTCCGCAAAGGAAGTAGCTGCAACTCCAATAACAACCAACAAAAGCACTACAATTGTTGAGAGAATTTTCTTCTTTTTCATTATCCTTTAATACCTCCCACTTGTAGATTTTCTGTAAATTTTTCTGTAAAACATGCAAATAGAACTAAACTAGGAATACATAAAAGT
Organism: Tyzzerella sp.; assembly: GCA_017410145.1. GTDB lineage: Bacteria > Bacillota > Clostridia > Lachnospirales > Lachnospiraceae > Faecalimonas. The sequence goes on from JAFQRJ010000010.1 coordinate 9,158, forward strand.
ACACATGCTGCCATTTGCATGGTTTCTGTTGTACTTGACAGTTCTGCAAAGTTCAATAAAGAAAGTGACAATGTCGGATAAGATGGAAGAAAATACATTGGAGTTGTATAATCCGACCAAAAATTAACAAAGGACAATATAAATACAACTGACATGGTTGGCATTCCCATCGGCACCATGATTCTTGTAAATATCTGCATATTGCCTGCGCCATCCATATATGCTGCTTCTACATATTCATTTGGCAGACTCTTATACATTGAATGAAATAACAAGGTATATAATCCTACGAACCCAAATTTCAAAAACCACATACCTGGTATCGTATTATAGATACCGATTGTTTGGGACATCTGAATCTCAGAAACTGTCGTTCCTACAATTGGAAGTCCCATTAAAACATAAATCATTGAAATAATAAATCTACTAAATTTATATGGAAACTTTGCAGTACAATACCCGACAATACATGGACAAATGCTAGCAGCTGCGGCACATCCTAACGAATATAGTGCTGAATTAAACAAAAGTCCATCAAAATAAAATGCTCCTGGTGTTCCGTCCGGCATGGTAACTGGATAATTAAACTGCACAAATACTTGCTTGAAATTATCCAATGTCCATTTGGAAACACCAAAAATATTATCCGTAAAGCTTCCCCAGTCACGAAAAGCAGAATTAAGCGCCAACAAATATGGGTACAGTATTGCTGATGCATAAATCACAAGAAACACGCATATTATCTTTGCGCCAACTGGTGTTTTTATCTTGTTTTTTCGCATGTCAATGCCGCCCCCTTTCTACGTTTGCCTTTCTTTTTCCGACTTTCCATATCTTCGAATGGATCCAGGCGATTTAAAAATCCTCGCACCGTAAAAACAATGATGGCCGTTAAGATTGATAAAACAATTCCCAGAGCTGCGAAATAAGGATATCGAACTTGGGTCGTGTCTTGCATAATTCCTGACGTTAAATAGTACCCCATGGTCGGAACTGCTGAGCCACCCGAAATTTTTGAGAATGCATACATCCCATAATCACCAATCAGAATGGTGGCAACTCCAGCTGTTAAAAAGGTTTTAAATGTCGGGAAGATCATTGGCATTGTAATATGCCAAAACTCCTGCACCATATTCGCACCATCAACTTGTGCAGCTTCTGCAATACTCTCGTCTATTCCACTCATTGCACTGCTATAAAACAAGAATCCGCTTGCCATAGAATAAAAAATATTATAGACAAGTATGGTAACCAATCGAGTTTCTGCATTTACCAAAAGCCCCATTGCATCTTTCTTTCCCGTAATCATCTCCACCAAAATTGGCCATCCTCTGTCTGCTAAATAATAGAATATTGTAATTGCCACCACTGCAGAAATAATAGATGGTAGGAACAATATAATTTTCAGTGGTCTGGATAATGCAAACTTTTTATAAAAATAAAACGAAATTATAAGCGATGTCGGCATTGTAATCAAAAAGTTAATAATATAAAATTGTATGGAATTTAATAGCGATGTCTGTAAATACTCGTCTGACAAAATGTCTTTGACTACATTGATAAAGTTATTAAATGTCCACGTGATATTCATTTGAATATCATACTCTTTCAAACTAAGTATAATGGAGTTAAAATTTACACCAACCCACATGATGCAAAATTGTAAAATAGGAATTGCCATCATTAGACAGTAAAATCTTAAATCTTTTTGCTTCTTTGATTGCAATGTTGATACTTTTTTGTTGGTAATTTTCAATTTAGTTACCTCTTTTCTACGATTTCAATTATTTTAAAATATCCTTATATTCTTTCCATTGATAATTTTTTCGATAATTGAAAATTCCTTCATAATAATCCCGAGCCGAATATTTAAAAACGCCACTTTCTTTTGTGGTTAAGACATTTGCAACAGCTTCTCCTGCTTCTTGATCTGGTGCATATTTTGTTCTCATAAGACGAACCAACCGAAAATCTGCAGGTGAATAAGTGTACAGCTCATTTGTATCCATCGGAAGAGCCACTCTTGAATTTTGCATCATTTCAATCATAGATTGTGCAAATGATGTTAAACCTTCAGTATCCACTTCATAATCATATGGTTTTGTAAGACTGGTCATCTGTGTGAATTCTGCCATCTGTACGTCTGTATGAACAAATTGCAAAAATTTCTTTGCTACTTCAATTTTTTCAGGTGCTATATTTGATTTAATAAAACAATATGTGTCAAGTGCTGCTACAACAACGTTTTCTGTTCCAACATACTCTTGTGTTGCCTTTGGTAGCGGCATCACCTTGTATTCCATATCTGCATCATATTTTGTAGCATTGGTTCCATATGTCTCTTTGAATGAAGCAACTGCTTCATTCTCCCACCAGAAACCATCAACCATGATAGCGACATTCTTTTGAGAACTGATGGTAGGATTACGAACAAATTCAAGTTGTGACTGTGTAATCTTAAAGGAACCTGACAAACTCTTATTTACATTGTAATTACTTGTATCTTGTAAAACAGTTTCGGCAAATTTTGTCGCATAAACAATACCTGGCTGGCGAGACAATTCATAGGCATTCTCTTTTGTAATTTCTACATTTTCTGTTTTAAATTCCATTGTATCCCAGTTGATTGTATCTGTTTTTACAAGTTCTGCTGTACCTGTAAAGTTAAAGTTCAACATATATTGGTCATAACCCATATTATCAGCTGCCATTTCTGCTACAAGCCATGTAAAGTATTCTTGGCTTGCTCCTGGAAATTGGAATGGCGTGCAATTGTCTTTTTTTATCTCTTCAAGCAACGCATAGAACTGGTCATATGTAGCAGGCATACCATCGTCATATGTGCCTGGCTTTCCGTCCGGACCAGTTCCTAATTTGCCACTTGCATTTGTAAAACTGCCATCCTCAGCAATATACCAGCTTTCCTCATCAAACAATGTTGCATTATAGACCATACAATAACTACTTTCCCAGAATGGAAGTGCATATATTTTTCCTTCAATCGTTAATGCATTCAGATTGGATTCGTCCATTTTATCTGCAATACTTTTTTCTTCTCCAAACTCAGATAAAGTTTCATTCACACATTCAGTTAGGTCTAACATTTTCCCATTTCTTGCCCACCATTGATAAAACACACCTTCTGTAAAAAACACTTCGTCATGTGTATCATTGCTTAAAACAATATCCTTTAACGTTTCACCTTCCATAGTAGTCTTGTTATTGGAACCGATAATGACCTGAACACCTTTTTTCCCTTCTTCAAAAGAGACATCCTTGTACTTTTCTTCAAACTTTTCAATGGCGGATTCGAGCCATTCCGTGCCAACGCCACCATTCCAGTTTCCAACCGTTAAAGTTGTTTTACTAGAATCTAGTTCCACCGTACTACGAGCTCCACATCCTACTGTAGTAAATAATAGAGATACGCTCAATAATAATGTTGCAAATCTTTTTAATTTCATTTTCCTAACCTCCTGTTTATTTAACCAAAACTTCTTTTCCGTTATATTTTATACTTGTAATCTCAACAACATCTCCTGCAAAAAAATCATACATGTTAATTGTAATTACTCCAAATTTATTAATTTCGCTAAAATAAAAATCTTTTGTAACCTCTTTATTTGGATTCGGAACGGTATCTGCTGCCTCTGGATAATTGTCAACCTTCTCTTCGCAAATCCAATACAACTTATTTCCGGCGTCAATACGTCGTCCCCATGTTCCGTTTCCTTCTACTTTTTCCCCGAAAATATCGGATACTTTATAGGTAACACTCAAAGTAACATCTGTATAACGTGGTATCCCGGTCAGCATTGTTTGTACTTTGAAGGTTTCACTAATTTTTCCTTCACTTACAAAAATACCATTACCTTCCGGCACACGAGCAGTTTTTACATCTGTAACAATCATTAGTTCGTCTTTATTAAAATCGATAGGTGTCAAAGTAAATTTGCCATCTTTCACCTCAACGGTAAACTTAGATGTTTTAGTTTGTGTTGGAAGTGGTATCTCAGTTGCTTTGTAGTCTGCATTGATGTCATACTCGTTCAGCCATACAAATGGTCCGCTATCTGGGTTCGATCCCGCAATTCGTCTTCCCCACATACCATTTCCTTCCAATACACCTCCTGCAGCATCACAGACATAATAGGTAACACTTACAGTGTGTGTTCCATCGCTTAACTTTACGGGAAGTTCAAACTTGTATTCATCTGGTGCCTCTATATAATATTCACCCGGAGAACGAAATACTGCAAGAAAGCGATCTAATGATGTGACATCAAGTTTCTCCACTTCTTCTACATCATTTGCTATACCACCTGCTGAATTCAAAACAGTCTTACCGTTATATGTAATATCAGCCACAACAATTCTGTCACCAATACTAAAATCATAAACCGGAATTAGTACATTTCCTCCTCTATCCACAGTTAATTTCATAGTCGTTTTATATATCTCATCAGAATTTGGTATTGTACCGCCACTTTTTTCAAATCCTTCAACTGTAGTATCACAGAACCAAAAATATTGGTCGCCCTTATCAAGAATTCGACGTCCCCATGTTCCATTTCCTGTCATACGATTACCATTCGAATCCATAAGATACATGGAAACTTCCAAATCATAGATACCTTTTTTTAAATTTGATCCTACTTTGAAAATACCTTGTGTTTTGCCATCCCCAATATAAACAGCTGGATATTGTGCCAAAAGTGACATATCAAATACGCGCCCATTTTTATACGTATATACACTTTCGGAAGATAACAATAATTTATTTCCATTCGATGTTCCAACTGCAACAACGGTAATCATTTGTTCTGATAAATTAGTGATTGGAACGCGATATACTCCATCCTCGCTTTTTTTAGCAATTTGAATTCCATTCCCATCATGTGCATCATAGGAATAACTTATTGCACCATCAACAGGTAACCATGAAAAATATAATTTATTTTCATAACCTTCCACACCGACAATTGCCTTTTTCATAAAAGACGCAACAACTTCTATTGTTCCGATGTCTTTGCGTTCTCCATTCTCATTCAAATAACGAACTGTTACGGTAAATTCTCCATCATGTTCAAATGCGGATGTCAAATCATAGTTTGTCTTATCAGTATGTCTACCACCGTTTCCCAAGTCCACCTCATAAGAACATGCATCTTTTACTTCATTCCACATTAGAACACCTTTTTCAAGTTTTAATGAATCTGCTGCTGACTGCCTTCCGCACCCCGAAACAAATAATGCAAAAAATAAAATTGTTGTTATGAGTGCTGAAATTTGTTTTTTCATCTGCATTCTCCCTCAACTTTTTTCCATATTTTACCTTTTATCACTCTGTGATATATGGTCTATTTCATTATATATGTAAAAAGAGACGTAGTCAATACTACGCCTCCTTTTTTTTTTATTTTATAATAATTTTTTTTTAGATTACCCTATCAATTTGTCTGTCAATTAAAATCAACGCTGCTCCAATCGCTTTTGCATTTCTATCTAATGCAGAAAGTTTTAAGCTGACATTTTTATTATAGCTATAATGTTGTAAATATTTTTGCACTGTTTCAAAGATTAGTTCCTGATAATCTGGTTCCGCTATATGCATTATAATTATCTCAGGATTTAACAGTGAATTTACCATCGCAATACTTCGTCCAATATAATTGCTTAATTCTTGCATATCAATCTCTGTATCGCGCTTGTTAATATGTTGTCCTAACATATCATGCCATCCGTCTTCTTTAACATTTAGGATGGTATGATCAAGTTCACCCGCTCTCCCTTGTGAGCCTAAATAAATTTGACCATTTATCATGATAGACATACCCATACCTAAGCCATAATTATAGTTTACAGCCAACACATCCTTTACGTCACTCTTTTGTAAGACACCGCAATTGCATTCACACTTCATAAGGCAATCCGGGTCATGGGCTAATACAACATCTACCCGATATCGCTCTTCCATAAGTTGTTTTAACGGAACATTATTCCAATTTTTAATAGAGCTAATGCTAATGGAAATACCTTCCATAATGTCTACAATACCTTGCACAGCAAAACCTATACCTATGATTTTCTTGTCACAATATTGAATAATAATTCTGTCTATAACTTTAATTATAGTTTCTAAAACAACTTCTCGTTCCGGTTCATCCCATGTTTCTCGAACCTTATATATCACACGACCTTTCATATCTGTAAGAACAACACGTATTCTTTGACTGTTAAGATCCACGCCGATAAAATAATTATTTTTTCGATTGATATCAACCAAATCTCTAGTACGTCCGGCTGTCATCTCCTGTTCTTCAACCACAATATAGCCTTCTTCTAGAAATCGCTTTGTCACCTGCGAAACATGTCCCCAACTAAGTCCCGTCATTTCCTGCAACTCACGTTTTGAAATTGGTCCCTGTTCTTTAATTGTCTGCAAAATTGTCTGTACACCGCTTCTTTGTGCCAGTGTTTTATGGAATTCCATCTATTTCACCTGTCCTGCTAATACTTCCTCTGCTTTTGCAATTGCATCTGGGATGCCAGATGGATTCTTTCCACCAGCCTGTGCCATGTTTGGACGGCCACCGCCGCCACCGCCAACAAGAGCCGCGATACCCTTAATTAAATTTCCTGCATGTGCACCTTTTGCCATAGCTCCATCTGTAGCCATTGCAATTAAGTTTACTTTATCACCAGCGTTGGATGCAATGACAATCACACCATCGCCCAATTTATCTTTGAGTTGGTCTCCCAAATCACGAAGGCCGTTCATATCCACACCTTCTACAGCAGTTGCAAGAAGTTTCACACTTTTTACTTCCTTCACCTGATCCATAACATCTCCGAGGGCTTCTTTTGCAGCCTTGCTCTTCATGGATTCGATTTCACTTTGCAATACTTTGATTTCAGCAAGCATATGTTCAATCTTATCTGTTAAGTTCGCAGGTGTTGCTTTGGCTGCTTTTGCAGCTTCAACTAACGTCTTTTCAATATCTTTGTAGTAAGCAAATACTGCATCTCCGGTAAGTGCTTCAATACGACGTACGCCAGCAGCCACACCGCCTTCAGAAACAATCTTAAAGGTAACAATGCTTCCTGTATTTGCTACGTGTGTACCACCACAAAGTTCTTTTGAGAAATCTCCCATCGAAACCACGCGAACATCTTCTTCGTATTTTTCACCAAAGAGTGCCATTGCACCAGTTGCTTTGGCTTCTTCAATGTTCATAACCTGTGTTACAACCGAATGATTTGCAGCAATTTCATTGTTTACAATCTCTTCAACCTTAGCAATCTCCTCTGCGGTCATCGCTGAGAAATGCGCAAAGTCAAAACGGAGTCTGTCCGGTGTCACTAAAGAACCTTTCTGTTCTACGTGGGAGCCAAGCACCATCTTAAGTGCTTTTTGAAGTAAGTGTGTTGCACTGTGATTTCCACAGGTATTTGCTCTTTCCTTCGAAGCAACTTCCAAAGTCACTACGTCACCTACTTTAAACATGCCCTTTGTCACTTTACCAACATGTCCGACTTTTCCACCTAATAACTTAATGGTATCTGTTACAACAAATTCTGCGTCAGCAAGCTTGATAACACCGGTATCTCCTTGCTGTCCACCCATGGTTGCATAGAATGGTGTCTCATCTACGAAAATGGTTGCGTTTTCACCTTCTGTAACCGCTTCCACAAGCTCTGTTTCTGTGGTAAGTACGCTAATCTTAGAATCATGTACTAACTTATCATAGCCAACAAATACGCTGGTAACAGCTGCGTCAATTTCATCATATACAGTTGCATCTGCACCCATGTAATTTGTCACTTTACGTGCAGTACGAGCTTTCACCCTCTGTTCTTCCATAGCAGCCTTAAATCCAGCTTCATCAATAGAAAAACCTGCTTCCTCTAAGATTTCCTTTGTTAAATCCAACGGGAATCCATAAGTATCATACAACTTAAATGCATCTGCTCCTGAAAGTGCAGTTTTACCTTCTGCTTTTAATTCCTCTTGCATAGATGCCAAGATGCTAAGACCTTGGTCAATTGTTTTGTTAAATTTATCTTCTTCCTGTGTTAATACCTTAAAGATAAATTCTTTCTTTTCATCCAATTCCGGATAACCGTCTTTGGAACCTTCGATAACTGTTTCGCTTAATTTTGCTAAGAACTTACCATCAATTCCGAGCAAACGTCCGTGACGAGCTGCACGACGAATCAAACGGCGAAGTACATAACCACGTCCTTCATTTGTAGGCATAATACCATCTGAAATCATAAAGGTTGCAGAGCGGATATGGTCTGTAATCAAACGGATGGATACATCTTTGTTCTCATCTGTCTTATATACTACATTTGCGAATTCACAAACCTTGTTGCGGAGCGCACGAATGGTGTCAACGTCGAAAATAGAATCCACATCTTGAACAACAGATGCAAGTCTTTCCAATCCCATACCTGTATCAATGTTCTTTTGTTCTAATTCCGTATAGTTTCCTTTGCCATCGTTATCAAACTGTGTAAATACGTTGTTCCATACTTCCATGTAACGGTCACAGTCACAGCCTACCGTACAGTCCGGTTTTCCACAGCCGTATTTTTCACCACGGTCATAATAAATCTCCGAACATGGACCACATGGACCGGAACCGTGTTCCCAGAAGTTATCTGCCTTACCGAATTTAAAGATTCTTTCCGGTGCGATTCCCATCTCTTTATTCCAGATATCGAATGCTTCCTGGTCGTCTACATATACAGATGGATACAATCTGTCCGGATCTAAACCTACTACTTCTGTTAAAAATTCCCATGACCAAGCAATCGCTTCTCTTTTGAAATAGTCTCCAAAGGAGAAGTTACCAAGCATTTCAAAGAATGTACCGTGACGTGCTGTTTTACCAACATTTTCAATATCGCCTGTACGGATACATTTCTGACAGGTTGTGACTCTTTTTCTAGGTGGAATCTCAGCACCTGTAAAGTATGGTTTTAACGGAGCCATACCGGAGTTGATTAATAATAAGCTGTTGTCGTTATGTGGAACTAACGAAAAACTTTTCATAGCAAGATGATCTTTGCTTTCAAAGAAATCCAAAAACATTTTTCGCAGTTCATTTACTCCATATTGTTTCATTTTACTCTTCATCCTTTTCTTCTTTTTTCTTGCGTAAGTATTTTCCGAGCAGAATACCTCCAAAGGCAACTGCCGCGATCACAATCATTTTAAATAATGTTTGAAATAATGCTACTAAAAATGTCATAAATACCTCCAATCGAAACTTTATTATAACACAATTATTATTTCAATTCAATTTCTTCTAATTCTTTTGGTGGTAATGGTTTGGTAGAATTTTTTACAAAATCAGCCAAAGCCTTCTGTGCCTTTGCAATTGGAATGTTGGTTCCCGCACCTGCAACACATCCTCCCGGACATCCCATACCTTCAATGAGACAACCGTTTTTCTTTCCTGCCTTTGCAAGTGTCAATATTTTCTTACACTCCGCAAGGCCTTCCGCGTGTTCAATCTTAACTTCCGTTCCCGGATAGTATTCGTTGATACATCTTTCAATTGCACTGGCAACTCCACCTGCAACCGCATAACCACGACCGGCCCCTGTTGCATTATGGAAGGAGGATTCAGCTTCAAATTTTGTTAAATCTATATTCTTTGCATCAAACATACCCTGTAATTCTTCAAAAGTAATAACGAAATCTACATCGCTTCGTACAGTACGACGTGAAGCCTCCAATTTTTTAGATGCACAAGGTCCGATAAACACAACCTTTGCATTTGGATGCTCTTGCTTAATAGTTCTTGCAGTAGCAACCATTGGTGTCAGTTCTTGAGAAACCTTATCTGCTAAATCCGGAAAATATTTCTTCGCAAGCACAGACCAAGCCGGACAACAAGAAGTCAACAAGAACGGTAATTCCCCGGTCACAACCTTTTCCACATAATGATGTGCTTCAGCAATGGCACCAATATCGGCTCCAAGTGCCGTCTCATATACTTCTGAAAAACCAAGTTCCTGAAGGGCCGCCTTGATATTTCTCGGGGTAATATTCGGTCCAAACTGCCCTACAAATGCCGGTGCTATTTCAGCAATGATTTCTTGTCCCTCTTTTAAAGCTCGACACAATTGAAATACCTGTGATTTGTCAGAAATGGCTCCAAAAGGACAGCTTACCATACATTGACCACAAGATACGCATTTATCATTATCAATATATGCACGTCCTAATTTATCAGATTTAACAGCTCCGACCCCGCAGGCTTTCTGACAAGGTCTTTCCTTCTTGGAAATCGCATCATACGGACAAATGGCCTTGCATTTGCCACATTTAATACATTTACTCTGGTCTATATAAGACTTGTTCTTCACCATTGTGATGGCCCCCACCGGGCAAACCTGTCTGCACGGATGTGCAACACATCCTTTGCACATATCACTTACTTCATATCCCTTTTCCTCGCATGCATTACATGCAGATGGAATCACCTGCATCAGTGGCGGTTCATAATATTTCTCCGAAATGTTACTTTCTTCGATTCCCGCTGTCAAATGCACCATTCGATCTTCCGGTCGCAATGACATTCCCATCGCTAAACGTACACGTTCTCTAACAATTTCACGAGACTGGTATATGCTTTCACGATATAATTCTGTATCTTCATTTACGATTTTATACGGTACTGCTTCAATATCATCATTCATACTTTGGGAAGTAGAATTAAATGCAATTCTAGCAATTTCTTCAAAGACTTGTCTACGTACCTTTGTAATCGGTGTCTCTATTCCTCTCATCTGCCTTCTCCTTAGTTCGCCTTAAATAAACTTTGCGCATAGTATACGCTCTGCATTGCATCTTTTCCATAGAAATCTGCATCAATCATATCTGCATATTCCTGGTTCAATACAGCGCCACCAACCATTACTTTACACGTTGGGAGCTGATTACGCAACAATTTTATTGTTTTTTCCATGTTAATAACAGTTGTGGTCATCAGCGCACTAAGTCCAACCAGTCGCACCCCATGTTTTATTGCTTGCTCTACAATCACTTCCGGCTCTACATCTTTGCCTAAATCAATGACATGAAAGCTATAATTTTCTAATAAAACTTTCACAATATTCTTCCCAATGTCATGGATGTCACCTTTTACTGTAGCAAGAATGATTTTTTCTTTCTTTACTTCGCTGTCACCTTCCGCTGACATCTGTTCTTTTAACACTTCAAATGCCTGTTTAGCTGCCTCAGCACTCATAAGAAGTTGTGGTAAAAACACCGTTCCGTTTTCAAATCCTTTACCCACCTTATCTAATGCAGGTATGAGACATTCCTGAATGATATCCATCGGATTTTGTTCCCTAACCAACTCTTTTACAATCAAATAAGCTTCTTCTTTGAGGCCTCTTTCAATAGCTGTATTTAAGTTTAAATCATTCTTACCGACTGTGGTTTGATTCGTCTCTGAAACATGTCCACAATTCGCAATATATTGCCCGCAATTCTCATCATATCCCATCAGTGCGCAATACGAATAATATGCATTCATCATTGCCTCAGAGGCTGGGTTGATAATCGCAGATGTAAGTCCTCCTTGCATTGCCATGGTGTAGAAGTTGGAGTTAATAATTGGGCGATTCGGAAGTCCAAATGAAACATTTGACACACCTAGCACTGTCTGAACACCATATATTTCACGCACTTTTTTAAGTGCATCCAATGTTACTTTTGCACCGTCAGGCTCTGAACTGATTGTCATGGTCAGCACATCAATTACAACATCTTTTTTATCAATACCATACTTTTTGGCTTCCTCTATGATTCTTCCGGCGATTGCTACACGTCCTTCTGCTGTATTCGGAATTCCATTTTCATCTAAGGTTAACCCCACTACAACTCCACCGTATTTCTGAATCAACGGGAAAACGGCATCCATAGATTCTTGTTTTCCACTTACGGAATTGACCATTGGTTTGCCATTGTATATTCGCATTGCTGCTTCTAAGGCCTCTACATTCACCGTATCAATCTGAAGTGGCAGATTTACAATACTTTGAATCTCCGTAACGGCTTCTTTCATCATGGACACTTCGTCGATATCCGGTAGCCCCACATTTACATCCAAGATGTGTGCGCCTTTGTCTTGCTGCATGATTGCTTCTTTCAAAATATAATCCAAATCATGCTCTTTTAAAGCTTGCTTGAATTTACTCTTTCCGGTAGGATTGATCCGCTCGCCGATAATAATCGGTGCTTGTCCGATTTCCACCGTTTTTCCATAGGAAGATACCAGTGTAGCCGTTTTATAGGTAGGCTTTACAATCTCCATCCCTTTACACTTTTCAACCATCGCCTGAATATGCTCCGGTGTGGTTCCGCAACAGCCTCCTATCACACAAGCTCCGCATTTTACAATTTCACAGAGTGCTTCTGCGAAAGCATTTGGCAATACATCATAATAAGTATTTCCGTCTTTTTGTTTTGGCAAACCGGCATTTGGTTTGACAATAATCGGTAAGGACGTATATTTTCTAATCTCTTTTAGAATCGGTAACATTTGCTCCGGTCCCATTCCACAGTTGATTCCAAGCGCATCTACACGCAAGCCTTCCAACAAGGCCACAACAGTAGCTACATCGGCACCCGTCAAAAGTTTACCATGTTCATCAAATATAACTGTCGCCGTCACAGGAAGATTGGTATTTTCCTTTGCTGCCAGTACTGCGGCCTTCAATTCATATGTGTCACTCATTGTTTCAATATGAATCATCTGGGCTCCCGCCTGCTCCCCATAAATAGCCGCCTCTTTGAATGCTTCATATGCATCCTCAAAAGACAAGTCTCCCATCGGTTTGAGTAGTTTCCCTGTGGGACCCATGTCAAAAGCTACAATCACATCTTCTGATACGCTCTCTACATTTTTCACAGCCGCTTCTATAACCGCTTGCAAAGAATATGGTGTTCCATGATACTTTATGCGATTTGCACCAAATGTATTGGTTAACAAAATATGGCTTCCAGCTTCATAATAAGCGCGGTGAATATTTTGTATAATCTCTCTCTTTTCTATGTTCCAGTTTTCCGGCAGTTCACCTGGGAGAAGTCCTTCTTTTTGAAGTAAGGTTCCCATTCCGCCATCGAAAAACAATAATTCTTTTCCTAATTTTCTAAGCATTTTTAGCCCCTTTTGTATTTACAATCTGTTTTCTTACAATTCTCACACGCATTTGAATCACAGTCCGTTTGAGTTTCGCTGATTCCAATCACTGCCGTCACGGATTTTGTCGGTGTAAGCATGTAACTTTCTGTCATAGAAAGTCCAATCATCTTCGGAGTGTCTAATAGAGATATGAAATCCTTCTGGTGTAAAATAGAAAAATCACCATATCCCGGACTAAATCTCGGTCTAATATATTTCCCCTGTTTTTGTAACTGCTCAGCAACTTCGTTCTGCAATTCATCACAAAATTCTTCTAGAAGTGCGGCGGCGCAAGCCTGCATAACAACTGTTTTTGCCATATCTACAACTTGGGTTTTTCGAATCAGACGATCCACATCTGTTCCCAAAGTCGCCGCAAACAAAACAACTTGCTTGCAATCCCTTAAATTTGTTCGCAAATTTCTACTGAAAATCTCAATATTTTCAATAACAAGCTGATTTTCATCTTTTACGCATAGATCAAAAATTTGAGAAATAGATTTTTTCTCTGCAATCCGAACCAACTCTTCAAAGGACTCCTCTATACTTTGCAGTGTTTTTTCATCTACTGCGTGTTTTCCATATCCCAGGTATCGAATTGTTTCTTTTGTCCGTACATCCATATTGGTTCCTCATATTATTTCACAATCTCCGATAAATTCGACATAATCGCCGCTGCAACCTCAGGCTTATTCATGGAATACACATGAATATTATGAATGTCGTTGGCAATCAAATCGATAATCTGGTCTGTTGCATAAGCAATCCCTGCCTGCTGCATTGCTTTTGGGTTGTTACCAAACTTATCAACTATTGCGCGAAATCTTGCCGGAAGTTCTGCTCCTGATAACTGGCAACTTCGCGCGATCTGCTTTCCATTGGTAACTGGCATTATTCCCGGAAGTACCGGTACTGTTATGCCTTTTTCACGAATACGATACAGGAAATTATAGAATACTGAATTATCAAAAAACATTTGACTTGTCAAAAAATCAACGCCACAATCCACTTTTTGTTTTAAATGCAAAATATCTTCTTCCTTGTGTTCGCTTTCCACATGTCCTTCCGGATAACAAGCCGCACCGATACAAAAATCTCCCTGTGTTTTGATATCCTCGATTAATTCGTATGCATATTTGTACTGATTTGGAATCGAAAATGCACTGTCCTGTGGAATATCCCCCCGGAGAGCCAGAATATTCTGAATACCTGCCTCCTTCATTTCCCTGATTCTTTGGCGTACTTCTTCTTTGGTAGATGAAACACAAGTCAAATGTGCAATACTATCCACACCCAAATCATTTTGAATGTGCGATGCGATTTTTACCGTATTTTTGCTGGTTCCGCCGCCCGCACCATAGGTCACGCTGATGAAGGAAGGAGCAAGAGTTGAAATCTCATCAACTGCTGCACGTACACTATCAAACTTCGCATCTGTTTTTGGTGGAAATACTTCAAATGAAATATGTACTTTGTTTTCTAATAATTTCTCTTTTATCTTCATGTTGCTTCACCTTCTTGTTTAAATAGAGTCTAACAAGATAAAACCTCCCGCCTTGGCAGGAGGTCTGTCTTCTTAAATATATTTATACAGTTCTTCGTATTGTTTTGCAGATGTTTTCCATGAGAAATCTTTTGTCATGGCACGTTCTACAAGCTTGTTCCAATCACGTTTTTTATCATAGTATATCTTTTCAGCGTAACGAACTGTATTCATCATTTCATGTGCGTTGTAGTTTGAAAAACTAAAACCTGTACCGGTTTTTTCATACTCGTTATACGGCTCTACCGTATCTTTGAGTCCACCTGTTTCACGAACAATTGGCAATGTTCCAAAACGCAAACTCATCAGCTGGCTTAGACCACATGGTTCAAACAGAGATGGCATTAAGAATGCATCACAGGAACCATAAATTTTATGAGACATAGCCTCTGAGTAATAAATATTTGCTGAAACCTTATTTGGATACTTCCATGCAAAATGACGGAATGCATTCTCATAACGTTCATCACCCGTTCCAAGAATAACAAATTGTACTTCATCCTGACACATTTCATCCATCACATACTCAACCAAATCAAAGCCTTTCTGGTCTGTTAATCTGGATACAATCCCTATCATCATCTTCTTAGGGTCTTTTTCCAATCCTAACTCTTCCTGAAGCGCAACTTTATTTTTTGCTTTGATTTTTCTAAATGTTTCAACAGAATAATTATATGGCAAGAATGGGTCTGTCTCCGGATTGTATTCTTCATAGTCAATACCATTTACAATACCTGAAAGACAATTACTTCTTGCATTCATAAGTCCGTCTAATTTTTCACCGTAGAACGGCATCTTAATTTCCTCAGCATATGTATTGCTTACCGTTGTAACTCTGTCTGCGTAAACAATACCACCTTTTAAAAGGTTAGCATCATGGTATGCTTCCAATTTGTCCGGTGCAAAATAATATTCCGGAAGTCCCACGATGTTACGAACATCCTTCGTTCCCCAAACACCTTGGAATTTCAAATTGTGAATTGTCATCACTGTCTTTATGCCTTGATAATATTCACCGGCAAAGCGGAAATGATCTAAATAAACAGGCACTAGACCCGTCTGCCAATCATGACAATGAATGACATCCGGTCTGAAATCAATCACAGGCAAAATGCTTAACACTGCTTTCGAAAAATAACCGAATCTTTCAATGTCCCAAAGTCCATCACTTGTATATGGCTTGTCCCCATTAAAATATTCTTCATTGTCAATAAAATAGAATGTAATTCCATCTAATTCTAATTTAAAAATACCTACATATCGTTCCTTCCAATTGTAACCCATGTAGAAATTTGTTACGTACTCTAATTTCTCTTTCCATTGTTGCTTCATGCATGCGTATTTCGGTAAAACTACGCGTACATCAAATTCTTCTTTGTTAAAGTTTTTCGGCAATGAACCTACTACATCAGCCAACCCACCTGTTTTAATAAAAGGTACGCATTCTGATGCGGCAAACAATATTCTTTTCATATTTAATCCTCCATATTAATGAAATAAATCATTCCTATCCTATTATACTCATTGCCAAACTAATGGTCAAGTTTTATCGTGGTTTGCGTTCCAGTCGGATTGTATCTGCTATTAACGCAATAAATTCTGAATTTGTTGGTTTTCCCTTTCCATAACTCACCGTATATGCAAACAATTGGTCCAACACATCTACTTTCCCTCTGCTCCACGCTACTTCTATTGCATGCCGAATGGCACGTTCTACGCGACTGGATGTAGTGCGGTGTTTCTTTGCAACCGTTGGATACAAAATTTTTGTAATTGCATTTAGAACATCCATATCTTCTACTGCCATCATAATGGCATCTCGGAGATAATGATATCCTTTGATATGTGCAGGGATTCCAATTTCATGAATCATATTTGTAACTTTATCTTCTAAATCTTCTTCTGGCGCGTTTTCAACATTTAAATTGATGTCTTTCGGTTTATATATTTCAGTTTTTGTTTCACCTTGTAAGTATTTTATTCTTTTCAAAACAGTTTCATTTTGAAATGGTTTCATAATATAGTAACTTGCTCCTTTTCGAAAGGCATCTTCCGTAATCTTTTCTTGTCCAACAGCAGTGATAATAATGAATTGTGGATGTTTTTTGAGACTTTTGTCTTTGGCAACTTCGTCCATAACACTTAATCCGTCCATTTTCGGCATGATCAAATCTAATAAAACAACATCCGGTTGCTTTGTTTTGATAATCTGATACATGTCCTCTCCATTATTCGCTTTTCCGACAAGCGTTAAGTCTTTGTCCTTACTCACAATTTCTCCCAAAATCTCCAAAATCCGTTCATTATCGTCTCCAATTGCAACGTTTAAATGCGCCATATCAACCTCCTTGACCTTTCCTTACATTTTTTACCTCATTTAAACATTATAAATCTACGGCAAAAAAAGGTGCAAGGAAATGTATCACCTTTATTTCGACACATTTCTTTGCACCTCAACATTTTTTTACAAATGATTATTTCTTCCAAGTGAGTATCACTTTAAACAAGTCCCCATCTACTTCTATCTTAAATTTGCCTTTCTGCAATTCAACAAAGCTTTTGGCAATCGCAAGACCAAGTCCACTGCCTTCGGATTTTCTAGAAACGTCACCTCTTACGAATCGCTCTGTTAAGCGTTCCGGGTCAAAGTCTAACTCTTGCGCAGAAGTATTTCGGAAGACAACCCTTACATCACTATCGCAATTCTCCACATCTACATACACTCTGGAATACGGCATGGAATATTTTAACGCATTGCTGATTAGATTTTCAAACACGCGGTATGTTCTCTGACCATCTAATGAAAGCATCACTTTTTCTTCTGGCAGATTCCACCTAAATGTCAGATCACTTACCTCTAGGCGGTCTTCCATTTCCGATTTCACCTGTTTCATTAAACTCACTACATCCACATCCATAAAATTCATCTGAACATTTCCGGACTGCGCCTTACTTACTTCAAACAAGTCTTCGATTAGCACTTTCAGTCGTTGCGATTTTTTATCCAAAGTATCAATATAGACTTTTCGCTCATCCTCTGTAGTATCCTCTTTTTTTAGCAAATCTACATATGTGATAATTGCTGTCAGCGGTGTCTTTAAATCATGGGAAACATTTGTAATAAGCTCCGTCTTCATGCTCTGACTCTTGGCTTCCTCCACAACCGCTTTTTCAAATCCTTGCTGCACTTTTTCGAGCGAATCTCCGATTGGCTGAAAAATACCTAACTCTTCTTCCAAAGAGATTTTTAGATTCCCCTCTGCCATTTGATTGGTTGCATTTAGAACGCTGTTGTATTGTTTGTAAAGTTTTTCACTGTAATTATATAGGAAAATATAGAGAGCAACCGAATAAACAACAAGTGTCAACATGGTTAGAATCCACATAATGACATAAAAATCATCCATAGCATACCAAGCCGTTACATATGCAACAAAAAACAGCAAACTACAAGCACCGGCTATAATCACAAAGTTAACTAGAACTACAACTAGAATGCTTTTATTCCTTTTCTCTCTCAAATCAATTCTACTTAATCGTTTAAAAAACTTGACACATTGAATTCTTATCCAACGAAATATTATTAAAAGTAACAGTCGATGTTTCAAATAATAAATAGGTCTAAATAGCAATTGGCGAACAGATGTAATCACAATATATTCTACAAAAAAGCAAAGTGCCCAACCTAGCATGTTTGCCGCAAGCAACGCCCCATACGTCACATTTCCACCGATAGCTGTATCTATGATTTCAAACGACGGATACTCTGTCAGCATACAAGTTTCACCCATTGCATAAAACATTCCAATAAATCCTGCAACAGCACCAACACCAAGTCCCACAATTATCTCAAACGGAATGCAGAACAGTTTCTCCCATCCGGTATGAAGACCTTTAAAAAATGGTAATACAAATGCCATCAGTGCAACAAAAAGGATTCCTGCAAGCATAATCCAGACCACACCTACATCAATCATTAATCCTTCTGTATAAACATTGTAATAATCCACGAGCCACACCATATCACGTTCCCAATCTTCACGCAATGCAAAGGTGATTTCAAAATTCTTTGGCTTTAACTGTTCCTCATTAATTTCAACATTTTTTTCTGTTTCATATGCCCGTACATTTCTCAAATACTGCTCCACAGATTCCATAGCTTTAAAATGATAGGTGTAGTCATCATGATTTATAATCCAGACATTGTTATTTCCGATTTCTTCGACTTGAATATTTTCGCCCAAATTTCCTTGTTCGTCAAAAGTAAGCGTCAGATAACCGATATTCTCTGAATCATTCAAATTACCTTTTCCGGTACCTGTAGTACGATTATCATGGTCATATGTTGCAGAATAAGCAAACATCTCCTCCATATATTGATAATCATTTTTCCATCCGGCCCAATCCACTACTCGGAAATCCACTAACTCTCCGGTTGCCTCCTGCAAAAGACCGCCATAGATATAATAACTGGCTTCCATTGCATAATTCAGAAACTGCTCGTCGACCTCCCATTCCACTCCGTCATGGCCATAGTCTTCTAAGTATTCCTCATATTCCTCCTTCTGTTTATGCTGCATCGCAGTTGATATCCTCGGATATAAAGAAGTAATCAAAAACGCCGGCACTAAGATGCATAATGTAATAATAATCGTTGTCAGTTTATGAGATTTTTTCAATTTTGTATCCAACTCCCCACACCACCTTTAAGTATTTTGGTTCTTTCGGGTTGATTTCTATCTTCTCCCGAATATGTCGTACATGAACCATAACGGTATCCGTGTTAATTGCGCGCTCCTCCCAGACTCTTTCATAAATTTCTTCTGCGGAGAACACACGTCCCGGAGATTTGATAAGAAGCTGCAAAATCTTAAATTCCATTGGTGTCATTTTCACAAGTTCGCCGTCCACTCTGACTTCAACTGTATCCTCATTTAGTTCCAACCCTCCAATGGTATAGACATTTTCCTGCTTTGCTTTTTCCTCATGAGACATCCCTGAAAATCTCGTGTATCTTCGAAGCTGTGAATTCACCCTTGCAAGTAACTCCAATGGTTGAAATGGCTTAGTTACATAGTCATCAGCACCCATATTGAGCCCCATGATTTTATCCACTTCTTCCGATTTTGCTGAAAGCATAATAACCGGAAAACTATATGATTTACGAAGTTCCATCACCATTCTTATTCCATCCATTCGTGGCATCATGACGTCAATGATTGCCAAATGAATCTCCTGATTCCGAATAACCTCCAATCCTTCAAAACCATCGCCTGCTTTAAATACTTCATAGCCCTGACTTTTCAGATAGATTTCAATGCCATCTCGAATCTGCTCGTCATCCTCCACAATTAATACACGATATTGTTGCATGTCTATTTGCTCCTTATCTTTTCGTTCTTTCATGTACGATTATATCATATTTTGAGAATCTAAAAAGAACCTCTAGAAAATCCGAAAGATTTTCTAAAGATTCTTTGCTCTTTCAAGTAACTTTTCCCATTGTCCTTGTTCCAAATATTTAGGACACTTCATCTCAAACAATACCTTTATGTCCATTTTTAATTCTGCCTGCGCCGCTTTAGCCGCTTCATATAAAGTCATATCTTCTTCTGTTGTCTGCGATGCAATGTTATCATACCCTGCAAATGCATGATCATGGTCAAATAATGGGCAGAAAGAAACAATTTTTCCTGTCTGATTATCCATCAAAAATCCCCAATTTTGCTCATGTCTGTCATTGTTGTTCAAAATATAGTCTGCAATCTGCATTTTATAATAAATTTCCGGATTTATCTTCCTTGCTTCGTCATATGGATTTAATCCATAAATTGCACAAAAGCTTGCAAATTCTTCAAATGTGACCAATGCAACATCTTCTGAAGTAAATAGCTTAGAATTGACAATGGCTTCACCGACGCCTTGTATCCATGCTTTTCTTTCAATAGATAAATACAAGTTAACTTCATCCTCCGTGGACTCTCTGTATGGAATGTGTTCTATTCCAAGCGCATCTAGTATTTCACATGCCGGCAGTTCATATTTTCCGACTTTATGAAGATACAATCCATCCTCATGTCTGATCCACCCCTTCGCACTTGCTCCCAAGGTAGTTAGTTCAGGTGTGTGAATATTTTGTTTCACATCAACATCCACTTTAAATTGTTTGTTTCTACCAGATAAGGAAACTTCTGTAACAAATAGTGTCAGCGGATTATAAAACAAATTAACATCTTCCCAAGTCTGAGTATCTCCATCTTGCTTCACCCAATAAGCATCTTCCAAGCTCAAACCTCGACAGGCTTTAAAAATTGCATAACGATTATTTTGCGACAATCGGAGTGTATTTAAGATTTCTTTTGCATAACTACGTCCAAGAGACAAGGTACGATTCATAGCCCATTCAACAAACTCTGAATAGGCAATCTTTTCCTTTCGAAGTGCGAAAGGCAAACGGTCAAAATCCAACACGGTACATGTGCCATCATCTTTTATCTCTAATACGGGCGTATTCTTTAAAAGTAACTGCATAGCAAACCTCTTTTACTTAAGTAGTAAATACATTTTAGCATAATTTACTACTATATAACACCCCTAAAATGATTGTGCGGACATTTTTGCCATCACAAGGTTGAGCGGCTTATAAAGCACTAACATAATCACAAAATTAGCTATCCCGTGAATGAGGTCAAATGGTATGCCTGCAACCCAATATGCAAATGCACCATATATTCCACTGGTAAAAATATACGGGATTGCACACAAAAATCCGAAGGACAAACCAAATATACCGGAAACCATGCTCCACTCCCATGCACCTTTCATTTTCCGTAGCAACAATGTAACAATCGCTAATAATGGCCATGCATACAGATACATGATCCACCACAAATGAATGCCATACACTGCTCCTTCAATCAGGATAAATACAGGGATTATATAAAAGATGCGTTTCCCAAAATATAGGGTGAACATAATAATCCAAAAACTGGTTAACTCTACATTTGGAATATGTGCCAATGTAAACTTACATACCTCAATAATCGCAACCATAAGTGCCATGATGGTAATATCTTTTATTGTCAGTCTTGAATTATTCTGCCTTCGTGTAAACAATTTCAAATGCATCTCCATCCTCTACCGGTTGCTGTGAAATTCCATAATTACAGTACTCACCATTTACATTAAAACTCCAATATGCACCATCACTATCATAAACTGCACGTTCTCCGTTCACACTTGTAACAGATAAACCATATGGTCCGTTTTCAGCCTCATAGGTGAATCCATCTTCTTTTGCCTCATCCATCGCTTGTTCTAGGAACTCTGCATCCGTCTTCAGTTCGTAAACCTCTGACTCTCCTTTTGAATCCACCACCTCAATGGTAATTGCCTTGCTTCCTTCTACCGGTTTTTCACGGAAATTTGTCCAGATAAGAGTCATTGCAACAATCACTATGACAAGTATCCCTGAACCCAGTATTACTTTTTTCTTGTTCATTTTGTTTTTCTCCTTTTCCTTTTGGTATTTATTTATCAAAAGTAAATAAAAAGACCTTTTGCTATAACACTAGCAAAAGGCCGTAACACCAAAAGAAAATCGAGTTTCTTTCTCATGTACTAACCAATTACTCGTGGTCTTCCAGTACCATAACAGGCAGGTCTTCTGACTTCGTAATCAACGCTTTATTCCGTCTTCCCAGTATTACCAGTTCTACCAGTGACATATTGAAATAAAACTCCTACGTTACAGCGACGAGTTCGTGCAGGACTTACACCTGCTTCCCTTTTCACCGAATGAAGAATGCTCTTATTCGACACCTACTATGTTCTTATTTACTTTGATTTCAATTATTGAATTGGAACTGCAGGAAGTTCTACATCACCATCATGATTGTCTCCGTCATTCTCTGACAAGTCCATTTGCGATTGATCATCTTCTACACCATTTTCCAATGGTATTTCAATTTCTCCCTCATCCTTTGTTCCATCTGCTTTATCTGTCTCACCAGATTTTATGTCATCAGAAATTTCTTCTGATATCTTATCATCTTTTTTATCATTTTGCAACGTTGGAATTTGCTTTATTACAAGAAATATTCCAATAAGCAAGCATATAAAAATCAGGACAAAAATATATTTTTTTTTCATCGTTACTTCCACTTTCAACTAGAATCCCAATGTGATAGGTACTTCAGGTAAATCCACACTTCCGGTAATCACATCTTCCAGTTCGTCTGCAATAAATTCAATTGTTGGTTCTTCATATTGAATAATCATTTATCTTCAGACCTCCCTTTCCTTACTTGCTATAATCAAGCGCTGCTTGATTATACAAATATAATGCTTTTACCAGATTTTTCCAGTCTGTTTCTGCCGTACTGTCATTCAAAACTGTTCTTACATAACTAAGTGCTCCGTATTTTACAGATCCAAATACAGCATTCGTATCTTTTGAACGAATTGTTACTGTATACATATCTTGCAATTCATCTGCACATATGCCTGTAATTGCAACATAGCACTGAGTATCTTTTGTACCTGTCACTAACGATTTTTTTGAACCTACCAGTTCAAATGAATAATCAGCCAATGTTTTCCCACTTTCTGGAGTAAAATAGAATCGAAGTTCTGTTTCAGACTCTAAAAGTAAGGTCGCCGTCAGTTTATCTACATTTGTTCCAGTTGGCGCATATGCTTCTAAGTCAATAGTTTCCATTGTTAACACCGGATCAGTAGCAGAACTATACAATTGATTATTTGCCAATTCACTTGTATCTTTAAAATATATTTGTGCATAGCCACCATAGTTTAACATGGCACGAATCATTGCCTTTTCGGGTTCGTAAGTTCCACTTGCAAGTTCACGTATGACATCTGCATATTTCTTCACCGAGTAAGTGATTTTGCTTCCTTCTACACCATCTACAACCATCTGCGCTTGAATTGGTTTCGTCATTTCTTTTGCATTTACTTTGCACACAAAAACATGTTTTTCTTTCCCATTCAAATTACTTTGCACTACGGTTGTATCTTTTACTTTGATTCTTGTTTCTTTTCCATTGACTGTTACTTTCATGTAATCATCATCAGCAACACTATCATCTAATGTTACCATAAATTTGACAGCAATTTTATCATTAAGACTAATCTTTGCAGTATCAATTTTTGCAACTATATCGGTAGGATTTTTAACATTCCAATTAATTTTTGTTGCACCATAATTTTGTTTTACGGAATCTGTCCAAGTACTATTGCTATTTACTACGTTAGCAGAAACTGTTCCGCATCCATAAAAAGAACTTGCATGGATACTTGGCGCGTTACCCATGAATGTTATATTCTGTAAACCTGTACATTCACTAAAGGCATAAGCATCAATCGATGTAACATTTGCTTGAAGTTGAATTTCTTTGATATTTTCACAACTATCAAATGCACCATATGGTATTGTGGTATCCTTTGTAATAATTATACTCTGTAATGTTGGTGGTATAGAATAAGGATATCCTGCATTGCCATAATATTGTATCGTACCACCATTTTCGCGTCCAAATACATATCCTAACACCGCATCTTCAGTACCACTTGCATCTATATTTGAACCTACAAATGGTAAGACGACTCTCTTTAAATTCTTGCAACCATAAAATGCATATTCTTCAATATTTGCAACGCTGTCTGGAATTACAAGTTCAAGTAATGCAGAACAATTATAGAAGCTGCGAGATGCCACTTCATCAATACCATCATTTAAAACAATAGACGTAAGATTACTACAATTACAGAAAGCGCCCGATTCCAAATTATCATCCTTGGTTACGACTACTTTTTGCAAACTTGACGGAATATCGTAATAATAACCAGTTCCTGTAGAATCGTATTGCAATGTTCCACTTGCTTCTGTTTTTCCAAAGATCGCACCTAATACCGCTTTGTCTTCAGTTGCAGTTTTCGAAAGACCCACATAAGGGATTACCAAACTTTCTACACAATCATATCCTGTAAAACAACCTTCTGCTATACTTGTTATTCCCTCGCCAATCACGATAGATGTAATCTCATCTCTATATTGGTACCACGGAACGCGGTCTGCTCTTAAATATGCAGGAATCGCTCCATTTCCGCCAATCAATAATATGCCATTATTATAGGTATATGAAAGCTCACCCAAATAACCATTATATCCATAATCAGGGATGTCTGGATAATCAAATACTACTCCTTCAGATATCACATTTGCTTTGATATGGTCTTGTTTGAAGATAAGACAATTAAAACATGGAGATTTATCTCCACAAAGGAAATAATCATAACGTAGACCTGTGTTCTGATCATCCCATGTGGCATCAACGGCATACCAATTTCCATCCGACATCAATACCTTATTCCACATATGCGCTTCATAATCGCCAGGGGAACCAGCTTCACCAGTGATCAACATACATTCTAACTGCATCTGGTCACAAAGAATTTTGTATGCCTTGGCATAACCTTCACATACAACACCACTATCCTGGCTTGCTTCAAAAATCGGATACGCTGTATGTGTTTCCGGATATCCGGAAGGATTTATTCGACCATTTTCACTATAGTATGCTTTCTGACAAATCCAATCATGAATTGCCATATATTTATCAAACATGGTTGCACCTGCAGATAACCTATTGGTTATCTCTGCTACCGCATTTTTTACACCACTATTAAATCCTGATATTGTACTTTCTGTTACACTAAATCGATTTGAAAATGTTATTGAAATTTCATACACTTTATATGTCGCCCCGGAATGTGCAATACTATATCCAAGACTATATCCTCCAATCCAATACAATTGTGGATAATCTTGAATAAATGCATTTACTGCATAAGCTAAGTCCTTGGAAAATGCATCCTGAAGCTCTGATTCTGAACTATATATCTTTGATTTTGTTGGTTGGAACGTGAATGCTGCAGTTTCACCATTTGCCAATCCGTCAATCCCAACATATTGTTCAACTAGTGCATCATAAATCTCTTTTTGAACTTCCGTCAACTGCACTCCATAAGAAGACACATCTTGTTGCGCTGCATAAACAGGGACCGAAGCCGAATTTGTTGGTATCAGTCCTAAACACAATATGATGATGAGTAACCATGCTAGACTTTTCTTTCCTCTACGCATAACAAACCTCCTCATTATTAAACATCTACATTCTATCCTCTTATTTTACTCTCTTTCATTTATTTATGCAATCTGCATTTTCTCAACAACCTCTCCCAATTGTTCACAGAGACTCTTGGCTGTTTTTATATCAGAAGACTTCAATGCCAACTCAATTCTTATCTCCAATTCTTTTTTCTTCTGTTCCAATTCCAAATAGTCTTTATCAAAATGATTCTCATAAATCATCTTTCTAAAAGAACGAATGCGCATTCTGCGAATCGATTTGTCGTCCACATATAAAATGTAATCTGCACAATTCACGATATTATAGAAATCATGCGACACCATAAGCACTGCGCCCTGATACTCCGCAATCGCCTTTTCTAATGCTACCTGTGCGTATGTGTCCAAATGACTTGTTGGCTCATCCAAAAGAAGTAAATCCGCATCACTTTGACAAATCTTTTCTATCTGCAACAGGTTCTGCTCTCCACCGGAAAGTTTACTAGCATGGTCTGTATCGTCTCCATAAACTTGGGATAAAAATCCTACCTTCACACCTTCTGCAATAGTAATAGACGGATGATTATTTTTATAAATATCCCGTAACAACGTGGTCTTTCCTGTTCCGTTCGCACCTACGATAGCTACCTTCTCGTTGCCATGAAGTTCAAAGCATACATCCGATAATAAGAGTTCATCAAATGCAACTTCATATCCCCATATGCTAAGAGCCACTTTATCAGGGTCTGATTCCACTACAGGAAGTGTGATTTCTGGCCTACAAATATCAACAAAAGGCTCCTTAATCTGTCTTGCACGTAATCTTGCAAGGTGAGTTCCCCTTGCATGAAGGGTGCGCCCCAAAGCCGCAATGCTTGCGTTAGTTGCTGCAGTTCGCATGCGGTTTACTATCTCTTCATTTCGAGCAATTTCATCTTGGTCCTTCTTTGCTAATTCTTGTAATTCGATTTTCTTCTGTAGAAGCGCAAAATTATATTCAATATAACTTCCGTCAAACTCTTGAATATCTGTATTTTCTAAATGTAAAATTTTATCAAAACAGTGGTTCAACAAATATCTGTTGTGTGTAATAACTAAAAGTGTTCCTTTATGAGAATTAATAAGTGCACACAAACCATTCAAATTTTCAAAGTCCAAAAATACATCTGGCTCATCCATGATTAGTAAATTCGGTTGCAAAAGCATTTCCTTCATAACCTGAAGAAGCTTGTATTCTCCCCCACTCAATTGCGAAAGCAATGTGTTTTCTCGTTTACTCATTCCTGCCGTTTTTAACTGCTTTCGAATATTACTTTCGTAGTTATCTCCGTCCATAGCCTGGAACTCATCCAATAATTTCTGATATGTTTCAAATAACACATCCAAGTTTTCACTCGATGCCATTTCTTCACATACTTTTGTCGTTTCTGCTTGATTCTTAACAAATACTTCGCTTAAAAATTTAAATACTGTGATTTCTTGATTCTTTGCATCTCTTGAAAATTGGCTAACGTAACCAATTCGACAACTTTCATCTCTGATAATTTCCCCATCATAGAGATAGTTCTCTGGATTCATAAGCATATCCGCAAGCGTTGTCTTGCCTGTACCATTGCTACCGATAAAGGCGCAGTGTTGTCCGTCTTCTAATGTAAAAGAGACGTCTTTATACAATTCCTTTTCTGGAAATTCATACGATAATTTTTCTACTTGAATCATAACTATTTCCCACCTTTTTCTAGTCAATTAATGATACCATATTGAATGTTTAGGGTCAATAAACTATAATGATAGGTATGAAAGAAAAAGAAGGTGTTTGTATTGAAAAGTAGCGTAAAAATAGAAACAACATTAGACAGACTTCCTTACGGAGACGAGGCGACATCCAAAGGTTTAAAAGTAACAAAACTCCTTCCGACAGGAGTAAAATCAAAAGATTTATATAGAGATATTATTCGTATTGCATGGCCAAGTTTTGTGGAATTATTATTGACACAATTGGCTTCTATGGTAGACCTTATGATGGTTGGTTCCATGGGTGGAAAGGCACATCCGGAAATTGGCAAACAAGCACTTGCAGCTGTGGGATTGACTACACAGCCTAAATTTCTCTTAATGACAGCTTTTATTGCAATGAATACGGGTGTTACAGCTCTGATCGCTCGTAACAGAGGAATAAATGATAAAAAGCAGGCCAATCTGGTTGCCAGACAAGGCTTGCTCTTTACATTCTGTGCTACAATCATTCTTTCTATCCTTGGATACCTGTTTGCACAACCAATGGTTATCTTCATGGGTTCAACGGAAGATATTGTAACAAAATGGGCAACCCAGTATCTACAGATTCAGATGATTGGTTTCCTTAGTTTTGCTCTGACCAGTACCATTACCGCTTCGCTTCGTGCAGTTGGTGATTCTAAGACCTGCATGATATATAACCTGATTGCGAACGTAGTAAATGTTATTTTCAACTGGCTGTTGATTTACGGCAACCTTGGATTCCCTGAACTTGGTGTTGCAGGTGCATCTCTAGCAACTGTCATCGGGCAAGTGGCGGCATTTATCATGGCATTCATTGTTATATTACGTGGAAATGGTTTCCTTAAATTAGAATTCAAGTTGGGATTCAAGCCTGATAAAATCGTACTTGGCAATATGCTCCATATTGGCTTTCCTGCCATGGTTGAACAATTATTAATGCGTGTCGGTATGATTATATTTGCAAAGACGGTTGCATCACTTGGTACAACTGCCTATGCGACACATCAAGTATGCATGAATATTCAGGCTCTCTCCTTTATGACCGGTCAGGCATTTGCTGTGTCTGCAACCACTTTGATGGGGCAATCACTTGGCAAACGCCGGACAGATATGGCACAGGCATACTGTAGCAGAACACGAAAGGTCGGACTTTTGTTCTCCCTTCTGCTTGCAAGCATATTTGCCTTGTTCGGAAGCCAAATAGTTGAATTGTATAACAGTGACCCTGCCATTATTCAGATAGGCGGTCGCATCATGTTTTTTGTGGCCTTCCTGCAACCATTTCAGAGCGCGCAATTTATCATTGCAGGCGGACTTCGTGGAGCGGGCGATACACGGGCTACTGCCATAATTACATTTATCACAGTCCTTCTCATACGCCCGGCTGTGGCCATTGCCCTTGTAAATCTTGGACTTGGGCTCTATGGTGCTTGGGCAGGATTGGCTGTAGATCAACTCATCCGTTCTGGCCTTGTTCTGAATCGGTACAATAGTGGAAAATGGAAATTAATCAAACTGAAAAGTGAACAATCATAACTTATTCACCTTCAAGAACTGCAAGCATTAAAATACCCACAATAATTATACCAATAAATATGTACTGTTTCTTTGTCAGTTTTTCCTTTAAGAAAATTCTGGACAGCAACAATGATACAACACACACACATGAAAGGATTGGTGCTGCGATAGCGCCATTTCCGCTCATGGCATATACATAAGTTAGCTGTCCAGCTGTTTCGCAAACAGCAGCTACCATTTTATCCTTCTGCTTTGGTAATTCAAATTTAACACCCTTGCATTTCATAAAAATAAATAATGCCAAACCACAGATTGCAAAGGTTAATTCATAAGAAATATTTGCTACTAATTCGATACTTTCTTCTGTTACGCCCACCAACGGACTTGTCTCCATTTCCAAAAAGAAAATGTCCAGAAAGCTTCCTAATGCATCAATAATGGCATAACAGAATGGCATTGCAAAAGCAACGATGGCCAATCTTTTTCCCAGTCTCTGTTTTCTATTTACATCTGAGCTTCGTTCCATTTGGGTTACGCCTATAATACCGATTACAATTACTGCAATCCCAACCCAAACTTCAGGAGCAATTCTTTCTCCTAAAAAAATTACACACAAAAGAGAGCACATTGCCCCTGCAGTATTTTCAATAGGATCTGCTAAGGATTCCTCAATAAATCGAATCCCAAAGAACGAGCATGCCATGGATAAAATATAACATAATGAAACCGGTAAATAAGCAACCAAATTCATCGGATTATATACGATATCAGAAGTCAGCAGGGTAAATATTGCATGGATTCCCATCACTGCTCCTACCAAAACACATACTCTTAAATGATCATATTTCTTATCCTCATGCGAGCCTTTTTTATAGAAAAGTTCTGCCACTCCCCACAATAAAGTTGTTACAAGTGTGAATACTAACCACATAAAAAATCCTCCTATAAATTTTTTTACATTATATCACAAAAGTTGGAAAATACAACCAAAAAAGCAATGTACATTAATGTACATTGCTTTTTTGAATCTTAATCGTCTTTACACCAAATGCAAAATAAAGAATATGAAATATCCAAACACTTGCAAGAACAATTCTTCCAAGGATTACAGCATGCATCATGGCAAACCCAATTGACATCAGTACTGTAACAGTGACCATAATACGTATCTTTGTGGCCTTTGTCATGCCCTGCCCTTTCACATAACTTTCCAAGTTGTCTTGATACAATTTTGTACAGACAAACCAGTCGTGAACCTTTTTCGAGCTTCTGGCAAAACAGTATGCCGCTAACAATAAAAACGGAACCGTAGGCAGTATCGGTAATACCGTTCCTGCCGTACCCAATCCCAAACTAATACTTCCTACAACCATATAAATTATCTTTTTCATTAACTTACCCTTCCGTGCTCTACCGAATACACTTTATCTACAATCCGCATCGTAGACTGACGGTGTGACACAAGCACAACCGTTTTATTTTCTCTTTCTTCTTGTAGTGACTTCAAAATAATGGCTTCATTCAGACTATCCAGATTGCTGGTGGGCTCATCCAGAAGCATAAACGGTGCATTATGAAGAAATGCACGCGCCAGCCCAATCCGCTGCCTTTCACCACCGGACAAGGTATCACCAAGCTCACCAACCGGTGTGTCATAACCCTTTGGAAGACTTAAAATAAAATCATGTACCGACGCTTTCTTACAAGCAGTTTCAATCTCTTCATCTGTGGCATCAAACTTTGCAATGCGAAGATTATTCCGAATGCTGTCATGGAACAAATGTGTTTCCTGTGTCACGAAGCTTTCCATATTACGCAGATTATGAGTATTTATTTCATTCACATTGACGTCAGATATCTTCACCTCTCCTTTTTGTGAATTCCAGAAACGCATAAATAGTTTTAAAAGCGTTGATTTTCCACTGCCACTTTTCCCAACAATACCAATGACAGAACCCTTTGGAATCTCCACAGATACATTGTCTAATATGTTTTCATTACCTATTTCTTCACAGTAGGAGAAGGAAACATTTGCTGCAATGACGCCGTCAAAGTCCACATTTTCTTTACCAGACACTTCTTCTGTAACAGGTGTTTCATCTAAAATATCCAGCACACGATTTCCTGCCGCAAATGTATGTTGCAAGGTGCTTCCAAGGTCTGCCAGTGCAATTACCGGACCGAAGGAACTCATCATCGCAATGGTCGGAATCAACACACCTAGAAATTCGATTGTTCCATTTTGATATAGCATAGCCGAAGCAAATAGCATCACAAGGTCAAAGATTAAAATCACCGTATTTGTAAGTGCCTTGTTTCTCCCTGCTGTTTCTTTCATTCGCTTTTCTTCAGCGGAAAGCTCATCTGTCTTCCTGTTTATTTCCTGCAACCTGACCATTCCTTGTCCATACTGTAATGTTTCATATAAACCACGAAGGCTATCCAACACAAAGCTCGAAAGTTCCCCTGATTTAGAACGAAACTTGATACCATCCTCTCCACTGAGTTTGGAAATCAACATAGGAATGATACCCCCAACTACCGTATATGCCAGAAATGCGATTACACCTAGACTCCAATGATAACTTCCAATGAATATGCACAAGATACCAGAAAATAAGGTTGCGATTGCAATCGGTGAAATGGTGTGTGCATAAAACACTTCCAGAAGTTCTATATCCGCTGTAATGACTGAGATTAGATTTCCTTTATCCTTTCCATCTAATTTTGCCGGGCAAAGTCGGCGCAGTGCACGAAACACTTTGTCGCGAATGAGCGCTAACAGTTTAAATGCGATAAAGTGGTTACATGCCTGCTCTGCATAACGAAGGATACCTCGCATGATTGCAAATATAATGACTGAAACAAATAATACTACTATTGTAAATGGCGTCTCTATTCCAAGCACTTCCGCAACCGCATAACCACCAAAAATTGTAATAAATGAAGCAGTCAAATGACCAACCAATCCCATCATAATGGCAAGCAACATAAAACCTGTCAGTGGTTTCACCAGACCAATCAATCTCAACATCACTCTTAATCCACTTCGCTTTTTCATATCTACTCACCTCTTCCTAAATTTTCAAGGGTTTGTTGTGCATTCCATAGTCTTGTATATGTTCCTCTATTCTTCAACAACTCTTCATGTGTACCGCATTCAAAAACTTTTCCCTGTTCCATCACATAAATCTGTTCAGACGAAACAACATTCGCAAGACGATGGGAAATTAAAATCACTGTTTTGGTTTTTGACAAGGCTTGAATCTCCCGCATGATGTCAATTTCACTTTCCACATCGATATTGGAAGTTGCCTCGTCGAAGATGTACACGGGGCTATCATGCAAAAGTGCTCTTGCAAGTGCCAATCTCTGACATTGCCCTCCCGAAAAGTTGGAAGCCTTTTCTTGAAGCTTCGTTTCTAACCCTTCTTCGCTTCTTAAAAACTCTGCCAGATTTACCCTCTCTAATATGCTCCACAGTTCCTCATCAGTTGAGCTTGGATTTCCCACCAATAGATTATCTTTTACTGTTCCTTTGAAGAGATAACTTTGATGACTGACATAGGTAATATTTCTCATGAGACTGCCTTGCGAAAGCCCTGACAGTTCCTTACCGCCAATCTTTACTGATCCTGTATATCCTTGATTTCTTCCCATTAAGATGGCTGAAATTGTGGATTTACCACAGCCGCTTTCCCCAACAATGGAGGTAAGTGTTCCCATTGGAAATTTCATATTTACACCATGCAGTATTTCTCGTTCTTCCTTGGAACAATTTTTTTCTACTTCCTGACCGGTAACATACGAAAACTGTAGGTTCTCACAACTTATCGTGCAGTCTTCCGGCACTTCTGCCGTCATGTCTTCCGCTTTCGGCAAATCAAGTAACCGAAATATTTTTTCACTTGCTGCCATTCCATTCATAGCAATATGAAAGAAAGAGCCTAAAAGCCGCATTGGTATAAAAAAATCTGCTGAAAGTAAAATAATCAGTAATGCTCCAGAAAAAGAAACATTCCCCTTTGTATATTGGGTCACCGATAAAACCACTCCAAGCGCTGCCCCGCCATAGGCAATCAGGTCCATAATAGTAATGGAATTCAGTTGCATGGTAAGTACCTTCATGGTGATTTTACGGAACTTTTCCGACTCCTCATTCATTTCCTTTTGTTTAAACTCATCTGCCTGATAAATTTTTAAAGTGGTTAAGCCTTGTAAATTTTCTAAAAACGTATCTCCAAGCGCTGTATACTGCCCCCAATATTTAGCCAAAAGCTTCTTCGCCCATGTCTGCACCAACGCAATGGATATCGGAATCAATGGCACGCAGACAAGCAGTGCAATCGCACTTGGGAAATTCACAAAACTTAGGATTACAAATAGGGTCAACGGAGCCAACATGGCATAGAAAAACTGTGGCAGATATGCACCAAAATACGTTTCCAATTGGTCTACACCTTCTACCGCCACTTGAACAACTTCTGATGTTTTGATTTTCTCGTTATAGGAAGTCCCTGGTCTGAGAAGTTTCTTGTAAATCAATTCTCTAAGTGTTCTCTTTACTTCCTTTGAAGAAAGATATCCCATCTTGCTTGCAAGCGTTGTACAGATGTATCTTACAATCACTGTGACTAATGCAATCCCCAGTGTAATAGTAACGTCTTTTATCTGGGCGCTCTTTTCCAATAGCTGTCCTAATAGTGACGTAATTGCAATCATCATAGTAATATTGGAAAGCAACGAAATCCATTGAAAAAGCACATTTTGGGCAATATATTTTTTGCTCTCAGGTACTATTCCAATCAACCTTTTGTTAATCATCATGGCTAACTTCCTCCCTATTTTGCCCTTTTCATGCGTCTATGGAAAATAAAAATGTGAATTGCCAAGAAAAATACACTTGCAATTGAAATTGCTTTATGTAGTGCAAGTACAACTGGCATTTCGTCTAATATCATTCCAAACAAGCCGCTTGCAAAAGAAATCACAATGACGCCTAACAATATCCATCTCTTCCACTGCATTTGTCTTCGGTAAATAATCGTATGTACAATGCAAAGCAAGAGGAATAAGACCGATGCCATTTTGTGAATTGCAATACCAGTAAGTGGTACTAAGTTTGTGATAATAAAGCTGATTAATAGTAGATAATTTAAAACTTTTTTCATTATTGTTCTCCTTGTGTAACTTTAGTTAGTCATTACTAACTACTAGAGTATAAAAAACACCTTGGTTTGTCAAGATGGTTTTTATTGGATTTATTCCACTGTTATTGACGCCAGCCTCATTATTTCAGATACACTATACTTTGGTGATATTCTTACAAACATGTGTATATGTTCTGAACATGCTTCTGCTTCTATATTTTCTATCCCTTTTCTTTTACACAATTCATTCAGTATTTTTGTTATATCTTTTTTAATCTGTTTGTATATAACTTTTCATCTGTATTTTGATGCAAATATGATATGGTACTTACATTCCCACATGGCATGTACTAACTATTTTTGTCCTTCTTGGATACCTCCTGCATAGCAGGTGGTCTATTTTATCTGTCGATACAAAAAAAGTTACGTCAAAACGACGTAACTTTGTTGTTTTAAAATACAAAAGGGTCTATCTCACTAGATCAGTGAGTCAGACCCTTTTGCTATGAAATAATTAATCAATTCATTCTTAAAATATCATAAGGGAAATCAATATCAAATTCGTCTAAAATACTACTTATTGAGCCTGACGAATCAAGTGCGTTGTACAAATCACGCATTACAGCCAAGTCCCTTCTAGCTGTGTCCGAATTGCATTTTTCTGCATATTCACATGCTTTTTTAGCATACTTGCAAGCAGAGTCCTTATTGTTAAGACCAAAAGCAAATATTTGCGATAATGCATAACAGTTAGCAAAAAGCGGTGGCAGGTAATACTCGCTATCTATGTTTTTCAACAATTCTAGTGCACGAACAACCTTATCAAAGCCTGCGGCAGCACCACTATAATCGCCTTCTTCTAAAAGTTCTTTTGAAACTTTTAATATACTTAAAGCCAGATCTGAGCATTTTTCTTCGTTATTACGAACATATTCACTGGTCCAGGTAAAACTATCATACTCATTTATTGGTTTTGTTGAGGAAATAGAAGTTTGTGATCGCTCGTGCTGTTTCTTTTCTTCGTTTGGTTTTTCTTCTTCATTTTCAAGTTTTTCTGGCGTACTTTCCACAGATTCTTCGGTTTCTGATTCAGAAATAATGGAATCAAACTCAGCACCAAGTTTGATTTCTTGCATTTCCCAGCAATCCTTCTTCCAAAAAGGCTTTACCGCAACTATAAATAATCCACGGAAGATAAATAAAATAATGTACGATAAAAATCCGTAACAGATACCTGCAAACATTTTTCCACCTTGGACGCCCATCGCAATTGATATTACCAAAGCAAATAGCAAATACCAGCATATGTTACTAGAGTTGTTGGAAGAATCTTTAATTCTCCGTTTAGCACTATCAAAGACTATTTTTCCGTTCTGCAAGATTGGACTACCGCTCATGATTGTGTCAAGTATGGACCAACACTTTTTTTCTAAAACAAAAATAAATTCTACTTCATATCAATTATGCCTATCGTTTATTTTTTTATATCGTACTTTTTATTCAGCTCTGTAATTGCATCCGAAACTAGTATCTCGCCAGAAAGAATTCCCTTAACCCCTTCAATACACTCACTATCAAAGTCCATACCTTCCATTCTGAAGCAAGATTCAAGGCTATTTACTTTTCTATCAATTGTCATACTTGTATCACCTATGTTTTCTAGTTGGATTTTTAACCATGCCAGTTCATAACTGTTTTCTATTTCAATTTTATCAACCTTTATAAAATCGCAAAATTACGAATACACTGCTGGATCATTTTTATTCAATCCCGTCTTATTACAAAATTCTTATGTCTATAATTCCTTGTTTTTGGATATATAATCCAGCATATTACAATGAATAATCCCGTCTCTTTTTTGGAGCAATTGATCCAATGTAAACAAATATTTCGGATAATTGTCTCGTATCTTAGAGAATGGTTTGTATTCTCTGTCTTCAGTTACTTTATCCATAATTGTCATTGAAACCTGAACATATTGGTAATTGTCGTCTTTTCTTGTAATAAAATCACACTCCAAAGTTCCTATTTTTCCAACACTCATTGCATATCCCTTTGCCCTCAAGTATGTGTACATCACATTTTCCAACACTGGACCATAATTGATTCTTGTATCTGTATTTCTCGAAAAATATATTCCCAAATCAGCAAGATAATATTTTTCTTCACCACGCAGAGATTTTTTTGAACGCAAATCAAACCTTGGACATTTGTAGATAATTTTCGCATTTTCCAATATTTCTATATAAGTGCGAAGCGTCTCTCTTCTGATTGGAATCTTTTCCTCGTTATGAAAATAATCCAAAATATTTGTAAGACTAGTTGTTGCACCGAAATTATTTATAATATACGTCATGACCTTATCGAACACAGTTTTATTTCTGATTTTGCGATGTTTGACAATATCTTTATCAATAATTTGACTAATTACGTTTTTTACATAAAAATCTTTATCGTCTTTCCCTTCAAATTCAAGTGTTTTAGGCAAACCTCCAAAGCGAATATATTCATTGAATTCCTCCATATTACTTTCACTAACTGGGAGCCCCCTAAATTTCTTCATTTCAATAAATTCGTAGAAATTCAAAGGAAACATCTCAATTTCAATATATCTACCGGTTAACTTTGTTGCCAACTCTCCACTCAACAAATAGGAGTTTGAACCCGTAATAAAAATCGAAAAATTTCCTTCTTCTCTGAATGCATTAATTACTTCTTCAAAACCTTCCACATTTTGAATTTCATCTATAAAAAGATACTTGTAATCCTCATCTACAATTCTTTCATCAATTGCTTGTTCTAATTGCTGCGCTGTTTTGATGTTTTTAAATCCTCTTTTGTCAAGATTAATCTGAATAATATCTTTTTCTGCGATTCCAATTGATAACAACTCGTTTATAACAGATAACATAAAACAAGATTTTCCACATCGCCGAATACCTGTAATAACCTTAATTAAATCACTATTGATAAAGCCTTTTATCTTGTTCATGTAATATTGTCTGACATAAATTTTACTGTTTGTCACGATACTTCACCTCCAATCATATTATATCGTATTTTTTAGTTAAATGCAAGTTAAGGCGTATATTTGTTTAATTTTTGTAATTTTTACCTCTTTAAACACTTAATATACAGAAAAATAGGCCTTTACTTTTCGCAAAGACCTACACTATCTTATCTAAACCAATCTTTTACAACTCAATCTCCTGCTTTCAACATATCCTCTATAAAAATCCCATATCCCCTCGTGGGGTCATTCACCAGCACATGGGTCACCGCACCAACTATCTTTCCTTCTTGTAGAATAGGACTGCCACTCACGAGTGTGTCAATATAGGACCAACACTCGTCTGCTCTGTTTTTACTTATTTTCTGCTTTGCTCTCAATCAACTTGATTGCATCTAAATAATCTCTTTCTACTTCACTTAATGTTTTTTGCTGATACTTTCTGTATTCCTCGGTTGCTTTATTCATAGCTTGCGTATGCGAAACCGAACCCGCTCCAATAAGCAACTGTTCACCCGACATAGTTAGAATTCTATCCAAGTGCTCAACCCAATCCTTCATTGTCATCGTTTGTTCGCGTTCTGCCTGTCTCTCTGCAAAATCAAGATAACCAGACACAAGTTGACCAAGCGAACGAAGTTCTTTCTCATCAAGATAATTTTTCGCAATCTTAACATCGCTTAAATGAGGTCTACTCCCCTTAAAAGACGTAAGCCCCATAAATTCTTTTTCACTGTCGGCTCGGTTATAGATAACCTCTGCTGCAGTCTGTCCGTGAATGGCATAGTGTATCTTATTCTGAACCTTTTTGAAGAATTCAATAGATATTTCTGCGTTAGGATCATAATCTATACTCGTGGCATAAATATCAAGAATTTGACGATAAAACACTTTTTCGGAAGCGCGAATATCACGGATTCTTTCTAAAAGTTCTTTGAAATATCCACCGCCGCCCAAAGATTTAAGGCGTTCATCATCCATGGTGAATCCTTTGCGGATATATTCATTCAGACGCTTTGTTGCCCACTGCCTAAATTGTGTACCGCGCAAGGATTTTACTCGGTAACCGACAGAAATGATAACATCCAGATTATAGTAATCAACCTGATATTCTTTTCCATCTGTCGCAGTTGTTGCAAAATTTGCAACAACTGAATTCCTAACAAGTTCACCTTCTGTAAAAATGTTTTTTATATGTCTTGAAATAGTCGATTTATCTCTTTCAAACAAAGCTGCCATCTGATCTAATGTCAGCCATACAGATTCATCATAAAATCTAACATCAACAGCAATTTGATTGTCATCGGTTTTGAAAATCACTATATTATTTTCAAGATTCAAACTTCTCACCCCTTGTAGATTTGTTGTTTCATAGTCAATTTTTTCACATGAAAATCATAGCACAAATGTTCGATTTTTACAATATCTTTTAATTTATCTCTAAATACAAATAGCAGCAAGCTCCCGCCTACTGCTATCTAATTCTACTGCGTTTCTTTTCGCTGTTCGGCACTTGCCGAATGTCAACAAAAAGAAGAACATATTTTTCGAAATGTTCTTCTTTTCATTCTCTATTTATCTAGTTTTTTTGATTTTATTCAATTGACGATTCATTTTTAGCAACTCTTCTTTTGTAAAGGTAACATTACGCATACCTAACAT
Organism: Tyzzerella sp.; assembly: GCA_017410145.1. GTDB lineage: Bacteria > Bacillota > Clostridia > Lachnospirales > Lachnospiraceae > Faecalimonas. Next base: position 48,159 of record JAFQRJ010000010.1, read on the forward strand.
ACCCGTAAAACGAAGAACTGTAAATCCGCCAATCATATCCATCACGCCGCTGTTCATTTCTGGATTCTTCTTTTTCTTTGTCTTCTTTCCTTCTGATTTTGGTGTGCCTTGACTCATTTTTTTTGCCAAAGTTAGAAACAGGCCTACAAACCAAAGTTTTCCACGAAACGTCTTCATGATGTCGCCAATTTTATCATTAAGACTGAATCGACCTTCTACTTCAACAATATCGAACCAGTTAAGTACGGCACCTTGCTCTCGCAGAATATAATCTGGATTCATGGTATCTACTTTTCGAATGATGCTTTCATCCTTATATTCACCTGCAAGAGCTTCCAGTTTTATTTCTCCTTGATTTGGAACATCAAAGTAAAAGAAATGGTCTTTCGCAGTTTTCTTCCCTAAACTCACACCGTTTGCAAACAATTCAACCTCTGGAAGATTTGAATAAATAGTAACCTTTGTTGTATCTTCTACACGGTCCACATATCGTTTCCCACACAAATGAACAAATGGTTCGTCGCTAAGCCATGCCTTATAGGCATAGAAAGAGTCCTTCTTATATTTGCGATCGAAAGTAATAAGTCCTTTGTGATTTTGTCCGTTTTCACCACCTTCTGCTCTCGCATCTGCTCCAAAATCGAACATATTCCAGCAATGTGTTGCCCAAAGATAATTTCTAGTAAAAAGTTGGCAAATCAAGGATTCATGATAAATTGCTTGGTACTCTTCTGAATAATCACCACTTTCCGGCTTAGAGTTATGCCAATTGAGCGCTTCACAGCCATATTCACTCACACCTATTGCCTTATCCGGATATTTCTCATGGAACTTATCAAACCAAGGACCATAGTCTTCCAGATTGCCACCATACCAACCAAAATAGTGATTGTAGCTCACTACATCTGATATGTGAACAATCTCTTCTTCCATACCACACATGGAAATGCAAGCCATAGTGGTTGGTCTTGTACTGTCCATTTCGTGTACTAAATCATTCAGCACATAATGATTGCGAATCATATCCTGGTCTTTCGCCCCATCCATTGTGATTTCATTCGATAGACCCCACATACAGATACTTGGATGGTTATAGCACTGTGTAATTAACTCTCTCATTTGTGATATTGTATTTTCATTCCCACCTGGCATATGTCGGGAAATATAAGGAATTTCTGCCCATACAACCATTCCCTTCTCATCACACAGGTCATAAAAATACTGGTCATGCTGATAATGTGCAAGACGAATAGTATTTGCTCCCATCTCGCAAATCAAATCCATATCTTCCCTATGGTGTTCAGGTAATAATGCGTTTCCAATTCCTAGTCTATCCTGATGACGTGCTACGCCTCGGAGAGGATACTCTCTTCCGTTGAGAATAAATCCTTTTTCGGGATTTATTTCAAAACTACGACATCCAAAGCGAGTGAAAACCTTGTCTATTTCCTCATCACCGCGTAAAATGACACACTCTGCTGTATACAGATACGGATTCTTCACTCCATCCCACAAATGTGCATCAGAAATAACAAATTCTATATTCGTTTCTCGTACACACTTCTCTGCTACAACTTTTCCAGACGCATCCAGAATACGATATTGCAACCCATCTGTCTCTTGCAGTTCAGCAACATATGTCTCAATCGCCACCTTTGCATCCTTATCGTTCATAATCGGAGTCACATGAATCCCTGGAGTACCCCAATCAGCTAATTTAAAATGTGTGTCCGGCACAGCAATGATATTTACATCTCGATAAATACCACCATAAAAGGTAAAATCTGCTGTTTGTGGATATACTGTTTCGTTTGCCTCATTATTCACTAATATAGATAGACAATTTTCTTCCCGTAAGGTATTTGTAATCTCTACTCTCCATGTAGAGTATCCACCGTCATGATGAGAAAGATGTTTTCCATTCATATACACGTCAGCAGTGGAATTTGCGCCATTGATTTCTAGATAATAACGCTGCGCATCTGGTAATTCACTTTTTATAATACTTTTCGCATAACAACATGTACCACGAAAATAATCATTACCACCATCTTGACCATCTTTCGCATTCCAAGTGTGAGGTAGGTCGACCTTATCGCCATTCATCGGTAATACAGTTGGCACTTGTGACAAGTCTTTCACAAATGACCAATCACAATTAATATTTAATACTGTTCTCATATATTATTCGCCTCTTTTTTCTTTTAAGATAGCTGTGTTTTCTGCGACTTTCTTCTTGCTCAGTGGATAAATAACAAACAGACAAATACCCACAATCAAATACAGAAGCATAGGAACAAGTGTTGCAATGTTATAGATTCCGTTTTTTACAGACTCTGTTTGTCCTGTAAACGAGCCTTCCATATATCCAATCCATCCAAGACTCCATCCACCAAGGGCACTGGCAATTGCCTGTCCTAATTTTCTCGAAAATGAACAAACTGCATAAATCGTTCCGTCGTCACGTTTCCCACTACGAACTTCTTGATCATCAATAACATCACTTACAAACGCCCAAATGATAAGATTGAACAAACCAAAACCAAGCAAACCTACAATGTTTACAACTGTGTATAGCCACATATTTGTTGTTTTCATAATAAACAATGCGCCAAAAGCAACTGTTCCCATAATAGACGCGAAAATACCAAGTTCCTTTTTACCAAATTTACGAGCCAATGGAACTGCGCAAGGTGCCAAAATCAGAGCCGGTGCAAATCCTGCTGCATTCATAACAGAAAGTCCCATTGTATTTCCAAAATAATCTTTGAATATGTAGTTATTAATTGTTTGATTGAGCATCTGCGCACCGAGATAACAGATAAACACTAGTGAAATACCAATAAGAGCACGGTTTCCAGCCAATGCTTTGAGCGTATCTTTGAATGAAACACTTTTTCCTTCTTCTGAAATTTTCACTCTCTCTGTACACAGAAAGTAACAAATAATGTAGCAAGCAACTGCCAAAAGCGAAGTGATTAACGCCACAACTGGAAATGCTGTTGCATTCGCAACTTTTGTACCATCTTCCAACGTAGTATACAAGAACATTGGAACTACAACCCCAACAAGAATCTGCGGAATCATAGATCCCACACCACGAAACGTTGACAATGCTGCTCTGTCGTCTGGTTCATTGCTCATAACAGATGCCATAGAGCCATATGGGATATTAATTGCAGTATAACAAATACTTCCCCACAAAAGATATGTTACAAACATGTAGATAATGCGAACTGTCATCGGCGAATTTACCGTAAATGTCTGATACATTAAAAATGATGCCAACGCCACAGGTCCACATGCACGAAGTAACCACGGACGGAACTTGCCATTTTGTGTCGCCTTGGTCTTGTCACAAATACGTCCCATAGCAGTATCTGTAAATGCATCCACAATACGCGAAATTAAAAACATTGTTCCTACTAAACCTGCATTGATACCTAATACATCGGTATAAAACACCTGCAGATAAAGACTTGCAAAGATAAATGTGAAATCATTGGCTACATTTCCAAGCATATAACCAACCTTGTCCCTTCCTCCAAAAGGACGTTTTTGTGTAATTGTTTTGTTCATAATGAGTTTCTCCTTCCATTACAATTCATTACAAACATTTTATCCAAAACTGCTCCATACATAGTAGGATAAATTTTATCAATTATCGTATAATTTTTACCATATTGTTGATTATCCAAAAAACATGTCTTATAATATGTATAGTAAAGCAAAACAAGGGGTTTTATTTATGAACTATGATCTTCAATTGAATTTTTTAAGAGATTTTCTACATTCGCTACACATATCAAGCAGCATCATATCTAATCCTTCCGAAAAAATATCTTCTGAAGTAGACCTTGGATTACGTGCATTTTTATTCGAAACAGATAACTATAATACCATTTTAGAAAATTCGCTATCATCAGCTAAAGAAAAAACCATATATCGTTTTTTTGATGAATATAACTGTAAATATATTTTCTTAAAATTACCAAATTGTAAAGACGATACATATTTTTTTATCGGTCCATATCTTTTGGAAATGCTAGATTATGACTATTTGACAAAAAAAGCTGAAACACTTGCTTTATCAGAATCACAAAAACGACAGTTAGAATTATATTACAATTCGCTTCCAGTTATCGAAGATGAAAATTACCTATTGACACTCGCCAATACTTTTGGGGCGACCATATGGGGAAAAGAATCTCAATTTGAAATGGATTATGTAGAATACGAAATTCCAGACAGAAACACTCCTATTCCAGTTTCCCCTGATTATTCCGAACAACACAGAACACAAATAACTCTATCTGTATTAGAAGCGAATTACGAAAAAGAAAAACAATTGATGAAAGCAGTCAGTCAAGGAAATTTACATTTGGTTACTGCTGTTGCATCTTCTGTGTATAACAATGGTACCGAACAGCGTTTACCGGATTCTCTACGCGACCGCAAGAACTATTTAATCATTTTAAAAACTCTTTTGCGAAAAGCTGCTGAACATGGTAACGTGCATCCACTACATATTCATCGACTCACCTCGAAGTACGCCAAACGAATTGAAGAAACACGTTCATTAAAGGAAAGCCTACAGCTTCAAGAAAATATGATTCGCGATTACTGCATTTTGGTGAATAAACACTCCCTTAGCCAATACTCCTACTATGTTGGTAAAGCTATTACTATCATTAACTATGACCTGACAGCAGATTTGTCATTACACTCAATTGCCTCACAACTTAATGTAAATAGTAGTTATCTTTCTAATTTATTTCACAAGGAATGTGATTGTACATTGACTGCATACGTGAATCGTAAGCGTATCACCCATGCTGTTTCCATGCTAAAAAACACAGATAAACTTATTCAGGATATCGCTTCTGATTGTGGATTTCAAGATACAACATACTTCATACGTTTATTTAAAAAACAGTTCGGATGCACTCCATTACAATATCGTGGGAACTGCATATAACGCCGAACACAAATCAAAAATAGCAGGCCAGCCAGTAAACAACCTTACGCTGTCTGCTATTTCCGATTTCCGCACGGACTCATTGCTTTAACATATCCTCAATAAATATCCCATATCCTCTCGTCGGGTCATTCACCAGCACATGCGTCACCGCACCCACCAATTTCCCATCCTGTGCGATTGGACTTCCGCTCATTCCCTGTACGATTCCTCCTGTCAACTCCAACAGTTCTTCGTCCACTACTTCAATGACAATTCCTTTGTTCACATTTCCTGTGTAATAATCCACATTTTTTATCTTAATATCATATTCCTTCATTGTGCCGTTTACGGTACAACGAATCGTTGCATTGCCAATCTTGATATCATCTTTTTCGCAGATTTCTATTGGTTCCTGGTTTTCTAAAAGTTTATCAATATTCTCGATTTTTCCATAAATTCCGTTTTCCGTATTTTTTTCGACTGTGCCTAAAATGTTATAGCGATTATAAATAATCACGCCTTCCAATCCACCAGGCTCCCCTTTTTTACCCTTTTGTACACCAATAATATTTGTCTCATAGACGGTTCCTTCTGATATTTCTAATAATTCCTCCGTATCTGTGTCATGAATACCATGTCCCAATGCACCAAATTCACTATTTGTCGTCACAAAGGTCAGTGTCCCAAGACCTTGCACATTATCCTTCACCCAAATTCCCAATTTGTACTTTTGCTCCCCTACCTGTACAGACTGCATTTTCACATCAATATACTCTTCTTCTCGTCTTAGGTTCAGTATGACCTCAGACGATTCCAGTTTCGCCACTGCCCTGATCAAATCCTTCTTTGTATCAATGTTCTCCCCATTCATCCCAACGATATAATCTCCGGATTTGACCAAGTTTTTTGCAGGCTCGTATGCATTGCCATCCACACATTCAATAGATTCTGTTGCAAGCACAAGAACGCCATCCATTTCCATATAGATACCAATTGGCACTCCGCCTGGAATGACCATTTCGCCATCTATGGACTTGGTACTTACCTGCTGATTTTCCTCTTCTTCTTGCAATGTTGTTACGCCCAAGCCGGTACCCATAGTCATTGCAAGAAGAACGAACATAATTAATATTCGTTTATACCACCATCTTCGCATTCCACAACCTCCTTATTCATTTGAGGCACTTTAAATAGAATCTCGCAAAAAAAGCAGATACTCTTTTTTAAGTGTCTGCTTTATTATGTGGATTATTCACTTTTTAAATCTGGTGATATTTTGTGCGCTTTGCCAATTCCTTCATCTCGGCCGCACTTTCCATTACTTTTTCAGTAATTTCTGCACCACCTAAAATTCTGGCAAGTTCATCAATTTCCTCCTCTTTGTTTAATAAAGAAATACTTGTCCTTGTTTTTCCTTCTGTAACCTTCTTTTCAATTGCGAAATGTGCATCTGCCATGGCTGCGATTTGAGCCAAATGTGTAATGCAGATGATTTGATGATTTCGTCCTATCAGAGCCATTTTTTCTGATACTTTCTGCGCAGTGCGACCGCTGATTCCCACATCAATTTCATCAAAAATCAAAGTTTCAATTCTATCTTTTTCCGCCATTACGGTCTTGATGGCAAGCATGATTCTGGATAATTCCCCTCCGGAAGCCACATCGCCAAGAGGACGAACCGGTTCGCCCGGATTCATGGATATCATAAATTCCACTTCGTCTGTTCCGATTAAGCTATAATGTTCTAAGGCTGTAAACACCATCTCAAACTTCACATCAAAGAAATTCAAATCTAGAAGGTTCTCTTTAATTGCTTTGGTCAATTCTTTTGAAGCTTCTTGTCGCATTTTCGAGAGTTGCAAGGATAATGAACTTAGTTTCTGTTCTGCTTCTGCTAAATTTCTGCGCAGCGTCTCCAAATAAGAATCATAATCTTGTAGTTTTCTTAGTGTTTCTTCTTTTTCTTCGCAATATGTAAGAATTTCTTGAATGCTATTTCCATATTTTGACTTCAAATGATTGATTTCATTTAATCGTTTTTCTACTTCATAAAAATCTTCTTCTGAGAAATCAAAAGACGAACTATAATCGGATAGTTCTCGATTAAAATCATTTAACAAATTATCCACTTCTGTTAGCTGTGCATATAGTTCATTTGCTTTTTCATCATAACGAGCTGCTTCCTGCAGACAATAAATTGCACGGCTTAAGTTATCACTAGCATTCTGATTTGCATTGGCTGTATAACCATATGCCTCCTCTATATTCGCAGTAATCTTCTTGCCATTTACCATGCGACGATATTGTTCTTCTAAAAGTTCATCTTCCTGCTCTTTTAAATTCGCTCCTCTGATTTCCTGAATTTCAAATTCAAGAAAACTCATTTCTTTGTTGCGGGCTTTCTCATCTAGGTTCGCTTCTTGCAGTTCTTCTTTATACTGTTTATAAATCTGATACGCAGCGGCAACCTTTTGCTTTACATCGTTTATCGTATCCTTGGCAAATTCATCTAAAATTGATAAATGGTTTTTCTTATACAAAAGAGACTGGTGTTCATGTTGTCCGTGGATATCAATTAATATTCCCGCAACTTCTTTTAACTGTGAAATTTGAACCGCCTCGCCATTGATTTTACTTACACTGCGTTTTCCAATCATTTTTCGGCTAAGGGTTATCATCCCATCTTCCGGATAAACGTCCAAATCTTTTAATAAGTTAATTTGAACTTCATCTTCCACAAAAAAGCCGAGTTCCACGTATCCCGGTTCCTCTTCATTCCGCAAAATGTCGGATGAATATCTTCCGCCGAGGGCAAGATTAACAGAGCCGAGAATAATGGATTTCCCGGCTCCGGTTTCACCTGATAAAATATTGAGTCCTTCCTTAAATTCTACTTCAATCTCGTCTATTAAGGCGAGATTTTTTACATACAAATTATGCAGCATATTATTTTCCTCACAACACGATTTTACGGATTTTATCCATGACAACAGCCGTATCTTCCATTGTACGAATTGCACACATAATGGTGTCGTCCCCTGCAATACATCCAACCACTTCATTCCATCGCATTTCATCAATTGCCGCAGCAACTGCCATGGCCATTCCGGATACGGTCTTAATCACCAAAATGTTCATTGCCATATCCATAGAAACAAATCCATCTTTTAAAATACGGATATATTTATCACGAAGTGCATTTTCTGTAGCCTTTAAAACCACATATTTCTGACGTCCGTCATCAGTTGCTACCTTTGTGAGCTTCAAATCACGAATATCTCTCGAAACCGTTGCTTGCGTAATCTGAAAGCCTTCCTCTCGCAAACGGTCTGCCAATTCTTCCTGTGTTTCTATATCATATTTATTTACCAATTCTACGATTTTTACATGTCTGTTTACTTTCATTGCTAGTTCCCTTTCATCTTCTCTCTCATTATTTCCAAGAAACTAATTTTACTTAATTTTACCAATTTGGCAGTCGCTTCTGCTTTTCGAATCTGAATCCTATCACCAGTATGTACAATGATATCTTCAACCCCGTCAAAGGAAACCACAGCTTCTTCTATATCCCCATCTCTGCCTTCACATACTTCCAACACAATCTCATCCTCTGCTGACAAAACGATGCTGCTTGTATTTAACGCATGGGAACAGATTGGTGTAATGACAATTAATGAAGCAGTTGGTGCTACAATTGGTCCGCCGGCTGACAGATTGTAAGCCGTGGACCCTGTCGGTGTTGATACGATAACGCCGTCCGCCCGATAGGTGTTTAACAGCTCTCCATTTACATAAATACGAAACTGAATCACACGTACTTTTCCAAAACGTGTCAATACAATATCATTCAACGCAAGATTCGGTACCTGGTCTTTTACCTGTCCTTGTAGTAACATCCGTTTTTCTACATAGATTTCCCCAGCCATCAACTGGTCAATGCTCTTTTCCAGATCACTTACCTCTACCTCTGTAAGATAGCCTAAAGTACCCATGTTAATTCCAAGCATCGGCACATCCCCGGAAGGAAGCTCTCTTGCCGCACGAATCAATGTACCATCACCGCCAAGCACAAGAATGCAGTCAACGTCATCCGGCATCGAATCATTTTCCTCTGCCAGCATACACACGCCACCTTTATTTTCGATATAAGCTTGTATATTCTTTGTAACCTCTAAATCCTTATCTTTTGTTCGATTTGTAATAATATAAAATCTTTTCACGATTCTTTACACTCCTATTTTGCAAGAGTTTCAAATGCATTCTCCACAACCTGTTTCCAATCAATTGCAACATCTGTAATTGTTCCTATTTCCTCTACCTTTTGTAAATGTGCCAGATATTCAATATTTCCTTCCGGCCCCTTGATCGGCGAGAAATCCAAATTAAGTACATTAAATCCAATGGAAACGGCATAGGATAATACCATTTCTATAACCTCATAATGTGTGCTTTTCTCGCGAACCACACCTTTTTTTCCTACTTTGTCACGTCCCGCTTCAAATTGTGGTTTGATAAGCGCAACAATCTGACCGTCTTCTTTTAAATAATTTCGGATAGGTAAAAGTACTTTTGTAAGCGAGATAAAGGAAACATCTATTGACGAAAAATCAATCGTTTCTCCCAAATCATCCGGTGTCACATATCGGATATTGGTCTTTTCCATACAGACAACACGCTCGTCCTGTCTCAATTTCCATGCAAGTTGATTGGTTCCCACATCAATGGCAAACACCTTTTTTGCGCCATTTTGTAACATACAGTCCGTAAAACCACCGGTAGAAGAACCCACATCGGTACAAACCTTGTCTTGCAATTGTACGTCAAAGTTTGCAATTGCTTTTTCTAATTTCAAGCCACCACGACTGACGTATGGAAGTTTACTACCTTTTACTTCAATATGCACCTCTTCCGGGAATGTACTACCTGCCTTATCTTCCCTCTGTCCTTCCACAAACACATTTCCAGACATAATGATTGCTTTCGCCTTCTCTCTGGACTCCGCCAGATTTCTTTTTACCAATAATACGTCTAAACGTTCTTTCATCTGTTCTCCTATTTCCTCATCGTTGCACATGCAAATTCCACCTTGTTTACAATGGATTCTGCATCTAAATGAATCGTTTTACGAAGTAGTCCAATATTCCCATGTTCAATGTAAGCATCCGGTATACCATTCACAAGCACCTGCACATCTAGTTTTTGCTCTGCCAAATACTTTACAACACCTGCGCCATATCCACCGGAAATAGCTGCATCTTCAATTGTAACAAACAGCTTATGTTCCTGTGCCAACTCATGTAAAACATCCGTATCCATTGGTTTCACGAAACGGCTGTTTATTAAGCTACAGTTATAACCTTTTTCTTTTAGAGTCTTCCATACAGCCTCTGCAACTTCCATCATATGGCCTACAGATAGAATTGCAATGTCTGATTCTTTATAGATTATTTCGCTTTTCCCATGAACAATCGTGGCCTTAAATTCCTGCAATTCCTCGTATACATTGCCTCTCGGATAGCGAATGGCAACCGGACCGTCATGCAATGCTGCCCATTCCATCATTGCCCTAAATTCCCATCTGTTCTTCGGTGCCAGAATGGTAATGTTCGGAATATGATTTAAATATGCTACATCATAGGCTCCCTGATGAGTCTCTCCGTCACTTCCCACAAGACCTGCTCTGTCAATGGCAAAGATAACCGGTAACTTTTGCATACAAACATCATGTACAATCTGGTCATACCCCCGTTGTAAGAACGCCGAATAGATAGCAACTACAGGTTTCAGCCCTGCCGCCGCCAATCCAGCTGCAAACGTAACAGCATGCTGCTCTGCAATTCCCACATCAAAGAAGCGTTCCGGAAATTTCTCTTGGAACTTTGAAAGACCGGTTCCGTCCTTCATGGCTGCAGTAATGGCTACTAGCTTCGGCTCTTTCTCTCCCAAATCACACATGATTTTAGAAAATACATCTGTGTAGGTGTCCTTTTTCTTCTCATCCAAGACATTTCCCGTTTCCAAATCAAAAGGAGCAATGCCATGAAATTTGGAAGGATTTAATTCTGCAGGCGCATATCCCTTTCCTTTTTCAGTTAATACATGTACCAAGACAGCATTATCCATCTTCTGTGCTTCTTTAAAAACACGGTATAATTTCTTCACATCATGCCCGTCCACAGGTCCCAGATAAGTGATACCCATATCCTCAAACAGCATTCCAGGCACAAAAAGTTGTTTGATACTGTTTTTCGTTTTTCGAATATTATTTACCAGACGTTCCCCAACACCCGGAATCTTATTTAAAGTATTGGTAACACCTTTTTTCATATTATTATAAAAATCAGTTGTGCGAAGGCCGTCCAAATACATATGCATTCCGCCAACATTTTCTGAAATAGACATATTATTATCGTTTAACACAATAATAAAATTACTATTCAAATGAGCCGCGTTATTCAGGGCTTCGTACGCCATACCACCTGTCAAGGAACCATCTCCTATAACAGAAACCACACGATAATTCTCCCCCAAGATTTCTCTTGCTTCTACATATCCTAGACCTGCCGAAATAGAAGTGGAGCTATGTCCTGTGTCAAATGCATCACAGTTGCTCTCTTTTCTTTTTGGGAAACCACTCATGCCTCCAAACTGTCTTAAATGCTTAAATCCATCTTTTCGCCCCGTTAAAATCTTATGCGTGTAGGACTGATGCCCCACATCCCAAATCATTTTATCCCTCGGAAGTGAAAATGCCAGATGCATGGCCATAGTAAGTTCTACAACACCTAAATTCGAGGCAAGATGCCCGCCTGTTTTGCTAATATTTTCCACTAAAAACTGGCGAATTTCTGCCGCAAGCACGTCCAATTCAGCCCAGTTTAGTTTCTTTATGTCATTCGCTTTCTGAATTCGCTCCAATATCATAAGAGCACCCCTTTTATTTTTCTCTGTGAATCAGTGATTTTAAAAGCTCCTCCAAGAACAAATCATTGGTTTCAAAACGATGCAATAATTCAATTGCTTCCAATGAAATCTTCTCCACATATTCCTTCGCTTTATCAAGCCCAACCAATGTCACATACGTTGTCTTTTCATTTTTTTCATCACTTAAAATCGGTTTCCCAAGTACCTCTGCTGTACTTGTCACATCCAAGATATCATCTTGAATCTGGAATGCAATACCAACATTTTTCGCAATGGTCTCTATATCCTTGATTGCTTCTTCACTTGCTCCTGCAAGAATTGCTCCAATCATCATGGAGCTTTCAATCAAAGCACTTGTCTTTAATTCATAAATAAAATCTAACACTTCTTTGGAAACCGCATTGCCTGCACTCTCCACATCTACAACCTGACCGCCAATCATACCATAGATTCCGGCTTTTTGGGCAAGCACCTGAATTGCCTTCCCAATCTCCAATGCTTTTGTCTGATACATGGAAAATGCTTTTGCTGCCGTCTCAAATGCATAGTTTAAAAGCGCATCTCCGGCAAGTATTCCCATGCCTTCTCCGTATACCACATGTGTGGTCTTTCTTCCTCGGCGATAATCATCATTATCCATGGCCGGAAGGTCATCATGTACTAGGGAATATGTATGAATCATCTCGATTGCTGCCATAAAAGGCTCGATAATATCGCTATTACCACCAAACAAATGAAATGTTTCCAGCATGAGCATCGGGCGAAGTCTCTTTCCTCCCGCCATAACGCTGTATTCCATTGCCTCCATGATTACCTTTTGATACCCTTCCTGCTCAGGAAGATATTTCTTCAAAATGGTTTCAATTACTTCTACCTTTTTGCCTTGCTCTTCTTTAAAACTCATGTTGTTCTCCATTTTCATCCAAAATCAACATTTTTTTCTCGATTGTGTTAATCTTCTCATTGCAGACCTTTAATAAATCTACCCCTTTATGATACAACTGGAAAGATTCTTCCAAAGACACATTTTCGCCTTCTAATTTTTCTACAATCTCATCCAATTGCTCAAATACTGTTTCCAATGTTTGCTCTGTCACTGTAATCCTCCTTCATAGTATCTTCGACTTTTGCCTTCACGATACCATCTGTCATATAGATTGTCAGTCTATCCTTAGGCTGAACCTGCTCAATACTTTTTACCACATTGCCATCCTCAGACGCCACATAAGAAAAACCTTGGTTTAACTTCGCCAATGGTGATGCACCCTTCATTCGTTCAATCTGGATAGCAAGCCTTTGCTTTGCAAGATTTAACTTCTTTTCCATGATGTTACGAAGCTTCTGTTCAATTTCCACGCTTCTTTGCTGTTTTTCTCGCAGTTTATTTTTCGGATGCAGATATTTCATCCTCATATGATAACGCTCTACCTTCATACGTTCCACCTGTAATTTTTGGTAAAGCGACTTTTTTAATTTCAAATGCATTTCATCCATATAGTTCTGAAATGCCTGATACTCAAACACAGCCAGTTCCGCTGCAGCCGAAGGTGTCGGCGCACGCATGTCTGCCACATAATCCGCAATGGTAGTATCCGTCTCATGACCTACTGCTGAGATAATCGGTGTGCGACAATCAAAAATTGCTCTCGCAACCGGTTCTTCATTAAATGCCCATAAGTCTTCAATGGAACCGCCTCCACGTCCAACTATAATCACATCCACGCCATGCTTATCCAACATTTCAATACCCTTGACAATGCTGGCAGCTGCACCATCGCCCTGCACCAGTGCCGGATATAAAATCAACTGTACGTAAGGATTTCTTCGTGCTGAAATATTCATAATATCACGAATGGCTGCCCCCGTAGGCGCAGTTACAATTCCAATCTTCTTTGCAAACTTCGGAATCGGCTGCTTATACTCCGGTGCAAACATGCCCATTTCACCAAGTTCGCGCTTCAAAGCTTCAAACTTCTCATACAAAAGACCTGCGCCATCCAAAATAATCTCTTTGGCATAGAGCTGATATTTGCCATCCCGCTCGTAAGTGGTAACATTTCCGAGTACAATCACCTGCTGGCCATCCTGCATCTTAAATGCCAATCCGCTTCGTTGTCCTGCAAACATAATACACGCAATAGAGCCGGACTCATCCTTCAAAGAAAAATAAATATGTCCTGAGGTGTGATACTTGCAGTTGGAAACCTCACCCTTGATATAAATACGATTCAGCATGAAATCCTGTGTAAACATATTTTTGATATATGCATTCACCTGTTTTACTGAATATACATTACGCATAAATTTGCCCTACTTTACAACCTTTGCTAAAATACCATTTACGAAAGACGGACCATCATCGCTGCTGTATTTCTTTGCCAGTTCTACTGCCTCGTTAATAGCAACACCGGTTGGAACATCCTCATCCCATTTAATCTCATATACAGCCAGTCTCATAATCGTAAGGTCCACACGGTTCATTCTCGATGTCTTCCATCCTTCGGAAACTGTATTTAAAAGAGCATCTATCTCTTCTTTTTTCTCCACAATCGCTCTGTATTTATCTAAAATATACTCTTGGTCTTTTCCTGTAGCCTCTTCCAGTTCTTCGAAATAGAAGCCCTCCTGCTCCTTCATCTCCTCAGCACTATTAAACTCAATTCGGAATAACATTCTGAAAATATGTTCTCTAAGCTCTGTTCTACTCATGTTCCACTTCTCCTTAAGTTTCGTGTTTGATTTTATACCTCATAATATTATACTACAAATGTGGAAGGCTTGGCAATGAATTATGCATAAATATGCAAATGTTTTCAGTTTTCACCAAATTGAAATTCTCTGACCGATACGTCTTGAAATTCAGATGCGTTTTTGAATAACGCCATTTTAGATTATTTTGAACCTCTACTTGTCATTATAATGACCTTTACATTGAATAACATTGATATTGTCATTCTCGACTTCATACACTAGTCTGTCTTTTTTGTTAATTCTTCTGCTCCAACTATCAGGACTCCATTTTAACGGTTCTGGCTTACCTTCACCTGCAAAAGGAGTCCTTTGAATTTCTTTTAATAACTTGTTAATCTTCTTAAGTATCTTTTTGTCCGTCGCCTGCCAATACAAATACTCTTCCCAGGCGTTTTCTGAAAATGTAATTTTACTCACTCTCCATCGCCTCCAGTTCCTCCATGGTCTTTTGTACAATCTTGCCCTCTTTAATCTGCTGTATCGACTCTTTTATATTTTCCATATTATCTTTTGAATAAAACGGATCTCTAGGTGCAATAATTTCAAAAGGAATTTTTCTATCACGCAATGCTCTTTTTGCATAAATCATAAAAAATGTCGTGATATTCATTCCCATCTCTGCGCACATATCATCTAATTCTTTTTTCATTTTATCCTCAATTCTTAAACTTACTGTAGTCATATTAATACCTCCATTTTTAATACCATGTAATATATTATATTATTTTTCTTTCATTATATTACATTTTTACAAAATTTTCAATGCAAATATTCTACAATCTACAATCATAGGCATCCAACCTCCGTTCTTCAATTTTTCATCAAATTGAAATTCTCTGACTGATACGTCTTGAAATTCAGATACGTTTTTGAAACAAACGCAATTTAGACACCTTGAATGATTTGAAACAAATCTATGTCATGTTTTGATGTTAAAAAAGTGTAGCATATCTCAGCTACACTTTCAATAAAATTTTTCTTTATGCATTTACTTACGCATTAACTTCAATTCCTGCAACGCGGATATTCACATCAGCGACCTTAAGTCCTGTCATGTTTTCAATAGCACCTTTTACCTTTTCCTGAACCTTTTCAGAAACAGTCTTAATGTTATATCCATATTTCAAATTCAATGCAGCATCAACTGTTACCACATCTTCTAACACATCAACCTTTATACCTTTTGACAATGTCTTGATGCCAATTTTGCTGATTAACTCTCTTGTAGCATTACCAGCTAAAGAAGCAACACCTTCTACTTCCATTGCAGCCAAACCTGTAATCACGGCAATTACCTCATCGGCGATAATAATCTCACCGCGATTATTCTCTAATTGTATTGTATAATCATTACTTACTTCTTTTCCCATAACTTAAAACCTCCTAGTTTGGTTTACTACTTCTCTTATTATAGCAAATTTATAGATGTTTGCAAATAGAAACTTTCACTAGTTTAAGAACGGCCAAATTCGGATAAAATTAATCCTTCGTTTCTCTCCAAAGTCATTCGTACACTCCAGCTGTTTACGAACAACAATAGTGGTCTGTCCTTTAAGTCCTTAATCTTCTTCATGTCAGAAGTTCCGACTAATTTATCCAGATTAATGTCTTCGTTTTCAATCCAGCGAATATGTTCATACGGAAGCGCTTCTAACTTAATATCTACATTGTATTCATTCTCCAAACGATATTTCAACACGTCAAACTGAAGAACCCCGACAACACCAACAATGATTTCTTCCATTCCGGTATTGTACTCCTGGAAAATTTGAATGGCACCTTCCTGCGCAATCTGATTGATCCCCTTAATAAACTGTTTTCGTTTCATGGTATCCATCTGACGCACTCTTGCAAAATGCTCCGGTGCAAAGGTCGGAATGCCTTCGTATGCGAACTTATTCGGAGAAGTCGTCAACGTATCTCCAATGGAGAAGATGCCCGGGTCGAAGATACCGATTACATCTCCTGCGTATGCTTTTTCAATCATCTTTCTCTCACTTGCCATCATTTGCTGTGGCTGAGAAAGTCGTACCTTTTTACCGCCTTGGATATGGAACACGTCCATACCTGCCTCAAATTCTCCGGAACAGATTCTCATAAATGCAATTCTGTCACGATGCGCCTTGTTCATGTTTGCCTGAATTTTAAATACAAACGCCGAGAAATCTTTCTCTTCCATCGGGTCGATAATTCCCTGGTCTGACATTCTCGGAAGCGGTGACGAGGTCATATTTAAGAAATGCTGTAAAAATGTCTCTACACCGAAGTTCGTGAGAGCAGAACCGAAAAATACCGGAGATAATTCTCCTTTGCTTACCAAATCCAAATCAAATTCTGCACTCGCTCCATCCAGCAATTCGATTTCTTCTAAGAGCTGTTCTTTTTGCGCTTCGCTAATTAATGTATCCACTTCCGGGTGATCTAATGCAATTTTTTTCACTTCTCCCATCTTAGTACCCTTTTGGGTATCTGAGAAAAGCTCAATCTCCTGATGTTCGCGGTCAAATACGCCTCGAAATTCCTTACCGCAGCCAATTGGCCAGTTAATCGGACAGGTTGCAATTCCTAATTCTTTTTCAATATCGTCTAACAATTCAAATGTATCACGTGCCTCACGGTCCATTTTATTAATAAAGGTAAAAATCGGAATATGACGCATTACACATACCTTAAACAGCTTCCTCGTCTGTGCTTCCACACCTTTTGAAGCATCAATAACCATAACTGCCGAATCTGCCGCCATAAGCGTTCGGTATGTATCCTCCGAGAAGTCCTGATGTCCCGGTGTGTCCAAAATGTTGATACAATACCCGTCGTAATTAAATTGAAGAACAGATGAGGTAACTGAAATACCTCTTTCCTTTTCAATCTCCATCCAGTCAGAAACCGCATGTTTTGCAGTGGCTTTTCCCTTTACAGAACCTGCCTGATTAATGGCACCACCGTAAAGCAAAAATTTCTCCGTCAATGTCGTTTTACCGGCATCGGGATGGGATATGATTGCAAATGTTCTTCTTTTCTTTATTTCATTTGTGATTTGTGACATATCTAGTTAATCTCCTGTTTTTTATCAAGAATGCTTAAGTATTCTAACATAATTTTTTATTTTTGCATAGAAGAAATTACAACATTTTCCGGCTTAATACCTGTCTTTCTCGTCACAATATCCTCAATTTGTGCGCGATTCGCATCCGACAGTTCGGAAGCATTAACAACTACGTCTGCCCCTTTTTCCGTCAATGTTACAACTGCTTCTGAAAATCCTTTCGAAAGTAGCATTGTCTCCACTGTAGCTTCCAATTCTGCAATCTCAGTTAGTTCAATCATCCTTGCAACTGCCTGTGATTTTTGTTCTTCACTTAGGTTTGCATTATTTATGATTTCCAAGAGTGTCTCTTTATTCTCCGCTCTTACTTGTTCTCGCACAACTTTTGCTTCCGCAACAATTCCGCTTCCATTTGTCAGTACCGCACTTCCCGGTGTTTCATCTACGTCTTCGTCCAAGGATTCAATCTCTGCTGTTTCTCCCAGACTAATATCTAACAGTTCCTGTTCCGCCAATTCATTGTCCGCCTCTTTCGTATCATCTCCAAAAAATCTGCCCGAGTAATTCAGATACCCTGCCACTGCAATCATCACTGCCAATGCCGTAATCATAATCTGATTTTTCTTAAATATTCGTTTCACAAAAAGTTCCTCCTATATATTTACTTACTTTCTATCACCTTAATTTTATGCGAGTCCACGTCAAATAATGCCCGAACCACGTCAGTTATCTTCTGTACAACCACTCCGTTTGTCGCACCTTCTGCCACAACTACAACTCCTTGTACAATGGTTTTATCCTGATAGGTAATCATAACATGCACGTTCTCTATCCCTTGCATCTGACTCAAAATGTTTTCCAGACGTTTCTCAGTCTCAGTTGAATTTATCTCATGATCTTCTGAAGTTTCCCAACTTGTTTTTGTGTTATCCGGTTTGGTGGGAATGGAAATTACAACAAGTAAAATACCCACGAGAAGCAGGATTAGCCATTGATTTTTCCTATTCTCCGATAATTTCTTCCATATGTTTTGTAGCATTTTGTATTTCCTCTAACTCTTTCTGATATTCTGCATTTGGAAACTCACTCATTCCGAAGATTTTTAAAATCGGTCCTGCAAGCATTAATATTAAAATCAATCCTGCAAAGAAACGAATATATTTTTTGTAACTGCTCCCCGGTACCATCTGCATGGCCGCAACAACAATCACCATATAAAATGTAATATTTTCAATCCACTCATAAATATAATCCAGCATATTATCCTCCGGTTGTTGCTGCAACAACAGCGATTGTTATCAAGAAAAATACCCCTGTTGTAAATACAATTTTCAGCAGTATTTTACTCCCATCAGCAACACTGCTAACACAATTCACCAAACGTTTATCCGACACGGGTTGAATCAGGGCTGCAATCAATTGATACATCAAGGAAGTAATGACAATCTGAATAATTGGAACCAAACACACCACAAGACAAATAATCATGCCCGCTACTCCAATTCCATTTTTAATTAGAACCGCTGTTCCAAGAACCACTTCTGCAGTTCCTCCAATGGCATCACCAACAATCGGTAATGCTTCGCCACTTTTTAATACAAGGCTACGCTTTACGGAATCGATTGCCGGCGCCAATAATCCTTGAATCACGTTGATACCAATAATCCCCGCTGTCAGAGTTTTTAAGGACCATGCGATAATTGTCTCCAAAAGTTCTGCGAACTTAGTCAGTTGAATTTCAGGTGAAAATTCATCTAAAATTCGAACAACCAGATAAATCTGCGTCAAAGGAAGTAAAAAATTACGAATCAGCAATTCAATCAAGAAAATAAGCAGTAACACCAACTGATAAAAGGTAATGGAGGTAGCACTTCCGGTTGCGATTGCAACTGCCATAAAATAAAGAGGACCTAAAAGTTCCATGAACCCAAGCATCTGCTCCACATTGGCCGTCGCCGCATCAAGAAGAATGCGAAAATTATTCAGACAAATGGTAATCAGAAGCATGTACAACATGGAAAAGCTAACCTCTGCCACCTGTGTGCTTTTAAATACACCGGAAAAATTTGCAAATATGGCCGCAATAATGACCAGCAGCAGAATATGTATAATGCCTGTTTTGCTATTTTGTATTTCATAGTTCAACTGGTCCCCGATTAAATGCTTAATCAAATCAAAGGAAAACTCCAACTCACCGGAGATGAGACCTACTATTGTATCTCGAAAATTCATTTTTTTCTCTGGAAATATTTCCTCTAACATTTCATCTATTTCTGTAAAATCATACTGACCGATTAATTCATCTTCCACATCCGTCGCCTTTGCATGCAAGGGGAGAATAAAACATAGGCACGTTATAATGAAAATTAGTTTTATTTTTCTCATCATAAAAACTCCTGTATCGTGCGAAGTAATGCAAGTAAAATAGGAAGGCTCAACACCAATATGCTTAACTTCCCAAACAGTTCTATCTGGGTTGCAATAGAACTGTACCCTGCATCTTTGCAAAGACCAGCAGAAAATTCTGCTAAATAGGTAATTCCAAGCATCTTAATCAATGTCAGAATATAGGAGTTTTCTATCTGAACAAAATTTCCAATCTCACGCAAGGTTGTCACCAGTTGCTCCAGATGGTCTGTCATACCAACAAAGATAATCAAGGTAATTACGATACACAGATAGACGGCGACCTCTGACTTCTCCTGCTTTAACTGCACTGCAAATATAATACCAATGATACCGAGTAATCCCACTTGAATCATACTCATAGAACTACCCTCTAAAATTCGAACAAAACTTGTATTTGTTCAAACAAATCAATTATATACGGCAGAATCCAAAAAAGCACCAAAAGGAGCCCCGCAAAACTGGTAAGAAATGCTTGTTCCTCCCTGCCGCTATGTTTCAACACTTGACTTAATATAGATACTAATATTCCAACCGCAGCAATTTTAAAAATCAGACTGACACCCATGTTTTCCTCCTGTTTACAGCAACAAAATCACAAGAAAAATTCCTCCCATAATTCCCAGACTTTGACACAATTTTCGCTTTGTTCGATAGTTTTCCCTTGTGTTCTTTATTCGGTATTCCATCTGTTCTATAAATAAATCCAGACTTTCTATGTACTCTAAATTTTTTCCCACAATCTTCAGTTCATTTAACTCGTCCTCTTTTAATCTGCACTCCTTTAGATGTTCCTCTATGGAATCGTTCCAGATTTCCCAAAACATACTGCCACTTTTCTCATTCAACCTAGCACATAAGTCGTATAACCAAGACCGAAAAGGCTCCCTTGTTTTTGGCTCTATTTTTTCAAACACTTCTGCAAATGTTGCTCTTGTATATTGCAGTTCGCTTTTGAGCAAGTAAAATATCCTTTTTAGTTCTTCCAGTTCAGTCAGATGAAATTGCATTTCCTTGCTTTTTGAAAATCCGATGCCGGTGCAGGATGCTAGGATTAATATGCTTCCAATCAGTTTTATCATATCTGGTGTTCCTCAATTGTATCCTGATATAACATTTTCCCATATGTATCATAGATTCCTGCGATTTGACCAACATGAGTGATGTTTTGAAGCACCACATATCTTTCAAAACATCGTTCATTTACAAGCTGCTCAAATAACGGTTTCCTTTGAATCTCATCCAACGTTTCCCCATGCACAGTGGCAATCATCTTACACCCACAATGCATGGCGTATTTAATGGCCTGCACATCCTCCGGTGCACCGATTTCATCTACGGCAACCACTTGTGGGGACATAGAACGAACCAACATAAGCATTCCCTCTGCTTTCGGACATCCATCTAACACATCGGTACGCATTCCCATTTGATTTTGCGGGATTCCGCGATAACATCCTGCAAGTTCCGAACGTTCATCCACCACACCGACGGTACATCCTTTGACCCATTTGTTTCCGTCTGAAATTTGCCTTATCATGTCTCGTAAAAGGGTTGTTTTCCCGCACCTTGGCGGTGAAATAATGAGTGTGTGATACATTTGTTTGTTGCGTGTAATGTATGGGAAAAGTTTGTCCGCACAGTTCAGAATCTCATGGGAAATTCGCACATTCAGCGACGAAATCTGCTTGAGATTCTTTATCTTTCGGTCTTCTATGATGACCTGCCCCGCCATTCCGATTCGATGTCCTCCCTCAATGGTAATAAACCCTTGCCGCAGCTCATTTTCATATGCATAGAGAGAATAATTACTGACATAATCAAGGGTTTCCCGTATGATTCGCTCTGTACCATTTAGCGGTAAAATCTGTTCCTTGTTTTTGTAAAATAAGATAATGGGATAACCTGCCCGCAAACGAATTTCCTGCAAATGGTCGAATTCAATATTTTCCCTGTCAATCACATGTTTCACTTCGCTGGGAAGTATATTCATAATCTGCTTGTACTTCATGTCCTTCACCTCTTTAGACAATATATGTACAAGTTGGGGAAATATGCAAATGCACGTTTATATATTTAATTTTATTTTTTGAATAAGTCACTGTGAGTCCCAGTGCGCGATAAAGTAAGAACTAAAACATCTTTATTGATGTGATAAATGAGCAACCAGTCTGGTTGTATATGACATTCTCGATAACCAATCCACTTTCCAGTCAATGGATGGTCATAGGAGAAATTATAAATGGCAAAAACAGCTAACTTGTATGCAAGAATTGAGCCAGATGTAAAAGAAGAAGCTGAACAAATCTTATCTTCACTTGGAATTTCCGTATCGAATGCAATTAATATGTTTTACAAGCAAATTATTTTGCAAAAAGGTATTCCGTTTGAATTAAAGCTTCCTGATAATCATCCTCTTAACATGCAAGCAATGACAACCGAACAATTGAATAAAGAACTAGAGAAAGGATACACGGATATACTTGAAGGTAGAACCCAAAATGCAAAGGTTGTATTTGATGATATCCGCAAGGATTACAAATTATAATCCCTACTTTTTGTTATTTTTCTCCATATTCTCAACAGTTACTCTGTCGTACAGAACTGTTCTAGTTCCATCAAGGTGATTAATTTTTTCTTTATATAATAATGTCCATTTGGATTGATTTTTAGCATAATCATGTTTTCCCTCTGCAAAAAATGAACGACAAAAATATAAATCTTGGGTTTCATTTGATAAAAAAATATAAATATTTTTTTCTTTTAATTGATTTTTCATAAGATAATCTGCTTGAATCATAGAGAACGCATTCTGTTTTCTGTTATATTTAAATACTGTTTCATTACTGTCAAACAAAGTTTCTAACAATGGAAGCATATCTACTCTTTCTTCAATTAGTTGATAAAAGTGAGATGCTTCTATATGTTTAACATTAATTTTTCTATCCTTTATTGCATTAAATACTTTTTCACGGTCTTTATTAAGTTCCTCTCTATCCTTTAAATATTGCAATCCCATCAAATGAAAACAATCTTTCTTATCAAATCGAACTAATAGAGTCTTCGTTATACCTTTTCTACCAATAACAATCTTATACTCCGTGTGTAATAATCTACTAAACGCATCTACACAATCATAAATATTATGCATGACTCCTCCCAAAAGCAATTATAATTTTTCACACTTTCTCCACGCAAAAAAGAAAGCCCTGCAATACAGGACTTTCTTTGAACATTTTCTTTCAGTAAAGATTACCTATTCAAGTTGTGGTAAATGTACAACCCTTATAGAGCTAACAAAACACAGCCTCTTGAAACAATGTTTTGCATCATCACTCAGATAACACACTTGTTGCTATCTATATTATTATACTACTCTTTTCAACTAAATATGTCAATGGATTTTATTTCCGATAAGAAATAGAAATTGTATACTGAAAGGTAATTTGAAATATCCCAAATTGCCTTTTTATAGTATCATATATTACCTTTCTTGTCCATTACTGTTTCAATAAAAACAGGGAGACCGTTCATCTCCCTGAAATTATTATTTAAAATATTTCACACCAGATTCGAAAATCTTCAAATCTTGTTCTCCGTAGATATTGATTGCTACTGAATCTCCACGACGTTCTGAGTGAGCCATCTTACCAAGCACACGTCCATCCGGGCTTGTGATACCTTCAATAGCTCTAAAGGAACCGTTTGGATTCCATTCTTCGTCCATTGTGATAACACCATCAAGATTACAGTATTGTGTTGCAACCTGTCCGTTTGCAAATAACTCATCTAATACTGCTTCCGGTGCTACGAAACGCCCTTCACCATGTGAAGCCGGGTTCGTGTACACTCCGCCAAGCTCTGCACCTTGTAACCATGGTGATTTGTTTGTTACAACCTTTGTGTAAACCATCTTTGAAATGTGACGACCGATTGTGTTGTAAGTAAGTGTCGGTGAACCTGCTGTCTGTCCGCAGATTTTTCCGTATGGAACCAAGCCAAGTTTGATAAGTGCTTGGAAACCGTTACAGATACCAAGTGCTAGACCGTCGCGTTCGTTCAATAACTTTTCAACCGCTTCTTTAATCTTCGCATTCTGGAATGCAGTTGCAAAGAATTTCGCAGAACCGTCCGGTTCATCACCAGCACTGAATCCGCCTGGGAACATGATAATCTGTGCTTCGTTAATTGCTTTTTCAAATTCTGCAACTGATTCACGAATATCATCCGCTGAAAGGTTCTTGAACACTTTCGTAATTACATTTGCTCCGGCACGTTCAAATGCTTTGCGGCTGTCGTATTCACAGTTTGTTCCTGGGAATACAGGAATAAATACAGTTGGCTTAGCCACTTTATTTTTACATACATAAATGCTGTCTGCGTTGTATAATTTTTCTTCTACCGGTGTTGGTGCATCCACACCTGCTACAGATGCAAATACTTTTTCCAATGGTGCTTTCCATGTTTCCACTGCGTCTGCTAATGAAATTGTCATATCGCCGTAAGAAATTGCTGCATCATCTGTCACTTCACCGATTACTTTGTACTCGATTGTAAGTGCATCTACTTTATCTGCAGGAACTTCGGCAATGATATCACCAAATCCAGGTGCAAATAAATCGCTCTTATCTACACAGCTGCAAATCTTCACACCCATGCCATTACCAAATGCCATCTTACTTACTGCTGCGGCAATACCGTGTCTGTCTAAGGTGTAAGCAGATACGATATTTCCGTTTTGAATGTCATCACGGAATTTTCCGTATGCATCCATTACCTGTGCATATACCGGTAAATCGAATTCATCTTTTTCGATGCGCATCCATACTAATTTATTTCCGGCTGCTTTTAATTCTGGTGTAATAATATCTTTCTGTGTAGCAACGTCTACTGCAAATGATACCAATGTAGGTGGTACGTCAATATCTTGGAAGGTACCTGACATACTGTCTTTACCACCGATGGAAGGAAGTCCAAGACCGAGCTGTACATCATATGCACCAAGAAGTGCTGCAAATGGCTGACTCCATCTTGATGGGTCTTCTGTCATACGTCTGAAGTATTCTTGGAATGTCAGACGAATCTTGCTGTAATCTCCACCGTTTGCAACAATTTTTGCCACAGATTCTAACACTGCGTAAACAGCTCCGTGGTATGGGCTCCAGCTTGACAAATATGGATCAAAACCATAACTCATCATCGTAACAGTATCGCATTTACCTGTAAGTACTGGAAGTTTTGCTACCATAGCCTGTGTTTCTGTCATCTGGTATTTACCACCGTGTGGCATGAATACAGAGCCGGCACCGATAGAACCATCAAACATTTCCACAAGACCTTTTTGAGAACATACATTTAAGTCAGAAAGTGTTTCCAGCCATTTTGCTTTTACGTCTGCCACTTCTTCTTTTACTAAAATGCTGTCTTCTTTATTCGGGATATCCACAGCAACTGCTGTCTCCTGATGAGCACCGTTAGTATCAAGGAATGCACGTGAAATATTTACGATTTCTTTGCCTCTCCATGATAATACTAATCTTGGTTCCTCTGTAACAACAGCAACTTCAACTGCTTCTAAGTTTTCTTCTTTTGCGTAACCCATGAATTCTGCTACGTCTTTCGGGTCAATTACAACAGCCATACGCTCTTGTGATTCAGAAATGGCAATTTCTGTTCCGTCAAGACCTGCATATTTCTTAGGCACTTTATCTAAGTTGATTTGAAGTCCGTCAGCCAATTCACCAATAGCAACGGAAACACCGCCTGCACCGAAGTCATTACATTTCTTAATTAACTTACTAACTTCTTCTCTTCTAAATAAACGTTGAATCTTACGTTCTGTAGGTGGGTTACCTTTTTGAACCTCTGCACCACATGTTTCGATGGATTCCTCTGTGTGAACCTTAGAAGAACCTGTAGCACCGCCACATCCGTCACGTCCGGTACGTCCACCTAATAAGATAATGATATCGCCTGGGTCAGAAGTTTCACGAATAACTGCTCTTCTTGGAGCTGCACCTAAAACTGCACCGATTTCCATACGTTTTGCAACATAATTTGGATGGTAAATCTCTTTAACTGCACCGGTTGCAAGACCGATTTGGTTACCGTATGAGCTGTAGCCGTGAGCTGCTTCACGAACTAATTTCTTCTGTGGAAGTTTGCCTTTTAATGTATCCTTCACAGATACAGTCGGGTCAGCTGCACCAGTTACACGCATTGCCTGATATACATAAGTACGTCCTGACAGCGGGTCACGGATACATCCGCCAAGACAGGTAGCTGCTCCACCGAATGGTTCGATTTCCGTTGGGTGGTTATGTGTTTCGTTCTTGAAGTTTACAAGCCACTCTTCTTCTACACCATCAACAACCACAGGAACGACAATACTACATGCATTGATTTCGTCTGATTTTTCCTGGTCTTCTAACTTACCTTCTAATTTAAGTCTCCGCATTGCCATCAAAGCAAGATCCATGAGACACACGAATTTGTCTTCTCTGCCTTTAAAAATCTCGCTGTGATCATTTAAATATCTCTTATATGCATTTACGATTGGCTCTTTATAATCACCCTCGCCAAACGTAACATCTGTAAGCTCTGTCGCAAATGTTGTATGACGGCAGTGGTCTGACCAATAGGTATCAAGCACACGGATTTCTGTCATAGAAGGGTCTCTTCCTTCTTCATTCTTGAAGTAATTCTGAATATGTAAGAAATCCTTGAATGTCATAGCCATTCCAAGTGAATTATATAACTCTGAGAGTGTGTCCTCATCCATATCCTTGAAACCGTCAAAGATTTTTACATCTTCCGGTTCGTCAAATACAGTAATCAAAGTCTCCGGTTTTTCCATTCCTGTTTCTCTGGAATCTACCGGATTGATGCAATGAGCCTTAACAGCTTCAAATTCCTCGTCGGTAATATTGCCTTCAATAACATAGGTTGTAGCAGATTTGATAACAGGAAGTTCATCTTCTTTAATGAACTGTACACACTGAACTGCAGAGTCTGCTCTCTGGTCAAATTGTCCCGGCAGATATTCCACAGAAAAGATTCTGCTTCCCTCTTTTATGTCAAAGGACTCCTTGTATAATGTAT
The DNA here is from genome assembly GCA_017410145.1 of Tyzzerella sp. Classification (GTDB taxonomy): domain Bacteria; phylum Bacillota; class Clostridia; order Lachnospirales; family Lachnospiraceae; genus Faecalimonas. The sequence continues at coordinate 75,347 of JAFQRJ010000010.1, forward strand.
CTACTGGTGGTTCTGAAAAGATTCCATTACATGCTGTTTCAAATGTTGCATCTGTGATGTTTTCCACATCATAACGAATAAGAACACGAACATTTTCTACGTTCTTAATTCCCAAATAGCTTTTCATTTCGCTCTTCAATGCTTTCGCCTGAACGGCATATTCCGGTTTCTTTTCAACATAAACGCGTCTTACACTACTCATAGTACCCTCCAATTACGATTATCGTTTTTGTATTTTATACAATCATACCACATTTTTCTTCATTAGTACAATTAATATAACTAAATAGATTTATTAGTTTTTCTTATGTTACTTCGTTTTAAACTCAATACACTTATAACTAACAGACTTATCATCAAAATCAAAAAGATGATTCCGATTCGAATTACCATATCTAAAAAGAAGCCCTCCGGCAACATCCGTATCAGTAAATCTGTATACGGATCCAGTAGCCATAAATCGTTGGTAAAAAATATTTCATGAAACAAGGTGAAATAACGATTAAAATCCGTCATAAAAATGAAGCCTGCCACCAACGTTACCCCGATAAAACTACTCATGCTAATGAGAAAAGATTTTGGCAGCAAACGCTTCCAATCTGCCTTTGTTTTTATAAGCACAAAGAAGGAAAATACCAGAACCAGCATGGCACCTCTTCGCAACCACAAACCACCTACAAATAAATTTTTCACATCTATCATATGGGCTTTTTCTCTGTCATTAAAGAACTCTCGTTCCTTGCCGTCTACGATAGTGTCAACCACCAAATCTGCCCTATTACCACGCAAGTATGACATCATTTCTTTTGTAACTCGCATGACCTCTGGCATTTCCATTTCCAAATCAACAAGTACGTTGTATTTTTCATATTCTTTTTGATACCAGCCGTAATCACTGTATGCTCCGATTTCAAAACTGGAAATCAGTAAAATGATAAGCATCGCTATACCAGCAAGCGTGCTTAGAAGCCTTTGTAAACCTTTCATATTTCTTTACTTCCTCTTGTTTTCTTTTATTTTTTACCTTATAATAAAATCATATTTTATAAGGAGGACTTATAATATGGATATCAATTATGAATTATATAAAGTTTTTTATTATGTTGCAACTACTCTAAGTTTTTCTGAAGCATCCAAGCAGCTATTCATTTCTCAGTCTGCTGTCAGTCAAGCCATTAAAACCCTAGAAAAGAAACTAGAGCAGACTTTATTTATCAGGAGCACGAAACGTGTTCAACTGACTCCGGAAGGAGAAATCCTGCTTCGCCATATCGAGCCTGCCATCAACTTGATTCAACGTGGCGAAACACAGTTGGTTGATGCAGCTGCAACCGGTGGTCAAATCCGCATCGGTGCCAGTGACACCATCTGCCGCTACTTTTTGGTTCCGTACTTGGAACGTTTTCATAAAGACTTCCCTAACACACATATCAAAGTGACCAATGAGACTTCTATGAAATGTGTGGAACTTTTAGAGTCCGGTCAGGTGGATTGTATAGTTATCAACTATCCGAATTCTCACTTAGGAAATCTGTATTCTATGAAAAAGATTGCTTCTTTTAAAGATGTTTTCGTTGCAAATCAAAGTTTCAAAGAACTTAAAAACAAAAAAGTGACATTTCATGACTTATTGAATTATCCAATTCTTATGTTGGAAAAACAAACAACTACAAGCGAGTTTTTACACAATCTGTTCCAACAGCATCAATTAGACTTGGTTCCGGAAGTGGAACTTACCAGCAATGACTTACTTCTTGATCTTGCAAAAATCGGTTTGGGAATCGCATTTGTTCCGGACTACTGTATTCCTAAGGTTTCTAAAGAGTTATTCCTTGTTGAAACTGCAGAAGAATTACCTTCCCGCGAGCTTGCAATCGTGTATAATAATCGTATTCCTGTTACGAAGTCAACTTTGGAATTTTTAGGATATTTTGAGTAGATATCATTTATATTAAACCTGCCCGTGGAAATTGTTCGTATGGGGAATATTTGTATTAAATCTAACCATAAAATAACAAATTATGGTTAGAAAACAAACAATTATTTTCTGTACGAACAAAACATCGTTAAAAACGCAGATTTCGCCACAATTTCGGTTAGTTTTTAGCAAATTATTTTCTATACACCTAAAACAAGTGTTTACCATAAACTGTAATCACTTCTTCCAGAACTCCTGAATTCTTTTTCCTATCATTTCAGCATTCCCATCGCAAATATCCTGCCATTCTCTTGGAAATGTCCTTTGGTATTCTATTTTTCTAAAACGCTCATCTAACAATGCAATGACTCCAACATCCTGTTCTGTACGTATCACGCGGCCGGCCGCCTGCAATACTTTATTCATTCCCGGATAAAGGTAAGCATAATCAAACCCGTTCTCATTTTGTCTATCGAAATACTGCTTTAATAATTCTCGCTCATTGCAGACTTGCGGAAGACCAGTGCCCACAATAATCGCTCCAATCAAACGTTCCGCTGTCAAATCAATGCCTTCTGAAAACACACCTCCAAGCACACAAAAGCCAACCAGACTTTCCTCTTGTTCTTCTTCAAACATTTCTAGAAATTCTTCCCTGTCTTGTTCCTTCATATTCTGTGCCTGATAAATACACCGAACAGCAGAAATATCCAATTCTTCAAAGGCCTCTCGCACTTGTTCCATAAAAATGTAAGACGGAAAGAAGGCTAAATAGTTTCCTTTTCTTGCTTTCACAATATTTGCAATATAGGATGCATATTTCTGATACATCGTCTTTCCCCTTTGGGTGTATCTGGTGCTGACATCATTTCCTACCAAAAGCAGGCGATTCTCCGTTGAAAAACTCGACTCAGCATAAATGGCATAATCGTCTGTCTCCACACTTAAAAGTTTTTTATAATACGCAATTGGAAGCAGCGTTGCTGAAAAGAAGATTGTACTATTACCATACTGTAAATATTCATCCAATTTAGTGGCCGGATTTACACAGTAAAGTTTTACTTTAAATTCTCCATTCTCCGCCATTTCCGTATAAATTACGTAGTTATCGTCTATCTCTTCATAGATGCTTAAGAAAAATCTGACATTAAAATAGAATTCTATCACCTCATCATCTACATGACGATTCTCTTCCAACACTTTTTCTAACTGATTATATACATTTACTAATTTAATATAGAAATGAGACAAGTTCGCATGTACCACGTAGGTCTCGCATTCTCTCTTAAGCTCCAACAAAATTTTATTACACGCATCCAATTGATGAACCAACTTTGGATACTCTTTCACCTTCTTCTTTACACTTAAAAAATCTTCCTTAATAAGTGTGGCACTATACATTTCGCGACCACGTTCCACAAGATTATGAGCCTCGTCAATGAGAAAAAGATAATTTCCCTTCTTCCCTTCAGAAAAGAAACGCTTCAGGTGTGCATTTGGATCAAACACGTAGTTGTAATCACATATCACACCATCTACCCACAAAGAAACATCAAGCGCCATCTCAAACGGACATACTTGGTGTTTCTCTGCATATTCTTTAATCAATTCTCTGCTCATATCATCTGTTGCCGTCAACAAATCATAGACAGCATCGTTTACTCGGTCAAAATGTCCTTTTGCATAGGGACAGACTTCAGGATTACACTCTGTCTGCTCGCAGAAACAAATCTTTTCCTTGGCAATCAGGGTAATGGTCTTCATCTTTAATCCTTTTTTCTTTAGATGTAAAAATGCCTGCTCTGCCACGGTTCTTGTAATGGTCTTCGCTGTTAAATAAAATAATTTATCGCCTAAGCCTTCTCCCATGGCTTTCACAGCCGGAAATAGCGTTGCCATGGTTTTTCCTACACCGGTAGGTGCCTGAATAAATAGTTTCTTTTTTCGAAGAATCGTCCGATACACAGAGGTAACCAGCTCTTTCTGACCTTTCCGATACTCATAGGGAAATTCTACGGATTTAATAGACTCTGTTCGCACTTTTTCCCAATCAATCTGAAAATTCGCCCAGCGTTCATACTGATTCACAACTCCGTAAAACCACTCTTCCAGTTCGTTCATACTGTATTTAGTTAAAAAATGTTTTACAGCCATTGTCCCCATCTGACAATAAGTCATCTGTACGGCTACTTCTTTTAAACTCTGCTGTTTCCCATAAATATAGGCATAGCATTTTGCCTGAGCCAAATGAACCCCTACCGGCTCCTTTACATGCTCCAAATCCATCTGCACGCCCTTGATTTCATCAATCAAAACACCGTCTTCGTCTTCCTGTATGCCATCGGCTCTGCCCTCTAATTGTAAAATGAATTTCTCATATGGAATCTGTATTTTAAGTGAAACTTCTGCACGATAATTAGAACCCATCTGTCGTTGTATCTTCCGATGGATTTTACTTCCCATTTGCATTGCATCCTTGTCCGATGAACTTGTTATTCGACTGTCAATATCACCCTCGCTAAGTAGAAATTCTACTAGATTTCGCACGGATATACGAATCACTTTTAAATCTTTCATTTGCTTTTACCTATTTCTATTTGTTCAAACATCTATCCGTATTATAACATAAAGTTCATATTATCACACAAAAAAGAGCGGAAAATTCCACTCTTTTCTACTCTGGATATATACACTCCACTTGATATTCTTCCATTTTTTTCAGCCATTCTTCTGCCGGCTTTTCATCGGTTACAATCATGGTGATGTCTCGCAAATCTCCGATTTTAGCAAATGCTACTCTATCGAATTTCGAACTGTCGATTGCCAGGATTTTCATCTTCGCCGACTCTAACATAGAACGTTTATTATTGGCATGTCTTTCATCGCTGTCAGTAAAGCCTTTCTCTAATTCAAAGCCTTTCGATGAGACAATTGCCTTGTCTACATAATAGGACCGAATGGTTTTATCTGTCACGTGACCTACTAAACCAAATGCGGTGCTCACGATTTCCCCACCGGTTGAAATCACCTTACAATCCGGCACTTCAAGTAATTCAATGGCAATCTCCAAAGAATTTGTTATTATAGTAATATCTTTCTTGTGTTTAATTGCTTTTGCAATGGCAACTGCTGTAGAACTTGCATCCAAAAAAAGGTAGTCACCGTCATGAATAATATCACTAAGTAATTCCGCAATTTTTTGTTTTCCAATCACATTTTTATTCTTACGAATATTAAATGGCAAGTCTAAATTCGCATTCTCATTGAGAACAGCTCCGCCATAACTTTTAATCGCGTACCCCTCATTTTCGAGCTTTTCCAAATCACGACGTATGGTTTCTTCTGATACATCAAAAAGAATACTAAGTTCGCTGACTACTACTCGTCGCTCCGCCTGCAGTTTTTCTAATATCGCATTACGTCTTTCAATTGCAAGCATATTTTCCCCTCCAATTCTCCATTACAGAATTGCTTCACGAATTTTCTTGTCCGGACGTGCAATCACAGATGAATCAAGATACATTCCCTCTTTTGCTACCGTCTGTTTTGCACGTGCAATTGCTGCTTCTACAGCAGCCACCTCTCCTGTCAAGAACATATAGGATTTTCCACACATACCTCTTGCAAGACGAAGTTCAATCAAATCTACAATCGCTGTTTTTGCCGCCTCATCAGCCGCCACAATCATGGAAGCTGCATCGTAGGTTTCAAGAACACCCAGTGCTGCTACTTCCTCAATCTCCGTCGCTCCGTAGATTGCCGGGAAAATAGATTCATGTGGATTACCTAACACAAAGCTGCTGATTAAATGTTCTCCATGCTGTACTCTTGCTGTATTGACTGCCGCATCAACTGCGCTGAGAGCCCCTGTGATAATCACAATATATTTTCCGGGACATACGGTCTGTGCTTCAATGACACTTACATCGGAAGTTTTAACCATCGCATCTGCTGCAACAACCCCTGCTGAAACAGTCTTATATTCTACTACTCCAATTGCTTTACTCATCTAAAAACAACCTTCCTATTTCTCAATTACTACATACTTTTCATTTACATCTGTTACAGTTCCACTAATTGATGCGTGGATTGCAACACTTAAGCCTTTGCCCGGCTCCGCAATCATCTGACCGCGTTCCACCTTGTCTCCCACCTTCACAACTGCTGTTGCAGGAGCACCAATATGTTGGCTAAGCATGATTCTGACTTTCTTCATATGTACCACTTCATCGTTAAGCGGTGCTTCTTTGTTATATTTTGTTAAGTCCAGTCTAGCCATGAGTCGTTCCATTGGAACTTTTCTGTATTCTCGTTCTTCTCCTACCGGTTTCGGAACCACTCCCTGAGGTGGTTTGACACCGGCTGCCCGAAGACCTGACTTATAATCTGCCATCAAAGATCTTGGCGATAAACTCTGCATACAAGAATACATTTCACACAAACCGCAAGAAGAACAGAATAATGTATTTACAAATATATTCGTATCCTGCACGTCTTTGCATGTTGCTGCTCTCATAAATTTATGTGGCTCGATTGGATGTCCCAAACGATTTCTCGGACATAAATCCGTACACATGGTACATTGGCAACAAGATGCCGCTGCGCGTTTCAAATCAATGGATGCCTTCCGTTTCTTTTTCTGTATGATTAAATGGTCTTCCGGAAGCACCAAAACAGCATTTGTTGTTTTGGTTACAGGCTCTGCACCTGTCCCGATTCTACCCATCATCGGTCCGCCGATAAAGTATACTGCATTCTTTATACTCTGTCCGCCTGCCAAGGCAACCACTTCATCAATGGTACATCCGATTGGCACACGTACTGTTACCGGATTATTAACCTCTGCAACAACAGATACCAACTTGTCAACCACCGGCGTGTTTTTCTTAAGTGCACGATATACATTGTATACCGTTTCTACGTTAAATACTGCAACGCCACATTCTATTGGAATCCCACCCGGTCTGACAACCTTTCCTGTCACTTCGTAGATTAAAACAACTTCATCCCCGGCCGGATATACTTCATCTAACAAACCTAATCGAACGCCTTTGTATTCACCGATTACAGCATTTAAAGCTTCAATGGCTTTCTTATATGCTTTTTTAATGCCAATTACAATGTCTTTGCTACCCATTGTCTGCCCCATCATATAAAAGGTCTCAACAATCTCTCTGGCATTTTTTTCTAATAATTGTCTATGTAATCTTAATAGTGGTTCACATTCAGCACAATTTAAGATAATTGTTTCAGCATTTTCATTTAATTTTGCATAGGTTGGAAAACCGGCGCCACCTGCACCGACAATTCCGTTTTGTTGCAATATACTGCTGAGTTCCTTCAATTCCATAGTATCACTACTCCAGTCCTGTTCCATCATCAATAATTCCAACGATTGCCGCATCCACAGGTGCATCAGCCATGTTACATCCAACGCGAGCTGCACTGCCTTGGGCTACAAGAACATACTCACCAATTCCTGCACCGATATTATCAATTGCAATTACTTGCTTTGCATCTCCACTCATTTTGCCGACTAATTCAACAATCATGAACTTATTTCCTACTAATTTATCATTCTTTCTTGTGGCTACAACACTTCCCACTACTTTTCCTGCGATCATAACTACCTCCAAATTAACTACTTCATAATTGTCACTGTTTGACCTGTAGCAATCTTTGCCGCATTTGCTTCATCTGTATCAATATGCATCTCCAATGTAAAACTATCGTCCACACGAATTTGAACATGATTGAATACAGTTCCTCTCTCGTTATCTGCTTTTACAGATACGATATCTCCATCCTTCACGCCGGCTGCCATCGCATCCTTTGGTGCCATATGGATATGTCTTTTCGCGATGATGCATCCCTCGTTCAAATAAACAACACCTTTTGGTCCTACCACTGCAATCGGAGCGGAGCCTTTGATATCTCCGGAAGGTCTGATTGGTGCTTTGACACCTAGTTTAATTGCATCTGTCGCTGAAATTTCTACTTGCGATTTACTTCTAACAGGACCAAGCACTCTTACATTCTCAATTGCACGAAGTTTCAAACCTACGATAGTAACCAATTCATTAGATGCGAATTGTCCTCCCATAAGTTCTTTCTTCTTTGTTAATTGATATCCTTTACCGAACAAAATTTCTACATGTTCTTGTGTTAAATGAATATGTCTGGCTGATACACCAATTGGTACCATATATCCATTTCCTGCGTTTTCTTTTTTGTCAATTGCTTCCAAAACTAATCTGGTAATCAATTCAATGTTATTGTTTTCCATTTTTATTCCCGCCTTTGTCTACTATGTGTTAGAAGATTTGCTTTTTATTTCATTCCGTTTCATCACGTCGTGCCGAGATGAAACGCATAATATTTATTTTTTTGGGGTAGTATGTAAATACTATTCTGTCATTTTGGGGTAAATATAAGATTTTCTTCTAAAAACTAACCAAAATTTCATTAAAAATTGCGTAATTTACTGTTTTTTGTTCGTATATGGGAAAATACATGTTTTTCTAACCAAGATTTGTCGTTTTTCGGTTAGATTTCATGCATTTTTTTCTTACACAAACAATCACTTAAAAATTTTACCGAGTCGGTCGGTGTTAAGTAAACTCACACCGACCGCTCGAAAACTTTTACTCTTCTCGCTTACTTCAATGCTGGTAGAATTTTTTCTACATCGCCGTGTGGTCTTGGGATTACGTGTGTAGCTACTAATTCACCAAGTCTAGATGCGTTAGAAGCACCTGCTTCTACAGCTGCTTTAACAGCTCCAACATCTCCACGAACCATAACAGATACTAATCCAGAACCGATTTTTTCTGTTCCTACTAATGTAACGTTTGCAGCTTTTAACATTGCATCTGCTGCCTCTACTGCTGCTACTAAACCTCTTGTTTCTACCATTCCTAATGCTTGTTGTACCATTTTAATTTCCTCCTTTTTTTGTGGTGCTTGTGGCATTTGTTCTTGTTTTTCTTGTTGAGTTTTTACTCTTTGAACTGCTTTTGTAGGCGCCTTAGCGGTCGTCTTTGATGCAGTTGCTTTTGTTGTTGTTTTTGCTGCTGTTGTCTTTGTTTCAGACTTTGCAGCTGTGGTTTTCTTTTCTTCCGCCATGTTATCTTCCTCCTATTGTAAACGGCTTGCACTTTTGTTTACAATTTTTACGATTTCTTCATGGGGATTTGCAATCACCGCTTTTGCAACCGGTTTTTTAATCGCATGCGCAGATGCCGCTTCTACAGCTTCTGTCACTGCTGATATCGTTCCACGTACAATAATGGTAACGAGTCTGCCACCTAGTTTTTTCTCCCAGGTCACAAATTCTACATTTGCTGTCTTGCACATAATATCAAGAACATCGATTGCCGCTGTTGTACTTGGAATCTCAATTAGTCCATATGATGTTCCCATGAAACTTCTCCTTTATCCTTCAAACAATTAGATGGTTGGAAGAATTTTTTCTACATCAGCGTGTGGTCTTGGGATTACGTGTGTAGCTACTAATTCACCAAGTCTTGCTGCTGCTTCAGAACCAGATTCAACTGCTGCTTTAACAGCTCCAACATCTCCGCGTACCATAACAGTTACTAAACCAGAACCGATTTTTTCTGTTCCTACTAATGTAACTTCTGCAGATTTTGTCATTGCATCTGCTGCTTCGATTGCAGCTGTAAGTCCTCTTGTTTCTACCATTCCTAATGCTTGTTGTACCATTTTTTAATCCTCCTAGATTATAAATATTTTTATTTGTTATTTTTTATTGTTACCTTGTTGTGTCCATACCGCTGATTTTCAGCATCTTTTCTGTATCCGCTTCCGGTCTCGGAATTATATAACTTGTAATTACGCCGGAAACTTCATTGGCTCTTTTTGTAGCAGCTTCAACTGCCGCCTTTACATCGGATACGCTTCCTCTAAATTTGATTGCTACAACCAGTGGTACAGGTAATGCATCTGCATTTGCAGGTTTGTTCTTGTCAAACGCCTCTAATGTTACGTTCGCTGCCTTGCATCCTGCGTCTGCCGCTGCAAATGCTGCAACCAAACCATACAATTCTACAATACCAACTGCTTCTCCCATAAGTCACCTCACTGATGATTACTCATTGATAATTGCAATCTTCAAACCTTCCATTTTGAGGTTTGTCACATGCGCTTCATTAATCTGAGATAATGGGTATCTGTGTGTAATCAGTTTTTCCATTGGAAGACCGATTCCTTTTGCTCTCTTTAAGAAATCAAATGTAGTTGCGTAATCACGAAGTGTGTATACCCATGAACCAACTGTTGTGATTTCTTTTGAACAAATATCAAAGTGTGGATTGATTGTTGCATCTCCACCATTGATAAAGAAACCTAATTCACAAAGTCCGCCACCTTTTCTGATGAACTTGTAAATGTTTGCATGCGCTACAGGTGAGCCTGTACATTGGAAAGCAAAGTCTGCATAGTATCCGCCGAATGCATCTTTTACTGCATCTGACAATGCTTCAATTCCTTTGTGGTCTTTGAAGTTTACAGATTTTGTTGCTCCCATTTCTTTCGCAAAATCAAGTCTCTTTTGTTCCCCGTCAACTGCTACGATATTTTCAATACCCATAGTGCGAAGAATTGCAATACAGATGAGACCGATTGGTCCACAACCTTGAACAACTACTCTGCTGTTGAATCTTAAGATTCCGGTTGTTTTTGCTCTCTCTACTGCATGAATCAGTACTGCACATGGTTCAATCAAAATACGTGAATCCAAATCAAGGTCACTTACGTTAAATACAGTTGAGCCGCCACGAATTACTATGTAATCTGCAAACCATCCGTTTAAGTGAATGTCGTCATCCGGAAGTAATCCGTATACATCTGCACCGTCACCAACGTTTTGCTTATTTAAGTCAAACATTGTGATATTCGGGTCATCCTTGAAAATCATACAGGTAACAACTTTGTCGCCGATGTTCAATGGCTTTCCTGCACTGTCTTTCTTAACATTTTTACCCATTTTTACGATTTCACCGGTTCCTTCGTGTCCGAGAACTACCGGAATCAAACTAAATGGGTCTCTTTTAAATTCGTGAGCGTCTGTTCCACAAACACCACAGCCTTCTACTTTGACTAAGATATCGTCATCACCGAGCTCTGGGATTGGATATTCTTTGATGTCATAGTGTTCTAATGCTGTAAGCATCGCTACTCTTGATGTTTTTGGAATTGCTCCATTTGCTTTTGTCGTTGTTGCAGGAGCAGATTGTTTTTCCATCATACCTTCCAGCACTTGTTTTACAATCGCTTCTACATTTGCTTGAGTCATATCCATCTTTTTCTTGCCTCCTTTAACGAATACATAAGCTGTCTGACATTACGCAACGTCTCTGTTTTGTAAAGGATTTTGCACTGGTAAGTCCTTCACCCGTACGGCTTGCGATGGTAAATGTACAATATCCTTCGCCGCCAAAACCAAGTGCCGCATAGGACGGTGCATTCTTTACTAAAATTGCGGTGTCAATTACTTTTGCATAGGTTGTAATATGATCCACGTTTTTCGAGTGGATGTGAGCGGAATGACGATTGCCATGTTCCAGCCATACTGCCTGTTCTACTGCATCTTCGAAATCTTTTGCTCTTACAATTCCTAAGATTGGCATCATCAATTCTTCTGCAATCAGCTTATCCTCTTTCTTACCTTCAAAGATGATACATCTGATGTTGTCCGGTACTGTTACACCAATCATGCTAAGTAATGTCTTCGCATCACGACCTACACATTTTCTGTTCAGTCCCTTTGGAGTAAGTACGGTTTCTTCCAGTTTCTTCACTTCTTCTGGGGATGCAAGATAGCAACCTTGTTCAGAAACCATATAATGCATTAATTCTGATACTACAGAATCAACTGCCACAACTTCTTTTTCAGCGATACAAGGTAAGTTGTTGTCAAAGGTACAACCATTTACGATGTCTTCTGCTGCTTTTCTGATATCGGCTGTTTCATCAACCAATGCCGGTGGATTACCAGCACCTGCTCCGATACCTCTTCTTCCGGACGATAACACTGCTGTTACTACGCCAGGGCCTCCGGTAGCTGCAATCAATTGAATGTCTGGATGAGACATCATTACAGCACTACTATCCATCGTTGGCTTCATAACCGTACAAGCAATATTATCCGGTCCGCCTGCTTCTAACGAAGCTTCATTTAACATATTAATTGCAAATTGGGAAGTTTTTACTGCTTGTGGATGTGGGTTAAATACAACTGTATTTCCGCCTGCAAGCATTCCCATTGTATTACAGATAACAGTTTCACTTGGATTGGTACATGGAGTGATTGCTCCAATTACACCGAATGGTCCCATCTCAATCAAAGTAAGACCTCTGTCACCTGACCATGCTGTCGTTGTGATATCCTCCGTACCCGGAGTCTTTTCTGCAACGAGAATGTGTTTTAAAATTTTGTGTGGAACGTTACCCATTCCTGTTTCTTCAACACCCATACGTGCCAAAAGTTCTGCATTTTCTTTTGTCTTCTTACGAATGTTTGAAATAATTTGTTCTCTTTGGTCCATTGACATTCTATGTATAACCTTCTGCGCTTTTTTCGCTGCAGCAATGGCTTCATTCATGTCAGCAAATACGCCTCTTTGTGTAGTGGTTTCTTCTTTCAGCTGAAGTTTTGCCATTACTTCCTTCACGATGTCTTGAACCATTTGTTCACTAACAGCCACGAATTACCTCCTTTAACACCTCTTTACCATAAGTAGCAAGGGTGATGTCCTGCTCTGCAGTTCCACCGCTTACTCCTAAAGCTCCGATGATTTTTCCTTCCACTTCCAGTGGTTCGCCTCCGCCGAAAATGACGATTTTTCCTTCATTGGTATGTTGGATACCGTATAAAGGCTGTCCCGGCTGAGCTAATTTTGCAAGCTCTGCTGTGGACATCTTAAATCCAGCTGCAGTAAATGTTTTATTTACCGCAATGTCATAGCTTGCTATGTATGCATCATCCATACTATGGACTGCTACAATTCTTCCTGCTTGGTCGGATACTGCAATCACTACATTAACACCGACCTCTTTGGCTTTTTGCTCTACCTTTTCAATCAAAGCTTTTGCTATGGATAACGACATCTTGTGCTTCTTACATTTGCACTCATGAGATGCACCATGTCCAGAGTTCAACTCGCGCAGCACTTGCTCTACCGCTTTTGAAATCATCTGTTCGTTCATAGCATGTCCTTTCTTAGAGTCCTAATTGCTCCATAACCTTCTTTGTAATAGAAGAAACTAATTCAGCATCTGCTTTTCCTTCTCCGCCGCATGTGCATGAACCACCACAGCTATGACAGCTTGGTTTACCAGCTTTTGCATTCGGGCAAAGATTTGCAGGATGTTTTCCTGGGATACCCATTTGTCTTCTAATTTCATATAATCTTTCTACTTGATCCGGAGTGAATTCCTTTGGTCCGCCAAGTTGTCTTGATTTGTATAATAACTCAGCATAGAATTCCAAAGATTCCATCTTGTAGTATGCATTTAAGAGGTCCGGTCCCCATGTCAAAGCACCATGGCTCTCCAACAATACTTGGTCAAAGTATGGTAAGTATTCTTCTACTGCATCTGGAATTTCCATTGTAGAAGGTGTACCATATTTTGCTATCGGAACACATCCAAGTGCGATAACTGCTTCCGGCATGATTGGTTGTGTAAGTGGAATACCAGCGATTGCAAATGATGTAGCATAGCTTGGATGAGCATGAACTACAGCACCCACGTCAGGTCTTTTTTCGTATACACGCATATGCATTTTGATTTCTGAAGATGGTCTAAATTTACCGTTAGCTTGAATTACGTTACCTTTAGCATCTACTTTACAGATATATTCCGGTGTCATGAATCCCTTACTAACACCTGTAGGTGTACATAAGAATTCATTGTCATTCAGTTTCACTGAGAAATTTCCATCGTTCGCAGCTACCATTCCTCTGTCGTATACTCTGCGGCCGATGTCACACATCAATTTTTTGATTTCGAACTCGTTCATTGCCATTTTCGAATTCCTCCTTAAGTTTTTGTTGTTTTTTTGTTGTTTTTTGCTTGTTCTATTGAAATATTAACACATAAAACCACATGAGTCAATATTTATAGATGTTGTTTTTGTTGGTTTTTGTCTTTTTATTTACTTCCCAACCTATAATCTGCATGTCTTGCTTCAATATAGAGATAATCTGATAGTCGATTCATATATTTCAGTGCCTTTGCATCCGTATTGTAAGCCTTGCTTACCTTGAAGAATCGTCTTTCTGCACGACGTGCTATCGTTCTTGCTACATCCAGGCGTGCTGAAAGTTCACAGCCTCCATATAGCACAAATTCTTTTCTTCTTGGAAATGCTTGTTCTAGCTTGTCAATGTTACGTTCCAAGTAGAAAATCTGTTCCTCCGAAAAGGAATAGTCTGGATTATGTGGGTCTGCAATCTTCGCCATCATCTGTATCAGTTCCCCTTGTATCTTGGAAAGTCTGTCTTTGATTTCAGGCTCTGCAACCACCTTTGCCAGTCCGATATGACTGCTTAGTTCATCGATTGTTCCCAACAGTTCCATGCGGTCATCATGCTTGGCTACTTTAATCCCATTCATGAGTGATGTCATACCACTGTCACCTTGTTTTGTATAAAGCTTCATACGGACCTCCTTTTCATTTATTCTTACATGTTTTTAAATGCTTGCTTCTTAATTGCTCTGGCACTATTCATGCCCAATACTCTGCTTTCTTCATTGGAAGGATAAGCATAATAGGTAAGATTTTTCCCCATTGTCAATCCACGAATAATAAACGCTGTACTGTTTTCTTTTATTCCAATCCCGGAACCCAACATGGAATCGTTTGCTGCCATCCATGTAAGTGTATTCAAATCCTGTTCTCCACGCTCAATAATCTCGTAAAAAACTCCTTCTTCTTCAATACCGGAGCAAATTTCCCGAAGCACATTCTCGTTTGGATGATTTACATATATGTATATAGAAGGTTTATTAACTACCATATTTCCCTCCTAATCCAAAGACAACAGAACCAGTCCTGTTGCAACCGCATTTCTCGGTCCTTCTTTGCCACGTATGTTGCCGCGTCCACAGACAATCATATATTTTGCAAATTCCTCCATTAACATTTCTGGAATCTCAAAGTCCTCTGCGGAACCGCCGACCAGAACAACGTTCGGTATCTTTTTTAAATCTTTGTCCGGTGCCACTTTCTGAAGGGCACGAATTGCGTTGGTCACAAATACCTTTTGCTTTGCTTCCCGTCTTACCTGCACGATTTTCTCCATCGGAATGTCTTCTTCAATTCGAATCAGTCCACTCTCCGACAGCATGACAACCCTGCCGTAAAATCTTGGATCTATGGAATCCTCTACAAAGGTGATCTGCCCGTTTTCCATACGCATATGGAAGAGACTTTCTACCTTTGCAAGTGGATACTTCTTAATCTGTTCTGCCACATGGCGGTCAGACAAACCAAGCTCTGTCTGAATCAGCATGGATACCAGTTCCCCGGCTCCGGCTTGATGAGTAATCGCCACTTGACCATCTTTTGAAATGAGAGCTGCATCTGTAGAGCCGCCACCCATGTCGAGTATTGCAAGCGGAACAGCCACACCCGGAGTTGTCAGTGCTCCAAGACTTGCCATCACGGCTTCCACGCCGGCCACAACTACGTTGACTCCCAAATCTGCTTTCAAACGTTCTGCAATCTTCTGCATTGGAAGCTGCTGCGTCTTCACCATCGCTGCGATACCAACTGCCTTTTCCAAACAGGTTTCCCCTGCCAATGCTCCTGATATTAACACCGGCGCCATGGTATCTACCGCTAGAATGTCTGTAATATGAACCTCTTCTGTAGTCTCATTCACCGTCTTCATGCCGGTTCTGATTTTCGCAAACATATTTCCTACATTCGTATCCGGCTGACCAATGACATCATAGATGGTTCCTGCTTCTGAAACCGCTTCCATGATTTTCACCGCGCCTTCATCAATATTGATGTTCGCTTCCTTCTCTGCTTTTAAATAAATCTCACCGGCAGGCAACACATTTTCTTTTACATTCCCACCCGGTGTTTTCAAAACAACCGCACTTCTCTTTCCAATTAAGCTCTTGGCAATTGGAGTGATCATGCGAGTCTCTTCTGAATTTAATTTTAATAAAGTAGCAATTCCATATGGATTGGAAAGCATGCGAATGGTCTGTCCCGGCGGTGCAACTTCAATAGCTGCAAGCACTCCTCCCGGAAGTTTGTCAATTCTCGCCACCTCATCCACAATCGGAATCTTCTTGGTTAGTCGATTCTCAACCAGCACCGCTTCATCCGCCTGTAAAATCATACCCACCACATCCACCTTTTCAGCAAGACGATTGGTAATCTCCGCTACCGCTTCATATGGATATTCTCTTGGAACTGCAATGATATAAGCTTTGCCGGCTTCTGCTTTTCTTTGTTCATCCAATCTCAGAATCTCTCCAACTGCCTGACCGACACCTGCCGGTGTAGACGGGTTATGTCCGATCATGGACGAATCCGTAATAATTGTTTCTGTTAATGTTTCCATTGCGGTGTCACCGATAACCGGTGCCGCCTCATTCAATCGTATCAGCGAAAGGTCACTGATTTCTTTTCCTATCTTGCTCATTGCGGCCTTTAGAGCCGATTTAATTGCATGAGTATTCGCAACCGTTCCTTTTGTACCGGTTGTAGGGCATGAAGTGCTTGACACAAATGTAAGTTTTTGTGCCTCATCGATTTGACCGATACACACTTCCGTTGTGGAATTCCCTATATCTACTCCTGCAATCAATCTCAAAGCAAAATACCTCTTTTCTCATACACCTCTGCAGCTTCCATTACAAGTCTTGCACAGTTTTTTGCATTGTATTTCTCAATCAATTCTTGTGCCATCTGAACCAATTCTAATTTGGTGGAACGATTCGGACGAAGTTTGTCATACATTTTAAGAATCACATCATCCGGTACGTCTACCAATTCAGCAGCACGTTCGAAATTCTTTTCCATCGGGTCATTGCCGGTTTCTTTGGCTACCTGACCTTGAGCTTTTAACATCTCTTTGGAAATCTTAATATCATCAGAAGAAATGTGACCCTTCATCACTTCATCCAATGTAATCTCTGTTAATTTTTTTCCTGTTTTCGAGCGAATTTGCTCTTTTTCTAATTCACCTAACGGATATCTCATTTATCTGCCCTCCCATTCAATTGCTCCAACTGCCGGGTCAAGCTGCTCTGTTTCCGCAATATGCATAAGCGCCGCTTTTACCTGATATCTTGGTCTGGACATTGGGTCGTTGGTACATGGAACCGGTACAACCTGTTCTCCCTTTACATACTTTGCAGCATTCTTACCAATCTGACGATAGGTCTCTAACGTCATAAGCGGTGCTTGCGGGAATAACTCCAGATTCGAAAGTGGATATAAATCCTTCTGATGAATCACGGTAGTTCCTTTTGACTGGATCCCAACTCCGATTCCCGAACCGGATAATTTTGCAGCCTCTAATGCCATAAAGCATACATCGGATGTATCCAAAATCTTTACGACTCTTGCATTCATTCCTTCTTCCTCAATGCCTGCCTTTACATTGCGAAGCACCTCATCAAGTGGAATGTCACAAATAGTTCTTTTAATCTCTTTCTGGAATGCAGCCCCAACACCGATAACAATCTCCTTCGGGTCTGTTCCTTTTTTCGCTCTTGGGTAAGAGGAATAATCAGTTTTTATTTCGTTAATACGATCTTTTCCTGCTAAAGAAGAAACAGTTGCAGGCTTGTTATCTGTCTTATTGTCTAACTGTCCGATTTGCTCCATGACAGCATCGACAATCTTTTTAATCAATTCTTCATTCATCTGCATGTCTTCTTCCTCCTAAATGTCTTTCGGGTCAATCAGATGAGGAATCTTCTTGATTTCTTCCCAACGTTTACCTTCGACACGGTATCCCGTTCCAGGTCCCATATAATCGTTCGGCGTATTCACTCCTGACAACACATGGAAATCTTTATCCAAAATAGCTGCCGTCTGCATGTAATCGCCTACCACTCTTTGCTTCAGCATATTTAACACGCTCTCTGCAACATCCTGATAACCTGCCTCAGCCAACGCTCTTACCACGTCAACTCCCGTAATTCCTCTCTTCAGAACATCTTCTGCAGCCATAAGGTCTGCGGTTACATCTCTTGGAAGTGTATCCTTACTGCCGTGTGCATAAGTTACAGCCTCTACCTGCTCATCTGAAATCGGCGACAAGCCCAACTGTCTAAACACAGCTTGCACTGCTTTTGTTGCTTTATTTCTTACGCGGATTACTTCCTCTTCCGTCACCGGGCGAAGACCGCCATCTACCTGCATGTCTCTCTGCAATACATTATAATCATCAAAATCTTCTGCGTCGAAGTTCGAACCTGCAAACATGTTGTCATAGTTTGGCTCTGCTGCATAACCGGAGAAAATAAAATCGGTTCCCGGTAAGAACTGCAACATAGTTCTCGCTGTACGTCTCATGTCAGAGTTAGAGAAACTCTGATCGTTGGAAGATGCACATTCCAATCCTAAAAGGGCTGCCACTAGGTTTTCTGCAATAACTTCACGGATACCTCCAGGTACTGCTCCCGGTACACCGATACAACTTACCGAACCATTCTGGATACCCTGACTACCTGCACCTTTCGTTGCATATAAACATCTACACTCCAAATAGAGCATCGATTTCTTTTCGCTATTTCCCATCAAAACTTCTGAGCCTGCACCGGATGTAAAACGAACCTTTAATCCTCTAGATGCGTAAGCCGAGTTCAAAAATGCTTTCGAATATGGAGTATCGTCTCCATCAATAAATACCTTTTCCGTACCATATACAGAAAGTGTCTCTGCGTATGTAGTAAGACCACGGATACCAAGTTCCAACTCTGTAGCTTCTTCTGCCGAACATTGTGTCAGAACTCCCGGACGTCCAATCTGTGAACCGATTAAGATTGCCATCGCACTAAGCGGCGCATATCTTGCAACACCCATGGTAGTTTCTTCTTCTGCAAATCCACGAAGAGCACCTTCTGCCGCATCTGCTGCCAACTGAACCGGGTCATCTTTTAAGTTTGTAATATGTGCCTGGTTACCCGGAGTCTTTCTGGCACGCATCTTCTGCATACCCATCATCAACTCTACAACATTCAGATAGTTCATTACTTCTGCCATGCGAGCCGGTGTAATACCGGAAACAAGTTCCAAAATCTCTTTTCTAGACACGTGTATATCTACAATCATTCTTGCGATATCAAGTGCAGATACAGCCATGGAATTTTCCGTGCGGCTGATATTTATCGCATAGTCCGCAATAAACTGATCGATAAAATCAAAATCTTCTCTTTTCTTGCCGTCTAATTCCACAATCTTTCCATTCTGGACTTTCACAGATGGTGTTGGGTCATATGGACTCTTCATCGCCACAAACCCCATCTCCGGCCATTCGTTAATATAACCATCCAGATTAACCGGACGCTTGTCAAGTATTTCAATACGTTTTGATCTCTTCATGTTCTTATAACTCCTTTACGGATGTCTACTGACAGTCTTTAACAAAGTTATTCTACCACACAATCACAACAAAATCAACACTTTTATTTTCTATTTTTTGTGGTTTCTATTTTGGTTTTATGTGGTTTTTGTGTTGTTTTTGTGTTGATTTTGTTTTTTTCTGCATTTTCTCCATTGACAACGCTTAATAAGAACATAGTTTCCAGGAAGGGTTTACAGAGTGTAGACAACCTTCCGGGCTTATGCCCGGACTTTTCTGCATTTATGCGCTCATAGGGTCTATGGAAATTTTTTGTAGCTCCAGACCCCGTTTTTAAAGAAATTCACCTTACATTTTAACTGTTTTGGGTCTATAGAAAAAAACTATCTCTTGAGACCCAGAAAAATGAGAAAATAAGGGTCTGGGAACAATCTTTTTATGTATAGGCCCCAACAATTTCTTTTAACTCTTCAAAACTCTTTAATCCGCTAAGCGCATCATAAGCTGCAACACAAAAAGCTATAAACTTTGTATCGGTACAATTTGCAACGTATAACCAAGCGGTACCAAAATCCGTAGCAAACTATCAACCTGTGGTGAATGCGTTAATGATTCTATTCTCGCAATGGTCGGCTGTTTTACATCGCATATTTTTGCTAATTGCATCTGAGTCAATCCTTGCTCTTCTCTTAACTTGAAAAACCTGCCGCACGCACGACTTTCATCGCACATACGGCAGGCTTATCTTATTTATTTTTTTGTAGCCTTGACGAGTAAGGCTTCCTGCAGAACCTGCGAAAAATTGATGCTCTGCTTTTCAGCAAACGTATTAAGCCATGCTGGAATAGTAACATTTTTTCGAACAGCTTTTTCGCCATATCTTTCTGCATATTCATCCATATTTAATAGTATCATGTTTACTTGACCACTATCTTTCGGCTGTACTTCTTGGTATTTCGATGCTCGTGGAACAGGATTCCCCTCTTCTAATTCATCAAGCACCCATCCGCTTGCGGCATCTACTGCCATCTCCAATGCTTCAGCTAAATCTTTTCCACCGGTAACACACCCCGGCAAATCCGGAAATTCCACCACATAACCTCCGCTTCCATCTGAATATGGATAAAATATTGCTGGATAAATCAATTTCATATCTTTCCTCCATTCTAATTAAGAAAAAAGGGTACGGTGTTAACCATACCCTACTTTGACCAGCCAAAGCGACCTCGTCGGTCAAGTTATCCTTTCTCTTACTTGGCCTCGTCGGCCAAAAAACACTTCTTCGAAGTGCCCTTTTTCAATAATAGTATAGTTTTTTTATAATATAGTATAATTCTTTTCTCTATTTCATGTTTTACATCCACTGTTATAGCACAGATATCCCTCTGCTTCTTTGGTACTATCAACTCTTCCATGTGTATTCCAAACAAAATACTAAGTGCGTACAAATGATCCACTGTCGGGAGCATCATTCCTTTAAACCATCGGTAAATCGGTTGTGGGCATGATAGTTGTAGATATTCTTGAATATCTTTCACCGTATATCCAGATTTTTTCATATAATTTTTTAATATTTGCCCCGTTTGAATAGTATCTATATTGGTATAAGCCTTTCTTCTCAAAGAATCACCCTCTTTTTTTATTTTTACATAAT
This sequence comes from Tyzzerella sp., assembly GCA_017410145.1. GTDB lineage: Bacteria > Bacillota > Clostridia > Lachnospirales > Lachnospiraceae > Faecalimonas. Next base: position 96,498 of record JAFQRJ010000010.1, read on the forward strand.
ACTACTTCTGGTCGTATTGGACAGCCTCCCATACATTTTTGCCTTTGCGCACAAGAAGGACATGCTTCCTTAAAGCAGTTGCGGAACTTTTCAAACGTTTCACTGTTCCAAGCCTCTTGTATCGAATATGTTTTCAAATCAACTGCCCATTTTAATTCTTGATTATCAAAACTGCAAGGCAGCATCTTCATGTCAGGCGTAATATATGCTGACCACCTCGCCCCTTCACAAGTATCCAAACTCTCTATGTTTATCATACCCGGCTGATTAATCAACGCAGGAACGGTGCAAGAATCAAATCCAATCTTATACTTGTGAGCGTCTTCGCCAATGATTCGAAAAAATTCGTGTGTCTCTGAATCTTCAATAGAAAGCATATTTTCTCTTATTCCAAGACCTACAGGTTTATGTAAAAGAAAAATAATAGCATTGATTCCTTTTGGAAAACTTTCTTTTTGTAATCTTTCTATAGCCTCTTTAATCGTATGTTTTCCTAATACATAATGTATATTAGTTTTAACACCATTGTTTAATAATAGTTGAATAGCATTTAATGTATATTCACTTCTATACCAACTAACCGCAACAGCTCCACAATATTTCTTACACAATTGCGCAATTTCCTCTGTCATTCCCAAACCCGAAGTAGTAAAATTAGGAACGATATCTGAATCTCTGCAAAGTTTTAAAATCTCTGCAAAGTTTTCATGTTGGTCAGGATCACCGCAACCACCCAAAGCAAACTGAAATACTTTTCCTTCACACTGTTTCACCAAATTACGAAAATCATCCAACTTCATGTTAGGTGCATCTGAATGCAGTCCATCTTGATAACATTGAACCCCTGCCTTTAGACATAAACCACTCTTCCCATGTTTGCAATGTCCCATAATTCCAATATCTAAAAGTTCAGGAAAAGAGGACATAAAAGGGTCTTTTCCCGTATCTTTTCCGTTTTTTATGACCCCAGTCCGTACATATTCACCAGTAATTTCGTTGAAAAAAGACAAAAAATCCTTTTCTTTTCGCACTCTCATATCTGCCCGTTCTCCTAATATGACAAATCTCCGTCAATAATTACAAAAGACTCTTTCTCTGTTTCTTCTAATTTCTTCCATAATCTTTCGAATAATCGTGCATAATTCCAATCAGCATCTTCAAAAGATATCCACTCACTATAAATTGTTTTTCCTTCTTTCAATGCTTTACGAATTTCTTCTAGTTCATCGTCATTAATATACACACCATCAAGCCATTCCTCTATATCCTTTTCAGTGCTTTGTGGCGTCAACACCTTTCTACCTAAGAATTCATTTTCCACATACTCAACTATAACCTGCCTCTGTAGCTCCGATAGACTGTCCTTTCTAGCCAGAATAAAACTGCTACTACTTGAATTAGTTACAAAATCCGTTCTAATTTTCATGTCTTTATCCTCCACACATATATTTATTATCTACAAACAATCGTTGCATTAAAAGTATATTATAATGTCAACCTCTTTGTCATTGGACTGTTAATCCAAAAATGAAAATCCTTCTCCGAACGAGTAAAAATTTTAAGTGTGGATAACTACCCTCAGAAATAAAAGCACTCTCTAATAGCCGGCTGTTTTACATCGCATATTTTTGCTAATTATATCTGAGTCAATCCTTGCCCTTCTCTGATTTGCACCATCGTTTTAATCAGATTCTTCTCTAATGCAATCACCTTTTCATCATCTTCTGTAAGTTTTAATTCTTCCCTTAAAGTTTTCCATGTGGTCATTTTACTTACTCCTCTCCCTATAAACTTTCAACTTCTTTTTGCCTGTTCAATTTCCCTCTTAGGTGCTTTTTTCGGCGTATATTCTTTTGTTCTTTCTATATTTTATATCAATTTGTTATAATATCAATGAATAAATACAATCATATGCCCACCTTTTGTGGATAACTCAGAAACTTTGTTGATAGTGTTGATAACCCAAAAATAGACAGCCACTGACGTGTCTGCCTATCCCTAAAATCCTTTTGATTAACTAGGACGTCGTATTTCCAAAAACTCGATTCGCCCATCCTGCAAATCAACATTACAGCTAGCTGAATATGGCCAGTCCTCTCCAGAGGTTAGGATTAAGCTATCCACTTTAGAAATGTCGCACTCCGGCGCAGGTTCATCGTTAACTCCAACAAAACAATAAACGATACCATCATGTTCTCCATATGCTGAAGTCCCGTTATCCGCATGTTTCTTACAAAAATCATATCCAATTGCATCAATACATGCCCTAATTCCTTTTTTCTTGGCTTCAATTACTGTCAACATGTCTTATCCTCCTCTCCTATAAATCATGAAATAAATTTGCAGTGAATTCATATTCGTTTCCCGTAATACAAGAAACAATAATACTTGCGCTTTATTACTCTCTTTTTGGCACCACTCTCTTATCACGACTATATTATATATTAAATACATTCTCTTTTCAACTTATTTCTGCCTTGAATTCAACCCAAATTAACAACGGGGTGCAATCCATCACCTGAACTGCACCTCGTTCTTTTTTTATCTAATTCTTCTCCCAACCGTTTTGAATCTTTTCTTTCAACTCATCAAAACTTTTCAGGCCACTAAGGGCATCATATGCCGCAACACAAGATGCTCCCGTAGCAGTTGCCAACTGCAAGCATTCGCTACTAGAATGCCCTGTGACAATGGCCTGAAGAAAGGCTGCAATACTGGTGTCGCCTGCACCGGTTCCGGAAAGAACCCTCTCCGGCTTATAACTCTTCTCAATTCTCATCATCTGCACGTTGCTTCTCATCGTCTGCACGTTTGCGTTCTCGCTCTGTATTTACGCGTTCTTCATCGCGAATTCGTTTTGCTTCGTAATCTAGTATCTTTCCACCCATAATCTTTCCAATCGCACATACGGCAGGTTGTTCTAACTTAACTATATTCGCTTTTCATTAGCCTCAACTTCCGCCGTGGGAATTCCCTTGACGATCTTTTCAATACTTTCTATGATAAGCGTTTTACAACTTTTTCAATCGTCCCTTCGCTCTCTTCCAGCATCTCTGCAATTTCAGGGATTGTACAGCCCTTCTGCAATTTTTTCTGTACTTGCTCCATTAACTTTCTATCTTCGCCCTGCTCGATTCCATCATTATAAAGATCATCTAACGCTTTGCACATATTTACACCTTCTTTCTCTTCCACACGTGTCACTGTTTGATTTAATAACGTTTTCGATTGTAGAAACTCTCCTATCACACGATGTACGCCGCCCGTAACACATTGGAAATAATCTCTATGTTCATCCATATAGTTTATGAGTGCATCCTTATCGTTTCGGCACTTCATCATACCCAAAATTTCTTTCAAATCTGACTGAAAACAATCGACACTTTGGATGTTATTCACGTCAAACAAATTCAGTTTGTAGTTCGGAATGTATTGTTGCAACACTTCTTCGTTAAACAAAGAATGATTGTGAAACATTCCATACAAATCTGTACTACCGTCCCATGCATCCAGGCCATAATAGAAAACGGCACTGATTACAGGGACAAGCTTGTCGTCCTTCCTAAAGTGCGACAAATACTCTGCTCCCGACAAAGACTGGTGTACATCTTCTCTATTTGATTCCCATATCTCCTTTGCCTGACCGAGATAACTGAGACTGTCATACAACATTCCACGAACCGGCATCGCGTAATGAACCTTTGATTGGGTCTCACACGCCAGTAACGTCAGATAAGTCTCATTTCTCCATTTCATAGTAATATCTCGATATCGTTGGATCGGAACAACCTGTCTGTTTCCATCTTCCACTATAATATCCGTTTCGCCCTTGGCTTCTTCCAAATCCTCCGGCATAATAATTTGGCGTCCCTGAAAAAAGTTGCCATTAAAATAATCAGCAAACCGCACCTTATCTCTCAAAAACTCATTCACAGCTGTGTGTCCTTTGCTCATAAGTACCTCTTTCCGAGAAGTATTCTATAATCCTGTCATTAGAAACTTCTCTGCTTTATTCATTTATTCAAGCGTTGAAAATTTCTAAGATAACTACATCTGTAGTTAAGGATTTTAGAATGGCTGTGCACCATAAGATATTAGAAACGATTATCAACTTGTTGAATTGTTTATAGCATACCATATATACGTTATTCTTGCAAGGACTTTTTGAGAAATTCTGCCGCATGCACGACTTTCATCGCACATACGGCAGGTATCTTCTCTCACCCTAACAAATCCTCAACATCACATCCAAGCACCTTTGCAAGACTCAACACCACATGCACCTGTGCTTTGTTAATATCATTCTGCCCTTGTTCATAGAGTTGAATCATTCTAAGAGTAACACCTGAAGCATCCGATAACTGCTGCTGCGTAAAGCCCCTTGCTTTACGAATTTGGTGAAGTTTGGATTTTTGTTCCTGTTTATTTCGATTCAAAATTTCATTTGCCGACTCAACAAATTTACTCTCATCTGCTTCATGAAGAATATACATAGAAAACACAGTGGATAACGGGAGACCGCCCTTCACAATATCTTCAAATCGTTTACCGGTAAACCATTGATAGTAAGCGAGTATCCAACCACCCCAATATTCTCTGCCTTTAAACTCTATGTGAGCAGGCACAATCTTCTCATATTTGATGTTGGTGGCACTCAGTACTGCTTCCGTCAATTCAAAACCGGACATACCCGTAACATATTTGGGATTTCCCTTTTCAAATTTAGAAGCAATACCAGAGGATATGAACCAATCAAAAAATTGATCTGGGTCATATCCCAAATCACAAACAGCATACTCTACCATATCACCGAGATTGTTCATTGCATCATCCAAGTATAATTCGCTGTAAGCGTTCATCATCATTTTTCCACCCTTCCCTCATAATATCGAGAATATATTTTTCAGTTAACAGAGAACCTCTGCTTTTTTCTTTTCTAAATTCATCTCTGGCAGTCGTGTCACGGGCAAGTTTTTTCGGATAATATACTTCTTTTGGTGCTCGAAAAGCTTCCTCAAATTGAAAAGCCTCTATGCCCTTTTCACTCATTGCTACAACCTGCTCACCAAGTTTTCCGAGAACCATTGCCTTTTCCAACTGTGATACAGATATTGTATTATTCAAAAAGGCAGTTGCGAAGGAGAAATACGAGTCGTCTGCTCGATAGCCTTTGATTATATCATATTGTCTATAATCTACTGCAAAATTCTCAGAAATATAACTTTTTGCCTGTTTCGCGATATCTCCACCTATTCGAAATTTGCGATTTTCAAGTAGGACAAAAAGCCAATTAAGGATATTATAGTTCCCATTTGTTAAAGAAAGAACAGAAAGGGCAGACATATCCAATGTGTACTTATTTGCATAGCCGTCTGTTTCGGTAGAACAAGCCCATTCTTTTGCAAGTTCGATAGTTTCGGTGCAATAAAAACCAAGACCATAATCGTTATTAGGATTGCCTAACCCAAACACTGGTTTTTCAATGACCTTGGACGAACCATGATATACTGTTATCTTATTCTCCATAGCATTCCCTCCTTTTATATTGTATCGTTATACCGATAGATTTATTCTTTTCTGCATTATATCGTTTGAACGATAGTTTGTCAATACCTCTGCACTGTTTCCTACATTTTTGTGGTGAACTATAATCAGGACTACCGGCTTAGCCGGTAGTTTGCTCTGCGGCTATAAGCCGCTGTCCCCTGCCTGCCTCTAAAGTGGCTCTGAATAGTTCTCCTCCCACACTACTTGCATATGCAAACCTAACGGTTATTGGTTAGATTATGCAAGATTATTTTGTATACGAACAATCGCAGTACTTGAAGCTAAAGCTATCTGGGGACGCACCTGCATAGTAGGTGTTTATTTTCTCTGTCGATACAAAAAGCTCCGGCAAAACTGCCGGAGCCCTCTTTATCTCACCTACTATACTCTCTTCAAGAGTACTTCATTTTCATATTTTTCAATCTCATCATAGTAGTTGTCTGCTGCAACACCGCATTGTCTACAGTATTCAGCCCATACATCACCGATTGGAAGCATCTTGCAGTCTTCCATTGCAACCATCTTACGTGAGAATTGGTTCGTATCTTGTAATTCTTTTAAGTAAGCACTTGGAGTACAAAGTGCATTTAATAGTGCTTTTTGCATACTTCTAAATCCAGTTACCCATGCAGAGATACGGTTGATTGATGCATCAAAGAAGTCTAATGCGATATCTACGCGATCAACTGCATCACAGCGAACGATTTCCTGTGCAATTTCTTTTGTTTCATCATCTAATACTACTACATGGTCTGAATCCCAACGGATTCCACGTGTTACGTGAAGTGCCACTTCCGGGAAGAAGCAAAGTAATGCAGGAATCTTGTCTGATACTACTTCTGTTGGATGATAGTGTCCATTATCCATAAGTGGTAAGCATTTATCTTTGTTTGCTGCTGCATAGCTTAATGTAAATTCAGCTGATCCTGCTGTAAATGCTTCTACACCGATACCGAATACCTTGGATTCCACACATGGTTTTACTTTTGTAAAATCATATGGTTCTGAAAGGATTGCATCGATAGATTCTTTATAACGCATTCTTGGTCCCATACGGTCTGCCGGAACATCCTTAAAGCCATCACCTGTCCAGATATTCATAACACATGGGAAGCCTGTTTCTTCAGCAAAATATGTAGCGATGCGGATACAAGCTTTTCCGTGTTCAATCCAGAACTTTCTTGTTTCTTCATCCGGGCTTGAAAGTGTCAAACCATCTTTTACCTTTGGATGTGAGAAGAAGGTTGGGTTAAAGTCAAGTCCCATTCCTCTTTCTTTTGCAAAATCAACCCATTTTTGGAAATGCTTTGGCTCTAACGCGTCACGGTCTGCAAATTCACCTTCTTCGAAAATTGCATAGCAAGCATGTACGTTGATTTTCTTAGCACCTGGCATTAAGCTCATTGCTTTATCCATATCTGCCAATAATTCTTCCGGTGTTCTTGCTTTTCCAGGATAGTTACCTGTTGTCTGAATACCACCTGTAAGTCCTCCATCATGGTCAAAACCGATAACATCATCGCCTTGCCAGCAGTGTAATGATACAGGGATTTCTTTACATTTTGCAATTGCTGCATCTGTATCTACGCCATATTTTGCGTAAATCTCTTTTGCCGATTCATATCTTGTCATTGTTTCATTCTCCTTTTTATTTTCATTTATTTTGATAGCACCACATTGTTAATAAGTACTATGCTTCATACACTTTGATATCAAATGAATCACGGATACACTCTCTTGCCTCTACAAGACCGCCAAGTTCTCCTGAGTACATCATCTGCACTGCCAAATTTCCAAGTGCAGTTGCTTCTGTTGGACCTGCATGTACTGGTTTCTTACAGTATTTTGCAGTCAATTCATTTAAGTAGCCTGCGTTAGCACCACCACCCACAACATGAATTCTGTCATATGTTTTTCCTGTTGCTCTTTCTAAGCCTTCAATGGTATCTGCGTAACATTTTGCAAGACTGTTATAGATAACAGATGCAATTTCACCAACCGTTTCAGGAACTTGTTGGTTGCTGTTTGCACAGTAGTCTTGCACTGCTTTAATCATGCTCTTTGGTGCCAAGAAGCAGTCGTCATAACAATCTACAATGGATATAATTGTTTCTTTCGAAGCCATTTCACAGATTTCACCAAATGATAAATCTTCTGTAAATTCTTTCTTTACTGATTGAATCATCCAAAGTCCCATGATGTTCTTTAAGTAACGGAAACGATAGTCATAACCACCTTCATTCGTGAAGTTCTCTTCCATACTCTTCAGTGAGCAGTCTGCTTCCTTTTTCTCCACTCCGAGAAGTGACCATGTACCTGAACTTATGTAAATTCCATTGTCATCGTTTGTCGGAACTGCAAGCACAGCGGAACCTGTGTCATGTGTTGCCGGTAAGATTACTTCACAGTCAAAGCCAACTTGCTTCTGCACTTCTTCTGTAAAGTTACCAACCTTTGTACCTGGTTTGGTGATTTCACAGAACATCTTCCTGTTATAACCTAACATATCAATCAGTTCATAATCCCAATCCTTTGTCGCCGGATTTAAGAGTTGTCCTGTAGAAGCCTCTGTATATTCATTCACCTTTTCTCCTGTCAACTTGTAATTGAAGTAATCAGGAATAAAGAGTAATGTCTCTGCCGCTTCCATATGTTCCGGATTGTTCTGTTTCACAGCCATTAATTGATAAATGGTGTTAAAGATTGCTTTCTGAATACCAGTTCTCTGATAGAGTTCTTTTTCCGGAATGATTTCGTATACTTTCTCATCCATTCCGTTGTTGCGACTGTCGCGGTATCCATATGTCTTTCCAAGAATGTTATCATCCTTGTCAAGAAGCACATAGTCAACACCCCATGTGTCAATTCCCATGTAAGAAGGTACTTTGCCGATTTCCTTACATTTTTTGAGACCTGTTACAATCTCACCAAATAATCTGTTCACATCCCAGCAAAGTGAACCGTCCACATCATCCATTCCATTCCAGAAACGATAAACTTCTTCTAATACGATTTTACCGTCTACAATCTCTGCGATAATATGTCGTCCGCTGGATGCACCGATGTCAATTGCTAAATAGTATTTTCCCATTTGCATTACCTCGCTCCTTTTTTTATCTATTATACATTATAACCGTCTTTTTTTGTATAAAAAAGGACGTTATTTATCAAAAACAACGTCCTAATTTGTCCTTTTATATCCTATTGCGATATTCTTTAGGGGAGATGCCATATCTCTCCTTAAATTTTCTGTGAAAATAACTGGTATTATCATAGCCTACCATCTGAATGATTTCCGCAACAGATACCCTGCTGTTTGCCAGCATATATGCTGCCTGATTCATACGCTTGGTCTGCACCAGCTCTTTATAGGTCTTACCGATTCGCTTTTTAATCTCCCTGCTGAGCCAATAGATATTGTATCCCATCAGTTCCGCAAGTTCCGCAAGACTACCATCTTTATAATTGGTCTCCACGTAACTCAAAACAGTCACTTCAAACTCCTGATGATATGCCTTTCCACCGGTTTCCACTTTTTCAATATGATTGATTAGATGCAAAAACAAAAGTCCCATTGTAAGTTGATTACAACTTCGCTTGTTCAGTTGATTATGATGCAATGACCAAATCATATTTTCGATTAAGTTCTGTATCGGAAGTACGTCTGCTACATGGAAATACAAATAAGATGTTCTTCTGCTATCCTCGCAAAGACTACCAACCAGAAAGTCTCTGAGAAGATTTTCGTCTGCCCCGATCATTTCAAACGCAACATCAAAAAACTGTGGCAAAATAATAAAGTTAATTGCAATATCATCCGCACCGGCGGGCAAGATTTCCTGCGTTGCATTCTGATTCAAAAACAGCAAATCGCCTTCCTCCAGAACAACTTTATTCCCGTCAATGATATGCGTAGTAGAACCTTGACACATATAAATTAGTTCAATGTAATTGTGGCGATGTTTTGGGAAATGCACAAATCTGGTATGCGTACGCACCTGTATGAGTTTCCCTTTCTGCAAGAAATGCTCGCTGTCAATCACAAGTTCTTTTTTCTTGGTATAAATGGTCTTATTGATATTCTTTTGCCCGTCTAAGATTTTCTGTTCTTCTTCCGAAATCACAGACAATTGTTTTAAAATCTCAGCATTCATAGAAATCCTACTTTCGATTCACAATCTCTTCTGTAAGGGCCATGTATTCCTGGGCACTCCGAGAACTTCTGCGGTACGCCATAATCGGCATATTGTTATCCTGAGACCATTCTACACTGCTATCCACGCGGATATAGGTTTCAAATACATGGATATCTTCCAAATCCCTTAGACTTTCAAAGGTCTGTTTGAAATAATTCTTACGTGTATCCACCTTGGTTACTACTGTCCCCATGACTTCCAAATCAGGAGACATCTGTTTCACTTGTTCTAAGAATTCAAACATGTTTCCAAGTCCGAAAAGTCCCCAAGGAGTTGCCTCAACTGGGATAATCACTTTATCAGATGCACAAAGAATATTCATCACCCATCCGCCTAAGGTCGGTGGCGCATCAATCAAGATGTAATCATATGCTTCTGACTCGATAATACTGCTTAAACATTTCTTTAGGATGAATTCTCTCTGCCACTTTGTAAATAGTTCATACTCAATCGAGCTCATAAGTGTAGAAGAAGGAATCATATCCAGATTCTCATACGGTGTATGTATGATATAGTTTTTTAAATCCTTCTGATTACGTATTGCGTGATACAGATTGTCTGTGCCTTGAGCATACTCCAGAACTTCATCATCCGTAAAGAACGACAAAGAGAGATTCAACTGCATATCACCATCAATCAGTAACACTTTTTTTCCAAGCTGTGTTAATCCATACCCTACATTTGCGCATGTGGTTGATTTACCACTTCCACCTTTATTATTTGCAAAACAAATTACTTGTGTTTTCATAATGTCACCCTTTTATTTCTGTGCTAAATACGCTTCTCTTCCGCTTTCGTAAAGGTTATTTCCTTCGCTGTCAATGATAACAACTAATGGCATATCCTCTACGTATAATTTACGAAGTGCCTCTGCTCCCAAATCTTCATAAGCAATAAGTTCTGCACTCTTGATACATTTTGCAAGTAATGCACCGGCGCCGCCGATTGCACCGAAGTAAACGCCTGAGTATTTCTTCATAGCGTCAACTACCTCCGGAAGACGTGCTCCTTTGCCAATCATACCTCTTGCACCAACGCTCATCATAGTTGGCGCATATGCATCCATACGACCACTTGTTGTCGGGCCTGCTGAACCGATTACTTTTCCTGGTTTTGCAGGTGTTGGTCCTACATAGTAGATGGTTGCATCTTGTGGGTCAAATGGAAGTTCTTCCCCTCTTGCAAGGGCTTCACACATACGCTTGTGACCTGCATCACGTGATGTGTAAATGGTTCCTGTTACTAATACAGAATCTCCTGCTTTCAATGTTTTTGCTAATTCTTCTGTCAATGGTAATGTAATGCGTCTTTCCATACTAAATTACCTCCGATTTATGACGAGTCACGTGGCAGTTAATGTTAACCGCACATGGCATACCTGCAATGTGTGTTGGAAGTGTTTCAATGTTAAGACCGATTGCTGTTGTCTTTCCACCGAAACCTTGTGGTCCAATACCTAACTCGTTAATCTTTTCAAGCATTTCTTTTTCTAAATCAGCATAATATAGGTCCGAATTTTCTGAATCTACCGGTCTCATTAATGCTTTCTTCGCTAATAATGCTGCTTTATCAAATGTTCCACCGATACCTACACCAACAACCATAGGAGGACATGGGTTAGGACCTGCTGTTTCTACTACTTCAAGGATGAAATCTTTGATTCCCTGAAGACCTGCAGATGGCTTGAACATACGAATCTGGCTCATGTTTTCGCTACCGAAACCTTTTGGTCCAACAGTAACTTTGATTTCTTCACCTGGTACGATTTCTGTGTAAAGCATTGCAGGTGTGTTATCACCTGTGTTTCCACGACGTACAGGATCTCCTACTACTGATTTACGAAGGTATCCGTTTGTGTAACCACGTCTAACACCTTCATCTACTGCTTCTGTCAGATTTCCACCTACTAAGTGAACATCTTGACCAATTTCAAGAAATACACATGCCATACCTGTATCCTGACAGATTGGAACATTTTCATTGTCTGCAATTTCAAAGTTTGTAATGATGTTATCAAGTACACCCTTTGCAATATCCCAGTCTTCACAAGCTCTGCAATCACGAATTGCACATTTTACATCGCTTGGAAGGTGTGTATTTGCTTCAATACATAATCTTTCTACAACGTCAGTAATCTGACTTACATTAATTTCACGCATATTTTTTCTCCTAATTAGCTAAAGAATCGAATTAAGAATTGTGACACCAATACAACTGCAATAAGAGCGATTGGATATGTAGCTGCATAAGCAGCTGCCACTTCTTCTGTTCCTGCTGTACTAATCAAAGTTCCAAGAGCCGGTGTACTTGTCATACCACCTGTAATAGAACCAAGGTTGTTAAGCAAGCTTAATTTCACTACATATTTTGCTATAAAGAATCCAATAATCATTGGAACAATTGTCATGATAACGCCATATACAAAGTACATAACATCAAACATTGCTACGAATTCTGCTCCACCCGGGATACCTGCTCCGATTAAGAAAAGCATAAGTCCTAATTCTCTAAAGATTTTTAATGTTTGTTCTTTTGGCATAATGCTGATTTTTCCAATTCTTCCGAAATGTCCAAGAACCAAAGCAACCATTAAGCACCCACCTGTTGTTGTAAGCGAGAAATCGATTACCGGAACTACAAACTTACCTACAAGAGTTCCAAGGATTGCTGCAAATGCAAATGCTGCGAATCCAAAGTCATCGAGATCAATTAATTTTCCTGTATATGCTTTCTTTGAGCCATCATCGATTTGCGCAATTTTCGCACGTTCTTCTTCCATGTTAGCTTTCATAAATTTTGGAACTAATTGAACAAATAATACTACACCAATAACACCAAAGATGTATGCGATACCGTGTCCTACAGAAACAGCATTTACATACTCAGGAAGAACTGTATCTTTTGCTGCTGAAAACGCCGGTGTAGATGTAAGAGAACCTGAAAGGAGTCCTACAATCATTGCTGTAAATTCAGCATAGTTTGTTTCTCCAAGTGCTCTTCCAAGATAGATACATCCAATTGCGGAAAGTCCTCCTGCAACAATAATTACAAGTCCAAGTAAGATGTATGATTTGAAGTTCTTTTTCAAGTTACCAAAGAATTTTGGTCCTGCAATGAAACCAACAGCTGTAACGAAAAGAATCAAACCAAATGTTTCAATAATCTTAAGTGCATTGTCTACATACGCTACTTCTCCAACCATAAGTTCTGCTTTTAATGGTTCGAAGAAAAAGCAACCAAAAAGTAATGCTACAATGAATACACCTGCTGTACCAAGGTTTACACCTTTGATTGTAATACGTCCGAGTCCATAACCAAGTGCGGCAATGGCAAAGATGCAGAACATCAAAAATGCAACACCATTAACTGAAAGCATGTTTTCTATAAGTGTCATTTTTTTCCTCCTAATTTACAGCATGATTTCCAACATCAGATTGCTCTAATGTTGGAAATCAAATGCCTTTTTATCTCAATCCTAGTTTAATCTTGTTACGCCTTCTGGTCTGTAGTCTGGTAATAACTTAGGAGATACTACCGTTGGCTCGATACCAGCGTCTGCAAGTGTCTTAGAGAAATCATCCACATGAGAAAGTGTAAGTTCTTTCAGTTCAACTTCTTTGCACTTAGCACCAGCTTGTTGTCCGGCATTACGTCCGAATACAATGATGTCAAGTAGAGAGTTACCCATAAGTCTGTTTCTTCCGTGGATTCCTCCGATTGCCTCACCTGCTACGTAAAGGTTTTCAACCTCTGACATACCATTTACGCCAACTTTAATACCACCGTTTTGGTAGTGAAGTGTTGGGTAGATTACGATTGGAACCTTTCTCATATCGATTCCACATCTCAAGTACATACGAAGCATACCTGGTAATCTCTTTTCAAGAGTACCTTCTCCGTGAATCATATCGATCATTGGAGTATCAAGCCAAATACCATCAGCTACCGGTGTTGGAACACCTTTTCCTCTTTCTTTACATTCACGAATGATTCCTGATGCTGCAACGTCACGTGTTTCCAGTGGATGCATGAATACTTCACCATCTACGTTTACAAACATAGCGCCCATTGAACGTACTTTTTCTGTTACGAGTGCACCGTAAATCTGTGATGGGAATGCAACACCTGTAGGGTGATATTGCAATGTATCTTGGTATAATAATGGAGCTCCTGCACGGTATGCAAGTACAAGACCGTCAGCTGTAGCACCATAGTGGTTAGATGTTGGGAAACCTTGATAGTGCATACGTCCTGCACCACCTGTTGCGATGATTACAGTTTTTGCTCTTGCAATCAAGATTTCATTTGTTTCCATGTTCATAAGAACAGCACCTGCTGCCTTACCGTCTGTATCTTTGATAATTTCGATAGCTGCTGTAAAGTCAACAACCGGAATTTTTCTGTTGAATACTTCATCACGAAGTGTTCTCATGATTTCAGCTCCTGAGTAGTCAGCTGCAGCATGCATTCTCTTACGAGATGTTCCACCACCGTGTGTTGTAACCATTCTTCCATCTTCGTCTTTATCAAATAATACACCTAATTTATCAAGCCAGTTGATTGCGATTGGACCATCACAAACAAGTTTTTCAACGAGTTCCGGTACGTTCGCAAAGTGTCCGCCACCCATTACATCTAAGTAATGTTGAGCCGGTGAATCGTTTTCTTTATCAGCAGCTTGGATACCACCTTCTGCCATCATTGTATTAGCATCACCAATACGAAGCTTTGTAACGATCATTACATTTGCGCCTGCTTCGTTTGCTTCGATAGCTGCTGAAGAACCTGCACCGCCGCCACCGATAACTAATACGTCTACATCGTAGTCTGGATTAGAAAGGTCTAAATCCATTCCTTTGATTCTGCTTTCGCCCTGAAGAATTTCAACTAATTCTTTTGGAGCTTTTTGTCCTGCGTTAGGACCAACTTTAATTTCCTCGAAACTGTCAAGGTTATAATCTGGATGGAAAGCCTGAAGGAGAGCTGTTTTTTCATCAGCTGTCATACGTCTTGGTTCGAAACCGATACGTGCTGCTCTACCTGCTTCAACCTTTTTAATGGATTCCATCATCTCGGCTGTATATGGTAAACTCATGTTTTTCTCCTCCTTATTTCTCAATCTCTCTTGTGTTATAGAGTTCTTTTAATTCTTCGATTGGTTTTTGCATAATAGCTTCCATCATTGCCTTGCAATCACCTTTTTCGATTTCTTCTACTCTTGCTGTCAAGTGTTTTGCTTCCGGTCTGATGTATTTTCCTGTTAATCTTCTTGCAAGAAGAGCAACTTGTGGATGAGAAATACCAGCCGGACAACGTGAAGAACATACACCACACATTACACAGTCAAATGAAAGCTCTGCACATTTTTCGAACTCTCCTCTTTGTGCGTGTGCAATGTATTGCATTACGCTAAGATCTTGTGTACAAGCCTTTGTACAAGCGTTACATCCAACACAAGCGTAGATTTCCGGATACAATTGCATCATAACCTGTTGAGTCGGTTTGATTTCTGTAATATCGTAAACCTTCTTTTCTAATGGGAAGAATGGTAATGTTGCTACACACATATCGTTTTCTACTTTTGTAGAGCATGCGAGACATCCGTTTAATTCATTTTTCCCTTTGATTCTGTAGATTGTAGCACAGGCACCGCAGAAACCATTTCTACAGCCACAGCCACGAACTAATTGGTAACCAGCATATTCAAAAGCTTCCATAATTGTTAAGTTTGATGGAACTTCATACTTTTTACCGTACAAATATACGTTAATCATATCTGCCATTTTAATCATTCCTTTCTTAAGTAATCCTAGTACTCAGGTGGCAATTCACCGATTTCATCGTAGCGGAATACCGGGCCATCTTTACATACATATTTAGAACCGATATTACAACGTCCACATTTACCGATACCACACTTCATACGAAGTTCAAATGTTGTGTAAATTTGCTCATCTGTGAAGCCTAATTCTTTTAATCCTGCTAATACGAACTTAATCATAATCGGAGGACCACAGATTAAAGCAACTTTATTTGTGTCAAGATTTAATTCTTTTACATAGGCCGGTACGAATCCTACGTGTCCATCCCATCCTTCTTGCGGACGGTCGATTGTAAGATGTACGTTAATGCCTTCTGTCTTCATCCAAACTTCCTGGATTTCTTTTAATTGAACCAAATCGTCTGCGGAACGTGAACCGTAAACAATATCTACTGTTCCGTAATTTTCGCGGTTATCAATTACATAGTTGATAACGGAACGAAGTGGCGCAAGACCGATACCACCGGCAATGAACAAAAGGTTTTTGCCTTTTAATTCTGTTTCCACCGGGAAATGATTTCCGTATGGTCCACGAACTGTGATTTCTGAGCCTACTTCTAAGCTGTGAAGATAATCTGTAAGCTCTCCACATTTCTTAATACTAAATTCTTGATATTCCTTGTTTGTTGGTGAAGACGTAATAGAGAACATCGCTTCACTCACACCAGGGGCACAAAGCATTGCACATTGTCCCGGCATATGTTCAAATAATTTTCCGCCTTCCGGAGCATTTACACGAAATGTTTTCACATCCGGTGTTTCCTGACGTATATCTGTAATGATACCTACCTTTGGAATCAATGTATCCAAGGTGTATCCATCATGACAATGACATTCGCACATTAGTTTTCACCTCCCTGATTTTCAAAAGCCTTAATTACTTTTACGATATTAAGTGCTGAAGGACATTTTTCAATACAACGTCCACAACCTACGCACGAGTACATGCCGTCGTTGTTTGCTGGGAAGTAAACAAGCTTGTGCATGAATCTTTGACGAAAACGTTGCATCTGGCTGGTACGGTTATTTCCGTGAGCCATCATTGTGAAATCAGAGTACATGCAAGAATCCCAACAACGATAACGTTTTACGCCGTGTCCTGTATCATAGTCTTTGATATCATAACACTGACAGGTTGGACATACGAATGTACATGTTCCACATGCCAAACATGGTTTATAAAGTTCTTCCCATACAGGAGAGTTGAATTTGTCTAAGAGAACATCTCCATTCCATCCTTCTAAAGAAATGTTGGAATATGGGAGTTTTTCTACGATCCCACGGATTGCTTCTTTTTCTGCTTCCACTTTCGCTTCATCAGCATCTGTAAGAAGTCCTGCAACTTTTGCTGTAAGAGCCTCACCTTTTTCTGTAAGGGCTTTCCAGTACAGTTCCCCTTCAATCATCCATGTAGCAACATCGGCTACAGGCTCGGCTGCATCTACACCAAACACCTTACAGAAACAAGTTTCTTCCGGTTCATGACAAGCCATGGCAACGATAGTTCCATGTGCGCGTCTTGCTGCGTAGAATGTATCCACAGGGTCAACTAAAAATACTTTGTCAAGTACTTCTACACCCTTCACATCACAAGCTTTCATACCAAACACAACGAAGTCTTGGTCTTTTAAAGCCTCTGGATCAATTTTGATTTTCTTATCTTCTTTTCTAACTGTATATAAGTTTTCGCTCTGTGGGAAGAATGCATCTTTTGGAGATTTTACACTCTTCAGTGTATCTAAATCCACATTTGCATCCTCTGTCCATGCTGCGAAATTTACCTGTCCGTTATTGTTCACAGGTACATATAGTTCTTGCTCTCCGGCAATTGCTTGGAATAATGCCGAAAGATTTTCTTTTGCTATCTTATACATCACATTATCCCCTTTCTGCTACGATGCTTGGTTCCACATCGTCAAATGTATAGTTTGTAAGTGGTCCTCTTGGCTCTGCATCTGCACCTGCTTGATATTCCCCATAAAATTCATTGATATCTTTAATGTATTTACGGTTAAACAAGTGAAGTCTGATACCTTGCGGACATACTCTGCTACACTCTCCACAGTCCGTACATCTCCCTGCTACGTGGAATGCGCGGATTACATGGAACATCTTTTCTTCAAATGAATCTACGTTTGCCTTTTGTGCACTGTCAAATTTGTTACTGTCAAATACACATTTGCGGCAGCTACAAGCCGGGCATACGTTGCGGCATGCATTACAACGGATACATTTGCTCAATTCTTCTTGGAAGAATGCAAATTTTTCTGCCGGAGACATTGCTTCAATCATCTCAACCTCTGCAAATCTCTCTGCATCTTTTGTGTCCCTTGATTCGCCAATGATTTCATCATAAATCATATGGTCTTTTCCTTTACATACGTGACATCTTTCAAGCATTGCATCACCGTATGCACAAGTTTTTTCACCATAGATTGTTTGGAATGTAAGTGTGTCGCAAGCGTCTGTCATCTCTGCTCCAGATACGCTTTCGATACCCTTGATGCCTAATCTTTTCGCTTTTTCAATATCCAATTTACCTTTACAACCAACGCCTACGATATAAGCTTTTTCTCTATCTACGCGGTGTTCTTTGATTAATTGGTTAAAGCTGTATGTATCACATGGTTTTAAGCAAACCATTGTTTTGCCTTCTAACTTAGAAGCTTCAATCATGTACTTGCTAAGGTTGGCACCGCAGAATCCGTTATATACGAAATCCTTTAACTCTTCAGCAGTATTGAAGTAAGCTGGTTCTGGATTGTAGGCCAAGTCGCCTTTTTTCCAGCCAAGAACACGTGCTACTTCGCCACTTTCCAGAAGCTCTTTTGCACGATTTACTAATTCTTGCATCTCAAATCCCCCAATCTTACGTTTTTACCAAGTGAGTGAATTTTTTCTACAAACTCATTCATAGTTTGAGAGAATTTCACACCTTCTGCTGCAGATACCCATTCTACACGTGTACGTCCATTTTCTACACCGATGTAATCTAACATAGAGAACAGAAGTGTCATACGTCTTCTTGCGTAGTAGTTACCACTTGTGTAGTGGCAGTCACCTGGGTGACATCCACACATGATCACTCCGTCAGCACCCTTTTCAAATGCTCTTAAGATGAACATTGGGTTGACACGGCATGAACATGGTACACGAATGATTTTTACATCAGCAGGGTATGCCAAACGGCTGCTTCCTGCAAGGTCAGCGCCTGCATAACTACACCAGTTACAGCAGAACGCTACAATTTTCGGTCTGAATTCGTTGTTGTTTTCTATCGACATATTGCATCTACCTCCGCTATAATCTGTC
>JAFQRJ010000011.1 GCA_017410145.1 Tyzzerella sp.
GGTGAATTGTAGTCCGAGAGTCCCGTTTGTAAGACGAAAACTGACATTTTGTAAATAAGATTCTCTTTTTGTAATCGAGAATCCCCTTTTGTAAGCAAAAATCCCGTTTTGTAAACGAAAATTTAGAGTTTACCTTTTGATTGTACCTTGATATAATTAGTTCAGCACATAAATTTTGTATGGCAAACAGAAGTCAAATCTCGCTCAGCATGTTTTGTAACTGGAGATTCCACCCCTTTTTGATGGTGTGAACTTGATTCCCGGCGGCGTGTCATTACAAGTTTATGAGTTACTTTTTGAGAAGAACAGGCTTTAGAATAATGTCATCAGCTGGTACCTGATGGCATCCAAGTTTTTTAAGTACTTCTTCTCCGTAATAAAAGCTGAACGTTTCGTATGGGCTACGGTTGTTCAGCTTTTTTCTTTTATAAGAATTGATATGATTCATCATCGCATCAATATCTTCCTGTGTCAGATTATTAAAGCTGCTTCCTTTGGGTAACACTCTTCGAATGAGTTCATGGTTGACCTCAATAGCTCCTTTCTCATAAGGCTTGCTCGGATCGCAATAATAAACCCGTGTTCGCATAAGAGAATTCGTTCCTGCAAACGTTTCTCGATATTCTATGGCTTTTGGATTGGAAAACTCACTCCCATTGTCTGTGAGAATAACTGGAAAAAGTTTATTAAACAGTTTAGGACCAAGAACTCCATCCAGATAGTTATATATATCAATAACCGACTTGGACGTATTGGCATCCCTTAGAAACGCCAGCATGAGACTCGTTTCCACAAAGTGAATGGTAAGCAGACATTTGCCGCCTACTTCACCAATAACAGAGTCCATCTGAACAATGGTAGTTTCTGGATTTTCAGCCAAGTATTTTTGAAACTCTTGATAACTACGACCAATACGGCACGCTCTATCAACTTTAAATTCAGGTTTCTTGTAGCGTGGGCGATACTTTACTTTTCGTGGAAGGTCAATGTTTCTCACTTCAAAGAAACACGCATCGATGTAGTTATATAATGTTTTCTCGCTACACATTAATTCATCTGCGTGATTCACATAAATCTGGTGAATTGACTGTCCTTGCTTAATCAATGGTGTAATTAAGGCATTAATACGAAAGATATCTGCTTCGGCGGCCATTACTCCGGTTCTGCTTTCTGATAAGTTTTCTGAGAAATGCAAATGTGCATTCTCTGCATTATAGATATACTTTTTGAGAGTACATTTACCATATTGGCTACATCCATTACACACATAAGGCGGTTTAAATCTGCCTTGGCAAACTTCTTCCACAAACTCTTGGCAGTTGTCATTGCACTTATTGCATATACTACATTTGATAGTGGAATTAGGACGTGTACATGCAGAACCACATACTTTTTTCGCCTTACATGCTACTCGATGAATACAGGCATTATAAGGGTAATTGGAATAACCACTTTTAAGGTCATAAGCATACTTTTTTATTTCCTTAGCAATGGTAGTTCTATCTTTCCCGATTTCTTTGGCGATTGCTCCAAAGGACAAATTTTCACGAAGACCTTTTTCTATAGTCAAACGGTCTTCAAAGGTTAAAAACTTAGACATGGACGACTCCTTTCTTGGCCGCCGGTGTCTAAATCATAACAGAAAAGAGAACAGTCTACTAACTGTTCCTTTAAATATCTGTAAGAGAAAAT
Organism: Tyzzerella sp.; assembly: GCA_017410145.1. Lineage (GTDB taxonomy): Bacteria > Bacillota > Clostridia > Lachnospirales > Lachnospiraceae > Faecalimonas. The sequence continues at coordinate 1,693 of JAFQRJ010000011.1, forward strand.
CCATACCTTTCTCTTAAGCAACATATTTACTTTATAAAGGAGTATCCGAAATAGTGGGTATGGAATTTCGGATTACAATTGAGGAATATGACAAAGAATCCATATAATATATTACCTACAACTGAAGAAATACTACGAACAATGGGTGAACAAATTAAACTGGCAAGGCTTCGCCGAAATCTATCCGTCGAACTCGTTTCTGAACGTGCCGGCATTAGTCGTGCATCTCTTTGGAATGTTGAAAAAGGAAGTCCGTCGGTTGCAATCGGTATTTATGCCGCTGTTCTACATGCCCTCAACAACATGGATAAAGATCTTTTGCTCGTGGCGAAAGATGATGCAATGGGTAGAAAAATGCAGGACCTTCAATTAATAACAAGGAAGCGAGCACCACGAAAGGAGCGTTGATTGTATGTCTTCCAATTCAAAAACAATACTTGTGTATGATGATTTCAGCACAGACATTCCCCTATTACTGGGAAAACTTTATGTTGATATGATAAAAGGCGGAGAGATCTACTCCTTCGAATACGATAATCATTGGCTTGAGAATACGTTGTTATCCGTCACTGTTGACCCCGATTTAATACCTTATGGCGGAAGACAGTATCCAAGTCGCAACTCTATCTTTGGTTTGTTCGCTGATGCTTCTCCTGACCGTTGGGGTCGAATGTTAATGACTAAGAGAGAACGAATACTTGCAGACAAGGAATCCCGCAAACCTCGCAAATTGAATGATAGCGATTTTCTTTTAGGTGTTTATGACGAAACTCGCATCGGTGGAATTCGTTTTAAATTGGAGGAGGATGGTCCTTTTTTATCTGACGATAGAGAAACAGCTACTCCTCCTTGGGCAACCTTACGTACATTAGAAGAGGCATCCAGACAATTTGAAAATGATGCCAACGCATTGAATGAAAAGTGGCTCAATCAGTTGTTGAGACCCGGTTCATCGCTGGGCGGTGCCAGACCAAAGGCAACTGTAGTAGACACAAAAGGTGATCTATGGATTGCCAAGTTTCCATCAAAAAATGATGAAAACAATACCGGTGCCTGGGAAAAAGTTGTTCATGACCTAGCAGCAATGTGTGGATTGAATGTTCCAGAATCCAAACTTGAGACCTTTTCAAAATTAGGAAGTACTTTTCTTGTTAAACGCTTTGACCGCAATGGTAATAAGCGAATTCATTTTGCTTCTGCCATGACCTTACTCGGTAAAACAGATGGTGCATCTGCCGCTGACGGAAGCAGTTATCTGGATTTGGTTTCTTTTATAAAAGCAAATGGATGTAATCCTAAAAATGACTTAATTGAATTATGGAAACGAATTGTTTTTAATATGGCTGTATCTAATACCGACGACCATTTGAGAAATCACGCATTTATTCTTCACAAAAATGGCTGGACTCTATCTCCTCTATATGACGTTAACCCTGTGCCTTACGGCGACGAACTTGCTTTGAACGTCAATGAGGATGACAACCGGATATCCATCTCCTTGGCCATTGAAACTGCTCATCATTTCGGTATCAAAGAATCTGACGCACAAGTGATGGCACAAGAGATTACAATGATTGTGAGAGAAAATTGGGAATCACTTGCTAGGAAATATAATATTAGCAGGGGACAACTCGAAGATATGCGCCCTGCTTTTAGTGCTTGTTATGAACAATTCTAGGATTGAATAAGACTATTGCAATGTATAAGTCTAGAAGGGAAGTTATCCCCCGTTGGAAAACTTCCCTTTTTTCTATATTACTTTTTCCTAATCGGCGCAGCCACCAGAACACCGGCTAACATCAGGGCTCCCCATACAAGAATCAAATTCCCCCAACCAATGTCTGATACGGCATTTGCAAACAACTGATTAGCCAATGCAGCCGCTGCATAACTCAGAAAATCCAGATACCCGGTTGCGGTTGACACCATTCCTGTATCTTTTAAGCTCGGACAATATGCATTCCACAAAGCACATGACGCACCATTTGCAGTCAAAATTGCTAGGAAGAAAAATAAAATATTGACGGCACCATTTGACACGATATACATCATCAGAAAAGAAAGTGCACTAGATGCAAACGTCACTATCAGCATTACATTTACATTCCTTTTTAAAAGCTTATCATAGAGTAAAACCATACTAACATACGGCGTTACCGCCTGGGCAATTGACATTACTGTAAATATAGTTGTAGCACTCGCAGAAGATAATTCCAAATACTGCGACAGATAGGTTGGAATCCAAAATACAACGGAGGTTCTTACGATACCAGTCAAAATCGCCACAAAAGAGAATTTAATAATGGCATGTTGCAATAAAATTTTGATACCCCCGCCCTTCTCTGATGTCTTCTGTATCTGTTTGTATTGAATAATTCCTGATTTCTCAAACCTATGGAAGCAAATAAAACTTAGTACTCCAATAAATATTAAGGTGAAACCACATACAACAAAGACCATATTCCACCGGAAAACAATAGCCAGTATTCCCACAATTGGAGTTCCCGTCAAAGAAGCAAAGGTAAGTCCTAAACTACAGCGAATTGCATGTATCGGTCTCGTATTTTCTGCAATCACCTTCATCATTGGAGCATACAACATTGATAAAAAGAAGCCACTTAAACTGTATACTGCCGTAACCAGCATTCTCACATCAGAAAATGCCATAATCAGATAACAGATTCCGGAAAAGGTTAATCCAAAACCTATCATGTATTTTGACTTAATTCTATCTCCAATGATTCCATTTGCCAACTGACCTACAGCGTAAAAAAGCATATTGGATGTTGAGAGAAGGCCGATATACTGAATATCATAGAAGCCTTCCTCAATCATATAAGGTGACACAACGCCAAGTAGATTTTTTGCAAAATAACATGCCACATATCCCAGAACACAGATTGCTCCTATGTAAAATGCATTCTTGGCATCTTTTGTTTTAAAAATAGTCATTCCTATTCTCCCTTAATGTTGCTTTTCTTTTTCAGTTCGTACACATAGTTTGCCACAAAGATCGCAAACACGCCTGCAACCAATTTGCCCACAATCATCGCCGGAACATAACTCTGGTCAAGTGCCATTGTAAATGCAAGATGACCTCCAAAAACAAATGCTGCCGATACGGAGAATGCCGAATTTAGAACCACGCCTTTTTTATCCATTTTATACATGAATCCAAAGGTCGGACTGCTGGATACCAACGTGGAAACAAACCCAAGAGCTGACACTTCGTTGATTCCCATCTTTTCCCCAATATAACACAGTGGCTTCTTTAAGAGTTTTGTGACAATCCACATGAAAGGAAACGCGCCCGCAAGCACGACACTGGCATTTACACAAACCATAGCTCCCTCTTCTAAGGTTGAAATTGGACTCACAAGCTCATTTCCGGTCAAGAAATGAATCATCCCTATCACCAGCCCTACTGTTATCAGTCCGCGAATGAAGACTGCAAAACCACTAAAAATCTTGATACAAGCATCCGGGTATCTCAGAAGTCCAAAACCAACAATTCCTGCAAATATCAGAAGTGGAAACAAATCAACCAGCAATGCTCCCAATGAAATCTGCAACATCAATCCCGAAACCAGGCAACCCAAAGGAATTGCAACTATACCACACAGCACGCCCAGAAAAAGTTCCTTATGCTGTTCAAACTTTACAACTCCCAAGGCAAATGGAATGGTATAGGAAATGGTAACACCCATCATACTGGAAATAATCAAGGCATTGAAGCCACCAACCTGTTCATTGACTGCTATCTGTGTAGCCAGAGGCGCACCTCCCATATCGTTTGCAAATAACATAGCCGGAACAACCGACGGATCAATATGTAAATACTTCCACACAAATGTAAACACCGGTTCCAACACGCTGGCAAGCCAAGGCGTAATCACAATCATTCCAATCATGGATAACGCCATGGCTCCTAATAATCCGAATCCTTTTTCAAATTCCTTTCCAAGCCCAAATCTGCCGCCTATGATACGGTCCAAAGCCCCCAATATCGAAAACACTATCACTACAACTGTAATAATATTCATCTTCCTATCCTCTCACTCTTTACAGTTCCGTTGGAATGAACCCATCCTTAGTAAGTATAAACTGTTCCTTAAATCCGCACTCTCTCAAAACTTCTACAGCATCTTGATATCCATAATCCAAGAATCTGGAGTCGTGACAATCTGTGGAAATAATAGCACCAAATCCAAGTCGTTTCAATTCCTTTAGCAAAAACATATCTGGATATGGTGATGTGCGATATCCTCTTGCCATGGCTCCTGTATTCACTTCAAAATACGGAATCTTTCCTGCAAGCTGTTCCGCAGCCTCAATAGCCGCCCACTGATACTCTTTTGAACTCCTATCAAAAAACTGTACCTTCTCACAATGCTTGGTAATCAAGTCAAAATGAGCGATGATATCAAAAGAACCATGCTGTGGCAACTGGGCTAACTGCTGATAGTATGCTTTGGCGTATGCCATCCCATCGCCACCAAAATATTGTTGAATAATGGTCTGTACATCCTGTGCAGACCAATCAAAACAAACAAATTCATTCCCGAGTGGCAAGTAATGCACAGCACCAATTAGATAGTCAAAACCGCACAAATCCATATCTCCATGCATTTCACATTCTAACCCGCAAAACACTTCTATCTTATCAGCAAACTTCTTTTTAAATTCAGCAATCTCATATTTGTAATTATCGATAACCTGCTTCGGCACGGGCAAACCTTTCCAAAAAGCGTGGGACGAAAAACCAATAGACCGCAAACCTTTCTCACATGCTGCAAGAATCATTTCCTCTATCGTATCTTTCCCATCACAATAAGTTGAATGTGTATGTAAATTCTGTAGACACTTTGCCATACGCTCTCCTCCAACTTATTCATATACCTTCATCCACACATATGAAATCGGTTTTAATGTAATCTTATCCTCTGCCATCTCTATATTGGAAGATGCTAACACATCTCCTATTTTGTGGTCAACTGTGTATTCTCTTTCTGAAGGGTTTACCGCACAAATCAGGCTTTCCTTCCCTGTTGTTCGTTTAAATACCAGCGGATATGTATCTGATATTAATTCAAAATCATTTCCACATCCAAACAACTCTGGGTATGCTCTCTTAACCTCTACAAGTTTTTGCACTTCTTTTATTAAAGAACCCTCTTCATTTAATTGTGCTTCCACATTGACATCCTTATAGTTGTCATAGATTGGGAGATACATTTCCCCATCACCTGCACTAAATCCTGCGTTCTTTCCCGCACTCCACTGCATCGGGGTACGGGCACCGGTTCTGCAGTATCCGCCGTCCTTACTATTCAGTCTCTCATACGGCATTCCAATTTCATCTCCATAATAGATCAGTGGTACATTTGGAAGGGCAAGAATAAATGCAAACACTGTCTTTAACTCTTCCGGAGTACGTCCCATAGCAATACGTGGAAGGTCATGATTCCCTGTAACAATGGAAACATATCCCTTTTCCTTCACTTCTTCCAAATTATATAAGAAGTATTCAAAGAAGGATTGTGCCTCACCCTTCCCTTCCGGTCTGAAGAAACTGTTTCCGTCTGCATAGAATGCATTGGTTCCTGGTTCCTTTCTGAAGAGGTTATTGTATCCTTCGTTATAACAATGGGTAAAGAAATCAATATCAAAATCTCCATTCTTCACCGCATACATCGGTTGTCCCCACTCCGATACGAAGATTGCATCCGGATATTCCTCACGAACTTTTCCAAAAATCTTTCTCCAAACTTCACAGGAATACTTGCCGTTTACATCATCTTTTACAATGCTTCCAGCTAAGTCTACACGGAATCCATCTACACCCATAGCCAGATAATATTTGATAATATCAATTACAAGACCGTGTACTTTCTGACAAACTGCATCCGTGTAATGATACTGCCAGCTTTGCTTCTTTTCCGCAAAACCAAAGTTCAGTGCCGGTTGGAAACAGAAGAAGTTAATCAAGTAATTTCCATCTCTATCGCTGTTTCCACTCATATGTTTGTATGGACAATAACCAAATACATCATCGCTCCACACGTAGTAATCCCAGTACTCATTTCGCTCTGCTTTTGCAGACTCCTTGAACCATTTGTGCTGGTCAGAAGTGTGCCCAACCACAAGGTCTAAGAGTACCTTTAATCCTAACTTGTGCGCCTCTTTAATCAAGTCTTGCAAGTCTTCCATAGTTCCAAATTTGTCATCAATTGCATAGTAATCCTCAATATCATATCCACCATCTCTAAATGGCGACTTGTAGATTGGATTAATCCATACAATATCTGCAAACTGTTTGATATAAAGGAGTTTCTCTGTAATTCCCTTTAAATCCCCAATTCCATCTCCATTGCTGTCATAGAAGGATGTTGGGTATACATTATAAATAATTGAGTTTTTTATATTCTGATTCATCTCTTGCCAAACTCCTTCAACTCTTGCTATAGTTTTTCTTCCCGAACAGTTTCGCCCAAACAATCGGTAAATGTTACCACCGTGTCAGCCTCATCAAACATGAGTCCTGCTCCGGCATAGTATTCGTGGTTCGCTTTTATATCAGAACCAACCACAACTGGGAACTGCTGCCCATAAAGGTCCTTTTCATTCCCCGGTCTGACAATATCCAAGTAGTGCATATGACCGCTTAGCATCAAGGTCGGTCTGATATTCTTAGCAATCAAGCTTGCCCATTCTCCATAAAGTTCTTCTTCAATATCAAAAGGTGCTCTCTGCTTTACTGTAAACGGATGGTGTGCAATCACCATACGATATTTTACATCATCTGCCGAATACTCCTCTTTTGCGCGTGCAATCACACCTTGGATAAATGCAGTCTGTCTTTCACGAAATGCGTGACAACAAATGGTTCCGCCATACTCCCCATTTTCGTCAACCTTATCTTCTCCGCAGTCAAGAATCATTCCCCAAATATTTCCCAAACGGAATGTATAGTAAGATTTTCCATTATCTGTTGGTGTAAGTTCACAAAAACGCTCCGCAAGAAGACCTCTCATATCATGGTTTCCCCTTGCAAATACAATCGGAATACGTCCTTCTGCAACCTTCGATGCAATCTCATAAATCGTTACACAGTTCTCAATACATCCGCTATGGTCAGGGATATCTCCGTTAAAAATCAAAAAATCAATATCTCCGTATGCTTTTGCAGCAGCCACCGGACCTTCTACCCAGTTGTGGGTATCTGCGATATGATAAGCACGTACAGGTTCCTCTAATGGCACCGGACAAAATTCATATGTATATTCCTGTGTCTCCTCAATCTCAGGATAATACGGCTTTCTTTCAATCACTTTTCGAAGACATACCGTATAAGCCCCGGCCGCATTTAATTCCTCCATCGGAACAATTGCTCTATGCACCTGCGTATTGGAACGTAAAATACCATTTGCTTCGTCATAATATTTCTTATCGCCAACCTGTACCCACATAAGGCTCGGCTCCGACACATACATCATAATGTGATACTCTTGTTTTACTGCAAAAACTGCCGGTGTTAAGATTGTGTTCATATTCTTGTTCCTCCCATTACACATGCTTATAGCACATTTGTCGTAATTGCTCGTTTCCAACTGCCGCAAACCGTGATTTCCTGTGCCAAAATCTCTCTTGCACCGCAAAAATCCAATTGCACCTCTTCCAGTTCCTCGATTCTATCTATGGTTCCATCGTAAAGTTCCTGTAATCTTTCCATACAGCTTTGTATACGACGTATCACGCCACCAATTCGTATATCCTGAACGTCGAATCCATGTGGCTTATTATCTGTAAACCATTGTTTTCTGTAGGTATAATAAAAATCCTGCATTGTTTGTAGCATTGTTCGATAATCTTGAATTAAGGTGACTAATACCTCGCGGTCTCTGGATTGGTAAACCTCTCGCGTGCGTCTTCCTAATTCTGCTTTAATGGATAACACTGCACAAAGATTCTCCTGTGTTTCAAAGAGATATCTCCATTCAGTCCCTTTCGCCGCTTTACTTAACTGTTCCGCAGTATACGCATACTGCGCATTCTCTCCACCTGCAATAGTAGAATCCAGAAGACCGGTAAAGCAATCATTATAAAACAAATATTTTTCCGGATTATAGAGCATTCCCCTTTTTCTTGGACTATCTGGTAAATCCAAGAGCATAAATGTGTCATACGAAATGCCGAACTTCTCCTCAAATTTCACCTTGATATCATCTGCATCGTTATTTCCCTTTGCAATCTCAGATGCATAAAAGAGCGCCGGAAGCATTGCATATTTGGAACACTCTGCGCCGTCATCTCCCCAGATAGTCAGGAATACATTTTGCACACCATTGTCCATACAGCTTTGAAGTCCCGGCACGAGGGTCCTAAGGCTAAATTCATTATACGGCGCTATGGAATTCCATGCGTATAAACCACCGGCAAATCCCGTTCCCTTTTTCATCTTTTCATGGGCCTGAATCATGTTGTCGTAATGTATCTTATCATCATGATAGTAATCCCAATAAATCAGTTGCACGTTACTTGGAATCTGCTTTGTAACTTCCTCGCTAATTTGTGTCTTACTCACATCTTCGCTTCCATACTTTCCACCTGTTGCCAAGCGAAAGAACATATCAGACCACATTTCCAAAGTAAAGCCATATTTTTCAGCAATCTGGGCAACCCGTTTTAAATGCTCTACGAAGATTTGGAAACGATTTACCTCGCCATGCAAGTCATAATATTTTCCACGGCCAAGCATGTGAGCCTCGTCCATACCAATATTCACAACCTTCGTGGTATAGCATTCTGCTATGGTGGCAAACATCTTGTCTATCAATTCATATACCTTTTCATCGCCCACAAGCAATATATCATTCACATCCACATGTGGTCTGTAATCCGGCCAAGCAACAATTGCATTGAGGTGCGCCAGCGTCTGAATACATGGAATTAATTCCATACCTTTAGAAAGAGCATATGCATCCACTTCCTTTAACTCCTCTTTGGAATAACGGCCACGCATATATCCAAAGTAAGGATTGTCTTCCACTTCATAGGTATCTTCTGTATACAAAAGGAGTGCATTGTAGCCCAAATCTGAAGTGATATCAATCCATCTTTTCAGACTGTCTACCTTCATGACTGCATTTCTGGAGCAATCAACCATTGTTCCAAAACGCTGGAATTTCACTTTGTTTTCCATGATTTTTTCCTTTCTTCCATTTGAAAACACGGATGCGACAAGTCGCATCCGTATGTTTACTTAAAATTCTTCACCAGGATTTATTGGTGTATTACCAGAAAGCGTAACAATATCTCCTTTTAATTCTATCACATCTATGGTTGGTTTTTCATATTTTTTCATGTTACACCTCCTATTTACCAATTCCCATGCTTACGCATTTCACTGCAGTTTCTCCGTAAACCGTAGTTCCATCTAGAGTAACCCAATATGGTGTCACTACAAACTTCGCTCCAAAACTCTTTGCAGGCATATTTCTAAACGTATATGCAAAGAAATGGGTCGATGCTGTACTGAACTCTTTGTACGGTTTGTATTCATTATCTACCTGACTGTTACTTCCCACATAGAACAGTGTATGATATACATTATTAGAAGTAACTGTTTTCTTATATCGTCCGCCCAGTGTAACATCAAATCCTACTGATTTATAATCCAGACTATCTACAGTTGTCACAAATCGAATATCGGAACTTGTACTGTTTGCATTTGTACCTGATGTAATCTGCGCTTTCACTTTCAACACATCTTCACTGACAAATTTTGCATATGCAGTTCCTGTAATGGTATCTGCTGTGATTGCGCTCTTGCAATCAGCATCTTTAAACCATCCTGAGAAAATATAGCCCGGTTCTGCATCAGGAACACGATTGCCTGTTGCTGAGCGATATGTTGCATATTCACTTGCCGAGAATTCTTGTACTGTATCTTCAATTACAACCAATACACCTTCACCTGCTGCAAGACTAATGCTTAATTCTTTATTTGTGGTGCTGCCATATGTAGCAACTGCATTTTGAACAATTTTGTACTTGTAATCATCAGCAAATTTCAATGTAACTGTCTCTGCCTTGCTTACATCATAGTTCACAACATAGAATGCTTCTGTATCACGGTAATCAAAACATCCCACGATAGCACCATCACCACTTGTTGCACTCATGCTCTTTAACATATCTGTGCTAGATGTAAGATCAATAGCATTTAATTGATAGTTTGCCTGTGTGCCAACTGCCATAATACCAGTACTCTTAGCTTTCATAAGCACATCATCAATAGCAGCAATGTGTGTATTAATCTCTTTCGCATAATCATAGAATGGTGTCTTCTCCGCATCTGCTCCTATAACACCGTTTCTATCATAATCTTTGCCATTTTCAGCAGTTGAATCGTTTGCAAATCCTTCTGGTTGTACAAGTGGGAACCACTGAATACCTTTTGCCCCAAATGCTAATATGGTATTTACATTCCAGAATGTCTTAGCTTTATTAGGAATCAATGAACTATTTGTTGCATTATCACCCTCTTCATCACGGAAGTCTCCACCTGCCTGCACGGTGCCCCAGAATGGCATCTCTGTACCGGCTGCATTGCGTACTTTCCACAGTGTTTCAAAATACTCATCTGCATTATATGTTCCCGAACTTGTATTAAATGGATAATGGTCCACACTCAATAATTTGGCATTCATATTATCTCTAACTGCCGTAATGTAGCTATCATATATGTTTATTAATCCATTTTGTACTTGTGGAGCCGTTGACGGATATAAATTAACAAATCCAATCATATTAGTGAAAGTATTTAGCTTACTTCCCAGTCCATCGTAATATTGCAATTGTCTGTTAATCCAGTCTTCATTAGACATATTAGCAAGATTTGGAGTAGGCTCATCAATAACATTGATTCCAAGGAAGTTTTCGTAACTTGCATAACGATTCAAGTATCTCATGAACTCTTCATCTGTCAATGTTGCGCCTTCTGTCTTTGTTCCATAAATCAAATCAATTTCTGCATTCAAGTCAAAATCTCGCATATAGTATCCAAGACCGAATTTTTCTGCCATCTTAATCGCTTTCAATGCATGGCCATTATTTTGTCCCATTGCATGGCCTGCAGAGCTAATCATGTTCACGCCGCTATCTTTGATTAACTGCAGAACTCCATCTGTCATAAGGTCATTTTCACCAATGTAAGGACCGTTAAATCCTACGATTGGCATTACATCATCACCACCAAGGTAATCGTATGTAATTGCAGGTACATGATATTTGTCCTTAATACTCTGCATTGTTGTACCTTCTGTAACAGATTTTAACAATGACAAATCTTTGAAGCCTACGTTGCCATCGTTATCAAGGTCTGCCGCATACTCAGCCGCTTTCGTTGCTTTGTATTCTTGTTTCACGGTACTAAGCATTTCTTCTAATGCAGTATAATCGCTTGCTTCTCCGGCCGTGCCATTTAAATCCACATCCCCAAGTTTATACAAAGATACTGTTTGTACGTACTGTACAAAGTTCTGTTCTCTTACAACCGTATAATCTCCCGGTGTGCTTAATGTTGTACCGGTTGTTTTTTCTTCCTCATTTACTGTTACTTTTGTTCCTGTTAACAAATAATTTCCTTTATCCAAATCATAAGAAACCGGTGATTGATTTTTCGTTGTCAGGTTACCGGCACTCTTTACAGTAACGGTTCCGCCTGATGATAAAGTACAGATTGTTAATATTTCACCTGTATTAGCAACGGATTTCAATTCTACGTTTTCTGCGACTAACACATCGTCAATCCATAATGAATAGATAAGATCACAGGAAGCCGTTCCATAACCTTCGCCAAAATCAACTGCCAATTTCATATTAAATGGTTCAGAAAGAGATGTTAATCCCAGTTGCTTTAAGGTATATTTGTCACTTCCTACATAGAAAGAACCATTCTTTACAGCAACCATAAGTCCTTCCCATTGATTGTTGTTACCATAACGAATAAATTCATTGCTTCCGACAGCTTCAAATGAAACATCCATGTTCAGATATTTCATATCAAGACTACCAACGCTGGAATTACCTACTGATAATTTATAATCTCCAGATTCACATTGATAGGTTCCGTCTGCCAATCCAAAATCATTCAATGTAACGGATGTGTAGCCCATTTCTTCCGGTGTCTTTTGGATTGTTGCTTTTGGAAGTGTTCGGCTAAATTTGATTGCATTTCCCTGAATGATATGCGCTTGATTTGACATACCTGATACTTCCTTATAGGCAACTTTATCAATCAATACATCGTCAACCCATAATGTATAAGTAGCATCACATGCTCCAGAACCAAACCCTTCTCCAAACGTTGTTCCAAATTTCAAATTAAAACGATCTGTAATTTTTGAAAGTCCTAGCTGTGCTGCGCTATATGTCTTTTCTCCAGCCGCACACCAAATTGCAAGATTTCCACTGCTATTCACATAAATTCGATACCCTGAATACAATCCGTCTGCTGCATATACCAAATATGCACTACTTTTCTCCGCCATTGTCATATCTACATCCAAATATTTGTTGTTGAGACTATCACCTATATATGTCCCACCTTCTACAGGAACACCGCCATAAGTAGTAAATGCTAATCCAACTTGATCCAATGTCACCCTTGAAAGTCCCATCTCTTCCGGGGTGGTATCTGGTTTACTAAATGTAATAGCACCGCCGCCGAGTATATGTGCTTCATTACCCATTTTCTTTGCGCCTGTGTATGTTACCTTATCAATCAACACATCATTAATCCATAATACGTAGGTGGCATCACAGGTTCCAGAATCAAATCCTTCTCCAAATATGGTTCCAAACTTTAAGTTAAACTTATCAGTTATCTTTGTTAATCCTAAATCCTTTGCAGTATATGTCTTACTATGAGTACTTCCCGAGTTACTCTGTGCTTGGTCTACTACAAGATTTCCACTTCCATTCACATAGATACGATATCCATCATAAAGTCCTGTAGCTGCATATACCAAGTTTGCACTGCTCTTCTCTGCCATTTTCATATCTACATCAAGGTATTTGTTGTTCAGACCTTCGGTATATGTACCGCCAGCTGTCTGTCCAGAATAAGATTGATATTTTAGTCCTACATTTGTAACTTCAATTCGTGAAAATCCTAATTCCTCAGGTGTGTTTTGCAAGAAATTTTCGCTTGCAATTAATGCTGTACCACCAAGGAAATTCATCGTATCACCAGCTGCAAGTTTTGCGACTGTATATTTGTCTACCAAAACATCGTCAATCCACAAAATGTAAGTACACTCACAATCTGCGGATTTATAATTTTCTGGTAAAATAACACCAAATTTCAGATTGAACTTATCCGTAATATTTTCCAAGCCAAGACGTTTTGCCGAATACGTTTGTTTGGAACTGTTACTTCCTTTAGCAAATACCGCTTCCACAACTAGCTCACTGTTCTTTATATAAATACGAAATCCGGTCCATTTCCCACTGGCTGCATACGTTAACATTGCGCTGCTTGTTGCTGTGGCCTGAAGATCCACATCTAAATATTTATTATTAATGCTTCCATTATTATAAGCAGAGTTTGTTGTATCTGCAGAATGAGAACCATAAAGTTGTCCAAAATCTGCAATCGTCACTCTAGACATTCCTAAGTCTTCAGGTGTCAAAGTCTTTGCTAACGTTGGGAAAGCTAAAGTAAATGAGTTTGTATAACCGGTCTCCCTATAGGTACCCAATTTATTACCCATCTGTTTTGCACCTTTATATGTTGTTCTGTCAATCAACACATCATTTACCCACAAGATATAAGTTGCATCACAGGTACCAGTTTCCAATCCTTCCCCAAAGATTGTTCCAAATTTTAAGTTGAATGTATCAGTAATAGCATTCAATCCTAGTTCTTGCACAGTATATGTCTGTTTGCTAAAACTACCAGAATTACCTGCTGCTTGCTCGACTACCAAAGAGCCTGAGGATGTATAAATTCTAAATCCATAATATTTATTAGTACCTGCGACTGATAATATGATATTTCCTGTATTAGGTAACGTGATATCCACATCAAGATACTTATTATTCAAACTATATCCGTTATATTCCGCTGCTGTCACCTCGCTTGAATATGTTTTATATGTATATCCTGCAAAGTCAGTAACCCATATTCTTGATAGACCAAATTCCTCTGGTGTTTGCTGTTCTAATGGTTCTCGCATCGTAATACTTCCTGTCCAAGAACTAATGTACCACGTTCTGAGACTATTACCCATACCCTCAACACCGGTGTAGGTAACTTGGTCAATGAACACATCATTTACCCACAACACATAAGTTGCATCGCACGCTCCAGAGCCAAACCCCGTTCCAAACTTCGTTCCGAACTTCAGATTAAATCGGTCTGTCATTGCATTCAATCCAAGTTCTGTCGGCGTATACGTTTTCTTTTTTCCCGACAGTGCTTGTTCAACAACAAGATTTCCATCCTTGGTATAAATACGATATCCCTGTTCATTATTCGCAGCTGCATATTCAAATATCATACTAGAGCCTGTACCTGACATAATCAAATCTACATCTAGATATTTATCATTCAATCCAGCACTGTAAGTACCCTTTGATGCAGTTGTTGTATATGTTTTATACGCGAATCCGCCAAAATCTGTAAGTGTCACCCTCGAAAATCCCATTTCCTCCGGTGTTTTCAGTTCTGCGGGCTCTCTAAAGGTGATTGCAGTTCCTGCTAATATATGTGCTTGGTCTCCCATTGTCTGCGCTACATCACAAGATACCTGATCTATCAAAACATCATTTACCCATAAATAGTAAATACTTTGACATGCTGTTTCCACACCATAACCTTCACCATATGCTACTGCAAATTTGAAGTTGAAACGGTCTGTAATTTTGTCAATTCCCAGTTCTTCCGGGGAATAATAATTTTTACTATCAGGTGTGGCTAATTGTACTACAAGATTTCCATCCTGTGTATAGATTCGATATCCACCATACAAACCATTTGCCGCATATACCAATGTGGCGCTGCCTGTTTCCGGCATAATTAAGTCTACATCCAGATATTTGTTATTAAAACTTCCACCAGTATACGCTTTTCCGCCTGTTTGAGCCGAATATGCTTGATAATTTAATCCGAACTCCGTTATTGTTGCCCTCTTAAATCCAAGCTCTTCCGGTGTTGGATTAGCATCTTTCGCAAAACTTGCCAATGGTCCGTATTGCATTGCAAGGGACAGTACCATGCAAAGTGCCAGAAATGCCGCACACCATTTTTTACTTAGTTTTTTTATTGTTCCTTTCACTTTCTTTACCTCCATTGATTTACACAATGTTCCAAACCACTTGGTAACTTGTATGCACTCTCATCCACACAGACAATGGCAATCCGCCATTCATCAATGCTGCTCCGCTGTATGATTGACCGGTAGCTGCATCTGCATAAATGGCATCCGGCACAAGACCTTTCATCTTGATATAACTGAATTCGTTATGTCCTTTTTGATCTATTTTTACAACATTCAGCATTGCCTGACTTCCATCCTCAGAGACAAATTGCCATGCTGCAAATTTATCCTCCAAAGGACTCGTTAACCGGTAATACTTTCCTGTCTGAATTAATTTTGCATACGTTTTATATGTTTTTATCTGTTCCTTAATGACTTTCTTTTCTTCCTCACTCAGCTTCGCCGGATTCAATTCGTAACCGAAGGTTCCTTCCATTGCCACTATCCCTCTAGTTGACATATCTACATTTCGTCCAGTCAGATAATTTGGCACATCTGTTACATGCGAACCATTTGCTGAGATTGGATAGAAGAATGAGGTTCCATATTGTATGTGAATACGGTCAATTGGGTCTGTATTATCACTGCCCCATATCTGTGGTGTGTAATACAACATACCTGCATCAAATCTTCCACCTCCACCACAACAACCTTCTATCAGTATGTTCGGATATCGCTCACGCAATCTTTCTGCGAACTCATATACTCCGAGCACATAGTCATATGTTACTTTTCCTTGCAATGTTTTCGCGGAATAAATATCATCCAAGCTTCGATTCATATCCCACTTAATGTACTCTACATTTCCTTGGTCTAACACTGCACAAATCTGTTCAAAGATACAATCCCTAACTTCCTTTCTCGTGAAGTCAAGTACCAATTGGTCTCTAGACACAATTGGATTTCTGTTAGGCTGTTTTAATATCCAATCTGGATGAGCGCGATATAAATCACTGTCTTCAGATACCATTTCTGGTTCAATCCAAATTCCAAATTTTACGCCCAAATCATTGATTCTTTGAATCAATTCACCTAGTGTACAACCGAGTTTTTCTTCATTTACTTTCCAGTCGCCTAGACTAGTTCTGTCATCTTGACGGTTTCCAAACCATCCATCGTCCATCACAAGCAAATCAATTCCTAGTTCTGCTGCCTGTTCCGCCATTTGATAGATGGTCTCACCATTGAAATCAAAGTACGCTGCTTCCCAGCTATTTAGAACAATCGGCCTTACTGCATGCTGATACATTCCTCGCACAATGTGTTCTCTGATACAACGATGATAACGATGTGAAAGCTCCGCAAATCCTTGGTTAGAATATGTCAGAATCGTTTCTGGCACAATGAGTGTCTCACCTTGTGCTAATGGATAATGGAATCCATCACGATGAAGCCCCATCGTCGCTCTCGTTGTTCCAAACTGGTCTTTTTCCGCTTCAAACAAGAAGTTTCCGCTATACACAAACAACATGCCATAGCAACTTCCACTGTCTTCTGTTGCATTTTTTTCTGCCAAAACAACAGCTGGATTATATTGATGACTCGAATGTCCTCTATTACTATCAATCATCTGGCGCGAATGACAAATCGCAGTTCTCTCGAATTGACGTTCCATGGTTGCACGCCCCCAGAAACGAATCAAATCATAGTCTCCTGCTAAGAGGTCAAGATTGGCCGAAGCTGCTTTTTCAACCACAACCTGTTCTTGTCCTCCATTGATAATCAATGCACTCCTGGTGATGATATCTTCTTCCTCTAATACACCATATAACAGCTTTACCTGTAATTTGGTAATAGGGTCCTCTAATAGAATAGAAAGAGTTTCTGCTTCCTGCTGCGTCGCATACACCGCAGGAAGCCCTTCTAATTGATATTTACCTTTTTCTATGTGATGTTCCACATAACGTAAATCACAACACTCTGAACCATCTGTGTTCCGTACAATCAATGCATTATTTCGAAAATCCCCTGTTCCTACAGTTGGATATTCTCTTGGTAATACGCCCATAGAGTAGGAACGATCTTGCCCAAGTTCATATGGAACTCCTGCAAAACATCTTGGTTGATGAAGTACAAGATAATCCATGTTGTACTCTACTCGGTCACCATAATATAAATGAAGTAAAACACCATGTTCATCGGCTTTCATTTGATAAGTGGTATTTGCCGTTTGCAATGAAAAGACTCTATTTTCTTTATCAAATAATATTGCCATTTTACAAAACTCCTAATGTTTTTTTCCAATTGCTGTCAAATCCGTAGATAGATAAATCTGATTTTGTTTCTACTGATTTTGCTTTAAACGGCCCATTAAATACCTTGACACGCAATGTTCTTGTCAGTTGCTCTACTGCAGCATCCTCTACGGTGAAATGCTGGTCGTTATATAACTTGCCATTTACGTAAACACCTAATTTCAGATTGTATATGTCTTCTGCCACTTCAAGAAGGTCAAAGGTAATTCTGATTGTAAGGTCCTTATTTGCAAATGTATCAAGTCCCAGTACTTCTGGTTTCATATAAGTAACTGTCTTTTCTCCATCACCGCTTGGGTCAACAAAGACAAGCCAGATTTGGTCTTTCTTTGTATAGATAACAGAAAGACCGCCCCAGTCATTTCCTCCGATTTCCAATCTGTCTTCTGCTGCTGTAGTCGAGAAGTTCAAGATACTTGTAAATGCACTTCCATCAAAGCTCGCATAATCACAGTAATTACGTTTTGTATATGCTTCTTTTACATCGATATCAAAAATCGAAAAATCATGCAGAGTCAACTCTTCATATTTCACCGTATTGATCTTAAAAGTTCCATTTTCGGAACCGATTGTCCAAACACGCTTCAATACATCAAGTTCCACATTATCTACTGTAATTGCTTCAAAATTATACAAAATTTTATTAATGTAAATTTCCATTGTAAGCGTATTCTTTGTAGCTGTTCCTTTGATTCTAAAGGTGAATCTCCACTCATGTTTATCATTCAGTGAGGATACTCCTGCCTTTTTCGCTGTCAATGTTTCCAGTTTTGTTTCTTCTCCAGCAGAATCAACATAGTCTACGCTGATGCTTCCGTCCTTTTTCATCTGCAAGCGAATACCTGCATCTTCGGAACCGAACAACATATAATCGCCAGATTTATCTGAGAAGCTCATTTTTGCTGTTATAGCCGTTGCATCCAGCAAATTGCTGTCATATGTAGCCACATGAACCTTCTTCTGAATAGAACTGCTATCTAATCCAAAATCCGAAGGTGTTAATTCCGTGAATGGTGTTTCAACCGGAATTTCCAACATAATAGAACCTTTGTGGCCATCTCCTGTAAAGGTACTCATACCATTTCCCATTCCCTTTACGTTCTTATATGTCACTTCATCAACTACAACATCATTAATCCACAATACATAAGTTGCATCACAAGATTCTTCCACACCAAATCCTTCGCCAAAGATAGTACCAAACTTCATGTTGAATTTATCCGTAATTGCATTTAATCCTAATTTCTCCGGAGTGTATGTCTGCTTTAATCCGGAAAGTGCCTGCTCGATAATCAGGTTACCGTCTTGTGTATACATACGATATCCATGCCATTGATTTGGACTCGCATATGTGAAATAGGTACTTGCTGTTTCCGGCCATGTGATATTAACATCCAAGTATTTGTTGTTTAAATCACCTTTCTGACATTCTACCCATACTGTATTGTGTTTGTACTCACCATCGAAATGCTTGAAATCACCGATTGTTACTCGTGAGAATCCCATTTCTTCCGGTGTTTTTTGTTCCAACACTTTTGGCATTGGGTCACTTACTATAACAGTGTCATTACTTCCACCATCTAAGAAATTCAAGTTGCTTCCCATTCCCTTTGCACCGGTGTAAGTTACCTTATCAATCAATACATCATTGATCCACAAGTAGTAAGTGGCATCACATGCGTCAGCTGTACCAAATCCTTCTCCAAACTGCACGCCAAACTTCAAATTGAATTTGTCAGTTATTACTCGAAGTCCTAATTTATCTGTATTGTATGACTTTTTATGAGTACTACCGGAATTGCCAAGTGCCTGGTCAATCTCAAGTTCCCCGCTGCCATTCACATAAATACGGTATCCATACCATTGACTAGTGTTTGTTGCAAAAGCAAGCATTGCACTACTCTTCGCCGGCATTGTCAAATCTACATCCAGATATTTGTTATTCAGACTTCCATCTTTATATGGCTGGTTCACGGTATTTCCGGAATATGATGTATATGAATGTGCAAAATCTTCTATGGTTACTCTTGAAAGTCCAACTTCTTCCGGTGTTTTTTGTATAAGAGGTTCACTTACCCAAAGCTTTGTTCCGCCCAAGAAGTTCATGGTATCACCAACTGCCGCTTTCTCATGTGTCACACGGTCAATTAGCACATCGTTAATCCACATGGTATAGGTTGCTTCGGTATCTCCTGAACCATAGCCTTCCGGAAAATCCACTCCAAATTTGAAATTAAATTGATCTGTAATATTTTCCAAACCAAGTTTCTTTGCTGAATAAGTTACTTTTTTGCTGTTGTATCCTTTGTTATATACACACTCTACAGTAAGCTTGCTGTTTTGGATGTAGATACGATATCCGGTCCATTTACCGGAAGCTGCAAAAACCAGGGTTGCACTACTGCTACCTGTAGCTTGCAAATCTACATCCAAATATTTGTGATTTACACTTCCACCACTATATGCTGTGTTCGTTGAATCAGAAGAGTAAGGACCATAAGAATGTCCGAACTGATCAATGGTCACTCTTGTAAATCCAAGTTCTTCCGGCGTCTTCTGTTCAAGTGGTGCACTGAATGTAATTGTTGCACCGCCGATAATATGTGCTTGATTTCCCATTCCGGTTGCATTTTCGTAAGAAACCGTATCAATCAACACATCATTAATCCACAATGTATAACTGATATCACAAGCTCCTGCTCCAAATCCTTCTCCGAAGGTTGTTCCGAATTTCAAATTAAATCTCTCTGTAATTGAATCTAATTCCAATTGTTTAACAGAATATGTTTTCTCACCAGCAGCGCACCATACACTAAGGTTTCCACTACCATTTACATAGATTCTGTATCCATCCCAAAGACCTTTTGAGGCATATACCAAATATGCACTGTTTGTAGCTGCCATTGTCATATCTACATCTAGGTATTTATTATTCAGACTTGTGCCAGTATAAGTACTACCAGACGTATTACCTGAGTAGGACTGATACCCAAGTCCTACTTCTGTAATTGCAACCTTTGTAAAACCTAATTCTTCTGGGCTTTTCTGCTCTGGTTTCGGTTCAACAGGTTCACTAAATGTAATCTTTGCTCCCCCGATTACATGTGCCTGATTTCCCATACTCTTTGCTCCGGCGTATGTCACCTTATCAATCAACACATTATTAATCCACAAAACATAGGTCGCATCGCAATCTCCAGAACCAAATCCTTCTCCAAAGGTTGTTCCAAATTTCAAATTGAACGTATCCGTTATGGCATTCAGGCCCAAATCTTTCGCTGTATATGATTTACTATGAGTACTACCTGCATTGCCATATGCCTGGTCTACTACAAGATTGCCGTCACCGTTTACATAAATTCTGTATCCGTCCCAAAGTCCTGTTGCTGCATACACCAGATAGGCACTGCTTGCAGCTGCCATTGTCATATCTACATCCAGATATTTGTTATTCAGACTATCTCCGCTATATGTACCCCCGGCCGTGTTGCCCGAATAGGATTGATAGTTTAATCCGACATCTGTAATCGACACCTTTGTAAATCCCATTTCTTCCGGTGTTTTCTGTTCTACGCCTTCTGCCTTACTAACCAATGGTCCGTATTGCATCACCAACCCAGATATCAGGCAGATTGCAAGCAATATAGAACAAATTTTCTTAAACATTATATTTTTCATCCTCAAATTCCTCCTTCATTGCTTGCTAAATTACTCAAATACTACAAGTGCACTATTTCCGGCTGACAATGTCAGTTCCAAATTGTTTCCGGAAATGTTACTTTCTTTTGCATCTTGAATCACTGTTACATTGCAGTTTTTCACAAAATCCAAATTGATTTTCTGTGCATATTCCATGTCATAGTTCACTACATACAAAGCTGTTTTTCCTTGATAGTTAAAACAACCAATCAGTGCTTCTCCGGAAGCACCTTTTAGTTCACGCCATGAAGTGCCTTCCATCAAATATTCTCCGGCATCTCCCATGTGTGTTTTAACATCTTCTGTTGTTGCTATGACACCCACATTTGCAGCGTTCATAAGAACCTCGTCAACCGCTGCAATTTGTGCATTCATATCTTGCGCGTAGTAATACCAACGAGTTTTATTTCCCCATGCACCAATCAAACCATTTCTCTGGAAGTCAAATGGCTCTGTGAGAGAATAAGCAAACCAATATGGTTGAATCAGCATAAAATACTGAATACCTTTTGCACCACATGCAAGCAGGGTTCCTACATTCCAGAAGAACTGTCCTCGATTTGGATAGTAACCTTCCGTATCAAAATGAAGCTGATTATCATTCCACTGTGAACCACACTGTGCAAACGCATAATACGGAAGACCTGCTTCCTCAGCAGCCTTGCGCATTACAAAAATATTTTTGAAGTAATTCTCAGAGTTTTGTAAGCCTTCTTCCTTATTAAATGGGTAAAGGTCATATCCTAAATACACCGGATTACACAACTTTAAATAATCCGATACATATTGTTCATATGCCTCATCCGGTCCCAATCCGATTGGAAAAAGGTTTCCATAACCGAAATGACCTAGCTCTGTCATTTTGGTAAAGATTGAAGCGAAATCTTCCACAAACACACCCTTATCCGCTGTATTTCGATACTCTGTGTGGTAAGGCTCATCTTTGATGTAGTTACCACAGTAAGCCGGATAGTTGGAATAATCATTAATATAAGTATCTATCTGCTCAATCGTTAAATCACCTGTCAGAATACGTGAATCATTTACCAAAAGTCCCATTCCGTTCTTTTCTGCCAGTTCCAACATTTTCACAACGTGAGTTGGATAACTCTTATAATCGGTTCCGTTATAACCAATCATATTGATTCCTGTTCCTGCAATTAATTCAAAGAACTCTTCTGAATAATAATCCGGCAATGTATTTCCGTTATAGCTATATGCAGAAGTGGCAGGACCGTAGAAAGCAATAATCGGCATAACATCTTCTCCGCCGATTGCATCGAAGCTATACTTATATACCTCTGCAGGTTCCATTGCTTCGATAACAACTTCTTCAGATTTTCCTTTCCCGGTAACCATGCTGCATCCCGTCACTTGTAAGAGCATTACTGCTATAAGTAAGATGCTTACCAAACGATAAAATCTTTTATTGTTCACCATTCTTCCTGCCTCCTTTCTTCCTTTTCCATATGAAACTTATTACTGTTCCACTGGCAATTAATACAACTGTCGTTGCCGCACTGACAATCATAAGAACTTCTCCTGAGGATAATCCTTTTTCTTCTTGTGCTTTATTTTCGTCTTCTCTAAATACCATTTTTGTGTCTTCATCTGTCAGAACATAATCTTCTGCTGTTATCACGGAAGACTTATAGTCTGTGTCAACCAACGCTCCGTCTTTGTCCAAGTTCGTAATTTTTAAATTATCAATTGCGAATGTAGAGTTACCGGAAGACCAGATACGCACATAGCCTTTTGCATAATCTTCATAATAATCAGTAGCAACTGTGGTATATTCCTTGTCTTTTGCTCCTTTTAACTGCAGGGTTCCTTTGCCATCCACCAAAGTGAATTTTACGGAATATCCAACATTATTTTCCTTGTCTACGAAATTGGTATCTTCCACTGCTACCTTCCAAGTCTTTTTAAGCCAGCTCTGTGCTATGGTGCTTCCCAATAAGAAGAAGTCTGTATCCTGTATATATCCTTCCCCCTCCGGAGCTTCATTCTGTTCTCCGAATCCCAGACAAACACCTCCACTGGCTTTTACTTCAAGCCTTTTATCTTCATCGTAAATGTCTGTATATTGGAAGTACGGAACATCAAAACTAATCTCGAAATTGGAATACTCATATCTCGTTCCTATGTATCCAAGACCTGCATTGTAAAACATGAACACTTTATTTCCGTTATAGTCTTCAATCTTTGCGTAACTTGGGAAACATCCATTACTTCCTCTCACAAAAGAGGACATCGCACTTGCATCAAATTCCCCGTCTTCGAAATCTTCCTCTATATTCACATTTTCCGGTGTTTCATAAGATTGAACAACTACTGAAAGTTCTGAAATTTCAGCTCCACAAGAACCTGTCTGTAAAATACCAAATCTTCCCTGACCGCTTACAGGAAGCTCTTTGTTGCAAATGTTCTTTCCATTTACGGCAACTGTAAAGTTTCCATTTGAGCCGATTGCCGCATTTAATGTAAACTTGGAATTTACGGAAATTCCACACTTTGCTTTGTCAACAAGAGTAATTGCTTCATCATCGCTATAAGCAATTACAGAACATACAATCCCACCATTGTTAGCAAAGACAATTTCCACATTTCCATTTTCCCCCGACTCGGCTTCAATATTCGCAAGCCCAAAGGCGAGAATGAACTGCTCGCCTTCCGGTAATTGTGTAATGCGCATTGCTGCAGAAGCTGTTATCAATGTATCCACCGCTGTACTCTTTTTAACAACACTCTTTGAGATGAATTTTGTCTGGTCTGTACTACTTGCCGCTGGAATCATTAATTTATTATCTTTCACATAAATGTTCTCATCCCCGACATGCCACTCTGTCAAATTCACTTCTCCAGAGTCCGCCAGAAAGTCTGACGTTAGTTTTCTGGCACCAGCAAGAGCTGAAGTGTCCTGAAAGAAACATGCAACGAGTACAAGTACGAGTGATAAACTTAATACCCGAATTTTATTTTTCATTCATTTTCACCTCACTTGATATTCTTTAACCAGTTTGTTTCGTAATCATCATTGATTTTATCAATTACTAATTTCCATGCTTGTTCCGCTGTCATTTGCTCTCCTGCATTGTTCGTACAGAAGCTAAAGATATATTCAACCTCTGCGAAATCTGATGCCCCCGCATTAAAGATTGCATGTCGTTTATTCATATGCATATCTGGCAGATTTTCAGCTTGTTCCAGCAAACTGAAATGTTGTTTTGCATACGCACTATATTTAGATGTGTCATACGTTTCCCCTGTACTTAAAGCAATAGGCATCGGATTCTGTACGGTATCAGCATAGATTTTCAAGCCCTCATCGGAATACATGTATTTCAAGAATTCTTTTGCACCTTCCTTAGAATTTGAATAAGTAGGAACAAATGAAACCTGACCTGCAAAGTTGCTGGCAACTGTATTTCTTGCAGCCGTTACATATTCCCAATCTGCTTTGGAAATAACAGTATCTCCAATTTTGTAATCTTCTCCGGATGCATAGTCAGAAAGCTGCTTCTTTCCTTCTGAAATCTGATCAACTGCTGTGATAACTTTTCTTAATAACTTGTCGTCATTGACGGTTGATAACTTGTCTTTAATACTTGATAATACCGGTGTTTGCATAACCGCAAATTTATCAGAAGAGCCAAGGTTTCTCATTTCGTATGACAACCAAGAACCATTGAACATCATTGCCGCTTTGTCATTTAAGAATTCAGTCTGTATCTCTGTATGGCTTTTTGAATTGGAACCTGCCAATACATATTCTGGTGTGATAAATTGTTCATATGCCTTCAATGCATAGTAACGACCATCCTTCTTTGTTAAAACATCCTTGCTTGGGCTTTTTCCTGCTTCATCCTTACATGAATAGAAATTATTTGTATAATAATCAATACCATCGTATTGAGCCATAAATACTTGAGTCATATATGTATAATATCCACCCTGTACAAAGTGGCAAAGTGGTGTGACACCATAACTTTTCAAAGTATCACATACCAATGTCAATTCATCCGTTGTTCTTGGTAACTGTGTAATCCCGGCTTCTTCGAACATCTTTGTATTGTATACCATTCCCAATGTTCCACCACCGCAGGTTAGTGAATAGTAATGTCCGTCTTCTGATTGTGCTCCTGCCAGGTAAGTGGCATTAAATTTTTCTTTCAAAGACTTTTGATCGCCATCTGCCGTAGCATCCAAAATATCGTCCAATGGCTCCATAACCTCATACTCGCGAGACACATAAGTCAAATACAAATCCGTAGTATCGATATCTGCCATTCCAAGAGATGCATTTACTGTCTTTATATTTGACGAATCGCTAAAAGTCACATTGTACTCTGGATGTTTTTTTTCAAAACCTGCTATAACATTTTCAAGCCACTCAATCCCAATTCCACTGTTCCATACAGCAATCTCAATATCCACTCCTGCTTTGTTGGAACTCGTTTTCTTGTTGCCACCTTCTCCGCCTCCACATCCCGTGAGACAAGCAGCAGTCATTGCTGTCGCCAAAAGAATTGCTAAATATTTTTTTCCTTTTTTCATCATATCTGTCTACTCCTTTTCTTTTTGATTATCCTTTAATTCCGCCAACCGAAACGCTGGTGGTAAGCACTTTGTTAAATGCAATAAACATAACCAATGCCGGTATTGCAACAATCATACATGCTGCAAAAAGTACATCCAGTCTTGCTTTATAAATCATCTCAACATTAAATTGCTGAATACCAACAGGAAGTGTCGGTAATTTCGGCAAGTACAAAAGTACGCTGCTCCAGTTGTTCCAGCTAGCTAACCATGTTGTTAAAAACAGCGAGAAGAACAACGGTTTTGCCTGTGGCAACATAACCTTTGAGTAAATTTGAAAATGGTTTGCACCATCCATCATGGCTGCCTCTGCATATGTCCATGACAAGTTCTTAAAATATGCTCTGTAATACAGAAAATGTAGATTAAAACCTGCACAAGAAGCCAACACATGTGCATATGTATTAATCAATCCCAATTCGTGATATAGTCTGTAGGTTGCTCCTCCGGTTCCATATATCGGAAGTGTTGTCATAATCAATACAATGGTATAAATCCATTCGGAACCAGGAAATTTATACTTGGAACAGCAATACGCGAAAGCAATCGTTACAAACTGCTGCAAAAACGCTCCTACTACCGAGAACCAAACACTGTTAAACAACATTTGACCGAATCCATTATTATTGACATAGAATACCTCAGGCAGTTCTGAGTAACTGCTCCAGTTCAATACTTTAGGTAACGAAAATGGGTCTAATACGATTTCCGTATGTGTTTTTAGGGAACTCATGAGAGTCCAAGCTATTATGTAGATATAACTTAATGCAAACAGCAAGAAAACTAGTGATACAAAACAATATAGAAGTTTCTCTGCCGGCGCTTTTCTTTTTAAAGATTTAAACATGTTTTTCTCACCTCCCTAAAATTCCACGTCATCGAACATTTTATCAGTGAATTTTCTGATTCCTATTGAGATTCCAATGGCCACAATTGTTGTCATCAATCCCACTGCTGATAAATAGTTATAGACATTTGCTGTATAAGACGCTCCTGACGATTCCAGTACCTGTTTGTACATCCAAACACTCAGGGTAATTGTTCCATGACTACCATTGTTCAAAAGGAAAGCATTACCGCTTGCACCAAAGATTCCGCAGAATAACAATACCATCTGCAATGCCACTGTCGGCCATACCATCGGCACAATAATTTTGGTAAACTCACTCCACCAGGTAACACCATCAAGAGAAGCTGACTCCAGCACTTCCTCCGGAATACGTGCGAAAGTTCCTCCCCAGATAATCAAATCCCCTGGGAACTGTAACCATAACATCTCTAACAAAACAACCGTATTCGCAAATCGTTCGTCCTGCAAAAGCTCCGGTGTGTATCCCAAGTCCAAAATTTCGCCCACAGATTGTGCAATGAAACCATTCACACCAATAATTCGGCTGAATACCATCGTCGTACAAACCGCGAATAGAATACTTGGCAAGAAAAACACAATACGGTAAAAGCCGGAACCCGGTACCTTTTTATAAATAAAATAAGAAACCATTACTTTGAACGGATACGCCACAAAAAGAATACCAAATGTCAAAAATGTATTCCGAAACGCAAGTCTGATATCAGACGTCGGAAGCTTAAGCTCCTTAAAAAATCGTGTAAAGTTATCCAACGACCATACGCCTTGACTATCCCGAAAGGCCATAAAAATCGTCGAGAAATTCGGATACACGTAAAAGATTAACCACTGTATAATCGGTACAGAAATACAACAAATAATAAAAATTACTTCGTTAAATTTCCTTTTTTTCTTTTCCATTTGCTTGCCCTCTTTTCAAAATCAGTACAAATGCCACAACACCTACAGCCAAAATTGATACACTAATCAGAATCGGAGCTAGTAGGGATTCTCCTGCCGGTTTATCAATTTCGCCATTCGCAATAAATACCTTGCCGCCGTCGCCTGAATATTTTGCATATAAAACTGTAGATTCTGTAACTATTTTTTCAAAATCAAATTCAGTACCATCTTTTAAGCACCATCCCTCGAACTCATATCCTTCCATTTTCGGTTCTGTAGGTCGCATCGCATAATACCCATATTTGTTCGAAAGCTTCTGTGTCTCAATCTTTTGCTCTGTACCGGTCACAAAACGCACTTGATAATTGTACAAACGTTCATATTTCATTCCTTTGCTGTCTGTAATTCGCTTATACAGATAATCCAGGGTTTCTTTATTCTTTCCAATGGATGCAGTCATCACATTTTCGGAGATCTGATATGTACCATCTTGTGTTGCTTTGTCTTTTGTAAATTTCAATTTTTGGTCTGCATAAAGTGCAAATGAATTTTCATTCTCTTTACAATAGTAGGTTGCTTCACACCCTGCGTAATCCTCCATTAAACCATAATGTTGAATTACAGCATCTTTATTACATTGCACTCCGAGATGATTCTTATTCCCGTCGTAGCATTTGAAATTCGTAAGTTTAAAACTACCTGTCTTGCTTTCACCAAACCATAAAGAAAAGATATTCAAATCCTCTTTCTCTGTATTTAAATTCTGTATGGTTTTAAGAACATGTATGGTAGTAACACCGTTCTTTGTTTTCTGAATCCATACATTAAAATGTGGTTCTGTCTTTTCCATGCAGATGATATATTCTGCCCCCACATCTAACAGTAACACTTGCTTTTCCTCTGCAGAATAGTTGGTATATCTGAGAATACCTGTAGAATGTGGATATCCTGCTTCCGGCTTATTCGACAAAGCAATTCCGTCTTGATTAAATGCATAATCCGCTTCTTCCACCTTGTATTCCATGTACACCTTTGATGTAGTTGGAATCTTCACATGGCTAATCGCAATGTTGGATTGCTTGTTAATCGTAATATCATAGCGATGGTCAATAATGGTATCTTTTTTCAATCGAGTACTTGCATTAAGCACCATACCTTGTTCATCCGATACATAAACACCCAAATCATTGCCTTCGGCATCATAACAACGAACATTGGTCAATTCTACCTTTGCAGCCGTTGCACCCAGCCACAAACCAAAGTGTTGCATCTTATCAGTACCTTCGCCATACACCATCTCCATGTAAACTTCTTCTAGTGCATCACCTTTTGCCTTTGTTACGTTGTAACGGAAACCACCTTCTGCAACTCTGAATTTAATAAAATACGTGGCTCCTTCATCCAACATATGTTGGTCGTCGTTGCTACCTCTAAGTAAGCCACCCTTCTCATAAGGGTAGTTCTGCGTACAATCATCTGTACCAACAAGTCCCTGTTGAAGCGGGTTTTGTTCCACTTTTTTAACGGTGTACGTCATAAAGTATTCTGTTCCTACCTCTGAACCATTTGCTTTCTTATTACACACAAATGCAGCATTTCCATTTAGGTAAACATTGTAATTTACTGTACTTGGCGTTACCGCCTCCGCTGTCAATGTGAGCTGACCGAAAGCGGAAACCAGCATGATGGCCATCATTAGGAAACTTGCAACGGTTTTTGCAATTTTCTTTTGCATTTTTTATTCCCTCCTTATTTTGAATTTAAATATTCACTTAATATTTCATAATAATAAATCGGCATTGCACTCCATCCGTGACACAAAGAACCAGCATGAGCAAAGTCTGCCTCTCCTTTGATTGTCTCCCAGAAGGTTGTTGCGCCGTTTCTTAACATGTATAAATAAGTCTCATCGATTTCTTCCAATATGAACTTGCCATACTGTTCTCTATCTGCTTTGAGCAATGCGTCATAACGGTATGCATTCATGGAAAGTGTTGCCGGAATCACATTTGCATGAGGTTCGACTGAGCCGTTCGCTCTCATTATCTTTATCATTTCCTGGCTATTTACGCTTTCACCTGCTCCGCACAGGTATGCCCACGCATTTCCCAGAACACTATAATCCACATCATGACCTATACAGGTTCGGAACAAACCGATCTTCTCATTGTAAAAATTCTCCACGATACGACGGTTCAATTGCTGTTTTGCTGTGAAGTATTCCTCCTTGCAAATTCCCACCACATCACAAAGCTTCATAAAGTGGTCCATTACAAAAGAGAACAAGGTGTTCAGGCACAGGTCGTAGGCTTGACCTTTATAGGTATAACCCTCCAGTCCTTCCTGCCATTCATAGAAGTTCCAGAATTTCTGTTCCTCATCAAAGTTCGGTAACAAGCCTTTCTTATCAATTCGTGCCAGAAAACTTTCCACAATTTTCTTCACTGTTCCAAAACATTCTTCCACTGTTTCCTTGTCTTTCGTGTACTCATAATACTCCCTCAGTTGTATCACATATGCGAGTGTGAAAGACGGAATGGAAAGTCGTTCTCTAGTCGGAAAGCAGATTGGCAAGGCTCCGTCATCCCTAACGGATTTTGCAATCAGTTTCAAAGTTGCCTTTGCAAACTCGTATTCCGAAAATGCATAATACCCACAAAGCATCTGATTGCGTGTATCCATCGTATACAGAGACTGTTCTCTCCAAGGACAATCCTCGTAGTGTTCATGCATACAATGTAGCAATGTGTCCTGACTTACCTCGTAAATCTTGTCTCGGAGTAAGTTCCCACTCTGGAAAACCTTTCTTTTTACCGGATAGGTAGTTGGTCGTAAACCCGCATAATGAATCTTTACTTCTTTTGTATGTATAAAAAACTGAAGGTAACGACATCCCAAACGGCGGAATGGATTCATATATGCATTGAGACCTTTCTGCAATTCCACCGTCACAGAAAAGTTTCTTGTACCAATACTGGTTCGACATCGTCCATCCTCCAAATGCTCGCCCCAGCCTACTTCCATACAGCAGTCATCCGGCACTTCCAATTCAAAGTCAAGATATCCTGAGGTTTCTTTTTGCAAATCTACAATAAAGTAGATATCTTCTCCCGTAGGAGAAACCAGTGTGTCCTGACCTATTTCCCAATATTTGTAACTAGTTAAATTCGCATATTGCATCTTGGCTCCGAAATGATTTTCTCCCTCTCGATAGGTAAATGTACCTCTCTGCACAATCTTTGTGTCAACACGTGGGTTCACACATAATTTTTCAATTGGTCTTGGAACTAACTCCTTAGGCATATCATCCACAATTTGACTAACACCGAAACCTGTTTTTGATTCGCCTGTCATCCACTTATTTGATTTCCTAAGATTTACATGGAAATTCAATCCCAATTGGGCAGTAATCATTTCGTTCTTTCCACTGATATATCTCTTACTATTTCGACTTAGAATGAATTCGTTAGAGCTTCGAACCACATCTCCATTTCTTTCTATCTCAAACAATAACCCCGGAGTCCCAACATAATAATTAAAAGAAGAAACTCCGTAATACCAGACTATGAAGGCGATATGGTTAATACCTGTTTTGATAAAACTACTTAAATCAAGCTCATCGTATACTTTATAAAATGGATAGTCCCCGTATTGACCACTATTTACAAAACGTCCATTTACATAAACCGCATAATTAGAGTCAGCCGATAGTCTCAAACAAACTGCATCATGTTCTTGAAATTCACAACTGGTGATAAATTCCGTATAACAATCTGTACCTTTGGAATCGGAATTCCAAATCCACTTTGCATTGTCAAACATGTTTTTCCTCCCAAATGCTACAAATCCATTAAATATTTTCAGGACGAACCTCTAATTTCAGAGGAAAGTCTCCCAATTTATTTACTTTAAAGCCATTTGCTTTGTATTCTTCATAATTAAAGGCTTCCAACTCATCAATTGCCAGTTTGTGGAATTCATAGAAGTTGTGCCACCATTCATAACCACTGCCAAGCTCTGCATTCAAATAAGCATCTGCAATATCGCATCCCATTGCCGGAGCTACATAAAAGGCTCCCATCGCAAGAACATTGACTCCGTTACCCGTAATTGCACGAAGTGCAGCCGGAACGCTTTCTACAACACCCGCATGAACATGAGGACATTTACTTGCAGCAATATGAATTCCCATTCCTGTTCCACAGAAAAGCAATGCTCTTTCAAATTCACCTTCCGAAACCAAAGAACCTGCACGTAAACCTACGCGATGGAACATAAGATCTGTGTCATCCGGGTCAGAATCAGCGCGCACACCAACGTCTGTAACTTCCCACCCCTTCGCTTTCAAATGTGCAACAACCGCTTCTTTTAATGGGTAACCTGCGAAATCTGCACCTACTAAAATTTGTTTGTTTTTCACTGTCTTCATTCTTCATTTCCTCCATTTAATGATTCATAATTGTATGTACCAACTGCCATGCAAACAACTCATGCATTTCTCTGACAGGGTGATTCAATCCATTTGATAAAAGCTCTGTTGTATTTACTCCGCATTCCTGCATCTTTTTCCAGATAGCATAACAGTCACAAAGCACAACATTCTCTTCCTTACAAGCCTCTCTTGCTGCTTCCATATATGCATCAAAGACACCTTCGTTTTGCCGTTTTGCAAAAACTTCAGCCAAAGGCTCTAAAATGTCCCCCGGCGAAACCTTGCTTGAGTCTGTATTCATCATGTTCGGCGTCATGAAAATCGTTTCGATGCCTTCTTCTTTTGCCGTTTGAAAAATCTTTTTTAAAGTCTCTTTGTAGATGTCAATTCCTTCTGCATCTCCATTACTGTCGTTTAATCCGAAACACACAACCATTAAATCCGGTTTCATCGGTAGCACATCTCTTATCAATCTCTCATACCCTGCAGGAGCTGTACTACCATTTACTCCAAAATTCAAGATAGACACCGGTGCCTTCGGATAAAGAAGTGCCATAATCTTCTTAACTTTCTCCGCATATCCTGCCAGACTGTCGAACACCACTTCAAAACTTTTTCCTTTTTGGTAAACCTCAAAGCACCCTTGTGTAACACTGTCTCCCAAGAACGCAATCATAGGTGTTCTGGTGCCTGGATTATCTTCTGTTTTTTTCTTTAATACTTCAACAAACTTCATCCTTAACATCGCCTTTCTTGTATTAAATGCATAAAATTCCTATAATTATAATAATTATAACTTTTCTTCCGATTATCCTCTCCCTATATTTATCATTTTTTATGTTACATTTTATTAATTATTTTTTTGATTTGTATTTTATTTTTCCTTGTATATACTTGATTTTATCTTTTTTATATTACATTTTTTATAACTTTTTTATTACATTTCTTTATATTATTGACGAAAAAATGTTTTGTCTAATATAATATATAAATAATTATTTTACTTTTTTATTTTGTGCACTTTTCCATACATAGGAGGACAGGCAATGAACCCGACAAATACAGTAAATTATAATTATGATTTTGATGACGTATACGCCAATATTAGGCTTGGCTCCTATGGTGGCTTTGGCTTCACATCTTTAGATACTAAGCACCACAGGCACAATGACTACTATGAAATTACTTGTGTCATCTCTGGTGTTTATATCCATACATATAAGGGACATAATTACAACCTCATACCAGGAGACTTGCTCCTAATGAGTCCACATTCGGAACATCAACTATATACCGAACCGATGCAAGCAACCTTCTTTGCCATCTGTATCCGTGAAGATTTCTTCCAGGCTTTTATAAAGCAGCATTTTCCGGATTTTGCTGAAAATCCCTTGTCAAAGTGCACTCTTATTCACCTTGACACAGCTGATTTCGCTTATCTAGAACAGTTAGGACGCAAACTCAGCGCAACAAGACCTTCCATACATATTGCAGATATGTTAACGTACCTTGCTTTGACAAATATATTTCATGATAAAGGTAGCCAGAAGAAAGATAATTCAGAGTATGTACAGCGATTGTTAAACGTACTAAATGAACCTTCTAATCTGCATATGTCTGCCGAAAGAATTTATAAAACTGTTAACCTTTCGGTTCCGACCATAACCAAGATTTTCAAGGAGCAAACCGGTTATACAATTGTTGAATACAAGAACAAAAAGAGAATGGAACTTGCCGCTAATATGTTGAAAAGTTCCGATAAGAAAATCATCGATATTGCTTATGAACTCCACTATGATGCTCTCAGTTGCTTTTTACGTGCTTTTAAAAAGGAATACGGCATGACTCCAACCGAATACCGTAAGAAATATAAGAACGATTAGTAGTTTAGAATAATAGAATACCATATATATTACTGGAAATTTCCTGGTATATATTGGATGAAAAAGGGGAAGTTATCCTTGCTTTTGATAACTTCCCTTTTTGTTTGCAATTTCCTATAGTTCCTTAAATGCTTTCAACCACTCTCTTTTAATCATTTCATGGCCCATCGATGTTGGATGCACGCCATCCCCTAACCAATATGTATTCTCTGCCGTCTGCGCTAATTGTTCAAACTTGTCCTGCAACTCAATAAACACCAAGCCGTATTTTTCAGCAATAGCCTTTGCTTTTGCTGCTCTCTTTTTTACCTCGTTATAAAACGTGTTCCACTTGTTCGGCTGTGTGTCTGTGTCTTCAGTACCTGAGCCTTTCAGGCAAAATGGTTCTAATATCATAATCTTAAGCTCTGGTAATGCTTCTTTGATTTCTTCAACAAGCATACTGTATATTTTTTCAAACTTATCTTCGTCAACTCCATTATTAACTTCGATTTCATGCCAAACATCATTTACACCAATCAGCAGACTCATGTAGTCCGGCTTCAAATTAATAATATCCGCCTTGATTCTTGCATACACATCAACAATGCGATTACCACTAATGCCCCTGTTATAAAATTGATACTGATTCGGATTTTCAAACCCCAATTGCGATTTTACAAGCAAAGCATACCCAGTTCCTACGTATCCGTCATCTTCTCTGCTTCTCCCACAGTCTGTAATGGAATCTCCTTGAAATAAAATTGTTTTCATAGTTTGTCACCTCAATGCTCTTTTTTCTCGTATTTTAACATATTTTTTGTCTTTGTAATAGTGAAAAAAGAAATACTCGCATTGTGCCACATTTCTACCTTATATTTCATAAGCCTTAATAAATATTCCGGCATTTATTTCCCTTCAATCTCCTGTTTCCAATATACACGAAACTGTGTCTCATCTATCTCCTCAACGAATCTCTTTTTATATAGAAGAAACTCCTCCATATCCATCAGCACATGATAGAGTTCTGCGCGGCTTTCAAACTCCTCGTGAGTCTCCGGAAGAGGCTCATTGCGGAGTTCTGTGAGTAACCCTTCCAACTCCTCAATCTGTTTCTTTGGATCATTCATTTCCGTCACATACTCTGTAATATCTGTAATAAAATCTGCTACAATGTGCGCTTGCTTTGGCATATTTCGCATACGTCGCATTTCTGAATGCAGATTATGGAGCGCACCGCACTGTTTCATTCGCATTTCAAAATAATTGATATAATATTCCGGATGAGAGTGGAACGTATTATTCTGATATTCATAAGCCAGTTCCAAATATTCATCTAGTTCCCGTTCCAATTTTATCAAATCTTCCCATACACTATCACCGGATGACTGAATCGACAAGTAGCTGGCTAGCTCAGATAGAATCAATTTCATCTGATTCTCTACATGACGCATGCTCTGGATAATACCATTTTCCTGTGCATTATTAATGTGTATCAAATTCAGAAGAATTGCAATTACGATTCCAATCACAACCAGAAGCAGTTCATTAATCAAGAACTCGAATGTAAAATTCTGAGTTGTCAAAAAATGAGTTCCTATAACCGCATTTACAGATAAGGTACTTCTCCATCCCATCACTTCTCCCAAGAGAACAATGCAGAATAAAAATATCCCATACTCAATCCACATATTGGGAATAAAATGAAAAATCACCCAACAAAACGCCACCGATATGGCATATGTTACCAGACGTAAAAGGGAAAGCTTCAACGTCTCCCATTTCGTAGTAATCAGGGTAAGTAGTGTAATAATACCTGCTGAAGTGGCATATTCCAAATTCAGAAGCTGTGCAATATAAATTGCTACGCTCGCACCAATTCCTATTTTTGCCGACAACAACAATAACTTTCTTATTTTAAATCTTTGTTTTTCGTTCATAACGCTCCTAATACTTCACCTATTGGTTCTTGGATACACAAATCTGCATAGGAATCTCTGGATGTCGCACTTTTATTCAGCACTACCAGATGGTCACCTCGGAAATAATCAACAAATCCCGCTGCCGGATACACCACAAGTGATGTCCCACCAATAATCAACATATCCGCCTCGCTAATTGCCTTGAGCGATTTATTTATAATAGTATTATCCAGTCCCTCTTCATATAATACCACATCCGGCTTTATGATGCCACCACACTCACAGATGGGAATTTCCGGAGATTCCTTTACGTATTTTGCATCATAAAATTTGCCACATTTCTGACAATAGTTACGGTGGATGCTTCCATGTAACTCCAACACATTTTTACTGCCCGCCATCTGATGAAGTCCGTCTATGTTTTGCGTAATTACCGCAATCAACTTTCCTGCCTGTTCTAATTCTGCCAATTTTAAATGCGCTTTATTCGGTTTCGCATCTAAATACATCATTTTATTCTTGTAAAAATCATAAAATAGTTTTGTTTTCTGCACAAAAAACGTATGACTCACAACCTGTTCCGGAGGATAATGATATTTTTCCTGATATAGCCCATCCGCACTACGAAAGTCCGGAATGTTGCTTTCCGTAGAAACTCCTGCTCCGCCAAAGAAAACAATGCGGTTGCATTTTTCTATCATTTCTCGCAGTTTTGTGATTTTCTCCATATTAATTTCTCCTCCCATCCAGTTCTATCTTTAACGCTTCTTCTCCGCTTATCTGCGGTTGTCTATCTTCTTCTACTGCCTTGTAGCATGATAAATATTCAAAATAGCCTGTGTGATTAATCTCTTAAAATCGACGGCCACGCGGTCTGCTGTCTCCTGCACCTCTGCATGTGATAGAGGCTGGTCAAGCATACCACACCCAAGATTGGTAATACACGAAATGCCACACACCTTCATGCCCATGTGATTGGCTGCCACGGCTTCTGCCGCCGTACTCATACCTGCTGCATCTGCGCCCAATGCTCTGCACATTCTCACCTCTGCCGGTGTCTCATAATTCGGTCCTGTAAGCTGAATGTATACACCCTCCTGTAGTTTGATGCCAAGCTCCTTTGCAGTACCTCGAATAATTTCTTGAAGATCCTTTTTATACACATCGCTCATATCAGGAAAACGGGCACCCAGTTCGTTTATATTTTCCCCAATCAGCGGAGACGGAACAAAAGTCATGATGTGATCGGTAATCATCATGAAATCTCCCGCATGGAAATCAAAGTTCAATCCTCCTGCTGCATTTGTCAAAAAGAGAACCTTTGCGCCCATCATTTTCATCAACCTGGTCGGCAACACCACATCTGACATGGCATAGCCTTCATAGTAGTGAACGCGCCCCTGCATACATACCACCGGAACACCCTGAATATAACCGAAAATAAAACGCCCTTTATGTCCCTCTACAGTTGATATCGGAAATCCTTCGATATCATGATAATCCAAAGTTGCTACGATATCTATGGTTTCGCCATAATCGCCAAGGCCGGAACCCAAGACCAACGCAATCTCCGGTTTGAAATCAATCTTCTTTTGTATACTTTCATAACATTTTAATAATTTTTCATATACTGGATTCATTCCTGTCCCTCCCCATTTGACTCAATCTCCTGATTTTTCATAATAGTATCTTATCATATTTTACTCTTGCTATACATACTTTTTTGTGATAAAATACCTTTTGTTAGCGGATATGGCGGAATTGGCAGACGCGCTAGATTCAGGTTCTAGTCGGGGTTTCTCGGTGCAGGTTCAAGTCCTGTTATCCGCATAATAAAAAGGAGTATCAATTTTCTTTACAATTGATACTCCTTTTTAATTTGTTGGTTCAATCATTTTACGTATCTCCTTTATATACAAAGACTTTTGATTTTTAATTTACGTTTTTGGTGGTCCGTCCTCCTCGTCCTTATTTTTTGTTATTTTTCATTTATCTTTTGTGTATACTGTCATTATATCATCATTTTTGCATTTGTCAATACATTTTAATAAATTGTTTTTAAGTTGTCTGACATTTTATTCTACTGTTACCACTTTCGCAAGATTTCTCGGTTTATCCACATCGAAGCCTTTATCAGATGAAACATAGTATGCCAAGAGCTGCAACGCAACAACAGCCGGAAATACCATGAATTTATCCTCCAAATCCGGAAGAAGTACAAGCTCGTAATCTTCTTTTAATTGCTCTGCCAGCGATTGTTTAATAAAGAGCACGACACTGGCACCACGTGCTTTCACTTCCTTGATGTTAGATAATTCCTTTGACATTAGTTTTTCTTGTGTAACCAGTGCAACCACCGGAACGTCCTGCGCAATTAAGGCAATCGGTCCATGCTTTAATTCACCGGCTGCATATGCCTCAGAATGAATATAGGATACTTCTTTTAACTTCAAAGAACCTTCCAACAAGGTAGAGTAATCCATGCCACGACCAATCATAAATAAATCTTTTGCTTCCAATACATTTTTGGCAACCACATGGATTTCTTTTCGTTGTTCCAAAACTTTTGAAATCGCTTCCGGAACCCGCTGAAATTCTTCCATGTAATGGCGGGTTTCTTCTACCGTATACTCTCCTCTGAGAAGTGCCATCTTCGCCACCAAAAGGTACATAACCGCCAACTGGGTGGTGTATGCCTTTGTACTTGCGACTGCAATTTCCGGTCCTGCTTCCGTGTAAAGCACGTAATCACTTTCACGCGCAATGGAAGAACCGCGCACATTTAAAACAGCCAGACATTTTGCTCCTTTTTGTTTTGCATATTTCACTGCTTCTAATGTATCTACCGTTTCCCCTGATTGTGACACAGCAATGAGCAAGGTGTTCTCATTAATGACTGGGTCTGAATACATAAATTCCGATGCCAACTCCACATCGATATGCATGTGCAAAACAGATTTCACCAAAGCCTGTAGCATCAACCCTGCATGCCATGCTGTTCCACAAGCTACAACACAGATTCTCTTACATGAAGTCAAAGCCTCATCCGACACACCGTCTACCGTAAAATCAGGCAATCCATTCACAATTCTGTTCTTAACAGTAGCCATAAATGTATCCGGTTGCTCCATGATTTCTTTTTCCATATAGAATGGGTAGCCATTTTTACCAAGGCTCTGCATTTCCCAATCAAGGGTTAAGAGCTCTGGCTCCACCACATTTCCGTCAAACCCGACTAACGTCATTCGGTCAGCTTCCATCTTTAAAACTGCGTGTTCCGGCATAACAAAGTATTGCTTTGTGAATTGTCCGAGCGCCGTTAAATCAGATGCCAACATCATGCCTTCTTCGCACTCTGCCACAACGATAGGGCTGACGTTACGAATGGCGTAAATCACCCCTGGTTGGTCCTCAAACATCATAACAAGGGCGTATGTTCCTTTTAATTTACCTGCTACCTTTTGAATTGTTCTTTGTGCATCGCCATGATAATAATGGTCTAACAAAGCCGCTACTACCTCTGTGTCAGTTTCTGACACTAATTGCTCCTGCAGCTCGTAATTTTCAATTAATTGGCGATAGTTTTCCACAATCCCATTGTGAACAATGGTTACCTTTCCACAGCGGTGAGGATGTGCATTTTTCTCCAGCACAGCCCCATGGGTGGCCCATCTTGTATGCCCAATACCACAAGTGGAACTGAGTGTCTCTTGTTCACACTCCCTTCGCAAATCACGCACTCGCCCTACACATTTATCAACGCAAACTTGGCTCGTCTCGCTGTCAAACCTGGCAATTCCCACACTGTCATATCCTCTGTGTTCCAACAGTTCCAACGAATCCAGCAAAATTTCCCTTGCATCTTTTACCCCTGTATATCCAACAATTCCACACATAAATATTCCCCTTTTTTTATTTACATTTATTTTATTATTCTCCCCAGATAGCTCCCATTATACCGCGCATATTATAACATCAGCAAATAAAAAAGAGAAGAGCATCTCACTCTTCTCCTCTGGTACTTTATTCCAATCCTTCTTCCACCTGGTTAATCAATGCAACGTTGGCTTCTTCAATCCCTGACATCTCAACTTTGTCATAGAAATCATCATATGAATAAGTTGGTCTGTACCATGATTTTTCGCCAAAATATGCATCTAAATCAGGTACTCCAAAAATCATGCCATGGCGAGCAAAGATTTCATTTCTAGCCAATCGCAGCTTTTCCTTCGACAATCCTTGCAAATCCGCTCTCGTAAGTCTTCTCGAATTGCTATCTGGTAAAATATATGTGGAATCCTTCTCCACCTGAGTATCCTCATCCTGAGTTTGGTCATCTTGGACTTCATTCTCTTGAACCTCGTCTTGGTTCTCATCATCCTGTGTATTATCTTCTTGTACATCATCCTCTTGGATGTCGTCTTCATTTTGCTCTACCGGCGGTTTATTATCCTTCGGTTCTTCCTTCTTATCACCATTTCCTAATACTAAGATTGCTACAAGAGCCAAAACAGCCAATCCTCCAACAATCGCTGCAATAAGCACAACCTGCTTCTTATCCAATCCCTTTTTCACGCTGTAACTTTGAAGTTCTTCCTTCACAGTATCTATTCCGTTTTCAGACTCCTCTTTTTGCACCTTACCTGACACATCTGCATCATCTGATTCATCCACTTCATTCACCAAAGCTTCTACCGGTAAATCCAATTCCTTACATAAGCTAGTATAAAGGTTCTGCGCTACGGTCTCATCCATTGTATTCTCAGCAGCCCATTTTTTCAATGCTTCATACACCATCTGAACCGAAAATTGCACCTTTACCTTATGCTCTTCCTGATAATCCTCTAGCTTCTTGCTGAAGTATTTGTGAATATAATTCAAGCGATTGATGATGACTCCTGCATTGTATCCCATCATAGATGCAAGTTCTTTTATAGAATACTTGTCCATATAAAACGCAACCAATAATGCATGATACAAATCCGGAAGTTCCATAAAAGTCTCGCAAATCAATTCCTTTGTTTTGTCTATATCTATGCCTTTACCCGCCTCATATTCTGTTTCAAGTAATTCAATTATCTCTGCTTCACGGGCTTTTTTCTTTCTGAACTTTCCACATCCCAGAATATAGGTTTGCTTCTCCATCCATGCTTTAGCATTCACATCTGCCACATTTGACTCTACCGCAAGTAAATACACTTCCTTTACAAGAGCAATCACATCTTCTTCTTTGCTCATAATGCTTTTTGCACGACAATAAATCGATTGATAAGATTCCGAAAAAACGGATTTAAAATTCTCCATAAACCCTACTCCTTACCTTATTTTGAATTTTGTTCTTCTTGCTTCTTTTTCCATTTTGTACATCTCTTCTGTTGCAAGACGTGTCTTTGCAACAATGTCTCCACCTGCTTTCGGGAAACAATAATAGGATACATTGTTATCACCTATGCAGATTACATCCCCGATTTCATACCAATAGTAATCAGCATATAGACTATAAGATGTTGTCGCTTTCTGGCTGTAATTCAATTTTCCATCGCATCCCGTCAGACGAAAACCTTCTCTGTCGTGCGAAAGAACTCCTTCTCCTACGCGATAAATACACTTCATATCCACCAGCATACAGATGTCCACCGGTACGTTCAATTCATATGTACCATCTAAAATGTCTTTTCGGACGCATTCTCTTTCCCATTGATACCAATCCGGAACATGGTCAAATTTTGTATCCCCATCCTTGGCCTCCAAATAACCATACTCCGTGAGTTCGTATTCTTTTCCGCATTCCTCACATATCAGCATAGTGCCTTTTCCAAGCAATTTTCCTTCTGTCATACAGTGCGGGCATTTATACAATACCCGATTCAATCCTTCTGCACGTTCTGCATCCGAAATGGAAATTTGATTCTCCTGCTGCCATGCAAAATTATCAAAATCAAACTCCTTATTGATAATCTCGTTGATGTCATCTGCACCCTTTACTGCCACTTCGTCTGCTGAAAGTACATATTTAATATCTGCAGAAACTTGGACTTTTCGCTTACGCAAACAGTTATATAAAGGCTGTCTCGCAAATGCCCCATAGGTCCGAATCACAACAACCGGAACACCTAACATTTTGATGCATCGTCCGATACTGTCCGGCAATGGTGTTGCTGTTCCATCAAAGCTGTAACTGGCTTCCGGATACATTACCACAGAGCTCTTTAAATTCTTAACACAATACAGCATATCACGAATTAACTTGGTATCTGTCACGAATTTCCTCGTCGGGATACATCCAATCAGGCGCATCACCCATTTCATAATGCCCATAAAGGAATCGGTAGTCGCAACAATATTGAACTTCCTAGGAAACAAAACGGATGCTACAATTTCCAGATCAATGAAACTGGAATGATTCATTAAAACCAAGCATGGCTCATCTGGTTTCAACCGTTCCATCCCAATCTTGTTACATTTAAAATGTGTTGCCGCCAAATCAAAACTAGAGGCAAGTTTTAAAAGTACGCGAAAGAACATACTTTGCTTCATTGGCTGAAACTGCTTCTCTTTCGGCAAAGCAATGACTTCTTCGTATCTTTTGTCTTTTACTGTTGTTTTCATTTCTCACTCCGTTAGATTTTCATATCTTTTCCTATTGTACCATGTTATTGCGAGAAATTCTATTGCAATTTTAGAAGGCAAACAAAAAAACTCAGAAACCTTTTGTTTCTGAGCCTTGATGCGGATGACAGGAGTTGAACCTGCACGGTCGCCCACTAGAGCCTAAATCTAGCGCGTCTGCCAATTCCGCCACATCCGCATATCCATATGAAATTATGGAATAAAAAACACCAACC
>JAFQRJ010000012.1 GCA_017410145.1 Tyzzerella sp.
TCATTGACATCACGGAATTCCACACGTAATTTCAGTTTTTCTCCTGCCAATGTTTCTCCATCAAGTCCGAGATCAGTTGCTGTGCACTTCTTCTCATATCCCAAATCACTCGAACTTCCATCTTTCCAATAACTCTTACCTATGACATAAAATTCTCCGTCTGTATTCACTCCAATCCATATACCATGAGTAGAAGTACCTGATGTTCCATACTGGAGATATCCGCCTGCTGCAAACTGTACATAAGCTTCAAATGCGGTATTATTCAAACTTGTACCACTATATGTCAGCGCTGTTGCACTCGTGTAGGTTTTTCCATATTCTACACCGCTAAAGTTATCCCAGCTTATCTCTGTTAACGGTTTTTCTGGAATAGTTACAGCTGCGGTTGTGCCCTGTGCGCATAATTGGATAGCATTTCCCAAGAGTCCAGGAGCAGTACCATTTCTAGCTATCGTTATGGAATCCCACAAACAATGGTCATTTACTTTAACAGTCACCGTTGCCGATGTCATATCATCACTGACATCACGTAATTCTACATGTAATTTCAGTTTTACTCCTGCCAATGTTTCTTCAGTAAGTCCAAGTTGGGCTGCTGTGCGACTTTGCTTATTCACACCACCATTATACCAATATTGGCTACCCTGAACATAAAATTCTCCGTTTGACACTCCCATTTTTATACCATGCCAAACACC
Source organism: Tyzzerella sp. (assembly GCA_017410145.1). Classification (GTDB taxonomy): domain Bacteria; phylum Bacillota; class Clostridia; order Lachnospirales; family Lachnospiraceae; genus Faecalimonas. The sequence goes on from JAFQRJ010000012.1 coordinate 702, forward strand.
TGCTGCTCCATACAAGAGACACGCACCTTCTGCAAATTGTATGTAATCTTCAAATACAGTATTATTCAAACTTGTTTCACTATATGTCAGTGCTGTTGCACTCGTGTAGCTTTTGCCATATGTTACACCACTAAAATTCTCCCAACTTATCGGTGTTAAGTCCGCTGCCTGTACATCTTTCATGATTCCTGAAAGTAAGCCCATCGGGTCAATTCCTGCAAAGGTAATCACAAACGCAAGCAGCACTGCCAATATTGAACGTAATTTTAATTTCCTTTTCATTTTCTTTTCCTCACATTAATAACATTTGTTTTGGGTTCAACCTTCCATTTAGCTAGGTCTTCCCCACACTCTATCATCTATAAGAATATCCTCATCTGACTCTTCTTCATCCGAGTCTTGCGCATTGTTACCATCGCTTTCGGTGTCAGAAGCTTCCGTCTCGTTATCACCGTTTTCGGTGTCAGTAGTTTCCGTCTCGTTATCATCGTTTCCGGCATCAGAAGCTTCCTGATTAGTATCATCTGACTGATTGTCCCAATCGCCGGAACCATCAACGCTATCTACTGTTCCGTCGACTTCGTCCATGATTTCAAGACCTTCTCCATCGTATGGTTCGTCCTGTGCATCATCCTTTTCTTCACCCAATGCAGGGGGATTCCCTGAATCTCGGTTGATCACAGTACCAATAACAACACCTGCAATAATAACAACCACAATAACAATCACAGCCAATAATTTTTTATTTGCTAATAAATTTTTCAACATTTTTGGCCTCCTCTAAGTCAATCTGAGTTACCATGCGATAATCTCTTGCTTCTCTTCGCCCCAATTACAGAAGTCGTTTGCTGTTTTCGTAAGGGCCAAGTCGCTTTCTGTTGCTTCACTATATCCTTCGTTTCTTATAAATCTAATATTGGCATATAAACCATCTGCTGCTATATTGGTATTTATCGTATTCAAATTTCCTACAAACGTAATAGTTCCTACTCCATTTGACTCAACTACGTTGTATACCATTTCTGACATCAGTCTTCCAGTGTCGATTCTGTAATTGCCATCATTTTTAGCAACTGTAAACTTGGTTGCATCATATGTCATTGTCACTTTTCCGGCAGCTACTTCTGCAGGAGTCGCTCCATCTGTCAAAAGATTTACTGGTACACTGATGTATCTATAATCTGAGTATTTGTCTTCTACACGAACATTTTTTGCAAGACCTTCTACTTTTGTTCCATCCAAAGTCGTCCAATACGGTCTGATATAAATTTTACTGCTGAAACTTTTGTAGCTTATGTCTTCCATATTCAAAGCTGTAAAATATGTCGCAGCAGCCCCAAACACCCCGTTAGGTCTTATTACTTCTGTATCCGTTTCACTCAACTTTAATCCTTCATACACTTTTGTAATCGGTGCCACTTCTAAAACTTTTTCCCCATCACCAAGAAGAATTTCAAATCCTACATTTTTATAATCTTCCGAATCCACAGAAGAAAGGACACGTAGAAATGTGCTTTCTGGCTTTGTCGCAGTAGATGCAACCTCTGCTGCTGCCTCAACCTGTGTTTTCACACTTAATACATAGGCTGGAACAAATTTTGCATACGTAGTAGTATTTGCTGGAATACCGTCAGCCTCTTTTATTGCTGTAACTTCATCATTTGCATCTGCAGTATACCATCCTGCAAATATATGGTCGGCCAACACTGGTGCCGTTTTTGAATTTGTATCCCAATATGTTGCCATCTCCATTGGTTTGTAGGTAATCTCACCTTTCACAATTTCTCCTTCAGCTTCTGCTGCTTTTGGAGTCACAACGATTCCGGCTACAATCACAGACAATGCAAGACATCCCGCAACTAGTTTTTTCGTTAAATTCATCATTTTCTTTTTATCCATCATTTTCTCCTCCTTTCTACTTAGAATGGGTCTGACGCGTCTACACCAGGCACAACTACAGTTTCTCCTGGAACGACAGACAACTGCGTAATTGGTACGCGTTCTAGTTCTATAATTTCCATTTCTGGTTTCACATATATCATAATGCTCTCCTTTAATACCTTTTAAGAAATTTCTCCCCACGTTTTGTCATCTACAAGAACGTCCTCTATAGATGCAGTGAGAATATCATTTTGTTCACTTTCACATATTTCCATTTCAGGCGTTTTATATTCGCCAACATAATATTTTCTCATCCTTTAATACCACCCACCGTCAGATTGCCAAGCAACCTTTTATGGAAAGATAAGAATAAGATTAATATAGGCGTTATCGCTATCACCGCTGCTGACATACGCATTGGAACGGTCGACAACTCATTGATTGTCGTATATGCCATATGGTATACGCCCAGTGAGATGGTCGGCTTTGTCGGGAGATAGACAAGTGGTGTCTGATAATCATTCCAAAATTCAATAAATCGAATTAACATTACTGTAAAAAATGTATTTCTTGCCAGCGGCAGCATGATTTTTAACAGTATATCCCAGTTCCCCGCACCATCTATTTTCGCTGCTTCCGCATACGTTTGTGGTATCGACTTAAAATGGTTGTAGAAAACGATGAAATAGAGTCCAAGGAAATTTGCCTTAAATAGCCACATTCCCCATATATGGTCGTAAGAGCCTATCGCCCTGGCAACTCTAATTTCTGATGGAAGACTACCTACAATTGGTAATATCATTGCCACAATTACAATGGTATAAATAACTCTTGATAAGAAATAATCATAGCGCGCACACAGATACGATGTAATACAAGGTATCAATGCACTAAAGAATGCACATCCTACTGCATAAAGCACGGAATTCATAAGCATCTCGCCCATACCGACTTCGACAGTTCCCACATCCGTAAATATTTGTACTACGAATTTTTCCAAAATCTGCGAATAGTTCCATACCCATTCCTTTGGCAATCCAATTACGTTAATTCTAAAGTCGGCCTGTCCTTTAAATGAAGTAATAACTCCCCATATAACCGGTCCGAACAGGCATATTGCATATACAATCAGACCAACTAATAATACAATCTTCATAAATGTCCAATTGACTTTTTCTTTTCGCTTCATCATATTCACCTCAATCCTCACTTGGTCCAATTTTTTCCAAGAACCATTTCACGCCCAGTGTAAGCGGAACTGCAACTGCTGACATAAGTAAGCCCATTGCCGACAACAATGGATATTCCGCCACGGATGTGGCCATTTTGGTCTTCGCATAAAAATAGTAACCATATGTACTGATTCCACCTGGCGCAGAACTTCCATAAAATGAGTACAAATGCAACTGATTTGTGAATATTCCGGCAACGCCGGTGAATAAAAACATTGCCAGTGTTGGATAAATCATAGGTAACGTCACGTACATAAATTCCTGTAAAGTAGATGCGCCGTCTAATTGCGACGCCTCTACTACTTCCTGTGAAATACCACTCATGCTGTTGGTATACATAAGGACATGTGTACCAAATCCTATTAAAATATTGTAGAATAGGATACATGCAAATCTTGTTTCCGAGTTTTCAAGCAACCCCATCATCTCTATGTCAAAAAACTGCGACATCGCAGTTGGTATGGCACGTTCAAAAAAGAATTGAAAAATCGTTGCCATAACAATTGCTGATAAGATGGAAGGTAAAAATAAAATCACTCGAAACATCCCACTTAAAGGCAATTTCTTATATATATAGTAAGAAAAGAACAATCCTAACGGAACACTAAGTCCTGTCAAAACCACATATGCAATTAATGATACAGACATTACAGATAGCAATTCTGCCGAACCTGTCATCATCTGAAAAGCATTCTTGATGTTATTCACTGTCCACTCTATAGTATCTTTCTGAATATCAATTCGTTGAAATGCCATCAAGATAGAATTGAAATTCACACCTACATAAAAGATAAGAAACTGTGCGAGCGGAAAAGCTATCAACAAGCAGTAAAACAGGAAATCTTTATCCTTCCACCATTTTTTCTTTTTGTTATATTTTGTCAAGCTAATGCCCTCCTATCTATTGAAGATTCTTTGGATATGGTCTTCCTTCTTTTACTGTCCAGAAGTCATTCTCCCATGTACTCCAATCAATTCCAGCATTTTTCAATGCTGTATAGTCTGCAAATGCGCCGTACACATCTTTGACTGAACCCTTACTTGTGCTGTTCTGGCACACGCTGTTTGCACCCACTGCATACAGTCCTTGATGCTTTCCATAACCGTAGAACAAATTCCATACTGCGAATCCGTTGGCTGCATTAGATGGAAGCGGATTGATATATTCGATCAATATATTCTGTGTGGATGTATTACCACTCGTACTTGAACCAAGAACAGAAGTTGCATTGTTGTATGTACTGCTGTTATAGCTTGTAATATTAATTTGAATATATAGGTTCTTCATAGTACCGTTGTTTGTCACTGCAATGAATGAGCCTTTTCCTCCATGGCTTGCATTCACGAAGGACACATTCTGAACAACTCCTGCTTTGCCCATCTTACTGCCAAGAAGTCCTCTATTATTTCCATCTCTGCTACTAGATGTGGTCATGTTGTAAATTGTATGGCCACAACCGTCAAAAGTTCCGATAAACTCTGTTCCTATCTCTGCGTCATATGTGCCTTCACAGGTAATATCCGCTGTCAAGATATAACGACCTGCCCCATTATTTCTCGAAATGGCAGTTGGCATAGCATTCAAATCAGCTTCACTGTCAATCGCCATTGTACATACATCGATTGGAAGGGTAATGCTAATCAGACTTTCCGTTCCTTTTAAGGTGACTGATACGGTTTTCTTGCCAAAACCTGTAAGGGAGCTTGTGTCCAGAGTAAGGATACCCTGGTCATAAGCTGCACTCTTAAACGCTGTGCCATCTACGGATGCGCTTACAACTGTGGCATTACCAAGCTCTTCTTTCATATCTGTTAAATCAACAGTAAAGTTATCATGATTGTATACCTCTGCTACCGTCACCGTCTCTAATGCCACATTCTTTGAGAGCAATACTTCCGTTGTAAGTTCCACTTTCTTTGTCTCGTCAAATGCGGACTGTACAACAAGGTGAATACTTGTTCCCGGTGATACGGTATCCGGAATAGTCAGCACATTCTTTGATACTGTGATTCCAAGTGCCTGTGTCTGTTCATCAAGAACGACTCTGTCATACATAGTTGCACCTTCCAGCACCACTTCGCTTCCCGGTCCTACAACAGAAGGAATTGTTACCGTCGGCATCACACCTTCACGTTTACCTAAATTTGTTGGATATGGAATGCCGTTTGTCACTGTCCAGAAATCATTTGCCCATGTTGTTACATCATTTTCTGCTGAAACAAAATCGCCATAAGTTCTAAATGCGCCGTACACATCTCCGCCAGCACCATTGTGTGACGTGCTTTGTTTGCATACGCTGTCTGCACCTACTACATACAAACCTTGATGTTTTCCATAACCATAATGCAGCTGCCATAATGCATAACCATTGGTTGCATCGGTTGGAAGCGGATTTATATATTCGATCAATACATTCTGTGTAGATGTGTTACCACTTGTATTTGAACCAAGAACAGAAGTTGCAGTGTCATATGAACTGCTGTTATAGCTTGTAATATCGATTTGAATATATAGGTTCTTCATAGTACCCTTGTTTGTCATTGCAATGAATGCACCCTTTCCTCCATGACTTGCATTCACGAAGGACACATTCTGAACAACTCCTGCGGTGCCCATTTCAGTACCAAGAAGCCCTCTGTTCTTGCTGTCTCTGTCAGATGTGGTCATGTTGTAAATTGTATGGCCACAACCATCAAAAGTTCCGATAAATGCTGTACTTATGTTTGCATCATAGGTTCCTTCACAGGTAATATCTGCTGTCAAGATATATCGACCTGCTCCATTGTTTGCCACAATAGTAGCTGGCATGCCATTCAAATCAGCTCCGCTATCAATTGCCATTGTACATACTTCGATTGGAAGGGTAATGCTAATCAGATTTTCCGTTCCCTTGAAGGTAACTGATACTGTCTTCTCGCCCCATCCTGCAAGAGAGATGGTGTCTAACGTAAGGATACCTTGATCATAAGCCGGACTTACAAATGACGTGCTATCTACTGCTGCGCTTACAAGTGCGGCATCGCCAATCTCTGCTGCCAAATCGGTTAAATCAACTGTAAAGTAATCATGATTATAGACTTCTACTACTGTCACCGTATCCAATGCCACATTCTTTGACGTCAATACCTCTGTTGTAAGTTCTATCTTCTTTGTCTCATCAAATACAGACTGTACTGTTAGGTTAACCGTCGTTCCTGAAGGTACACTTTCCGGAATGTTAAGTGCGTTACCGGATACCGTGATTCCGAGTTCTTTTGCCTCTGCATCAAGAAGCACTCTATCAAACATCGTTAATCCATCAAGCACCACATTGCTTCCAGGTCCTACAATAGAAGGAATACTTACCACCGGCATTACGCCTTCGCGTTCTCCTAAATGTGTTGGATATGGAATGCCGTTTGTCACTGTCCAGAAATCATTTGCCCATGCTGTTAAATCATTTTCTGCTGAAATAAATGCTGCATAATTTTCAAATGCACCGTAGATGTCCTGAAGTCCGCCCGTAAGCTCCTGACTTGTAGTACCGACTTTATGCGCACCTACTGCATAAAGTCCTTGATGCTTCGCATAACCGTAGAACAGATTATATAATGCGTAACCGTTCGTCGCATCAGCCGGAAGCGGATTGATATATTCGATCAATACATTCTGTGTGGATGTATTACCACTCGTACTTGAACCAAGAACAGAAGTTGCATTGTTGTATGTACTGCTGTTATAGCTTGTAATATCAATTTGAATATATACGTTCTTCATAGTACCCTGGTTTGTCACTGCAATGAATGAACCTTTTCCTCCATGGCTTGCATTCACGAAAGACACATTCTGAACAACTCCTTCTTTGCCCATCTTACTGCCAAGAAGTCCTCTGTTGTTTCCATCTCTGTCAGATGTCGTCATATTGTAAATCGCATATCCACGACCATCGAATACTCCGTTGAATTCTGTGGCGATACATGCATCATAGGTTCCTTCACAGACAATATCCTGACCAAGAACATATCGTCCTACACCTTCATTTGCACTAATTACAGATGCCATATCATTCAGGTCTTCTTCTGTTTTGATTACCATTGTGCTCACGTCAATATGGATTGTAACTGTTACCAGTTTGTTGTCCTTATCAAATACTGCCGTAACAATCTGCTCTCCATAGCTTGTCAATGTCGATGTATCTAAGGTAAGAACACCGTCTCTATAAGTTGCCTTTGCGAAACTGCTGTTGCCTACAGTTGCACTGATTAATGTTCCGTTCTCCACTGTGCTCGCCTTGGTTTTGAAATCAATATCAAATGTCGTAGCATTATAGGTAACAACGTCATAGGTATCTTGCAAAGTTACATTAACAGTTTCATATACTGTCGTCTGCAATGTAGTTTTCTTAGAACTATCGAATACGGATTCTGCCGTAATTCTTAAGACTGTTCCTCGTGGCACATTCTTCGGAATCGATAAGATGCCGTCTTTTACGGTAATTCCAAGTTTTGCCATATCAGAACTGAGAATAACACGGTCATACAGCGTGAGACCATCAAGGACAACGCTGGAGCCGATTCCCACATATTTCGGAATGGTGACTGCCGGTACTTTACCCACACGTGCTTCCAGATTCTTTGGATATGGGATTTTGTTATACACAGCCCAGAAATCATTTGCCCACGCTGTCAAATCTGTACCTGCTGACAGATAATCTCCATAATTTCTAAATGCACCGTAGATATCCTTTAGTCCGCCTGCTAATTCCTGACTTGTAGCACCGACTTTATCTGCACCTACTACATAAAGTCCTTGATGCTTCGCATAACCGTAGAACAAATTATATAATGCATAACCATTCGTTGCGTCAGATGGAAGCGGATTCATATATTCGATCAATACATTCTGTGTGGATGTATTACCACTTGTACTTGAGCTAAGAATAGAAGTTGCATTGTTGTATTTACTACTGTTATAGCTTGTAATATCAATTTGAATATACAGGTTCTTCATAGTACCCTTGTTTGTCGTTGCAATGAATGCGCCTTTTCCTCCATGACTTGCATTCAAGAAGGCCACATTCTGAACAACTCCTTCTTTACCCATTGCACTACCAAGAAGTCCTCTATTATTTCCATCTCTGTCAGATGTGGTCATGTTGTAAATCGCATATCCTCGCCCATCGAATACTCCGTTGAATTCTGTAGCAATATACGCATCATATCTTCCTGTACATACAATATTCTTCGCAAGGACATACCGTCCTTTTCCGTCATTTGCACTTATTACAGAAGCCATATTGTTCAAGTCTGTCTCGTCATGAATTGCCATAGTACAAACATCGATCGGAATAGTTACTATAATCAGTTTATTTCCTTTTTTGAAAGTAGCCTCTACTGTCTTGGCACCAAAGCCTTCCAACGAAGCTGTATCCAATGTCAAAACTCCATTTGTATATAGTTTTTTATTGAACGTCTTTCCATCCACAGATACATAGAAAAGTTCTGCTCCTGCTACCTTTGATGCAGTCGTTCCAAAATCAACTGAAAATGTTGTCTTCTTGTAAATCTCCGCATTATATATGCCCGGCAAAGTAACGTTTGTCGCTGCCAGAACAGTTGCCGATACTGTGGTTTTCTTGGATGAATCAAATACAGATTGCACGGTGAATTTTATCTTTGTACCTGCAGAAACTGTTTTTGGAATGTTCAGCACATTTCCTTTTACTGTGATTCCAAGTTTCTTCGCCGCAGCACTAAGAACTACTCTGTCATAGATAGTTGCACCATTAAGTGTGACGTTCGTTCCTGCCGCAACATACTGCGGAATACTTACATTTGGCACAGTTCCCGAACGCTTTTCAAGTTTCACCGGATATGGAATGCCATTTTGTACTGTCCAAAAATCATTTTCCCATGTCGTTACATCTAAACCGGCAGCAAGGTAATCACCGTAGGTACGGTAGGCACCATAGATATCTTTCAGACCTCCGCCTAAATCATTTCCATTGTTATATACACGATCAGCACCTATTACATAAAGTCCCTGATGCTTCGCATAGCCGTAATTAAATCCCCATATTGCATAACCGTTTGTTGCATCAGAAGGAAGTGGATTCACATATTCTATCAACACCTTTTCTGTAGAGGTTACTCCCATAGTGGAACAACCCAGAACAGACGTTGCACTGTCCCAATTAAGGCTGTTAAAATCTGTAATATCAATCTGGATATAAATGTTCTTCATTGTTCCCGCATTAGACGTTACAATGAAGGCACCTTTACCGCTATGTTTTGCACCTACAAAGGAAACATTTTTCACAACACCCGTTTTGGTCATTTTGCCCCCGAGAAGTCCTCTGTTGCTTCCATCTCTGTCAGAGGTTGTCATGTTGTAAATTGTGTTACCACGTCCATCAAATGTACCCGAAAATTCCACAGTAATTCCTGCATCGTAAGTTCCGGTGCATCGAATGTCTTTTGCAAGTACATAATACCCTTCACCTTTGTTTGCCTCTATTACTGATGCCATTTTATTCAAATCAGTTTCATTATGAAGAGCCATCGTACAGACCATAGCTTCCATAACCATTTCCATCTTTTCTGTTCGAATGAGTAGCTTTCCTACCGAACCGATTTCCGGTAAGAGACTGGAATCAAAGGTAATTGTTCCGCTGTTCTTGTTATAACCCTTCAATACATTTACATCATTAAAGAGTACTTCTTCTACGTCCATGCCTTTCAGTTTTGAAAAACTTAAGGCATAATTTCTATAACTTTCGATATAAGCAGGATCGGCTTCTATTTGTGTTCGATGCACATTCACACGAATATGAAGTTCTGATTCTTTGTATTTACCGATAATCAGTGTACTTCCTGCTTTCTTTGCTGTTATCCTGCCGTTTGCATCTCTAACGGCAATAGACTCATCACTATTTGTCCATGTAAATTCTGGATTCTTTACCAGTTCTTCGTTGTCATAAACATAGATTTCCGGAATCATGCTTGTAACATCTGTCTCTGTCTCCAAGAGTCCCAAATTCACAGTATAACATCCTGCTGAAAGTTCCATGTTCGGGCTGTCGAAGATTACATCCAGATTACCCACGTGTACGGAAAGTTTCTTAACCAACAGTGTCCCGCGATAATTTGCACTTACCGTATACGCTGTATCTCCATACGCCAGACCGGTGATGGTAGCACTGTCTCCCGAAGCTTCCATTGAAGCCACGTCTGCCGAACCTTCTTCGTCCATTTCCCATGTGTATTCGATCTGGTCATCTACTTCTTCGCCTTCCCAATATGTCTTGGCCTGCACGGTAAAAGAATGGTCAAGTCCAAGAGACACATTGTTGTAATCAAGAACAAGTACCGCTGCTGTTGTCGTATCTTCTTCCACTTCTTCAATAGGGTTTTCAACAACCGGCTGCTGTTTGCTCTTCCAAATGAACCAACTTCCTAATGCGCACAAGGCAAGCAGACCGACGACACTTAGAGCGACGATTGTCTTCTTATTTATTTTCCCTTTCATTTATCTTACCTCCAATCAACTTCCGGTTACTTAATGCCCCAACGTTCATACACTGCTGATATTTCACCATCTGTAAAGCTTTCTGCATGTCTGTCAAACAGAAGTTCCTGCGCATCCGCTTTAAAGGAATATTTCATACTTTCCAATGTGTCTACTGAGAAAGTTCCGGAATAGAATTCAATCAACGCGTACCGTGGAAACATGCTTTCTTTTTTAATGCGATTAATTAAATTCATATATAATGCCTTGTCATCCTTGTATGTCTCAGCAGCTTCATACGCCTCATCGATCAGGTTGAGCCAATGCATCAAAAGGTTCTTCGGCCAGAATTTATCCTTTCCAATTTCCGTTTTACAATATCCACTGATTTCAGCTGAATACGTTCTTTCCAAATGGTACATCCATGCACGTAGCTCATCAAAATACTGCAACATTGGTTCTGCAGCATCCAAATAATAATTTGTAAAATAGTCATTCATGACATCTTCATAATTCTGATTGAGATCAAAAATCGCGCAGCTGTTCATGTAATCTTTAAAGTCTGAAAATCCTGTAGATGCATTCGCATTGTGCTGTCCCTGACTCATAATAAACGGTGCTCCTGATTCAACACAAAGTCGATATGTTTCAAACCTCGCATCCCAACAATTATAAGGGAACAGATAATACTCAAAGTTTGTCTCATAAAGCCAGCAGAAGATCTCTTCCGAACAAGCCGACCACCCTTTTATCGCATCATAATATTGCTGATTTACTTCGTCATAGAATGTGCAATTGTAGTCCGCCATAATCGGTGCGTAAAATACAGCAACATTTTCATCACATACGACAGTCTCATCAATTGGCGAAAAGGTGCCATCCTCGTTTTTAATAACAGGCGGCTGCGTCATAGCATAATATGCAAAAAACATAACGGTAAGCGGTCGTTTTTTCGTTCCTTTTTCGTCTGCCTGTCTCTGTAGTTCTGCCTGCACTTTTTCATTAATTTTGTTCGTGAATTTTACAACTGCTGCCGCATCTGATCCATTATATTTTGCCGCCGATTCCCGACAAGCATCGCATAAGCATACTTGAGCATGGTCCATAATGGTAATTGCGGAAAATAGGGCTTCCGGCTGTTCTGCCGCTGTCTTAAGCATCTCGTTTGCGATGATAGTTGTCATTGCCTCTAATTCTTTTTCATCACCGTGTGCTGTATAACAGAGGTCGTTACCTATTGTAGAGTACCATTTCGGATGCTCTTTCTGATAAGTCTCCATTGGAAGATATGTTAAACTATTGTGCCATGGTCTGCCTTGATAAGAAACGAAGCCACCTTCAACGAAGCCCATCATGTAACTTTCTTCCTTTTCATCACTTTGATTATGCATACGGCGGAAATAAGGTATATCCGGTGCTTCTACAATATCCATATCAGGAAGTGTTTTTCCATCCTTTTCAAAGGAAACCGCATCTAATGCATACATTTTAAAACCGACTACCTGACGAAGGAATGCAAGCATGGCAAATCTCGCACCATTTTCGTAGTTGCTCGTTAAAAACACATTATCATTTACAGTTTTAATATAGTAACCCGTAACACCTAAGTCATCTTCCGGCATGGTTAAACCTGCAGAAGCAAACAAGTCCGGTACATTCATGACAATATATTTACCATCAGCAGAATATGCTTCCGGCTCTGCAAATTCCAAGCTACAGCCCGTTGCCTTTCTAAGATAGCTTACGAGGTAAGACGCAGCTGTTTGAGTACTCTCATCTTTACCTGCAATGATTTTGTATTCGGACACACCATCCACAATAAATGCTCGGTTGCTTTCCTTTACCGTCACTTTATGTAAGGTATTTGTCAGATAATGTGTCTCTGTAATTTCAACAGGATCAATTGGCGTTGTTGTTGCACCCCCACTTCCGGAACATCCGGATAATGTCATAATGGCAGCCAGCAATCCTGCACACAATCTTATTTTTCTCTTTTTCATAGTGCCACCCCTTTATTTCTCTGTGACTGTAACAACCCATGACTCGCTGCTTGCATTACTTTGTTCATCGATTGCCATAATTACGAATTTATATTCTCCTGATTTCGAAGCAACCACAGAATTCGAGTTTCCTAACAATGGTATCAGCACACCATTCGGATCCTGTACATATTTCAAAATTTCAATTGCTTCTTTCTTCGTCAGATTGTCAGAAACCTCAAACTTAGGAATGCAGATTGTATCTCCAATCTTCGCCTTTTTTGTTGCATTACCTTTTAATTTGATGACCGGTTCTATATCATCCACAACATGAACAACATATGTCATGGTTTCCTCTTTTTCATTGAAGCTGTCATAAGCTGTGAAAACAAAGTTATATTTTCCAAAATCATCTGCTTTGATTGTGTATTTCTTTGTAGGATTTATATCCTTAAGTTCTTTACCATCTATATCTTTGACAACCTTTCCGTCACAAATAACGCTCATGGAGAAGGCGATATTCGGATTGAGCACATCCCCTGCCACAGCTGTCGGAATAGAAATTTCTTCGCCGTACAAACAAGTGCCGCCATGGTCTCCTTGTATCACAATACTCGGCCCAAATTTATCTGTCTTTGATGCTGACATTGCATGATTCTGCAGACTAAGCAATGTAAAGGCAGCGTTGTTTCCCGCCCCTTTGAAATGTGCAGAAAAATATACTTTTCCTGATGTAAATCCCGCAAAATCGACATTTTTAATTTTCGCACCTGCCACATACAACGCACCGTCTGTATATTCCACGGAAATTGGTCCTGCTGTCGCAAGGTCTATTCCCTTCTTTATGTTCTGTGTGCGTTCTCCTACCTTTACCCCAAGAGAGTCAGGTGTATATGGTAATTCCACCGTCAAGGCTTCTTCCAGATTCACACTGTCTGTAATTGTCAGAACCAGACTTTCATAATCTGTACTTCCCTGAATACCCTGTAGTGATAATGCAAAATTGTCTGCAAGCAATGAGTTTGCAAAGCACCATCCGCCATCTGCAGATGTAGCCTTAAATGTAATGCCTTCATCTTTTGTCCAAGCAAATCCGCTTCCCACAAAGTAGTTCTCCAGCAATATGGTTGACCTTCCGTTGTCCTTGCCCCATGCTTTCACAGTAGGAACTTGCACTTTATAAGAGCCGTTCTCGCATTCAAAGATAATACTTACTAAATCTCCGGTATTTTCCACTTCAAGTTCATAGGTGTCTCCTGCTTTGACCTTACGTTCGCCCTTGGCATCTACAATCTTGCCTATTGCAACTTTGCGTTCCTTCTCACCGCTTCGGTAATCATTAAAATACACTTTCGGGAATGTATACTCCGTACCCGTAATCATATATTTTGGCATGGAAATATCTTGACCAATTACCGGACGGTCTCCTATCTTTGCAACCAACTCATACTCATAAGTCGCAATCTGACCGGCGCAATCCTTCAGTTCATAGGTAATGGTATATGTTCCCTCTTCTTCCAAGCGATAACCATCATTTAAGTTGTAAGTTTTCTTACCTTTTGTAGCATATACATTGACAATCGGATTGCCGCTATAACATTCATATGTATATTCTGCCGGAACAAATTTTTCTCCGACAACCCACTTTGTTGCAGGTTTTTCTTTTAAGGTAATGGTCGGTGTCTTTATGGTGCCAGCTTTCTCTGCTTTTACCCAGATAATTTCCCGTCCCAAATTACCAAACTGGTCTGTCGCCTCATATACAATGGCATAATATCCGATTCGTTCTGTCTCAAATGTTCCGTCTTTTGCATCCAGCACATTTGCATCAGGTGACTGATAATTGTAGTATACCTTAGTGGTCACCTCACACTCTCCGCTGGTAGAGTCCTTTGCAGTTGCAGTCGGTATATATTGATAGCATCCGCCTTTTACAGCCTGTGGTGCTACATCATACTCTGTGTTAATGGTAATTACCGGTGGTTCTGCATCCACGATTTTATCTTGTTTCAGATTCACATTCCCAACCTTGTATAGACAAAAATTCGCTGTCTTTGCAGAATACAAATCTGCCCAAATTGTGAGATAAGCCTCTCCGCTTGGAAAACCTCCCCAAGCGGTATCAAAATATTCGGGTGAATCCAAATCAATAATGGTACCCTCTTTTGAATATACGACCATAGTTGACAAATCAACACCAATATTCAAAGATTGCTCATCACAATATTCGGAACACAATTCATTCCCTAAACCAAAACCATGCCATGTTACCGAACCATATTTTCCTTCTTCATAAAGCCTTCCGCTTCCTTTCTCAAACCCTTTTGGAGTCTGACCATCGCCTCCAGCCACGCAATAGGTGTATGGAAGTGTGGCATCTTGTGTCGTTTGACGTGCGGAAATATAAAGCGTTACACTCGGGTCATTCACATCCGTAAACTGGAAACACAGTCTGTTAAAATCTGCGTAACCCACACTGTCCGGTGTTACAAAGCTCTGAATCAACCATTCTCCATCTTGCAATGCCTTCATGTCAACAGGCTGATTCAATGTAAATGTATCTCCCTGTGCCAAACGTATCATTAGGCCTTCCGTGTCTTTTGCATGCTTATATTTTCCCCATGTAGCACTGGAACCTTCCGATTGAAAACTATACAGCTTGTTGTGAACGAGAAATGTTTCCTCCTGCACATATCGTTTTCCTTCGTTTTCTGCCGTATATGTTACCGTGTACATTCCCGCCGTCTTTAATTTCACAGTATCTTCTTTTGTCGCAGTTCCATCCGGCATTTGCACAACGGCTTTTGCTTTCACCTGCTTGCCGTTTACAATTACTTCCCGTTCAGGAACTGTGAATTCGGATAGAATTTCATATTCGGCTTCTATCTGCGACTCTGTCCACGACGTCTTAGCATATACATTATATACTGTACAGCCTATCCCGAGTATCAGTGCCATACTTAGCACAGCTCCTCCGATTTTTACAAACCTTTTCATAAATACCTCCTCGTTCTGTTATTGTCTAATCTTCTAACATGATCTTTCGCACAGAATCAATCGTCTCTTGTTCCACATTGCATACCGTCTTCAGATAATTTTCAATGGCTGATGAAAGCTTGCCATCACCAGTTCCGTAATTCTGCATCATCATGTCGTACATTTTTCCCCATGCTACATAATTACCTTCATCATCTCGGAATACTCCTGAGGAGTCAAACTTTCCATCTGTTACACTACTTCTCCATCTGGAACCGGACGTTGAAAACGTAGTTAACTCATAATCTTTTGTCAGGTCCTCATAGGAAACTCCCAACAAGCCGTTAATCAAGAATGCCACGGTTGCTGTACGGTCCGCTCCGGCATTGCAATGAAAGTAAATTGGGTAATTGTTCTCATTTCCAAGCACTTCGAATATCTGCTGAATTGATTGCTTAGAACGGCTATCATAACTTCTTTGGAATGGCTCTGTTTGTTCGAATTCCGGATATATGTAGCAGAACTGCGTAAGTGTCGTCTTGTAATAGCGAACATTGAATCCGAACACGCTACTCGTCTGATTACCATCGTCAGCATTCTGTGTACGCAGGTCAATTTCAGTCCTGATACCAAGTTTCTCGGCAAATAGTTCCTCATCCTCAGGAGTGCATTTGTTTCCGCTACTCGGATTTGTCTTGCCTCCACGATATACAAGCTCGTATTTCACTCGTTTTCCGTCTTCTGTTTCCCAACCGCCCATATCACGTACATTTGGAATGTTCAGTGTGGAGATGTAACGAACCGGTGCATCTAATGTGGTAAAGGTATCGACTGCAGAAGTGCTTCCTTCTGCATCACCAACTACTTTCCAATAATACGTAGTTCCCGGTACGAAACATCCTATCATCGAGATATGAGTATCTGTCGTTTCATATACGATTGAGTCTTCAAATGCTTCATTGTCGGAGAAATATACCGAATAGTTTTGGGACACGCCGTCGCCTTCCCAGGAAAACGAAAGTGTTTGAAACGCCGCATTCTGTCCTGCATGTCTGTTCAAAAGTTCAATTTGCTTTGATTCTTCCGTTGCATTCAAATACTCTCTCACAAGGTTAGAACACAAATCCACAGTCGCACCGTCATATGCATTGTTTAATTTAATCGCATATTCTTCTTTCTGCTCATTCTGATTATTCTCGCATCCAACAACTTGAAGAGCCAGCAGTATACATAACAAAACTACGAAAAAGCGTTTGCATCGTTTCATGGTTATCTCTCCCCGTAAATTTCTAATCTAATATACCTTCAGTTTCCAATTGTCTTTGTTATATTTGAGCATACCGGCAAAATAGTCTGCTGCGGATATGTTGTCTTCATGAAAGGCTGTTGCAGGTCCACTATATACGGTATCACCTACCATAGTTTTCCACACTTCACCTGCGTCAAACTGACTTGACTGGTTCACATAGATTGCTTCCGTAGAAAATGGATATACAATATCTGACTTTTGCTTTAATTCCATTACGGAACGGCCAAAAGTGGTCATAACACTCATCTCATCCTCTGACATCTCATAATTCAATGCTTTTGGTGTGTTCGTCATCTGTGTAAACTCTACTAATGATTCATCTGAATTTGCAAATGCAATAAAATCTAATGCAAGCGGTTTCTTCCATTCTTCGATATTGCTCTTCATGAAGCAAATGGAATACAAGCTATCAAGCAAAGTGTTCTTGCCTAAATCAGATGCATTTACTTTTGGCAATGGCATCAATGCAAAGTTACGATTTTCTTTTGCGTAATCTTCTCCCATGGAATCTGCCATGGCATCAAACGTGGTCTGTGCTTCATTCTCCCACCAGATACCTTCTACTAACATAGCAATCGGATCTGTCTCGCCATTGTCATGTCCTGCATACAAGAAATCTTCCTGTGCGTTCATATGTGAATAACTGCTGTTAAATACCAATTCGCCGTGATATTTGTCATTGGTTGCGAGTCTGCGCATGAAATCCAACGCATAATACTTACCTGCTTGACCAAACATCTCATACCCGTTTGCTGCTGTAATTGCTGTGCTTCCAGAGCCCTTTGTAAATCCATTCGCACTTGCCGTTCCAAGGTTCGTTGCTGTACCATTCATAGAATAGTTCAGTGCCATCTGTTCCTTACCCTCGATGTTCGCTTCAATAGACAATAAGAACTTTCTTAAATAATCGTCATATGAGGCGCCACGCCATGTAACCGGAGTCTGCCCACATTCTGCAATATAATCACACAATATAAAGAACTCGTCAAAAGTTGCTGGGAGTCCGTCATCTGAGGTTCCGTATTCTCCATCAGGTCCTGCACTTTTCTTATCGTCGCTTCTTAATATAAAGTAATCTTCAAGTTGCTCTGCGCTTGTAACACCATCAGCAAAGTAATACTTTTCTTCTTCAAAAAGGTCTACGTTGTATATCAAACTTGTATATCCTGCATAATGCGGAATACCATAGTAGTGGGTTTCGCCATCTTCCTCGATACCAAAAAATGCTTTCTGGTCATCTGACATCTTGCTTAAGATAGTAGAGCCTTCTTTATCGCCGTAAACAGAAAGGTCTTTCGTAACTGCTTCCGTGATATCTCCCAGCGCTCCTGCCTCTTTCATGCTGTAATAGTAGGCATGCTCTGTGAAATATACCTCTTCTTTGTTGTATACAACTTGATTCTGCATAACATCTCCGCTTTGCTTTGCGTTGTTGATTACAATCTGAACACCTTTTTTCCCTTCTTCATATACTGTATCCTTATGTAATTCTTCAAAACGTTCTTTTGCTGCTGCCAGCCATTCTGCGCCGAAGCCTCCCAGGAAGTTGTAGACATACAATTGTGTACGGTTACCATCCACCTGTTCACCGGAGACATCTTTGCCTCCTTTGCCTCCACATGCTACCAATGAGAGCACCATAATAAGTGCAAGTAATAATGCGATTCCTTTTTTCAATACTTTTTTCATGTTCATTTTTTCTTCTCCTTTTCTTTTATAATTTATTTTGTATTAAGCCACACAGATATCATATTCTTTTCTCCGGTCCATTCTTTTCCGCAAGACTGATAATCTGTCAGCAAAATTGTACCATCTTCCGTTTCACATTCCATCCGAATCAGCTCATCTTCTTCTGGTAATATTATCCTGTAAATTGGCTTGTCTCCCACTACAACAGGCTTCCTAATATCTCTATCACTTTTTGCACTATCGAGAGCAAGTGTAATTGCACCATATGTAAATGCAACCTTCTCATTTAGTCGATGTACCTTCAAGGCTAACTTCCATTCAAATGTAATTTCATCTCCGTCTTTGAAAATGCCAGTCACTTCTTGATATCCTTCTGCCACAACTTCTGTTCCGTTTAATAACATCGTTTCACACCAATCCGGTTTTCGAATCTTTAGTTTTAAATTACATTCACCCTGGCACTGAATCTTAATTTTACAAACGCCGTCTTGTGGATACCTGCTTGCAAATGTCAGCTGAACATCTTTTCCACTTGCGTCCTTGATACATGCCTCTCCAGTAAACTGGTGATTGATGTGGGTATATTCTCCCATGGTTACCACCGCAGTTAGTGGCATAAGCGAGATTCCACACGCTCCGATGGCCACACAACATCCCGTGTAATCTCCATTCTCAAAATGTGAAATGCCTCCAATCCATCTTCCTCTGGTATTCATATAAAGTGGTGAATAACTGTCAAAACACTTTGCCGGCAAATACTCCTTTGACCAACGGTCATAGTGTTTACACTGTTTGGTATTGAGGCTTCCATACAAGGCGTTATAACCCGACTTCTCAATACGATCTATATACTTAGCATCACCCGTTAGGAAATACATTCGAACCAAAACTCGCATCCAAGTAACCGTTACACACGTCTCTTGCATAACCACATCCGAATGCTTTGTTTGCATAACTGCCGCATGATCAAATAACTCTTCCGTACAACCTGCGCACCCAATAATCGTGATATCACTTTCTTGCACCGCTTCGATAAATCTATCGGCTACCTCTAGATACTCCTTCTCACCTGTTGCTTCGTAATATGCAATCAGCCCTTCATAGAAAGACATCATCTCATAGGCTTTTGTTACTGGATACTGATACGGATACAACCCTTCCTGTATTGGCAGTTCCACTAGATTACAATCTGCACTTCCTCCTTTGGAGATAATGTACTTTGCAAATTCTAAATAGCGTGGCTCTTTTGTCATCTTATATAGTTCCATCGTAGGTTCTAATATGGTACAGGAATTCACGCATCCCCACCAAGACGAAGTTGTTGTAATATCAATCTTACCCGGACCGATTTTGCTTATGATATAATCCATATGCTTCTTTTCGGCCTTTAAAATTGTTTCCTTTAAGTGTTCATCCCTGCATATCTGATAGTAATGTTGCAGACCTGTCAAAACATACTTTCTACCCCACATATCCCATCCGTTAAATTCCTTTTCTATGGTATATGTAGAAAATCTTCCGTATTCGTCTTGTGTCTTCAAAAGTTCACTGCATGCCCATGTTAAAATGTCATACAATTCCTCATCCTGCGAATACAGGTATGCATAGCAAGCGCCACGCATTTGTTTCCCGAAAAACTCTCCCCGCCACCATAACTCTTCTGAATCATCGCGGGTAGTGAATACATCAATATATGTCCTCCATGTTTTCTTGTCTTTTAATTGATTGGCAATCACAAAATCAACTGCCTTATCCATGATTCCAACCATTTTTAGTGATTGTGTGTACAATTGTTTCATCTTCATATTGTGACACCTCCGGCAAGTTTAATATCTTACTTTAAGGATAACCCACCGTTTGGTGAACGTATAGGATGTATCCACCAAAAAAATTGTACGAAACAGTCATTTTTTTATATATGCTGTACAAAAAAACCTGTTTGCACACTATGTCTTGAAATTAAAAAAATCAAATTATATAATTATATATATTCATAGAAAAAGGTGGGAGAAACATGAATGAAATGAAGCAATACATAGATACTAAGATATTCAAGCCATCTACCATTGTGCAAGCCTATTTTCATGATGAGGCTCTGGAATATTACACCCCATTACATACTCATAACTTCCATGAACTTAACATTGTCATGGCTGGGAATGGAAAGCATTATTTGAATAGCACTGCAATGCATATTGCCGTTGGTGACCTTTTCATTATGCCGCCAAACGTACCCCACGGTTATGAATTTGACTCTGAGAAGTTTTCTATCTTTCACCTGCTGTTTCATAAGAACTTTTTCAAGAAATACGAAAGCTATCTGCATGGTTTGACCGGATACCACATTCTCTTTAATATTGACCCGCAGATTCAGAGACAAAGCGGGATTGTCAATAATTTCCTTCATATTAACATTACGGAAAATTACAACCTTGCTCGTATATTTAACGAATTAGCCTTGTTGGAAAAAGAACAGAATTGTAACACAGAGACACAGAAGGAATTTCTAGCCGTATATGTAATTGCAAAAATTTGTGAAATCATAGAACTGGAGAAAGAGGCACATAATAAGAAACGAGAATATCCTTATGATATGCTGAAATCTATCGAATATATTCATTTGAATTTTGGGGAACGGATCGAACTTTCCACACTACACAACATATCCTGTATGTCTGCGTCCTCTTACTTGCGCTATTTTAAAAAAGCCTTTAACTGCACGCCAATGGATTACATACAAGATTATCGTCTGAGACAGGCTAAATCTATGCTGAAGTACACGGACCATTCACTTACAACCATAGCAAATGATTGTGGTTTCTGGGATAATGCTCATTTCAGCAAGTTATTTAAGAAAAAATATAAAATATCGCCCACACAATATCGGGCGCAATTGAAAAATAATAATAACTAAGGAGTAGATACGATATGTTATTTTTCTATATTCGACACGGAGAGCCTATTTATGATCCGGACTCTCTTACAACATTAGGGCATGCACAGGCAAATGCTTTGGCTGGGCGTTTAAGTTTACATGGACTGGACCAAATTTATTCCTCCTCTTCCACTCGCGCAATGCAGACTGCGCAGCCAACTTGTGACATTTTAAAAAAGGAAATGACCATCTGTGACTGGGCGAACGAGCGCTATGCGTGGGATGTGTTTACCATAAAGAAGGAAGACGGAAAATCCGAATGGTGTTTTATGGATGATGAGATGTGTCAACTTTTCTTATCTCCGGAAGTACGTTCGATGGGTATGGATTGGTACAAGCATCCGAGCTTTACCCAATATGATTTTGCAAAAGGTATGAAGCATGCAAATGAAGCTGTTGATAATTTTTTTTCAGAGCTAGGCTATCAGCACGACCGTGAAAATGCACGCTATAAAATTGTGAAAGCAAACTCAAATCGTGTGGCGTTGTTTGCTCATGCAGGATTTGGTATGTGCTTCCTGAGTAGTTTGCTGGATATTCCATATCCAATGTTCTGTACACATTTTGATCTTGGGCATAGTTCCATGACCGTAATCAATTTCAAAGAACAAGGAGATTATGCATATCCTCGAGTTTTACAATATTCAAATGATTCACACCTCTATCGGGAAAACATTTTGACAGGATATAATAATGAAATTCATTTTTAAAGTATAGTGACAATGTAGAATATAGAAAGACCAACTACCCGCAATCGGATAGTTGGTCTTTCTCTTAAAATCTTGTGTCAAACCTGTGTCAGATTTAACTTATAAAGTCCTACAAAGCTTTTTTTACAATAGTTCAATAAGCATTGCTCCCTTCTGTTATAAGAAACTATTGTAACCTTAATTCATCCACAATTTCTTTAATTATTTCTACATCTTCCACCAAATCATCAGCTATCTTCTCAATGGAATCACCTTTTTGAAGTTTCTTCTGCACTAAACTGATAAGTTTGTTTTGTTCACCTTTTTCTAATCCAATCTGCTCGCCTTCTTCAAATGCAGTCTGTTTTAAATCGTTTTCATATAATTCCTTGTCAAATAAATCGTCTAACATTTCGAGTACCTCGCTTTTCTTTTCCATCAAAAAGTCTTTCAGAACATTCTCTTCAATACATTCATCAATTGATTTGGTGATTGCCAGTTCCAGTCGATTCGGAAACTCTTTAGCATACTTGCGAAGCTTATCTACAAAGATTGCATACTCCTTAAGTCGCTGACTCTTTTTCATGAGCTCCTTATTATGCCCATAATTGATGTTCAGCATTCGCACTTCACATTCTAGACAACCACGCTTCCTGTCATTATTACTTTCTGTCATAAATGCATCGGATAAGCGCAGTGTCTTTTCGTCTGGTTCCTCTTTGGTTCCGTTATAAAATACCACATAATGCGGAACTGGCAACCTTTGTAATTTCGAACTATAGATATTTAGTCCATGCATCTTGATATATTTATTATACAGTTGACTAAAATATCTTAATCCACGAATCGGCATATTGGGATTATAGGTACTCTGCTGCTCGTACAGATTCATTGCGCTATCGATTAAAAACGAAACATCGTTCTTGGTTGTCATGTACAATATTCCTTCTATTGTATTGATTTCAAGCTCATCCGTATCCCGATGTTCTGTTCCATTCACCGCATTGAACAGTTCTAATAGTTCCTTCTTGTCCGAAAAAATCTTCGCAAAGAGCGATGATTTCACCTCACGGTTTCCTTTTACTTCTTGATATTCAGTTGTTTGTTCCATATTGTTTTTCCTCCTTAATAGTATCATGTTTTCAGTCGCATTGGTAGTAAAAAATTAAAAACTACATGTTTCAAACAATCATAGGCATCTAACCTCCGTTCTTCAGTTGTTTCACCAAATTGAAAATCTCTGACAGAAATGTCGTGAAATTCAGATGCGTTTTTGAATAAACGCTTTAGACACTTAGAATGATTTAAAACAAATCTGTGTCTTGCTTTGATGTTTTCTTAGTATAACTTCATATTATAATGTTTGTCAACGAAAAGAGAGTCAAAGGGAATTACTCCTTTTGACTCTCTTTTATTCCAACATAATATTTTTCATGATTCTTATTTCTTCTTCTCACTTCTCTAAGAATCTCTACTCCTCTTTTAATATCATCTTCGTCCAATATCCCTTTAGCCTCTTTAATTCGTTCAATCGCCTGTGCCGGGTCTAGGGAATGATATGGAAAGTATAGATTCCTCAGTTCTTCCGGTTTTACTATCTTATATACCTGTTTGCTACTTTTTTCAGTAGTATAAGCCCAATATCGATAAATATATCCTGTCCAATAGATTTCTTCTCTTCCAAACTTCTCCGTTCCGTAATCACTCAAACCATATTGGCTTTCTATTTCACTCGTAGCATCTATTATATCTGTTGCGCTAAACAGAAAGCCTTCTGTATCCATTCTCTTTGCCAAATCTGATAACATAAACCTACGAATGAATATTTTAGAACTACAATCCGCTATTTCTATTGATTTTTCAAATAACTCCGCTTGAAATTTACATAATCTCAAACCATAATGATCCATTTTTCTCATTTTAATATATCCTCTATATAATTTCCCTGGTCTCGGTATTGTCTGCGGGCAACTTTCACCTTGTCTCGATCTAACTCATAACTCTCTTTTCTAGAGTTAAGATAAGATTCCTTTTCAGAATTAGGAAGATAACATCTTTCTAATATTTGTATCTGTCTCAATGCTTTTTCTGAAACTAAAACATACTGATTTCCCATATTGGTTGCTGAAAGACAATGTTGACATTGTACATCTGTAATTTCTCCATCGATAAACTGATCTATAATTTCAAACATTCTATTATCTGCAATAGGTGCAACAATATAATCAACCCCACGATTATCTCTCACAAGCCTTTGAATTAATTCTGATTGTGCATGTTCTCCAAGACGCTCTCTAAAATAAGCAATCATGAGAATCCAATCTCTGCACACAGAAAACTTTCTTTCAACTAAATTTTCCTGGCAAAATTCCAACATATAAAGTGATGAATCCGGAAAGGTCGCAACAAACATTGCGGATTGTTCTAAACTTTCTCCACAGTAAAATCCATTCCCAAAATCATTCTTTTGTTTACTGCAATCCAATCGCAACTCTCCTTCTATCTTTGTTTTGGCACCATGAAATAAGATTTTTCTAGATTTACCAACCACGTCTTCTTTATACAATTGCTCTTTTATCTTGTTCAGTCTTATTCCTTTATTAAAAGTATATTCATAAAAGAAATTCATATACATTTCATTGACATCTCTCTTCCCCGAAAGCCAATTATGTAATGTCACTCTGGAAACACCCAACTCTTTAGCAAACTCATCCTTCGAAAGTCCTGTTAATTCTATAACTGTTTCCATGTCTTGAATTATTTGAAATCCCATTGACATCCCTCCTTATGTCAAACTTGTTTGTAAATAAGTTTACAACTAACTTCGGTTTTTGTCAACAAACTTGTTTGTAAACAAGTTTACAAGCAAGTTTGTTACCAAATGCCAAAAAAAGACCAACTGTCCATTATCGGATAGTTGGTCCCAATTTTATTAATCTTGTACGTATGGCATCAAAGCGATATGTCTTGCTCTCTTAATAGCTACTGTAAGAGCTCTCTGATGTTTTGCACAGTTTCCTGTGATTCTTCTTGGAAGGATTTTTCCTCTTTCAGAAACATATTTTCTTAACTTAGCCACATCTTTGTAGTCGATTTCGTTATTTTCTTTACCGCAGAATACACAAACTTTTTTTCTTCTACGAATGTTTCTTCTCTTCATTGGAGAATCCACTTTACTTCCTTTATCAAAAGCCATTGTCAATTACCTCCTATTTCATTTATCGAATAACTATACAATCAATCGTTTAGCTGAATGGTAATTCTTCATCAATTCCGTCCGGAATATTCATGAATCCATCTCCAATATCTGCACTTGGTGACGGAGCAGGACTTGCCTGATAGTTGTTATTGCTTGGTGCAGAGCTGTTTGCTTTGCTTTCTGCAAATTCTGATTCTTCTACAACAACTTCGGTTGTATATACTTTTTGACCATCACGGTTTGTGTAGCTGCCTGTTTGAATACGGCCGCTTACTACAATCTTTGTACCTTGACGTAAATATCTTTCTGCAAATTCAGCACTTCTGCCAAATGCTACACAGTTAATAAAATCTGCTGTAGCTTCGCCTTCACGTCTAGCCACGCGACGGTCTACTGCCAAAGTGTAACGTGCAATAGCAAGCGCGTTCTCACCTTGTGAATATCTAACTTCAGGATCTCTTGTTAAACGTCCCATTAAAATTACTTTATTCATACGATTCCTCTTTTCTCTTATGCTTCTTGTCTAACGCATAAAAATCTCAATACGTTGTCCATGATACGAAGTCTGCTCTCAATCTCTGCCGGAGCTGTAGCATCAGCTTCGAAATGGATGAAGTAGTAGTATCCTTCTCTCATTTTTTGAATTTCGTAAGCTAATCTTCTCTTACCCCATTCATCAACGTCAGAAACTTGGCCACCGAAACGAGTAATGTAGCTTACTACTTTCTCGATAACTGCTGCTCTAGCGTCGTCTTCGATTTTTGCATTGACAACAACTGCTAATTCATATTTGTTCATGTCGTTTGCACCTCCTTATGGTCTCTGGCCCCCGCTTTTCTATTCGGGAACAAGGAATAAAATAATATATCACAATTTGGCATTATAACATACCCTAACCGTGATTGCAAGTAGTTTTTTAGAAGAATCCGCTCCATCCGCCTTCGCTATCTTCCACAACTTCAAAAGAGGATGTAATTACATCTTCATCTTCTGCTAACACAATCGTTACTTCTGGCTTTTCATACTTCATAACCAAATTTTCCTTACTCACATTTTTTTAGTTCTTTTGTGTTCTTCTCTACTAGTTTCCTGGCTATCATAATCTGATGTCCGCATCCCAAGCATCTCAATCGAAAATCTGCACCTACGCGTAGGATTTCCCATTCAAAACTGCCACACGGATGTTTTTTTTTCATTTTTACAATGTCGCCCACTTCATACTGTTGTCCCATCATCATTCCCCCGTTTCTTCAACTTGTCCTTCTGCTACGGGTTCTGCTACTCTAACACCATGCACCAACAATCTCTGTGTTTCCGTCACATTTGTACAGGTAGACAAACTAACCAGTTGTGATTGTGCTGTCACTTCCACCCCTGTATCATATCTAGAAATACTCTTTATGTACTTCAAATAGTTCAGATAATCATCATCATTTGTATAATACTTATTATAACTCTCTGAAGTGTCTTCTACAATGCTAACTGCGTATATTTGATATTTTATCTCTTCTCCACTAGGCGTATATATATAAAAATACGGATTTTCTTTATAAAAATCATAACTTTTATACTTGCGAAGTTGTCCGAACATGGATCCGTTTTTCATATTGTGCCCGTATATAAATGTATTTCTGTCAGAAAAATCCGCCGTATTATTTGCGTCCATAAAAATGGAACCCGCCCCATTCTTTTTTCCTTCTACGGTTGTCTTCAAGTATTTATCGTTATCCTCTGCCTGCACAATCGGATAACTGATTTTCGAAGGATTTTCAAAACGAATCCAGCCAACCACTTCTTTATTAATAGACTGTAGTTTGTCAAAATCCACTTGGAAAACTGCATTTCCCTCCGAGTCCTCTTCTTCTGTATCTGTCGTCTCCTTTGGTTCTTCAATCGAGACCACATCCTCTATAATGGATTGATACTCCTTATCTCCTTTGTTATACTCATCATAAATCGTGTATAGCTTATAAGCTGAAAATAAGAATATGCCTACTGCAAATACGAGAATAGTATTACTGATTACATTTGTCTTTCTTTTCGGATGTCTTCTCTCCTTCACTGGCTCCTCCATATTCTCACCCCCATTTTCTATAAATACAAAGAGGTGGGTTCTCGCTACCCACCTCTCATTCCTAACTCACCTTTAATTTGAATTTCTGGATTTCTTTTTCGCTGGATACACGTTCAATCACACCACCGAGTGAACGAAGCTTTTCTTCAAATCTTTCATATCCTCGTTGAATATATACAATGTCATCAATGATCGTAATTCCATCTGTCGCAAGACCCGCTATAACCAGGGCCGCTCCTGCTCGCAAATCCGGAGCGCTGATTCTTGCTCCCGAGAATTTTTCTACCCCTTCAATTGTTGCAGAATTCCCCTCGATTTTTACAACAGCTCCCATTCGTGCGAGTTCATCTAAATATTTGAACCGGTTTTCGAAAATGCTCTCTGTAATAACGCTTGTTCCCTCGCACAAAGCCAATGTTACACCGATTTGTGGTTGCATATCTGTTGGATATCCCGGATACGGCAATGTCTTTACATGTGTACTCTTTAATCTGCCTTTTGCAACAACACGTACTGCGTCGTCAAACTCTTCTATTTCACATCCTATTTCAAGCAATTTTGCCGTTGTAGCTTCCAAGTGCTTCGGAATGACATTGAGCACCGTCACGTCTCCCTTGGTCGCTGCCGCCGCAAACATAAATGTTCCCGCTTCAATTTGGTCCGGAATAATCGAATATTCTGTTTTGTGAAGTCTCGGTACACCCTTGATTCGAATTACATCGGTACCGGCTCCTTTGATATTGGCACCCATACTATTCAAAAAGTTTGCAACATCTACCACATGCGGCTCTTTCGCAACATTTTCCATAATCGTCTGGCCTTCCGCCATAGCTGCTGCCATCATTACGTTAATAGTAGCGCCTACACTAACTACGTCAAAGTAGATATGTTTTCCAACCAATCTTTCTGCCTCCGCAGAAATCTTACCATGTTCAATATCAATCTCTGCTCCAAGTGCACGAAAGCCTTTCAAATGCTGGTCAATCGGTCTGCTACCGATATTACATCCACCCGGAAGGGCCACCTCTGCTTTGTGATATTTTCCAAGCAATGCACCCAAGAGATAATATGAAGCTCTGATTTTTTTAATGTAGTCATATTCAATACTTAAATCGCCAATGCAAGAACCATTAATGCGTACAGTATGTCTGTCAACACGTTGTACACTTGCTCCGATACCACTAATCGCTTCCAGAAGCACATTAATGTCATTCACATCCGGCAAATTATCTATCGTAACCGTTTCGTCTGTCATAACTGCCGCTGCCAGAATGGCAAGCGCTGCGTTTTTGGCACCCCCAATTTCCACTTCTCCGACAAGTGGCGTGCCACCTTTAATGATATATTGTTCCATTTTACACCTCTATTACGGTTTTATATTTATACTCCGACAAATAGTATAACATAAAATAGGAGGTTTGTTAACCTCCTATTTTTCGTGTGATGTATTACATGAAACCTTCCACCAGTTCCAAGACTTCATCAATGGTTTCTTCCAAATCCAAACCCTCTTCCGAAACCGTATAATCCGCATATTTCTCAAACAACTGCACCCGCTCGTCATACAGGTCCTTTAGTGTCTGACCTTCCTTCAACACAACACCACGATTCTTGGCATTTGTAATTCTTTTATAAATATCTTCATATGTGGCATGAAGATAAATAACAGTTCCGATCTCTTTAAAATGTCGCATCGCTTCTTCGCAGTAAACCACACTTCCCCCCGGTGATATAACTGCATGCTCTGCTTCCAAATCACGATTCACCTGATTTTCAATTTCCAGAAATCGTTCATTTCCCTCTTCCGCAATAATTTCCTTCAAAAGACGTTTTTCCTGCTTCTGAATCAATAAATCCGTATCTATAAATTCATACCCAATTCTTTTCGCTACAACAACTCCAACGGTACTCTTCCCAACTGCTGGCATCCCAATTAAAATAATATTTTTCATCTGTAAAGGCCTTTCTGTCTAGTAGAATTTTCTCCTGTTTCTTCTATGACGGCTTCTTCTTTGGAACAGCTCCTGAAAGAGCATAATCTGTACCAAATCTTTTAACCAATCTTCGTTTCTGGAAGCCTGCATCTCCATCTCTTCATCATATGGCTTCATATTCTTTACTTTATCATAAATACGGCTGCACATCAAACGAATTTGCAATTGGTCTGGATATTCATCATAAATCATACTGCCTTCGTATGCCATTCGGTCACATTCTTCCTCCACATATGGCAGAATTTTTTTCACTGCCATCGGATACATGCTTTTCATATACTCATAATCACGTCGTTCGATTCGCTCATCATCATATTGCAATGGCAACGGATACGCCATGTAATATGGTAATCGATAATCCATGAAATACACATCCTATCTTTATACATTATAATATAGGATATGCGTGGGTGGGAATTTGGTGCAAATTTGAATATTTACGGTCTATCTTCTTTATCTTTTATTTTGCACCGTAAAAATTGACTCAACACAGTAAAGACTTACTGTGGTTTACGGTTCCGTACTATCATATATGTATTACACACCGTAAAATCATAATAAATCTTGCACATTCACGGGAAAATATACGGAGTGAACCAAGTGTTTTACAATTCGGCACCGTAATTCCGGATAAATCCGGGATAAAACCACAAAAATTTACGGTGTAGAAACCAAACCTATGACTTTCACACCGTAAATACTCATAAACCACACCAAATATTTAGTTTATTTCGCTGCACTGATTCGAGCCATCGCTCTTTTCAGCGCTGCTTCAGCTCGTGCCGTGTCAAGACCTGCATCTTTTTTCTGCAAACGTTCTTCTGCACGTTTCTTCGCTGCCTTGGCACGTTCTACATCAATTTCGTCCGGCCATTCTGCATTTTCTGCCATTACCGTGATTCTATCTTTTTGAATCTCGATAAAACCTCCCATAATTGCAGCTTTTTTCACCTGACCGTCGTTATGAATTTTCATAACGCCAGGTGCCAGGATGGTAGTGAGTGGGATGTGATTTGCATACACACCCATTTCTCCCATAACCGAAGTGAATTCCAAAAATGATGCTTGCCCTTCAAAGAACATTCCATCCGGTTCAATTATCTTTAATTCAAACATCTCTGCCATACTCGCCACCTCTATTTCACACGGGCAAGTACATCATCAATATTTCCGGCATTGAGGAAATGTCCTTCCGGAATATCATCGTGTTTTCCTTCTAGGATTTCCTTGAAGCCTTGAATAGTTTCGTTAATCGGTACATAGCGGCCTTCGAAACCGGTAAACTGTGTTGCTACAAAGAAAGGCTGAGACAAGAATCTCTGAATCTTTCTTGCACGAGAAACGGTAAGTTTATCTTCTTCTGAAAGCTCGTCCATACCAAGCATTGCGATAATATCTTGTAATTCTTTGTATTTCTGTAATACTTCCTGTACACCGCGTGCTACATTGTAGTGTTCTTCACCTACGATGTTAGGGTCCAACATACGTGAAGAAGAATCAAGTGGGTCTACCGCCGGGTAGATACCAAGCTCTGTAATCGCACGGGAAAGTACGACCTTTGCATCCAAGTGGGCAAATGTAGTTGCCGGAGCTGGGTCAGTCAAGTCATCGGCCGGCACATATACAGCCTGAACGGATGTAATGGAACCGTTCTTGGTAGATGTGATACGTTCTTGAAGCGCACCCATTTCTGTCTGTAATGTAGGCTGGTAACCTACGGCTGAAGGCATACGTCCTAAAAGTGCAGACACTTCAGAACCTGCCTGTGTAAAACGGAAAATATTATCGATGAATAAAAGTACGTCTTTTCCACCTTTATCACGGAAATACTCTGCCATTGTAAGACCGGTAAGGCCGACTCTCATACGTGCTCCAGGTGGTTCATTCATCTGACCAAATACCATGGCTGTTTTATTGATAACACCTGATTCCTGCATTTCATAGTAGAGGTCATTTCCTTCTCTTGTTCTTTCACCTACACCGGTAAATACAGAGTATCCACCGTGCTCAGTTGCAATATTTGTAATCAGCTCCTGAATCAATACTGTTTTCCCTACACCGGCACCACCGAACAACCCGATTTTACCTCCTTTTTGGAAAGGACAAAGCAAATCGATAACCTTGATACCAGTTTCCAAGAGTTCTGTTTCTGTTGATTGTTCTTCGAATGCAGGAGCCTTTTTGTGGATTGGCTCATATTCTACATCTGTTGGGGCTTCCTTTTCATCGATTGGCTCACCAAGTACATTGAAGATACGTCCCAATGTATTTTCACCTACCGGTACGGAAATTGCTGCACCTGTGGCAACTGCATCCATACCACGAACCAAACCGTCCGTAGGTCCCATGGCGATACATCTTACGATATCATCACCCAAGTGCTGCGCCACTTCCACAACAAGTCTGCTACCGTCTTTTCTAAAAATTTCGATAGCTTCATTGATTTGTGGCAAATGACCTTCGGCAAACTTTACATCTAAAACAGCACCGATTACTTGAGTGATTTTCCCTATATTTTTCTCTGCCATTTTTTCACTCCTTTTATCCGATAGCTTCCGCACCGGCTATAATTTCTGTTAATTCCTGTGTAATAGCTCCCTGACGGGCTCTATTATATTTCAATTCCAAATCGTTGATGATTTCTTCCGCATTGTTCGTCGCGGAATCCATCGCTTGCATACGTGCACCATTTTCACTTGCAACTGCCTCTACAAAAGCACCATACAAAATACTAGTCATATATTTCGGAATCAAAAGGGAGATTGCTTCCTCCTCATTTGGTTCAAAATTCATAAGCGCAAGTTCTTCCTGTTCCTCCTGCTCCGTCTGTAAATCTTCGGTTTTCACAGGAAGCAACTTCATCAGTTTCGGAACATGGCTTACCGTGTTTTTAAATTCTGTATAAGCCACATAGATTTCTCCAATTTCTCCTTTTGCAAAGTCTGTTAGTAATTGTTTTCCAATTTCTTTCGCATCTGCAAAAGTCGGCTCATCGATCACATCGGAATAATCAGCCGCAATGATATATCCCTTTCTAGCTAGACCGTCTGCACCTTTTCTCCCTATGGTATACAGGCGAACTTTTTCTTTCGGAAGTTCACTTGCCATAATCATTCTCACAATATTGGCATTGTATCCACCTGCAAGACCACGGTTAGAAGTTATGACTACGATTCCGATATTTTCAGAATCGCCACCTCTTAAATATGGATGGTCCACATCTCCCGCCTTTGCCAGCATGGAAGTTACGGTCTTATACATATACTCGAAATATGCTTTTGAATTTTCTGCGCGTCCTCGTGCCTTTTGTAATTTGACAGTAGAAACAAGTTTCATGGCTTTTGTAATCTGCTGGGTACTTTGTATACTTCCCCGGCGTCTTTTAATTTCTCTCATTGTTGCCATGATAGTGCCTCCTAGAATTCTGCCTTGAATTCTTCGATTGCTTTAATTAACAAGTGTTCTGTCTCTTCTGTAATAACTTTTTCAGCTTTAATAGATTCCGGAATTTCCGGGTATTTTGTCTGAATAAAGTCAAACAGTCCTTTTTCAAAACGCAAAATGTCATCTACTGCAATGTCAAGCAAATGCTTTCTTGTTGCAGCATAGATAATAATAACCTGGTATTCAACCGGCATTGGTTTGTATTGTGGTTGCTTCAGCATTTCCTTAATACGTTCCCCTTGTGCCAAACGCTCTGCCGTATCTTTATCTAATTCAGAGCCAAACTGTGCAAAGGATGCAAGTTCACGATACTGAGCAAGCTCAATACGAATTGGCCCTGCGATTTTCTTCATCGCCTTAATCTGAGCAGAACCACCAACACGGGATACGGAGATACCTGGGTTAATGGCCGGTCTGAAACCTGCGTTAAACATTTCTGTCTCCAAGTAAATCTGTCCGTCTGTAATGGAGATTACGTTGGTAGGGATGTATGCTGATACATCCCCCGCCTGCGTTTCAATAATTGGTAACGCAGTAAGGGAACCACCGCCCAATGCATCTGATAGTCTGGCTGCTCTTTCCAATAATCTGGAATGCAAGTAGAATACGTCACCTGGGTACGCTTCACGTCCCGGCGGTCTTCTAAGAAGCAAGGACAGGGTACGATAAGCTGTCGCATGTTTTGACAAGTCGTCATATACAACAAGTACATCTTCCCCATTCTCCATCCATTCTTCACCAATTGCACATCCGGAATACGGAGCAATATATTGAAGTGGTGCCAGCTCACTGGCTGTAGATACAACAACGGTTGTATAGTCCATAGCACCAAACTGTTCTAAGGTCTTTACAATATTCGCAACGGTAGAAGCTTTCTGACCAATTGCAACGTAAATACATTTTAGGAAGCCTATGCAGGTGACGTCATCGGTGTCTTTGACCCCGGTATCTTCTCTATCGGTGATACCATCACCGTCCCCGGTAAGAAATTCACCTATTCCGGTATTCCCACCTTTGCACCCGAGCATTTCTGCCGGGTGTCTGCTAAGGACTCCATGAAGCGCAAGCAGTTCGTCAAGGGCACAGAGCAGATCGCTCAGGAAGGTGCCATCCAGATCTTCAAGGTCCCCAATTCCGGTATGGAAGAAGTGATCGTCGGTGTTGTGGGTGTGCTGCAGTTTGAAGTGTTCCAGTACCGCATGAAGAATGAGTACGGTGTGGATCTGCGCATGGAGCATCTGCCCTACGAAGAGATTCGTCTGATCGATGAGTATCCCGGAGATCTGTCTGATCTGAATCTGGGCAGCGATGCGGAGCTTCTGGAAGATTACCGCGGCCGCAACTTGTTGGTCTTCTCCAGTTACTGGGCCATCGATTTTATTTGCCGCCGCAATCCCGGTCTGAAAGTTTCTGAAATCGTGGTCGAAGAAGGCTAAATAGTTCAAAAGAGAGCCAGCTTGTTGGCTCTCTTTTTGATTTTTGTGCTGGCGAAACATCGATTTGACAATCATCTGAAATGGGCATATAATACATATAATATGAGAAAACAAAAGGAGGCAGGGATATGAAACCATGGCAGCATTTTAAGACCATCACCAAGCACAAATTCCTTGTCATGGACGGCTGCTTCCGGGTTGGTCTCTATTGGCAAGGGCTTACTCATGACTTATCCAAATATTCCCCTGCGGAGTTTTGGATTGGCGCCCACTATTATCAGGGGGATCGGAGCCCAAATGCTGCAGAGCGTGCAGAAAAAGGCTACAGCGAAGCGTGGATGCATCATAAGGGCCGTAACCGCCATCATTACGAATACTGGACTGACATGAGCCGTGCTACGGGCTGTTACGAGTCTATCCCGATGCCTCGCAAGTATCTGGTGGAGATGGTCATGGACCGGCGGGCAGCCTGTCTTGTGTATGAGGGAGAAAAGTATACACCTGCGTCTGCGTTGAATTATCTGCACAGAAGCCGGGAAAAAATGCTGATGCATCCGCGGACTGTGCGGGAGCTGGATTATATTCTGACAATGCTGCGGGATGAAGGAGAGAAAGCGACCTTCCGTTATCTGCGTAAAAATGTACTGAAAGGGAAGCCCTTCCCATGGGAACAACAAGAAGAAATAAAATAATTTTCAAAGGATCAAAAACTGCTTGATTTTTTGCTTTTTGCATATAATAATGACGTTGTGTTTAGAGGATTTGTGTAACGGTAGCACACCGGACTCTGACTCCGTTTGCGGGGGTTCGAATCCCTCATCCTCTTCCAAAAAACA
>JAFQRJ010000013.1 GCA_017410145.1 Tyzzerella sp.
GTAAGCACCATTCGTAGTAAAACATACTTTACTCAACATATAATATGTTTCATTAGGGAAAGTCACTGTGATGGTTTCCGGCCCCTCATCCGTTGTATGATTTTCCGTGGACACGTATGCATTTGAAGTTGTATTTTTATCGCCATCTACCAAAAGAGCTTCAGTATACCAACTTTGACTATTAACTAAAAATGCCATAGACTCCATGTCAACCGTACCATACTGCGCTACATTGGTAGTCTCTGCAGTTGTACCAACTTCACCGCTTTTCCAATATTTGTATACGGAATCAGTTGTACCTTCTGTTGCCACAAATTTGTCATCTAAATCATATATATTTGTTTCAGTAAAATCCACATCAGCAAGCACATCACCTGCAAGTACATTTTCATATACTTCTTCTGCTGCCTTTGCCTCTGTTGCATCACCAAAGTCAAAAGCAAAGCTGGTCAATACCATTATCACAGCAAGTGAACCTGCTAATATTTTTTGAAATTTCTTTTTCATTTCCTATCTCCTTCCTTCTTAGGTTGTAGAGGTCTACTACCTATTTAGAAAATCATTCCCCAAGATTTATCATCTTCGATAATATCTTCATCTGATTCATCATCTGAATCGTCCTTTTCAGTCGAATCATCGTCAGTATTTGTGCTATCGTTTCCTGTATTATCATCTGTATTTTCACCACCATTGCCTGTGTGATTTGGTGTGACGCTTTCTGTGTTTTCTTCCCATGATTCCGGAACACTTACGCTATTTTCATTGCTGCCGTCATCCTCATTCACATCAAGTCCAGGCGTATTGTTTTCTACAGTTACATCTTCTCCATACTCTATCTTGTTATCTTCTTTTCCAGTCTTCTTAGAATTTTTCTGTGTAAAACCAATCACTACGGCAATAACCACAATAAGTAGCAAAATAGCAACAAGTATTAACAATGTTTTGTTTTTCCCTAATCTACCAAACATCTACTTCTCGCCTCTTAATACTGTACATTCCAAGAATCAACACTGACTAACTCTTCTTCCCAATTACTGAAGTTTTCATCTCCGATTTGGAAATTCAAAAATGTGCCAGAACCTACTCCACCATAATATTCTTTACCTGCTTCTGTCAGGGTAAATCTTACATTTGCATAGAGATCATCTCCGGTTACATTTGCACTTGAGTTTCCTGCAAATTTTACAGCACCATCCAATTTTGCATTATGTTGCATTGCATCAAAAAGTTTTGCATACTCCACATCATGTACCTCAAAATACTCTGTATTATATTTCATTTGCAAATATCCACCTGCAATATTACCTGCCTGATAGATATTAATTGGCACACTGATAAAGTCATTGTATCCGTCTTCCACATGGATATATTTTGCAAGTCCTTCTACCTTTGTTCCATCACAGGTATACCAATATGGTCTCACATAAATGCGGAATGCATCATTTGCATCGATGATGTCATTTAGTCTCCATACATTTAAATATTTTGAGCATGCACCGAAGATTTGATTTGCATAGTATGTATCTGTTTTTGTAACATTTCCATCTGCATCTGTTGTGTCCACTTTTAAACCATCATACACAATTGTGGATTCTAATGGATTTCCATCGTTAAAGTCAGTTGCATCAATCCAATGATTTAGCAAAATTTCAAAGCCTACTCTCAGATAATCTGCCGAGTCTACGGATGAAAGCACACGAACATATGCTTTTGCCCCATCATTTGCTTTCTTCGTATTGGAATCTAACTGCGCTTTAACACTCAGTACATATGCCGGAACAAATTTTGCACAGATTCCGCTTGTTACATTTGAATCAGTAACTTTGGCTTGCGCACTCTCTTCAGTATCGGTGAGTGCCCGGTAGATTGTATTTCCTTCGCCGTCCTTTTCTCCCGTGTTCTCATACCAGCCACCAAACACATAACCTGCTTTTTGAGGCGTCGTTCCTTGTCCTCCTGTTTTCCACATCGTTTTAAACTCTGAGGTTCTATCTTCATAGATAATCTTGTCTTCATATGCATCTGCAGCATCTGTTTTCTTTGGCACCATTAAGATTCCAGCTGCAAACACTGCAATAGCTAAAGCACTTGCTACTATTTTCTTCACTATATTATTCCTATTTCTCATATCAACGCACTCCTTTCTCTATGGTGTCGCCCAGGAATCACCGGTTCCAACACCTGGTGCTTGACCACCCTCAGCACTTGTTACCCCCAGTGTGAATACCTGATTTTCTTCAAACATCATGATTTCCATTTCTGGTTTTTCATACTTCATTTTTCTTCCTCCTCATATTGCTATGAAATCTTACGGTTGTTTCCCGATGTACGCCAAGATACCACCATCCACATACAAGATGTGTCCGTTTACAAAGTCAGAAGCGTCTGATGCCAAGAATACTGCAGGTCCTTCCAAGTCTTCCGGTGTTCCCCATCTCGCTGCCGGTGTCTTTGCAATAATAAATTTATCAAACGGATGTCTTTCTCCATCCGGCTGAATCTCACGAAGCGGTGCTGTCTGTGGCGTTGCAATGTATCCAGGTCCAATACCGTTACACTGGATGTTATACTCTCCGTACTCGGATGCAATATTTCTTGTAAGCATCTTAAGACCGCCCTTTGCTGCCGCATAAGCAGATACAGTTTCACGTCCAAGTTCACTCATCATAGAGCAAATGTTGATAATCTTTCCATGACCTTTCTTAATCATAGATGGAATGACTGCTTTTGATACAATAAATGGTGCGTTTAAGTCTACATCGATCACTTGTCTGAAATCAGATGCGGACATTTCATGCATTGGAATACGTTTGATGATACCTGCATTGTTCACTAAGATATCAATCACACCAACTTCCTTTTCAATAGTTGCTACTAAATTGTTGACTGCATCTTCATCGGTTACATCACATACATAACCATGTGCCTTAATACCTTCTGCTTCGTATGCCGCGATTCCTTTATCAACCAATTCTTGTTTGATATCGTTGAATACAATGGTTGCTCCTGCTTTTGCATAAGCTTTTGCGATAGCAAAACCAATTCCATATGATGCTCCTGTAATCAATGCTACTTTCCCTGTTAAATCAAATTTTGACATGTTCCTTTCCCCCTATCTCAATTCCTTTGTCTCAATAAAGTCCATATCTGTAAACTCTTGGTTTTCACCACACATTGCCCAGATAAATGAGTAGTTTCTTGTACCAACGCCACTGTGAATAGACCAGCTTGGCGAAATAACTGCTTCTTCGTTGTGCATGATAATGTGTCTTGTTTCCTTTGGTTCTCCCATCATGTGGAATACTACGTCATTTTCTTTCATATCAAGATAGAGATATACTTCCATACGTCTGTCATGTGTGTGACATGGCATGGTGTTCCAGTTTGAACCAACCTCTAATTGAGTGAGTCCCATTGCCAACTGACAGCTCTGCATCACTTCCGGATGAATGTATTGGTTAATCACACGTTTGTTACATTCTTCTACGCTTCCGCAAGGTACTTTCTTTGCTTTCGTGATATCAATATGTACAGTTGGGTATGTTTGGTGTGCCGGACAAGATGATACATAGAATTTTGCCGGTTCAGCCGGGTCAACACTCTTAAAGGTAATCTCTTTATTTCCCATACCAATGTAGATACCATCTCTCGGGTTCATCACATATTCGGTTCCGTCTACAGTCACGATACCCTTTCCTCCGATGTTGATACATCCCATTTCACGTCTCTGAAGAAAATATTCTGCAGCAAGTTCTTTTCCTGCTTCTAATTTAAGTATCTGAGCTACAGGCATAAATCCTGCTGTGATAATACGGTCAATGTGACTGTATACCATTTTAAAATTGTCTTTTGAGAATAATCCTGAAATGTGGAATTCCTCTCTCAGTCTGTCTGTCGTGTAATGCTTCACGTCTTTTGGGTTTGATGCGCTTCTTACTTCCATGTTTTTTCGTTCCTCCTTTAGATAATTTCCTATCACCTGTATCTGCGTAAGCGCTGCAAATGACGGTGGTGTTTCCGGCTGTGTAAAATCACACAGCTTAATAGTTCTTGTGTCTTTTGCCTCAGCAAGTTCAAGGACCTGCCCTTCGGCTGTTTTTTCAAAATTCACTTTTACTTTTGTGTCATCATCAAAAATGACATTTAATGAATTCCAGTAGGTATCATGCGGGAAATCTGCTCTTAAAAAGAAGATAATTTTCTCTACCTGAACCTTAGTTCCGAAATCTAGCACAAAGTCCATATCCATCTTTGCCCCTGCGGACCATGAGTGGTATGGATATTCTCCATGAAGGTGATTTTGGATGACACCGTCAATAGCATTTCTTGCCTGGAAAATCGGCTCCCCTCTTGTTACGAAACTTGCTACTGCATGTGGATACATACAGGTGTTTTCTGTTGTATCCAGACTATTAAGTGCAAGTTCTCTTGTTTCGTAAGCTTCTTCCTCATCCACCTCACTGATGAAAATGTGGTGAGATTTCTTCTCCCAAGAATCTCTGTCATAAGCTAATAACTTATCTCTAGATGGGAATTCATATACCAGCTTGTGTTCCGGAACATAGACCATGCTTTTCTTCTGGGATTCATCAAAAGTAACTCTGACAAAATCACTGTCGAAAGTAACTTCTGCTCTGTCCCCCGGTTCATATAGCATGTCATAGGTTACATCTATCTGTTCCCCTTGATACTCTGCCTTTATGTTTCCTTCTTTATCTTTGATGTTACATAGAATCACTGTATCTAACACCTCCGTCCTACCATAGGAAGATTTCCTGACCGGTCAGTTTCCAGATAGCTTCGATAAAATAGTAGTCGCCGTACATAATGGACATATTTTTCTTTGGTGTGTGGTAGCCTTCCGCACACTCCTCTAAGATATGGTCCACATCCTCTGACCAGTTACATCTCTTTTCATCCAATGCCTTCAACATATTAATTGCCGCGTTGTGATAGATTGTCTTGTCTGCACCTTCTGTATACTTTGCTATTTCTATCATGCCGCAGGCTGCAATTGCTGCTGCAATAGAATCTTCCAGATGAGGTTCATTCGGCTGTCTAAAATCAATAGGAATCAGGTAATCCTTTGGTGTATTTGCAATAAAGTAGTTGGCTACTTTCTTCGCACAATTCAAATATTTTTCATTACCTGTATGTATATAACTTAAAGTAAATCCATAGAGTGCCCAGGTCTGTCCTCTCGTCCAAGATGAACCATGTCCGTACCCTTGTCCGCCATGTGATTTTAGGTATTCTCCTGTTTGCGGGTCAAACTCGATGATATGCTTTACGGAACCGTCTTCGCGGATGAAGTTCTTCATTGCCGTATCTGCATGCATGGTTGCAATGTGCATATATTTTGGATCTTGTGTTACTTCATAGGCCCAATAGAGAAGTGGAATGTTCATCATACAGTCAATGATTGCCCATCCAGCTCTGCTTCCGTCTCCTCGGTCATTCCATGCCTTGATATATCTTCCCACTGGATTGAATCTTCCGGCTAAGTTATCTGCTGCCAGTATGCCTCGGTTCTTTGACTTCTCATCACCGTGCATACGGTAATTCACAACTGCAGTCGGTAGCCACTTAAACCCACTGTCATGGTCCATTGCCACCCAGTTTAAAAGCACAGCATCCAGTTTTTCTTCTAAGTTCTCAGCTTCTGTCTTATAGAGTTCTTCCCCCGTTGCGTTGTACATCTGCCACAGGATTCCACCCCAGAAGCCATTGGTCCACCAACCGACCATATCTCCGGAATAGTCGTTGTAAGCTCCATCCACAGTGTTGTATGGAATCTTGCCTGCATTTCGCTTCACCACCGGAAGCATTTTCTTTTTAATCTTTTCGGATACTTCTTGTAACCACTTTTGCTCGTCCATTGTTACCCCTCTACTTCTATTTTCATTACAAATCTATTGTCTGTTACCTTATAATCAATCAGCCACACTTCTTCTTCCATACAACTTTTGTTCCGAAGAACTTCTTTTGTAATTTCCGGAAGAATGCCTGTATAAAGTACTATGTTTCCAATTCTCACATTTCTTCCTTCTATTTGTGGTTCAACAATAGCAACAAAACG
Organism: Tyzzerella sp.; assembly: GCA_017410145.1. GTDB lineage: Bacteria > Bacillota > Clostridia > Lachnospirales > Lachnospiraceae > Faecalimonas. The sequence continues at coordinate 6,080 of JAFQRJ010000013.1, forward strand.
CTCCGTCATCTCATGACCTTCAATCGTATCATAGACATCAGTAAGAGTAATTCCTGTATCACGCATTTCAAATGTTCTTGTAATCTTTGGTATCTCCGCATCATACGCCTCTTGCAGTTCTAACACGAACTTGTTATTGCTAACATGCAATACGTTTGCATGGCATTTTTCCCCACACCCTTGTGCCATTCCATCTATAATCGGCACAGAATGTCCCAAGGAAGAATTCTGAAGCAATGTATATCGATGATTTGAGAAACACATGGCTGTATATTCCATAGCACCCAGGTCTGCTATCATCTGACCTTTATCTGTAGCCAGAATGAAATTGCCCACATCATTGTGATTGTGTCCCTCGTTGTTGTGACCACCTTTGGCGGCAAAAGAGTAATTCTCCTTCTTTACCATATACCACTGAGGTTCTTCCAGATATTGCATTCCTATATCTAAGGCATTATCCGGCGAGAAACAATCTGGCTCTGCCCATAAGAAATCTCTTACAATCCATGCCGGTTTTGCACACTGCGCAATTCCTATTTTCTTCGGAACTTGTGCCTGAATTACCACACCTTGATAGTTCGTCGTCAAATAACCAAACAGTCCGATATGTTGAAATGCATAACTTCTTGACCCATCCGAAAAACTAACCGCGGTATTTCCTCTCATCACAATCTTTTGCAAGAATCTTGCAATCTTGTCTATCTTTTCTCCGTGACGCAGGTCTATCTTGCCCTCGGAATGACGATACAACATGTCTGCGAAATTCAGATACATCCAGAATCCGTATTCCCAATAACTGATGCCTTCTGTATTACTTCCGTCATCGCCGTAGCTTTTAAGAAAATAGTCAAGTATATTCATTAATCTGTCTTTTACATTCTCAAATCGTTCTGGTGCAAGACAAAGGTACGCCATTCCAATACTGCAGCCACATCCCCCTGGCCAATTAGATATAAGTGTTTCCCAGAAATATGGTCTTGACTCGAAAGCATCAAAGGTCCTTGTCTTCACTTCATGACGGATGAGTTCTCTGATTCTTGCAGGCAATCTGTCTCCCATCAGGTAATCTGCCTCAGCGAGATAATGTGCTGTTTCTGCCGCAAATAGGTCAATATGCGTGCGATAGTCTTCCACCTTAATATTTGCAAGATGTGCTGGAACAACCCACGTAATTTCGTTACAGATTTCCCAGATACTCTCGCAAAGTGCATCCAAGTATTCTTTGTCTTCATATAGAAGGCACAACATCAATGCTTGCCCTAATTTTCTACGTCTTGCAAAATATTTACTTTGATATTCCTGTCTTGACCCTGTTGTGTAAAAACACATAAATGATGCATAATCCAAAGTAGTATCTGCATCTTTATCTGTTTTATATGCCTCCTTAAGTTCTTCTGTATAAGGTTTATAAAAAGAAGAAGTTTTAATTGTTTCCAGTTTCTGTTCCAAGTCATCAAAAAATATCTTTTTATTCATTTCCATTTTCCCCTCCAAAACTTGCCAAAACAATCTCTTCCATCTTTTTAAACGGCTTATTGTATATCATTGCGCTTAAATAGATCGGTACCGAAAAACCAAACAATAGAATAACTGGAAAACCTTCGGCTGGTAGTAAAAACGGTAAGACAAAAAGCGCCAACAACAATACCGTTCGTATAATGTGTTTGAATGTCATGATAAAGGACGTATAAATTGTCTTCGGAATCTTATTCACGAATTTCGATTGAAGCGGAAATACCCAAAGCATAAAGCAAACTCCAAATACTCCTGTCGCCACGATTACTCCCTGCATAGTCAAATCCGTTTCTGACGTCCCGTTGGAAAGTGTAATAAACGCCAAATACTCCACCACAAAAAACAGGGCAAATATTATCCAAATGATAGTGGATTGCTTGAAATTCTCTTTAAACGACTTCCAAAAATTTGACATCACATAATTCTCTCCCCGATGCAATTTCAGTGCCGTATAGTGTGCTGCTGTAATGGAAGCACCGATTGTAACAATTGGAAGACATAACACAAGCGTCATTAAATTCAGCACGAACAAATCCGATATTTTTGACAATAATCTTAAAAATGGATGTTCATAATCAAATAGTTTACCCATGTCTATTATCCTCGCTGTATAATCTCTGTTCCTTTTGGAGCCTCAATTTTTCTCTCGTCTTCATGAATTGAAATTTTTAGCCAACCTTTTTTTAGCGGAATCTTCGCTTCTATGTCTTGTAACCCCAATAAATGTGGATTGAAGTAAACTTTCTTTCCACCATCTTCAATCTTAATTCCCAAAATGTACTCAACAACGAAGGAGTAAACACCTGCTGCCCATCCATGACAAAGGGAATGGCGGAACTTTACATAACAATGCTTACCGAAATCTCCGTGAATATCGTTTTGACCTTCTTTCGGAATCTCATCAATACGTGCCGAGTTCTCCATCCAATCAATATCGAAATCTTCCCAAAAGCTGGTTGCTCCATGAGCAAGCATTCCTCCATAGTACTCTTTCAAAATTGATAACATTTCTGTACCATTTTTCGCCATCGCAGTAAGTATGTAATATGCCATAAACGTAGAGAATCCTCTTGCACCACTTTCTTGTAGCATAATTGCATCTTCAGCACAATCACGCCCTGCCAACACTTGGAATGCACGAATTGGTTTATGCACTGTGTCCACATTCAGATATCCAGACAATTTTGAAAGCAATCTGTGACAAACTGCATTCTCTTCTATCGCAAGATATTTATTTGCCATAATCATAACGACTGCTGCAACCCCTACTTTTGTCTCCTCAGAACCGTTATATGTTGACCAATCCAAAAAGAATTCCATACCTTTCCCGTTTGTCAGATTCATACTGCCATCTTCTCGAATACATCGGTCAAAATGCTTCATTACTTCAAGCGCATATTCTCTATTTTCTCTGAAATATTCTTTATTACCTGTGTGTTTGCAGTAATCACAGAGATTAATTACCCACCATGCAGAATAGGTTGGAATCCAATTCATCCATTCATCAGCCGGTGTTGTCTCTTTTAAGAAATTAAGTGAATTCTTTATATTTTCATTGTCACCAAACAGATAGAGAGAAGTAACAATCTCCGGATTTAAATCTCCACACCAAACTAATCGGTCACGTTTGATTCCGTCCCATATGTATCCGTTTTGGAAAGTGAGTTTTAAAGTATAAGCAGCTGTTTTAATAATCTCATTTAACAGTTCATCATTTGTTGTAATCTCTGCTTCACGTTCTATGTAAGGAAGAATCGATACTGCAAAGATGCTTTGTAACATTGCCCACTCACCTTCAACAAGTTCCACTCTCACGAATCTGAAACCGGTCTGTCCAAATGTTAGATCCGACATCATACCTGTTACAACTTCCATATCTCGCGGAGAATGGTCATTTGTTGCATTCTTTTCACCAATTGATGCATATGCTTCTGTCAACGATTCACCAAAAGTCAGACGCCATTTAACCATACCCTTTGCATCTCTTGTAACCATACGAATGCCACCACATAGTTCTTTCCCAAAATCCAGCACGACAAAACTTCCCGGTCCGTCAAACTTTGCACACTCGCTCCCCTTAAAGGATACACAGGCAGATTTTGTTTCCATCAACCATTCTGAATATAGGACATTATGTACTTCAACTAGTTTTACAGGTGTCCATTCTTCATGCAATTCTTCATATTTCATACCTTCTGCCGTAACAATCATTCCTACATCCTCCTTGTGAAAGTTGCATACACCCATTTTGTTTTTATCTCATTAAATAGTAACATTTACTAAGAAAATACAAAATGACACAAACTTTAGATTTTTTCCACTTTTTCAAGAAGATTTGTTTGCAACTTCCAAACCCGAAATCATTATGGTATACTTGCTTGCGAATTCGTAATTTAAAGCTTAAAACTATGGAGGATACTTTAGATGTATAGTTTTCATATTCATTCCACATTTTGCGATGGCAGAAATACTCCCGAAGAGATTGTTCTTGCCGCTCTGGAAAAAGATTTTATATCAATTGGATTTTCCGGTCATGGATATACCGGTTTTGATTTGAGATATTGTATGAAAGATACTGACGGATACCTTACGGAAATTCGTCGTCTAAAGGATAAATACAAAAATAAAATACAGATATATGTTGGCGTGGAAGAGGATGCCTTTGCTCCAGTGGATAGAATGCAATTCGACTACATTATCGGCTCTTTTCATTATTTCTGTAAAAACAATGAATATTTTCCTATTGATTCTAATTACGATTATTTCAAGAAATGCCTTGATTTGTTCCGCTATGACGTTGTTGCTTTGGCAGAATGTTACTACAGTTCTTTTTGTACATATATAGCACGTAGAAAGCCTGACATTATTGGTCACTTTGATGTGATTACTAAATTTGACGAACTCGATACTTCTTTGTTTTTACAAAACGCTAAATATAACGAAGTTGCTGAAAAATATGTCAATATAGCCGCTGAAAGCAATTGCATTTTTGAAGTAAATACCGGTGCTATTGCAAGAGAATTATGCACAACTCCTTATCCTCGTGAAAATCTTCTTCACATACTAAAAAAAAGAGATGCAAAAATCATTCTTTCCTCAGACAGCCACAATATTGAAACACTTGGTTTTGGCTTTAATGAGGCTAAATTGTATCTCCGTGATATTGGATTCCGATATGCATTTGCACTTGTAGATAATAAATTTAAACGATATGAGATTTAAACGATAAATGTTAATTTCCCAATGCCGATATGATTGATTTACCTAAGTAATTTTTATTCTAGGTAAATCAATCGCCTTATCTCCATATTCCTTTTTGGAATATTTTGGTGTATACTGTATAAAAAGAACGAACGAGGTAATTATCGTGCAATTAGATGTGACTAAATTCTCTGATGAGGTTAAATATCAACCAATAGGGAAACTTCGCCCGGAGATTGTTGATTTCATTCTTTCCAAAAAGCCCGAATTTGCAGGAAGAATCTCATCAGATACAGATATATTATTTTGGAAAGCAAGGGTAAAACATACTGAAAGACATCGTGACGATTTTAATAGCAGTGATGATTTCGATGAATATTTTAAAAATATACCATCTATTATTCAAAATCCGGATTACATAAGTATTCATCCTACGGATGAAAGTGTGTCGTTTATCAAAAAGTACGACCAAAATGTATCCGTAGCCATAAAAATATCCACTCAAGGTCAGATGGTGTACAGAACTATGTATCCTTTGCGGGATTCACAGTTGAGTAACTACATTGAGAATGACCGTTGTTGGGAAATTACTACTTGACAAATATCTTGTTTATTTGTATTATAAACTTGAAAAAGGGCATATGATATAATTGATAATGTAAATAAGGGCGGAACAGGCTGCCGCCACTCCCTTTGGGACTTAAAGAGATACTGGATTGCCACCCAGTTATTTACATTATCTTTTTTATAACAAATCAGACCAGAAACTGTAAGAAGTTGTCTGGTCTTTCTTATTTCTTCCTATTTTTTATCACGTTAGCAATTGCCTTTCTCTCATATTCTTTTCATTTTTTGTAGCCCGAGTAACCATCACCCCATGCCGCGTCAAAGGACAGTGCAACCTTCTTCTCATCCGTTTCTACAGAATAAATAGGGAGTTCCTTGCCGTTTACAGTGTTTGACACCGAAACAGTCTTTGAAACTCCCACTCCTGCAGCTAGAATTAACACTCCACATACTGCCCACATCTTTAATTTCTGTTTCAGTTTCTCCGTCATATACTTACTCCAAATATGGTTTCGTATAAGTATATGAAAGAGACTTTCTAGTTAATTACATTTTTTGTCCTAACAATATTCTTTTACATAATCCGCAAAAAAAGGTAATGCTAATGAAATGTACGCCTGTCTTCCTTCCAAAATGCCTCTTTTTAGCAGTCTATCTCTATACATAGAGTAATTTCCCGAACGTGCTCCCATAAGTTTAAGTACTTCTTCTCGCTTATATTCTTCCTTATCTAGAAGAAGGCCTACCAAAAATCTATCTGCTTCTGTCATTTCTTCCCATATCTTTTCGTAAGAATATGCAAATAATTCTGCCTTGAGTTCTGGTATAAGATGTTCTAATCTCTCGTCACTATTCTTTTTAAAATATAGTGCACCCAGTTTTTGAAAAGCATAAGCATATCCCTTCGTACATTTTGCCATGTCCAGTGCTTCTTCATGTTCAATGTTGAGTTTTTGCTTATACATTTCAGTCATTCTCGCCATATTAAGCGGTTCCGTCTTTATCGTTGTTGCTCTCCTGAAAAAGGTAAGATTCTTAACATTACTGACTTCCTGTATATTTTCATAAAGGCCTGTACACACGAGATATACCGGATAGTTTGCTCTAAGCCATCTTCCGTACTCAGAAGTAAACTTTATCATTTCCGTTGTCTTTGACACTTCATCAATTCCTACAAGTATCTTCTTGCCCTTCTCTTTCGCTTGCTGAAGCATTGACTCTATTTCAACACCTATATCAAAGAAATCATTCTCTTGCTCGGAAGCATATCCAAGACCTCCTCCTGTCCCAAACACAGTTGCTGAAATATTCAAACTGCGATTCTTTGTATCACTCTTACCAAAGCCCTCTTTATGAAGCATCGCCGCCACTTGTCCCAACATATCTCTCGCAGGATTTAAATCAAAAACTAACCAACCTTTTTCTTTATTGAACTCACTTCTCAATTCTTCCTCTATTTTAGCAAGAATAACGGTTTTCCCCGACCCTCGCACACCTGTAATCTTATATACAGATTCAGAAGGATTCTCGTAGCTAAAATTTTCCAAAATCTCGTCTGTCTTATTTGTAGCGATATAAGTATACTCTGGCGCTTTACTAAATGTGGTTGTAAATGGATTCTGCATATTACCACTCCTTTTATGTTTTTAGTTTTATAACTCTTTATACTTTTTGTTTTTCTTTATAATTCTTTATAACTCTTTATACTTTTTCTTTTATTTTATAACTCTTTATACTTTTTGTCAACGGTAGCAATTTCAAACGAGAGTGCCACTTTCTTCTCCTCTGTCTCCACAGAATAAATAGGGAGTTCCTTGCCGTTTACAGTGTTTGACACCGAAACAGTCTTTGAAACTCCCACTCCTGCAGCTAGGATTAACACTCCACATACTGCCTATTCTTCCTCCACCGAATCCAGACACTTCTGAATCGCCTCATTGATTAACAACATTTTTTCATCCAGTGCAGCAACCATATCTGCACATTCTCTCAAATCTTCACTGATATATTCCGGCACATGGTCCTCTAATTTATAATAAATCTTGTGCTCCAAACTAGCCCAAAAGTCCATCGCAATGGTACGAATCTGAATTTCAACCTTCGTCTGTACCACACTGTCTGATAGAAATACCGGAACAGCTACAATCATATGAAAGCTTTTATATCCACTTTCCTTTGGTTGTTTAATATAGTCTTTGATTGAAATGACTTCCAAGTCACTTTGATTTCCAATCATTTCAGCTAACCTGTAGATATCTGAAGTAAAGGAACAAATTAATCTGACACCTGCAATATCATTAATATGCTTTACCATATTCTCAACAGATGTCTCGTACCCATATCGTTTTAACTTTTTCACGATACTTTCCGGCGTCTTGATTCTTGTCTTAATGTGTTCAATCGGATTATATCTATGTACATGTTGGAATTCATCGTTTAGTATCTCTAACTTAGTTCCAACTTCTTTAAGTGCTGCATTATAGAGGAACATAATGGTCTTCCAACTATCCACATCCTCGTAAGTTTTAATTGCATCTAACATTCAAGTTCTCCCCTTCCTACCGATAGTATACCATAGAAAAGAGTTACTTGTCATACATTTCACAAAACTTTTAGAAAGGTTTTAGAAGATTACTTCCATCTTCGTCCCTTTTCCAATCTCACTATCTACCTTGATTTGCGCATGGTGGAGCATTGCCCCATGCTTTACAATAGATAATCCAAGACCGGTACCACCGGTCTCCCTGGAATGACTCTTGTCCACACGATAGAACCGTTCAAAAACTCTCTCCTGTTGATCTTTCGGAATACCAATTCCAGTATCTTCCACAATGATTTTGACGCCCTCTGGTGTTTGTCCCACCCAGAGTTTTACCTTTCCTCCCGGCACATTGTACTTAATGGCATTCTCACAGAGATTAAATATCATTTCATCCAATACCTGTTTTACTCCGTATAACACTACCGGCTCACCGCTAAGTTCTACACAAACACTTCGTTTTCTTGCAGACATTGCAAGCCGTTCCACAATATCACCGGCCAATTCATACAAATCCACATCCTCATGTTCTACTTCCACGCTATCCTCATCTAGCTTGGACAATTTAATAATATCATCGATCAGCGCAATCATCCGGCTCGCTTCTTTGTATATACGTTCAGAAAATACAATCATGTCCTCACGATTTACCATACCGCTTTTCATAATCTCTGCATACCCGGAAATGGATGTGAGCGGGGTTTTTAACTCATGCGACACATTTGCCGAAAACTCTTTTCTCAGTTTTACAATTTCTTCATCTTCTACACGGCTAATAAAATCATTCCCCATAGTTTTCTCCCATACGATATCCAACGCCGCGAACTGTTTCTATTAAATCGCCCGCGCTTCCTAATTTTTGTCTCAGTGTTCGAATATGCACATCTACTGTTCTAGTCTCACCGGTAAACTCATATCCCCAGATTTCTTCTAACAGTCTGTCACGAGTCAGAACTGTTTTTCTATACTTCATCAATTTACGCAACAGTTCAAACTCCTTGTATGTAAGTGTCACCAATTGATCATCTACGAACACTTCATGGCATTTCAAATCCATTCTAATGTTTCCAATGATATACTCTTCAATTTCCTGATTCTGTTTGGTTCTGCGAAGCACTGCCTTGATTCGTGAAACCAACTCCATCATTCCAAATGGTTTTGCCACATAATCATCAGCTCCCGCATCCAATCCAATGACCTTATCGTACTCATTTCCTTTTGCCGTCACCATTATAACTGGAATCTGTTTTGTTTTGGATGATTCTTTCAACTTCTTCAAAATATGAAGTCCATCTTCTCCGGGAAGCATAATATCTAAGAGCACAAGCTCCGGCATCTCATTTGCCAATGCCTCCATAAAACTTTTCCCATCACCAAATCCACGGGCATTCATTCCCGTTGCATTCAATGTATATACAACTAATTCTCGGATATTGCTATCATCTTCTACACAATAAATCATTCTTATTTCTCCATCTGTATCTTTTATCTGAATACATATCTTTTAATAGTATAAACTGTTTAGAGCTCTATAGCAAGAGTCCACTTTTGTTAAAACTATGTTAAAATACACAAAAAGTGAACCCTACAAAGGGTTCACCTTTCTAACTACATTCTTAAATTACAACTCCAATTTCATATCGCCGTACTTAATCCAGCCTTTCTTTCTCATAAATTCTGAGATAAGAAGTGTAACAAGTGCCGGTAAAACAATCTGAATCAATAGAATTTTACCAAGTACAAGCATTGGCGCTTCTGTAGCGACCATGGTCTGATAGGTCATAATCTGTCCAACTAATCCAGCTGTTCCCATACCGGAACCGGTTGCATTATTGGTCATACCCAAAAGCATGGTTCCTACAGGTCCTAAAATTGCGCTGGACAAAATAGCCGGAAGCCAGATAATTGGTTTCTTTACAATATTCGGAACCTGAAGCATAGACGTTCCGATACCCTGCGCCAAAAGTCCGCCCACTTTATTTTCACGATAACTTGCTACAGCAAATCCAACCATGTTACAGCAGCATCCAACGGTTGCGGCACCTGCTGCAAGTCCGGAAAGATTTAAAATAACACCAAGGGCGGCAGAGCTGATTGGAAGTGTTAAAATCATACCCATCAATACAGATACAATAATTCCCATTAAGAATGGCTGTTGCTCTGTTCCCCAGTTAATCATTTCACCAAGCATTAGCATAAACTTGGAAATCGGTGGTCCAAGAATGAGTCCGACTACAGAACCGGCACCAATTGTTACAAGTGGTGTTACGATAATATCAACTTTCGTTTTGCCTGCCACCAAATGTCCGACTTCAATTCCTATGTATGCTGCCAAGAATGCACCAAGTGGCTCACCAGGTCCTGCAAAAACCATGGCTCCGTCTACTAGCACTGCCCCTGCTAATATCTTGCTGGCAAATGCACCTACCATACCTGCTGTTGCCGCTGATAATACAACTAAGGACCCTTCCTTGAATTTATAAGCAACACCAACACCAATGCCTGCACCGGTCAGTGCTGCTGCGACCTTACCAACTACAAAAATCAAATCTCCGATGTTTCCACCAATCAGAGTTCCAATTTGCTGAATAATAGTACCAATAATTAAGGTTGCAAAAAGTCCGTGTGCCATTCCTGCCAGACCATCTACAAAAATTCGATTTGCTAATTTTTTTAACGTATTCATTTTTATCCCTCTCTTGCTGTCAACTTTTTGTTTTACATCTGTCTTGTCACCTGTGTAGTCTAGCACAGGTATTTTAAAAAATCAACCCATTTATTTATTTTATTGAAAGAATTCTCTGTCCTGGTGTATACTATCTACATAGTTGTAATCAGAGAAAGGAATCGGCTTATGTTTCGTTTATGGGGAAAAGTTTTTAAAGACAATCGAATGTTAAAAGATACTGTGATTTGCGATGATTCAAATGATACAAGAACGCACAAGATTTTTCATGCACTGGATGAAATCTGCCATGAATTTGACTTAAGCAAACCAATCTGGCTGGATTCTACCATTGCAGATTTCAAGAAACATGACAAGGCCAGATTTTATCAGGATAATTTTGTAGACTCCATAGAGTTTGACTATCTGGAGATTCACGTTATTGAAGAATAGCCCTAAATGTAAATAAAAGTGTCAGTACGGTAACTTATTGTACTGACACTTTATTTTTCATATTCTATAACATATGTTCCAACACTTCTTCGGCAATATTTCTTGCATGGTCTGAAATACGTTCCAAACATACAAGTGTATCTAAGAATACAATACCGGTTTCTGTGTTGCATTCCTGTTTTGTCAGGCGTTTGATGTGTTTTGAGCGAAGTTCAATTTCCAATCTGTCAGCTTCTCGTTCCTTCTCAATAGCGAGCAATGCTTTTTCCTTGTCTTCTTCTATAAACGCATCAATTGCATAACGAAAACTATCTACACATACATCAAGCATTTCCTTTAATCCTGCTTCTCCAACCTCTGAAAACGCCAATTTTCTGTCTGTCATTGTCTCTGCAAACTCGGAAATGTTTTCGCAATAGTCACTGATTCGTTCCATATCAGAGAGCACCTGAACCAAACGTGCTACGTGCTGATGCTCTCTATCGCTAATCTGTAAACCTGTAATTTTCAATGCAAAATCCATAATACCCGAGCAATATTGATCCACAATATCCTCGTCCTCTTTTATCAGTTCAATGTCGTTCTTGTTCTTTGTAAACAGTACTTGTTTTGTAACCTCTAACGTATCTTTCACTTTTGCGCCCATATGACCAACTTCCGAGAGGGTCGCCTGCATTGCGATAGTCGGTGTGTTTAACATTCTGTCGTCCAATGACAGTAAGGTATCATTTTCTTCTTCTTTCTTAATTCCACCAATCTTCTTTGCCAATTTAATAATGAGATTCGAGAATGGGAACAGCAATACTGTTGTGGCAATATTAAATGCTGTATGCACCGTACTAATCTGAGTTGCTGTAATCATGCCCCTTCCCCAGGTAGGGTTGACAAGTTTGAAGAATGCAATCGCTGCAACGCTAAAGATAACTGTACCTATAATGTTAAATAACAAGTGCATAAGTGCCGCTGTCTTCGCATTTTTCTTTGCTCCCATACTAGAAAGCATGGCTGTTACACAAGTACCGATGTTTTGACCCATGATAATATATACAGCGGAATTAAATGGAATCAGTCCTGCCACTGCCAAGCTTTGCAAAATACCAACGGATGCGGATGAACTTTGAATAATTGCAGTCACACCTGCCCCTACTAATATACCCAAAATAGGATTGCTTCCTAAACTTACAAACAAGTTCGTAAAGGCAGGCACTTCTTTCAAACCGGACATGGCACCTGACATGTTATCGATACCTACGAACAAAAGACCAAAACCAACCACGATGCTTGCCACATCCTTTGTGGCACGTCTTTTTCCTACCATCATGACTACTACACCAATTGCAATTGCGATTGGAGCCAGTGTGGATGGTTTCAGGAAGGATGCCCATTCTCCCATAGATACAATCCATCCTGTAATGGTTGTACCGATATTCGCACCCATGATAACTCCCATGGCCTGTGTCAAATTCATAATTCCTGCATTTACAAAACCAACTACCATGACGGTTGTTGCCGATGAACTTTGAATGACTGCAGTAATCAGTGCACCCAGTGCAACACCCATTAATTTATTCTTTGTCAACACTTCAAGAAGTGATTTCATCCTGTTTCCAGCCGCATTTTCAAGACCTTGTGACATTATCTGCATACCGTAGATAAACATACCCAATCCACCGGCAAACAGAAACAATTGTTCATAACCCATAATGTTTTCCTCCTAAGTTGTTCTTACAATTTTTCTTACATTTTTCCTTACATTTCCCATTATCAACACAGAAAAAACAATAAGTCAACCGAGTTTGCCAAGATTTAACACAGCATCTTTATAATTTTACACAGATTTTACTTTTTCATTTTTGGCTCAAAAATGAGCGAAGCAATATATCCAAAAATCAGTGCTGCTGAGGTTCCAACTGCCCCAGCTTTGAAACCACCCATAAATGTTCCTAAAAAACCTTCCTTATCTACGGCCTCTTTCACACCTTCCCATAGAACCTTTCCAAATCCCAAAAGTGGTACACTGGCTCCTGCTCCTGCAAATTTTGCAAAGGGTTCATACACGCCTATAAAAGCAAGAATTGCTCCCGTACACACCAACAATACCATCACGCGGCCCGGCATCATTTTTGTACGGTCCAACAAAATTTGCACCAGTGCACAGATTAGTCCGCCTACCCAAAATGCATGTAAATAATCCATCGTTTCTCCTCCTAACAGTGTTCTAACACAATTCCATGTGCAATTCCCGGAACGCTTTGTCCCTCATTATAGCTTACCGTAGACATAAGTGCCCCTGTGGGAACAAATAATACCCGTTTCCACTCACCAGATTCGATTTTCGGCAAAATATATGCCGATAAGGTTGTAGCTGCACAACCACAGCCACTTCCCCCCGCGTTGGTTCCCTGGGTCTGCTGATCGAAAATAATCATGCCGCAATCTGCATGGTTGGGTTTGATATCCACGCCTTTCTTACGCATTAAGTCAAACAAGATACTTTGTCCTACATACCCTAAATCTCCTGTGAAAATGCGGTCGTAATCAGAAGGCTGATACTTTAAGTCTTCTAAATTTCTGCAAATGGTGTCACAGGCGGCAGGTGCCATACATGCTCCCATGTTTTGTGAATCCTTAAGCCCATAATCTACAATCTTTCCGACAGTGACCCCGGCTACCCGCACATGACTCGTCTGCTTACCAACAAGAAAAGCTCCACTGCCCGTCACTGTCCATTGGGAACTTAAGGGGCGTTGATTGGCATAGGCTAATGGAAAACGAAACTCTTTTTCCGCACTTCCAAAATGACTGGAAGTGACCGCCAGAATATAATCACCATAACCTGCTGCCACACTCATAGAGCTAAGCGCCAAAGCTTCACCCGAAGTAGAGCACGCCCCATACAAACCAAACAGTGGAATATGCAGTTCTTCCAGTCCCATAGACGTAGCAATTCCCTGCCTAAGCAAATCTCCGCCAAACAGATAACGCACGTCCTCAGGCTGCACTTTGGCTTTTCCCAGCGCCATCAGGCACGCCTCTTTTTGCATCTCACTTTCCGCTTCTTCCCAGGTTTCCTGTCCCAACAAATTATCTTCTTCCACCTTGTCAAACAAATTCCCAAGTGGTCCTTCGCCTTCTTTTTTTCCTACAATACTTCCGCTACTGATGATATAGGGAGCATCATCAAATAAAATACTCTGCTTTCCTTTTAACATAAGCTTCACCTCTTAAAACATCGTCGTTATCCAGTAAAGTACACCCAATACCCAACTGGTGAAAATTCCATATAAGAGAACCGGTCCTGCAATGGTAAATATCTTGCAGCCAATACCAAAGACCTGCCCTTCTTTCTGATACTCAATAGCAGGCGCCGCAACCGAATTTGCAAATCCCGTTATCGGCACCAAAGCTCCTGCGCCACCCCACTGGGCAATGCGTGGGTAAATATTAAATCCTGTTAGTATAACACTCAAAAGCACCAAAATGAGCGAAGTCCAGGAGCCTGCAATATCCTCAGACAACCCCTGTCCTTTGCAAAAATTCAAGATAAACTGACCCACCACACAAATCAGTCCACCTGTAATAAATGCCTTTATCATATTAAAATACACGTTATTCTTTGGTGTTTTCTTTTCCACATATGCTTTATATTGTTCTTGCTTTTCTTTATTCATAATTTTTCCTTTCTACCAGCCAAACCAGAAGTAGATCAAAGAACCTATTCCCTTTCCAATGGCAATACTCAAAATAATATACGGAATACAGCCTACGAGTTTGGCACGTCTCATAAAAATCGGGAATACATTTAATGTTTCTGCCAATGCCATAGCCCAGCCGCCAACAAAAACTCCTGCGAAGATTCCAAACACAGCAAGCAACCATCTGCCAACAGGCATTGGTATCCCAAATAAATCAATTACATTTCCCAGACTTCCGCCCAGCGCAAGTGCCCTTTCATACAACCTGATTCTATTTCCCGAATGCGTACGGTCAGCGAAATCGGAGATAACTCCAAGACTTACAATAAAACCAAACAGTCCACCTGCAACAAGAATTCCCGAACTAAGTCCGATGATTGTCAGTAGTATTTGTTTCACCAACATCCAGTTCTTGCCCCTTTCTTGCATACTCTGCTATAACGGTTGTCTGTATATCATTTTCATACAATCGCATTTCCACCTCAATTGGAGTTGGGTCTACAGAAATTTTTTTCTTTCCAAAATGATTGAAAAACACTAATATTCCAACCACAAGACCAACACTATAACCGAGCTCTAATATTGGAAAACTCTTTTGCGTAGTTCCGATGATAAGTTCATATATATTGTCAAATATTTCAGGTACTCCGGAATCGTTATTGAAAGTGATAATTGCAAAGGCAGAACCTAGAAATGTAGTCAAAGTTACAAACGCAATTTTGCAAATTTGCCATAATCTGTTGTTCTGTTGCTGATTTTCATAGGTTACAATTATGTCCGGCGAACCATAACTTTGAACTTCCAGATTGGGATACTCTTTGTGAATCAACTCAATGATTTTTAAGATGGACACCACAAATCTATGCTGCCCTTTTTCCGGTATTTTCATCACCTTGATTGTCTTCAATTTTGAAACAACATTTTGCTGGCTGCATTCCATCGTGACCAAATCGCCCAGGGTAACATCCCGTTTTGTGACCTCAACGCTTTGGTCGCCCTTGATATATAATATATTATTGCTTACTGACATAGCGTAGTCCATCTTTCAAGTTCTGCCTTGACCAGTGTCCCCTCCGCCTGCAGTCCGTCTTCGTTCATTTCATGATAATAATAAAGAATCCCCATAACGACTGCTATAATGACAACACATAGCAAACATACGCGGACTCTTTTCTTTGCTTTTTCCATAAACTCCACCTTCCTTCCAAAAATAGTATGTCTATTTTTTTTCAAAAGATACATCTATTTTCCCTCGCAGAGTTCTCAATATTTTCTTTTCCATTCTTGAAACTTGTACTTGCGAAATTCCAAGCTTCTTTCCCACTTCTGTCTGCGTTTTATTTGCGAAATAACGCAGATAGATCAGCTGTCTTTCCTCCTTCTCTAAACCTTCCAACAATTGTTTTAAAAGCATACGATTGATAATCTTTTCCTCTTGTTCCTCCCGTTCCTCTAACTTGTCCATAAGGGCAATTTCATTTCCGTCCTTTTGATAAACTGGTTTATAAAGTGACTCAACCTCATTTGCTGAATCTAATGCCATAACCAAATCTTCTTTCTCAACATCCAATTCCTGCGCCAGTTCTTCCAGTGTGGGTTCACGCAGCAATTGCTCTTGCATCTTCTCACGAAGTACTTGTGCTTTATAAGAAAGTTCTTTTAAGGAACGACTCACCTTAATCATTCCATCATCCCTTAAAAATCGTTTAATTTCTCCGGAAATCATAGGTACTGCGTAGGTGGAAAATTTCACTTCAAAGGATAGGTCAAATTTATCAATGGCCTTAAGTAGTCCGATACTACCTATTTGAAACAAATCATCCGGCTCTACGCCACGCCCGTAAAATCTTTTTACCACACACCAAATTAAGCCTACATTTTCTTCCACCAACTGTATCCTCGCCTTTTCATCCCCGTCGTGCGACTTCCGAATCAAAGCGATTGTGTGGTCCATAATTCCCTTCCTTTTCCTATTTTTCTCTGCATTTTTACAAGAGTTCCTTTGCCCGGTTCTGATACAACCGAAATCTCATCCATAAAAGCCTCCATGAAAGAGAATCCCATACCGGAGCGTTCCAATTCCGGTTTTGACGTATACATCGGCTCCATAGCCTGCTTCACATTTTCAATTCCCTTTCCATAATCTTCGACTTCTATGTAAATCACCTGTTCCTTCAACTGGCAGTGAATACGGATTTTCTTAACCTCTTTTTCATATCCATGAATAATCGCATTTGTAACTGCTTCCGATACTGCCGTTTTTACATCTGCCACTTCCTCCAAAGTTGGATTTAATTGTGTCATAAATGCTGCCACTGCAACTCTTGCAAATCCCTCGTTTACAGATATGCTGTCAAATACTAATTCCATTTCATTTGTGTCTCTCATACATGTTCCTCCTCATAAATTTGAATAATTTTTGTCACTCCGGACATCACTAATATTTTTTTCATTCTTTCATTCGCATGGACTGCCCATACTTCTCCCCCAAGTAAATTCACCATGCGATATCGTCCCATTATCACTCCAATTCCGGAGCTATCCATGAAATTGGTCTCCCCGAAATCAAAAATCACACATTTGATATGATGCTTTTCAATTAGGCGGTCTGATTTTCTTCGAATTTCCTCTGCATTGTGATGATCCAGTTCATTTGGCAGAAAGATAGTCAAACAATTTTCCTGCACTTCATATTTCATAAAAACTCCCCCTTATGACAAAAAAGAACATATAACGTTCCTATCGTTACATGTTCTCTTTCGTAATCTTTATTCAGTTGGCTGAGTAGTTTGTCCCTGTGATGTATCTTCAGCCGGTTTCATAAATTCGGTTGCCTTTTTGGCAACATCCTTATCTGGGTACAACTCCAAAATTCGATTATAGATTCCTGTCGCTTTCTCGGATTGATCTTTCTTCTGATAACTTACCATCAGCATGTAAAGAGCCTCTCCATCCTCATATTGCTCATTCATCTTTATAACCTTTTCCAAACATTCAATGGTTCTGGTATAATTTAAAACCGGAAAACTTTCCGATGCTTTTTCGTACAATTCTTTGCACTGCTCTGTATAAACTTCTTTTGTCATTGCATCATATTGAGTTTTGGCTGTTGCACCCAATGATGCTACATTGATTGCAAGTAATTCATCTGCTAATTTGCTTTTGCTGTACCCTTCCTTGTTATAGTGTTCAATTGCAGTAATCAATGCCTCATAGCTTTCCTGCGTGCTTTGGGCAATTGCTTTTTCCTCTTCTGTTGCTTTGCTCTCAGCCTTATATTTCTCCAATTCCTTTGTCTGAAGGTCCAACTCGCTCTCCAATGCAGCTATCTGCTCACTATACACAATAATCTGCTTATTGGTCTTTGCAGTCATATTCTTTTTCATAGCTGGTACAGCCAGAAAACCAACGACAGCCGCACCTACCACAAGTCCTATCACGATGTTTAGTACTGTAAGTATAGTGGCATTATCTTTCAAAGTTGCAGAAACAGGCTGAATAATTGTCTCATTTCCCAAGTTGTAGGAAACGGTTTGTGCACGTTCCGTTTTCAACTTCGCCGCCTTGTCTTTATACAGTTGTGTCAATTCATGCATATAACGAAGGGTTGTCTCATTGGTAGAGTCCAAGCGATGTGCCCTACGAATCAGTTGTTTGGCTTTCGCATATTGCTCTGTCTGCATATAGATGAGCGCCAACAGTTGGTAGGCCTTCAAAAATGTTGGATGGGCAGAGATTACTTTTTTCAACTGAATGGCTGCCAAATCCTCTCCATTTTGCCCGCAATAAACCAAACATTGATTAAATTTTTTCACCGCCTGATCGACTGTCTCTAACTCTGTCTTAGATTCTTGCACCTTCTTAATATAGTAGTTTGCAATATTTCCACGACTTCTGATATTCTTACTAATAATCCACTCTACAAGAGCTTCTGAAACCTCTCCTCGCCCATAGTAAACCAGACCGAGCAGATTTCTAGATGCGATATTATCACGATTGTACTGAAGGCTTTTCTTTAAAGAGATAACAGCACCGGAAAGGTCTCGAATATTCGCTTTTTTCAAACCGTCATTATACCATTGATTGGATAGGTATATTAATTTCTTTGCATATTCCACGTAATCACCATCACTCTTTTATTTCCTCTGAAGTTCTTTCAGGATATCTGTCATATCTGTCAAATCTTCTTGGTACACTGCTTCCTCTATGTCTTCTACTTCAAGACAAGGTTTGAATTTTTTCAATTCTTCTTCAAAATTTAACATTTGTTTCCTCCCTCTAACATAACTATCATACGCACAGATTTTTAAAAATGCAATACGCTACCGTGCGCATTTTTCGAGGTTTCTCTGCTTCTATGGTGTCGTTTTTTCTGTCGGCACCGTATTTCCCGTCGCATCTTCTCCTTCTGTCGTGCCATTTCCCTGCGGGGCATCCGTTCCTTCCTCTACATTCGGGTCCACCGGCTCTACATAGTTTTCAGCAGGCACAAGTTGTCCCATGTTGTACCTGTATTCTGCAGAGGAACGGAAAATTCGACTGCTGGAGCCAACTTGACAGACCACAATCGTATCTCCTTCTGAAAGTTTTGATTTTTTCAGTTCCACACGAGTATCATTTACAAAAGATGTACTCTGTTTTTCCCCATTGATATAAACCTTGCTGTGCCTTGTCATATTTTCACCATAGAGAATATAATGTCCCTTCGGGTCTGTCTCCATATTAAAGAGTGACACATCCAGAATTCCCATTTGGAAATGGTCATCTACCTTCGGTGCATTGGCTTTTCCGCCATAGACATATCTGTCACCATATAACATATCATATTGTAACAATTCCAAATCAGACAAGTATCCGGAAGTCTGGCGTCTTGTCTGATGATAATTAAATACTGTTCCGGAGTGAAGGTCTAATTTCTTAAACACCTCTGCCATCAGCTGATATGTGGCAAGGGTCTGGTCCTCTTCTTTTAAACCAATATTGTCCCAAACAACATAATTGGTATTGAACAGATAGCGGCTCTTCAAATCGCTTGCTTCAAGTCCCATGGTTGGAAGATGGTCGCCATAAAGAATTAATACGCTCGGCTCTCCCCTCTGCTCTAGTTCTGAAATCAAATCTGCAATAAACAAATCTGTTTCATACAACATATTAACAAAATATTCCCAGGCATTTTTCTGACCTTCATCCTCAATTCCGGTTACTTGAATCACCGGATTATCCAGAACTTTTTCCTCCGGGTAATCACCATGACCTTGTACCGTAATTGTAAATACAAAATCCTGCTGCTCGGTTGAATCCATAGCATTCAAAATATGCTCTGTCAAAATGTCATCCTTTGCCCAGTCATTCTCTGTAAACTGGAGCACATTCATAAATTCTTCGCTGGTGTAACTGTCAAAGCCCATATTCTTAAACACATCGGCACGACTGTAGAAATTACCACCATTATTGTGAAGTGCATGCGCACCATATCCAAATGCCTTCAAAGCAGTAGCAACACTTTCAATTGCATGACCTTCCTTCTTTACATACGTTTTATACGGATACTCACCAGGTCCAAAATAACGCATACTCATACCGGTAAGTACTTCAAATTCTGTATTTGCTGTTCCGGCACCTACAGACGGTACTTTGAAATATCCGGACGAATAATTTTCCATCAAATAATGGAAGGTAGGAATTGGGTCCTGTGAGGTTTCAAAAAATTCCGCCTCATCCGAATCAAAGAAAGACTCCAATTGAATCAAAATGATATTCGGCATTTCCTTCCGAGAGGTACTTGACTCTAATAACTTTCCATTCTCTGTTATTGCAAGAATTTCTTCTTCCTCGTACTTCCTTTCATCCGGTTTATCAATGCCGGTATTAAACATACTTGCAGTAAAGCAATATGGCAAACCATAATCCTCGTATGCAAATGCAATGTTTCCAAAATAATCAGATACCACACGTTTTTCGATTGCAAAGTCAGTCACTTTTCCCATGGTAGCAAATGCTATCACACATACAATAATTGCCGGAATGCGATAAATTTTACCCTGATATTGTCCTCCCCTTCTCCACATAGACACAAGCCATGCCAGTATTGCAAGAATTCCAATAATCAACATGGTGCCTTGCGGACCGGTAAAATACTTATCAATCATAGATAACGCATCATCAATAACTTTTAAATCCTGTGCATTAAATGGCGTAACACGCACACTTAACATGTACCCGTTAACGCAACCTATAGTAAGCCAAAATGCACTGATAATAATTCGAAAGAAAACTCTTCTTTTCACAATATATACGAGCAAATATGTGACAAAAATCATGTACGTATTAAAGAGAAACGGCCATGGCGTCATGGTCAGATACTCCCATGCTTCTCCTATGCTGTGTCTGGAAATTGCTTCAATCGTAAAGTTAATAATCCCCGCTAACAGAAATTGTAAGATAAGCGAAAGGCGATTCATCCACAAGTAAATCGGTGCCATTGCCTTGGCAAATTTACTGTTTCTCTGTTTTTCGAGAATTGCCTGTCTTCTCTGCTTTCTTTGCTGAAAATATTGTTTGATATCTTCTTTGCTAATTTGAATTTTTTTCATACTCTAACCTCAAATAAATTGCCGACAGACAGGCTACTTACGTAGTCCTGCAAGTCTTTCCCTTACTTGTTCCATCATCTGTGTATATTTTTCCAATTTCGCCTTTTCCTCGTTGATTTTTGCTTCCGGAGCCTTGCTGATAAATCTTTCATTGCTCAGCATTCCGTTTACACGAGCAAGTTCTTTCGTCAATCTCTCCTCTTCTTTTGTGAGACGTTCGATTTCTGCTTCAAAATCTACTAATTCAGCTAATGGTAAATATACAACTGCATCTGTCACAACTACAGAAACTGCATCTTCTGCAATTCCTTCTTTTGTGTCCTGAATCACAATTTCACTTGCGCTCATAAGTGAAGCCGCTGATGCCTTCATTCTTTCAAAGCCTTTGCATAATGTTTCATTTTCACATACTACAAAAACTCCCGCTTTGCGGCTTGGTGTAACATTCATTTCTGCACGTACGTTACGTACACCACGAATAATTTCCTTCATGCGCTCTACTTGCGTTTCCTCTTGTGCAAAATTCCATTCCTCTTTGTACTGTGGCCATGTAGACATCATCAATGATTCTTCTTCAGGTACTAATACACTGTAGATTTCTTCTGATACAAATGGCATAAATGGATGCAAGAATTTTAATCCATTTGCCAATACAGTTTTCAATGTCCAAAGGGCTGCATTTGCCACCTTCGGGTCTTCCTCTGCATGCCAGATTGGATATTTTGCAAGCTCGATGTACCAATCACAGAATTCATCCCAGATAAAATCATATACTTTCTGAAGTGCAATACCAAGTTCAAACTTGTCCATGTTTTCTGTAACATCTTTTGCAAGTGTATTTATTTTTGATAATACCCATTTATCAACATTTGACAAATCACTGTAATCCGGAGTCACAACTTCCTTGCCTTCCATGTTCATCATAATGAAACGGGAAGCATTCCACACCTTATTTGCAAAGTTTCTGTTTGCCTCTACTCTTTCATCATAGAAACGCATATCATTACCAGGCGCGTTACCTGTAACAAGTGTCATACGAAGCGCGTCTGCACCGTATTGTTCGATAATTTCCAATGGGTCAATACCATTTCCTAAGGATTTACTCATCTTACGTCCCTGTGAGTCACGTACCAGACCATGAATAAATACGGTATGGAATGGTGATTTTCCTGTGTGTGCGTAAGCTGAAAATACCATACGGATTACCCAGAAGAAAATAATGTCGTATCCGGTTACTAATACGTCTGTCGGATAGAAGTAATCCATCTCTTCTGTTTGCTCCGGCCAGCCAAGTGTTGAAAATGGCCACAACGCCGAACTAAACCATGTATCCAAAGTATCTTCATCCTGTGTAAAATGTGTACCTCCACAGTGTGGACAAACCTTCGGCATTTCTCTTGCCACTACAAATTCCCCACATTTATCACAGTAATAAGCTGGAATTCTGTGTCCCCACCAGATTTGTCTGGAAATACACCAGTCACGAATATTTTCTAACCAATGTAAATAAATTTTATCAAAACGTTCCGGAACGAATTTCAATTCGTCTGTTTTAATTGCGTTAATCGCCGGTTTTGCAAGCTCTTCCATCTTCACAAACCATTGTTGCTTGATTAATGGTTCTACAGTTGTATGACAACGGTCATGTGTACCAACGTTGTGAGTATGGTCTTCGATTTTTACAAGGTATCCTTGTTCCTCCAAATCAGCTACGATTGCTTTTCTTGCTGCATAGCGATCCATACCTGCATATTTTCCACCAAGTTCATTGATAGATGCATCATCATTCATTACATTGATTTCCGGTAAATTGTGACGTTTACCTACCTCAAAGTCATTCGGGTCATGTGCCGGTGTAATCTTAACAGCACCAGTACCAAACTCCTTATCAACGTAGCTATCTGCAACGATTGGTATTTCCTTGTTAACTAATGGAAGTAATACCATCTTTCCAACGATATCCTGATATCTTTCATCATCCGGATGAA
>JAFQRJ010000014.1 GCA_017410145.1 Tyzzerella sp.
AATCATGGAAATAAGGGAGGAAAAAACCCATCTTACTGAGCATTTTTGGAGATTTTTGTCATTTGTATCCAAAAATTTCATCAGAAAAGAAAAGTGTTGCTGGAGCTAGTGCTCCAGCAACAACTTTGTCTACACTCTGAAGCGTGAATTCTTTGTGAATTCACGCTTTTATAATACTACTTCCCCGAATCTGTTATTAGACTCCGATACTTCTTCGGGGTCATTTTTTTATATTTCTTAAACACTTTCACAAAATAAGAACTATCGTTAAACCCGCACTGATATGCAATCTCTGTAATCGATAGGTTCGTATTAATCAAGAAAATGCAGGCTCTTTCCATACGATAAGAATTCAGATACTCAATCGGCGTTTGACGGAAGAAATCACGGAATGATGAGGCAAAACGATTAATTGCCATCCCGGAAACCTGCGCCATCTCATCCAATGTAATTGGGTTCATGTACGATTTCTCAATAAAGTCCAAGAGCGGCTTGAACATCTTAACATTCGTAGAACTTTTTGTGTTATCTCTGTAGTGGTGATCTACATAAATTGTTCCTAATAGTTCAAATAACGTACTCAGAATCAGTAAATCCTGTTCGCTTGACTGGATGGAAGCCAGTGCAAACAAGCGATTCGTAATGCGATACAAATCTGCATTTCTAGTTGGATGAAATGGAAGAATGCTTATCTTGTTACTTGTAAATGTATGTAAAATGTCCTTGCAAAGGGATGTGCGAAGCAAAATCTCATCTGCGTCAAAATCAATTACCTCATACACACAGTCTTTTGGGAAATACCCATGAATAATTTCCTGATTCACAAATACAATCTCATTCGGACCGGCGGTCACTTCGTCCTCATTCATATAGACCGTCAATTCCCCACTAATTACACGTACAATCTCGCACGGGCGGTGCCAGTGCAGTGGCATCTGATAAAAAGGATGCTTATCATCAATGTGGTGAAATGATAGCGGAATATTACGCAATTCATGCGTCACCTGTTCATTATAATCTAAACCTAACATGTCGACCTCCTCCGTTCTATTGTACAACATCTATAATTATATAGCAATTACCAAAAATTGTATACAAAATTGACAAAATTTGGGCAAATCGTGGAAATATTACCATTTTTCGGGTGTTATACAACCAGAAATGACCATGTATAAGTAGTACAATTATGATAGAAGAACAATGCCGAAGTTTGTGCAAAAAGATGAAAGGAGGAAAAAGCATGAAAATTGTAATTGGTTCATTGCAGTGCGAAGGCAATAGTCTCACCCCAATATATACAAAATTTGAAGATTTCGACTATGCAGTGGGCGAAGCAATGTATGAGGAAATTTACGTGGTAGATTTCTTTAAAGAGAACGGATGCGAAATCGTACCAACCATTTATGCCCATGCTTTGCCAGGCGGTGCAGTGGTGAAGGAAGACTTCCTGAGACTGGCGAACGAGCTGGTGGATGCCATTCCGGAATATGGAATTGACGGTATATGGTTATATTTGCATGGGGCAATGTACGTGGAAGAAATCGGTTCGGGTGACACCTATTTATTAAAAATGGTGCGAGACAAGGTTGGTTATGATATTCCGATTTCAGTGGCAATGGATTTCCATGCAGACAATACAGATGAAATCGTGAAGTTAGCCAACTGTATTACGGGATTTCGAACAGCTCCCCATTGTGACCACAAAGAAACACAGATTCGTGCGGCACAGATGCTTCTTACATGTATTGAAAGAAATATCTTACCACAGCCACAAATGGCAAGAGCAAATGTAGTGATTTGTGGAGATGCTGTGCAAACCTCATTAGAGCCATTAAAAAGCATTATGGAGATGGCAGAAAAGTTTGAACGAGAAGTACCAGGCATGCTCAGTGTACAAGTATTCAATGGGCAACCGTGGATTGACGAACCGTATATGGGACCTAGTATCGTGGTAACACATGCAACGGATGTAGAAGTTGCAAAACAGTATGCCGACATACTTGCAGACAAATTCTATAAGGTGCGACATGACTTCAAGTTTCTAATCGAAGCGGTAGAACCGGAGGAAGCAATTCGAAGGGCGATGGAAGCAGAGGAAAGCCAAGTCTTCCTCTCAGACTCCGGGGACAATACCACAGCAGGTGCAGCAGGAGATAATGCGTATATGATTAACCGACTGCAAGAGGCTGGCGCAACCAATGTCTTAATTGCAGGAATTGCAGATGAAGCAGCTTGTGAGAAATGTTATCAGGCAAATATCGGAGATGAGCTTACCATACAGGTTGGTGGTAGCTTGGATAAGAACAGTGAAACGGCAACCTTTACCGGTAAACTGATACACAGAGGTGACATCGTTTCTTACACAGGCGGAAACGCCGGACCTTCAGCAACACTGGATTGTGGAGACATGACAGTGGTGGTTACAAAGAACCGAGCAGCGATGTGTAGACCGGACATTTTCGAATCTATTGATTTGGATTATAGTCCGTTCAAAATCGTGGTTGTGAAGTTGGGATACTTATTCCCGGAGCTTGCTGCAAAAGCAGAACGGGCAATACTGGCATTTACGCCAGGAAGTTCAACGGAACGTTTGGAAGATATGAACATGAAGAAGATTAGAAGACCGATGTTCCCATTGGATGATGATTTTAAATAAAAAACAAACATACATAAAAAGGAGATTAAAGCTATGGCATATTACAACATGCAAGAAACAGAAAAAAGAATCAAACAAGTACGTGAAATCTTAAGAGCAAAAGGATTAGATGCGGCTCTTATCTACTTTGATGAATTAAACATCGCAAACGGCTGGTATTTAACAGGATGGTGTGGACAGTTTGAAAAAGGTTCAGTGCTTATCCCAGTAGAAGGAGAACCAATCCTACTTGGTGGTCCGGAATCAGAACCATTTGCAAAAATGAATTCAGCAATTACAAAAGTACGTTGCTTCCCAGTATTTATGGTACCGGATGAAGAGTATCCAAATGCAACAATTATCAACTTCAAACAATTAGATGAAGAACTGAAGTCAGAAGGAACTGTACTTAGTAAAATCGGTTTTGTTGGAACATCTACAATTCCACATCAAGTATACAACGATTTCGTTGCAGGCTTTGAAGGTGTAGAAATGGTGGATATCACAGATGAATACGAAACACTTCGCGCTTACAAATCAATCTGGGAAGTAGAGCAGATTCAAAAAGCAACAGACCTTTGTGATTTGGCTTATGACAAGATGATGGCAGCAATCAAACCGGGCGCTTACGAATTTGAAGTTGCAGCAGCAGGTGAAGCAATCTGTAGAGCAAATGGTGCTACAAGCTTTGCATACTCTACTATCGTTGGTTCCGGAGAACGTGCAAAAGCAGTTGTACCTACGGCAACAAATAAAATGATGGAAGATGGCGAACTCGTTATGATTGGTATCGCACCACGTTTCAATGGATACGCAGGAACATTTGGTGATACTATCCCAGTTAACGGTGTTTATACACAAAAACAAAAAGACTTATTGAACCACATGCGTGAAACATTCCGTTTGACAAGAGATATGTTGAAACCAGGTATGACAGGACGTGAAATCGATGTACCAGGACGTCTTTACTATGAAAAACATGGACTCAAAGATTATATCGTATGTCCATTCGCTCACTCAATCGGACTTATGGAAGCAGAATCTCCATTCTTTGGACCAAACGGTGACTTCGTATTAGTGCCAGGTATGACAGTAATGGTTGACGTAAGCTTCTTCGGACATCCAGATTTACACGGTGGACGTATTGAGACAGGATTCGTTATCACAGAAAACGGATGTCGTCCATTGTCACCGAAGATGTGCGATTACTTTATGAAGGATTTATAGGATTTGATTTATAAGATTGGAGGAAAAGAAAATGGCAGAAGCAGTTTTAGGATATAAACACTATATGTTTATCGATGGAGATTTACCGGGAAATGGGGATGACCCATCTCTTCCGGGACATGAGGCTCTTATGATTACAAACAAGAATACAGAGGATGCACATATCCTTGTAAACCTTTACTTTGAAGATAAGGAGCCAATGAAAGGTCTTCACTTAACAGTACCGGCAGAGAGAGTTATCTGTATCAGAACAGATTTACCAATTTGTGAAGAAGAATTCCAGATTCCTTTTGGACAATATTCATTGGAATTAGATTCAGATATTCCTGTATGTGCAAGCTTCGGACGTCTCGACAGACGTTACAACTTGGGATATTACGTAACAGGTTATTGTGCAGTGTAAAGCAGGTGATAATTCGATGAAAAGATTCATTATGTATTCGGATTTAAAACCGGAAAAAGTGCAAGATTATATAGAACTTCACGCAAATCCTCGGCCAGAGTTGCTGGAACTTTTGAAACAATGCAACATTCATAATTATTCTATCTCAATTAGGGGAACACAATTGTTTACCTATTATGAATATACGGGTGTAAATTATGAGGCAGATATGGAGTTTATGGATAACAGCCCGATTATGCAAGAGTGGTGGAAATATTCGAAACCATGTTTTGCAGGGCATGAAAAGCAAGAGTATTACGAGAACTTGCGAGAAGTGTTTTATCTAGAATAGGACAATAAAGAAAAGACACAAAAAGCAGAACAATAAAAAGGAGGGATTAGGCATGAGCCCAAAAAGGAAACTAAGAGGAATATGTGCATTATTGTGTGTAATGTTTCTGTGTAGCAGTATACCAGTACATGCTGAGGAAGAGCAAATCAAAATCAGCGACAAAGAGTATGCAGTTACGTTGAAAGACACATACAATTTGTTTCTGAGTAACGAAAAACCTGTTTCCGGAGAAATTGGTTCCAAAGTTTTTTTGATGTATACGGTAGAGAAAGTAGAGAAAAATACAGCCATCCAGAGCGGATTCATCGGAACTATCGACAATACGATGGCTTTCCCATATACAGAAGAGAAGGGAAGATTGTATGTGGAAAGCGAGGAGAATGGAAGCAGATTATACGAAGAAGGATATACTTATGTATTTCGTTTTGAACGTACTGAAAAGGGATTTGAATATCAAGCCGCAAAATTAAAGGGAGACGAGGCAACACCGATTTTATTTGGCGGTTCTACGTCAGTTCCGAAATCGGAGGCATATAAGTACTATGGAACTTGGATTGGTGGTTTGGAAAGTGATGTGGTTTCAGCAACTTTGAATCATGTACGTTGTTACGATGAAAATGGTAATGACCTTGGAGTTAGTGTGAATACGCCGGGTGCAAGTCGATTGGATAAGATTAACAAATTGTTTAATGTACATCCGGTGGTTGATTCTACATATAGCTTTTCATTTGATAATACAGACACGATAGCAATTAGCAATAAATATCCGGCCAAGACGGATGTTGTCTATATGGAATATGAAGTCGAGAACATTACACAGGATGATACCTATCAACAAGGCTTGATAGCGTCTAATTCACCGACTGTGGCTTATCCACATGCGGATAACAAAGGTCTTTTGCAATTAAAGATGTACAAAAAAGGACAAGGGGTGACACCGCTTCTTCAAGAAGGCGGTAAATATTTTATTTGTTTCCAAAAGAAAGAGAATGGATTCGAGGGAACTGTTCAATGCACGGTAAAAGGACAGATGGAGATGTTTTCGTTCACTTCACAGTCAGGAGCATATGATCCTTCTTTTGCCTTCTACTCTATCTGGTTAGGAGAGGGAATGGACTTCGGCGTTACTGCAGATTTCAAAAATGTGAAATGTTACGACTCAGAAGGAAACAGTTTGGGAATTCAGCTTAATAGAGCAGATGTACCGCTTTCGCATAAAGGTGGTATAGAGGATTATTCAACCAGTGAGGCAGTATATTACTGCAAAGAAAATGACAAATTAATTAATTTACAAGATGAACAGCAATTATCAGTGGAAGCAGATGGAACTATCACAAGAGGAACATACAGTATTCAAGGTGATACAGATCTCTATCTCTTAACGGATGAAGGAAAAGAGCACTATGTTTATGCATACCTTCAATTGGAAGATGAGGAAGGAAATATATATAAACGTATGAAAAACTCAAAAGTGAAGTTTGTAACAGGCGAAGAAACTTTTGAAGTGGTTGCGGAGGCGAAGAATGGCTATCGCGTAACAGAGCCAACAAAACCGACAAAAGAAGGCAATACATTCAAAGGTTGGTATCTTAGTGACAAGACAGCGTTCAACTTTGATACCGTAGTTGCAGAAAGTATTACCTTGTATGCGATGTGGGAAGATGGTGATGGCAATGAGTACTTAGCGGTTGATGTAGAGGCAAACGCAATCGACACATCACTCTATATTGAAATTGCAGCTTCAGCAGTTATAGCAATTGGTAGTGTTGTAGGATGTATCATCATGGTAAGGAGAAAACGATATGGAAGTATTTAGAAAAGGTAAACCCATAAATAAACGTAGAGTACTCTTTGTAATTTGTTGCTGTATACTTCCGGTTATCAACTGGTTAATCTTTTACGTATTTGCAAACCTGTCATCCTTTGTTATGGCTTTTACAAATAAAGATGGGGTCCTTTCATTTGACAACTTCATTCGTTTCTGGGATGAGCTAACTAATCCGGCTTCGGATATTCGTATCGCTTTTAGGAATACATTTTTAACATTTGCAATTGTATTGGTAAGCTTTCCATTTAAAGTATTGGTTTCTTACTTTATCTATAAGAAGATACCACTGGCAGGTGTTTATCGAATCTTATTCTTCTTGCCAAGCATTATCTTCAGCGTTGCATTAGCGATGATTTTCCAAAAAATCATCAGTGTCAACGGATTTATAGCAGAATGGGTACAGGATTGGTTAAATCTTGCGACTCCACCAGAACTTCTGGCAGACAGCCGTTATGCAAATACCGTCGTGCTTTTGCATATGATGTGGCTTAGCTTTCCTGGTGATTTGATTATCTGGGGTGGAACCTTTACAAGAATTCCAAATGATGTTTTGGAATCCGGTCAGATTGATGGTGTGAACTGGTGGCAGGAATTTACCCTAATTACCGTACCGATGGTGTGGCCTACCGTTGCACTTCAAATGGTACTCATGTTCTGTGGTATTTTCGGAGCCAGCGGTGCCGTATTCTTACTCACCAAAGGTATGTACGGAACGATGACACTGTCAGCCTGGATGTATCTGCAACTTTTAAATATGTCCGGTAATCAATATACATCAAATGCATACAACTACATGTCGGCAGTTGGTCTTGTTATCACAGTGATTGCCATTGCGATTTCCCTTGGTATTCGCAAGTGGACAGACAAAGCATTTGAAGAAGTAGAATTCTAGGGGAGGTGAGAGAGCTTATGAGTGTACCAAAATTTAGACTGCCAAAGTCTTTCAGACGAAAAAGCAAGGCAGAAATAGCATTACATATTTTCGTATCGTTCATCTTCTTCCTTGTAGCAGCCAGTTATGTGTATGTACTGTTGTGGGCAGTAGTTGCCGGTGCAAAGACACATACGGAGATCGTAATTAATCCGTTCTCCTTGCCGAAAGAGTGGCACTGGAGGAACTACTTAGATGTCTTTACACTACTGGAAGTAAATGGGAAAAACTTCTGGGATATGTTATTTAACAGCATATATTTTTCCGTAGGTGCTGTGGGATTACAGCAGATTGTGACAATGAGTTTTGCCTATTGTTGTACGAAATACAAATTCCCGGGCAATGAATTACCATATGTCATTATCTTGATTATGATTACCTTGCCGCTTTATGGAACAGGCGGAGCAAGTTATCGTATTTATAAAGCACTTGGAATGGTAGACAGTTATACGCACATCCTTTGCGCGCTTAGTGGATTTTCTATGAATTTCTTATATTATAGAGCGTGCTTTAAGAATATGTCATGGTCCTATGCGGAAGCAGCCATGATGGACGGAGCGGACGATTTTGTCATTTACTCAAAAGTTATGATGCCGATGGCAAAACCGATTTTCGGAGCATTGTTCTTAACCGGATGGTTGGGAACCTGGAACAACTACGAAAGTGCACTGGTATACCTGCCAAACATACCGACATTACCGGTTGGTATCTATCAGTTCAATACAGAGATGATATACAGAGCAAGGCTCGACATCTTATTCGCAGCATGTGTAATCATATCGATTCCGGCGATTGTATTGTTCGTAGCGTTTAATAAAGTAATCACAACAAACGTTTCTCTTGGTGGTATCAAGGGTTAAGCATAGAAAAAGGAGGATGGAAGAAAATGAGAAATATGAAAAAAGTAACAGCATTTTTCTTAGTAACAGTTATGACATTGTCACTTGCAGCATGTGGTGGCACAGGCGGTGACAAGAAGAAAGATGACTATAACGGAGGGAAAGAAGTAGAAATTAGCTATTGGAACTCCGGTATGGGGACGAAATTTTTGGAAGAAATGTGTAAAACGTTTAATGCAAAACAATCCGATTGGTATGTTTACTTCAACGCAACTGCGGCTAGTAATGCCGTAACAGCAACTTATCCGCTTCCAGATGTAGACACCATTGACCTCTATATGAGTGGTGAAGTAAGTGATCTTTCTATGAAAGTAACGTTGGATGATGTTCTGGACAGCACAGCAGACGGAGACAAAAAGTCCATTAAAGAAAAGTTTGATGCTTCCCATTTGGAGAGTGAAATTGCAGCAGACGGACATTACTACTCACTTACATGGGGTGGAGGAGCTCTTGCGATTGTTTACAACAAGACATTGTTTGAGAAAGCAGGTATCACAGAAACACCGCGTACAACAGATGAATTGACAGCTGCCTGTGATAAACTCTTGGAAAATGGAATTGCACCACTTACTCATTTCGTGGATGATGCAGGGTCTTATTGGGATTACATTCAGGAAGTATGGCATGCACAATATGATGGATATGATTATTACAGAAACAGTTTCTATGGATGCAAAGATGAGGCAGGAAAGAGCCCGAGCAAAGATGTTTTGCTAAAAAAAGATGGTCGTTATCAAGTGCTGAAGGCAATGGAGCAATTTATAACACCGGAATACGTTCTTCCAGGTTCCAACTCACAAGACCATATTACTATGCAGACAAAGTTCTTGAATGAAGAAATTGGTATGATGGTAAATGGGTCATGGCTTTCTAACGAAATGGAAGGAACGGGAAGTGTAGACAAATTTGGTGTTATGAAAACACCTGTTATTTCAAGTATTACTGACAAATTAACAACTGTAAAGAGTGATACCTTACTTCGTAAATTGATTTCAGCGATTGATTCCGTAAACGATGGAGAGAAAAATATCAGCGAATATCAATCTGGTGATGGTTATGTGGTTGATGGCAAACAAATCTCAGCAGCTGATTGGGATACTGTAAAGGCAGCTCGTGGAATGGTTGCAGTAAACTACCCACAACAGACATTATTTATTCCTTCTTACTCAGATGCGGTAGATGGCGCAAAAGAATTCTTGAAGTTCTTCTATTCTGATGAAGGATACAAGATTTTCATGGATAACTTACACTACACATTGCCTATGGAATTGTCAGAAGGTGAAATTGACAGAAGTGATTGGAACGGCTTTGAAGTTGAAATGGACAAAGAATTCCAAAATGCAGAAACCTGTATTAGCCGATATATGAAGAACAGACATGACATCTTTATCAATGGTGGTGCAACTCCATATGCGTCTTATAAATTCCTTCCATTATTCTGTGTAGCTAATGCGGCTGACCGCGTGACAGCTGATGAAACATGGGATGAAATTG
This sequence comes from Tyzzerella sp., assembly GCA_017410145.1. Classification (GTDB taxonomy): domain Bacteria; phylum Bacillota; class Clostridia; order Lachnospirales; family Lachnospiraceae; genus Faecalimonas. Next base: position 9,749 of record JAFQRJ010000014.1, read on the forward strand.
TGAAAAAAATTGACGGATACTTCAAAGGTTGGCTTTCAAATATAAAATAATTCATAGGAGTGTTTAAGATATGAAACGAGGAAAACGAATTGCATCTGTGCTGCTGGCGGCAGCTTTGCTGTCCGTTTCAGCCCTGACTCCGATGGAGATAAAAGCAGGTAACAGTGAAATCATATTAGATGGGGAAACGTTGACAACCTCTGCTTGGGCGAATCCGGAAAAAGATGTTGTAGTAGAAGAACAGAAGTTAGTATTTCCGGAAGAAAGTACAGATTACACTAGATTTATTGCAAAGTCACCGATGAAGATAGAAGAACTTTCATCTACTTTGGTTTCGTTGTCTGCGAGAGTAAAGTTTAGCAAATTGCCACAAGGAAAGAACTTTATCTTGGCATTTGGTATGACTAGTATTGAAGGAGTACCGGGAGATGCCGGAAACATAGAAGTGGCATTTACAGGCGATGGAGGAATCAAAGCAGGAATTACTGTGTATAACGAAGACGGAACAGCGCAAGTGATTGTTGCACCAAAAAGCTGTGGCATTTCTTTAAATAAAGCGGCAAACATAAAGGCAGTAATCACAACAGATAAAAAGATACAGTTAACTGTCAATGGCAGTACAGTGTGCTCAGAAACACTTCCTGTCAGCGGAGAAGGACGTTTTGGTTTTTTGCAGACAGGAGGATGTGCAGCTGAAATTTCGAATATTGAGTTAGTGCATTATGAATATGCAAGACCTGAAAATACGAACATCTCAGAAGACTTTGAAGATGGAGCAATGGATATTTCAAAGCTTACAGCAAAGATGCTGTGGACAGCGCTTGGTGATCCGATGGGGCAATATGTTACAGAATACAATGGTAGTCAGGTGCTGATGCATGTAAATACGGGCTGTGCATACATCGGGACTCTTTATCAGTATTCCAACTTCGAAATGACTTTCGACGTACCTTATGTGGGTGTTGAAAAAGAATATAAGGAAGATGGAACAGCAGAAAAACTTGGATTTGATAAATTGATGGTAACACTTGGCGGAGAAAAGGCAGATTGGGATACTTCTAAATGGGACATTTCAGCAGAAGTTATAGTTTTGGAAAACGGTACGGTATACTCTAACAGTAATCGAGAGGCCAATCATGCGATCTTGGAAAAGAATCCATTTGCAGAAGGCAAGCCATTCTCTATGCAAGTAAAAATGGTCGATAGTATTATGACCATTGGTATGAAATGGTTAGAGGAAGAGAACTTCCAGACTGTATTGCAATACAAGTTGAAGGGCGGAACACCGACAGGACATCTTCATATATGGGCACCACAGACAGCCAACTTTGCAATTGATAATTTGAAGATTACAAATTTAGATGAGAATGCAAAGATTATTGAAACTGAATATGTAAGTGGAAAGATTGTGGTTCCGGAAGGAAACGCTCCGGAAGAACTGGAACGCATATATGCAGACAAGAAACAAGAAAGATCAAATCGGTACTTGTTAATTCCGGTAACTGCCGGAGCAGGTGTGAGTGCACTTGTAATTACAGCACTCATCTTACGTGTAAAGAAAAAAGAAAGTGAGGCGAAATAAAATGCAGAATAGACATAAAAAGTGGAAAACTCTGTTATCGCTTCTCATGTGTGGGATTATGCTCATGGGATGTACAGCCTCAAAGACCAGAGGACCGCAGAAAGATTCACTGGTGATGGAAAATGAAGGGACGAGAGCCGTATCCACCAGTTTCCTTGGCGGACAGGATGTCATGCCGATTACAGGATACGTTGGACCTTATCAGCACGCGTATAGTGTGGATGGAAATGTATTTCCTAATTATATTACAGATGAATACTACAAAATGATTTCAGAAGTGGGGATTAACTTGATTGTGTCCTCCTTTACAGATTATGCAGACGCACCGAAAGCAATAGAGAAATGTTTGGAACTGGCAGGCAAGTACGGAGTCGGAATGTTTGTAACAGACAGAAATGTAACTAGAAAGACAGAGCAGGATGAAATCACTGTGGAAGAAGTCGCAAAAGAGATTGTAAATTACTCTGATTATGATGCATTTTGTGGAATGTACATGGTAGATGAACCACAAGCCACTTATTATTCAATGGGTGATGGTAGCAGACTCATTGGAAAATATGAGCAACTGGCTGATGTCTTACATAATAAATTGGATATCTTAACCTACTGTAATGCATTTCCAATTAACGACCTTGGCAGAAATCGGGAAAGTTATGAAAGATATATCAAGGAATATTGTGATGTTTTACAACCGAAAGTGCTTTGCTGGGATTATTATCCATTTGATGAATATCGAAAAGGTCAGATGAAAGTATACTTCTACAATATGGATTTGATTCGAAGAACTGCAGAAGAGAGAAACATTCCATTCTGGGCATATATACAAGCAGGTGCGCAGTGGAATGACAGTTGGGAGGAATTACCTTCTAAAACACCGTACTGGCCAAACGAATTTCAGTTTAATTGGAATGTAAATACCAGCCTGGCATTTGGGGCACAGGGAATTCAATACTTTCCACTGTTGCAACCATATCAGTTTACATTAGCCGAAGACGGTAAATGGGATTTTGAACGTAATGGTATCATAGGCGCTGCAGGAAATAAGACTCAATGGTACTATTATGCACAGGAAATCAATAAACACATCGGAGCAATTGATGAGGTACTTATGAATTCTGTAAATAAAGGAGTTATTGTTTCCGGTGAACAAGCAAAGGCAGATATGTCTCTTACAACATGTGAGATTAAGGATGGTACATTTAATCAATTAAAATCTGTAACTGGTGATGCCATGGTAGGATGCTTTAACTATCAAGGAAAAACAGCACTATATGTGGTGAATTACAGTATGGAACATGCACAAAAGATTACTTTAACGTTTGATGGTTCACAGAATGTGAAGATGATTCAAAATGCAGAAGAATCCTATGTGAAAGGTAAGGCATTGACATTAGATATGGCAGCAGGGGAAGGAATCTTGCTGGTACTTGAATAGTTAGGAGGACAACAAGGGATGAGACAGGAAAAATCAAGAGCCATCGCAATTCCATTTATCGGCGGGAAAAATGTGATGCCGATTACCGGTTACTTTGGACCATATCCACATGATTATGAAGGATTCCCAGATTATTTTACAGATGACATTTTTAAAAAGATAGCTGATGCAGGTATTAACCTGATAGTACGTTCTGCAGCAGATTATCATACGCAACCGGAGTTGGTTGAAAAGACCCTGTCACTTGGTGAGAAGTACGGAGTTGGAGTTTTCGTAAGCGACAATAGCATTGTGGAAGGCGAAGAGGCCCAAACGATTACAGCAGAAGTTGTGGCACAGAAAATAGAAGCCTATAAAGAACGCAAAGCATTTTGCGGTATGTATGTGGTGGATGAGCCGACTGCTACTTACTTTTGTGACCCAGATGGAAGTCGGCTGATTTCTAAATATGAGAGAGCATCAAAAATCTTACAGCAGGATTTAGACCAGCTTTGTTATATCAACTTGTTGCCGATTTATAATTTTGAACTGGAGACAAGGGTAAATTACGAACGTTATGTAAATGAGTTCTGTGACACTCTGCAGCCAAAAGTGGTTATGTGGGATATGTACCCATTTGACAAGACTAGGGAAGGTAAAATGGAAGTCTACTTCTATAATATGGATGTCATCCGCAAGGCGGCCGACGAGAGAAACCTTCCGTTCTGGGCATTTGTTCAAGCTGGCTCACAATGGAATGACGGATGGAATGAATTTGAGGTGACAATACCATATTTTCCGAATGAAGAACAGTTTAACTGGAATGTAAATACCAGTCTCGCATTTGGGGCGCAGGGAATACAGTATTTCCCGTTGGTGCAACCGTATCAGTTCACGATGACCAAAGAAGGGGACTACGAATGTAACGGAATTATCGGTGCTATGGGTAATAAGACTCAATGGTATTATTACGCACAGACAATTAACAAACATATAGAAGCGATAGATGAAGTGCTGATGAACTCTATGCATAAGGGAGTTGTCGCGAGTGGTGGTCAGGCTAAGAAAGATTTGGAATTCACCACTTGTGTGATAAAGTCCGGAAACTTCAATGAGTTACAGTCTGTGAGTGGCGATGCTTTGGTAGGATGCTTTAACTATCAGGGAAAAACAGCACTTTATGTGGTAAACCACAGTTTTGAACAAGCACAGAAAGTCAAACTGACATTTGACGGAGTGCAGAACCTACAATTGATTCAGAAGGCAAAAGCATCTGATGCAAATACAAGTGAACTGATACTTGATATGGCAGCAGGTGAAGGCATTCTAATCGTGATTCAATAATCCAGAAGGAGGGATTAATAAAATGAAAAGTAAAACAAAAAGAATACTCGCACTTCTTTGTGCAGTAGTAATGGTAGCAACTACGTTTTTCGGAAACTGGTATACGAAACAGGCAGAGGCGGAAACCTCGTCTGAAGAAGCGCAACAGCCAGATCAAAGCTTTAATAAAATTACATTTATTGATTTTGGTATTGATGATAACACATACAACTACAACGGGGATGTTGTAGTAGAGGGAAGCACAAGTGAAACTCTTAACAAAACCGTCTTTTCAGGTGACATTCTTCTGTCAGGAAGCAAAGGTTTTCAGATTATGTATGGTGGAAAAGCCAACACATGGGATGGTCTGCGCATCGCACTACAAGATGATGGAAATATGAACTTGTTGTGGACAAAGATAGGTGTATCAGATTTGTTTATCAAGCAAATAACCCCGGCTAATGTAGGAATGACAGAATTTGTAAATCATACGTTTAATTTAACAATTAGTACGGAACTGGTAGACGCTGATGGAAACGGTGTTGATGATATTAAGATTGGTGTTTGGTTCAATAATGTCCTTTATCAAAATGATTATATAATCGTTACGGACCGAGGAGAAGAACTTGGAAATAGATTTGGTGTATATTGTGGAATGGAAGGATCATCTGTTACACTTAAAAACAATTACTGGTTGCCACAGTGGGATATCACATTTTCTAATTTTGGTATTGATAATAACACATACAACTACAACGGGGATGTTGTAGTAGAGGGAAGCACAAGTGAAGCTCTTAA